>JANYGI010000231.1 GCA_025362495.1 Byssovorax sp. | reverse complement strand
CAACACCTCGGTCTTCTTCGCCGCTTCCTTGGAGCGCAGCGCCAGGTTGCGCACCTCCTCGGCCACCACGGCAAAGCCTCGTCCCGCTTCGCCGGCCCGCGCCGCCTCGACCGCGGCGTTCAGCGCCAGCAGGTTGGTCTGGAACGCGATGTCGTTGATGTCGCGGATGATCGTCGCCGTCCCCTCGGCCGCCGCCCGGATCTTCCCCATCGCGTCCGTCATCTGCACCATGGCCTGAGTGCCGCTCTCCGAGGCGTGCTTCGTCGACTGGGCGAGGGTGCTGGCCTGGCCGGCGTTCTCGGCGTTCCTGCGGGTCATCGCCGACATCTCTTCCAGGCTCGCCGACGTCTCCTCGAGCGAGCTGGCCTGTTCGGAGGCGCCCTGCGCCACCGCCTGGCTGCTCGACGAGATCTGCCCCGCCGCGCCGTTGAGCTGGTCGGCCGCCGTGGCGACCTGCGACAGGCCATCATGAAGGTTGTCAGCGGCGGTGTTGAGCGCGGCCTTCATCGCCGCGAACTCGCCCCGGTACTCGCCGGTCATTCGCTTGGTGAGGTCGCCTTCGGCCATGGCGGCGAGCACCACGGAGGCCTCCTTCGTCGGCGTGCGGACGGCGTCCATCATGGTGTTCATCCCGCCCACCAGCGCGGCGAACTCCCCGGCGAACCGGCCTTCGTCCCCGCGGACCTCGAGATCCCCGTTCCGGGTCGCGGTGATCAGCGTCTTCGTCTGCCCGACCACGGCGCGGAGCATCTCGTTCAGGCCGGCGAAGCTCCTCGACAGCGTATCTCGCTCTCCGCGCGACACGAGGTCGACCGAGACGTCACCGTGGCTCGCCGCGGCCGCCGCCTTTGCGACACCTTGAATGTACGCGAGCAGCGCGCGGAACGCGCCGGCGAGCTGGCCGAGCTCGTCCTTGCTCTCGTGGGTGATGGTCTGGTCCACGTCGCCGACGGCGATGCGCTCGGCCGCGTCGGTGACGAGGCGCAGTGGCCGCGTGATCGAGAGCGTGAGGTACGCGCCGAGCACGATCGAGGCGAGCCCCCCGAGGACGACGGTCAACAACAAGTTGCGGCTCGCGGAGGCGGCCGTCTCCTCGGCCTCTGCGCGTTGCTCGGTCCCGAGCTTCGCCTGAAGCTCCATGTCCTCGTCGAGGCCCTTCTGGACGTAGCCCGCGAGGTCGGCCGCATCGCTCATGGCCTGCAGCGCCTTGTCCACCTCACCGCCGTCCAGGTGGACCCAGATCTGATCGTTGAGGCGCTGGTAGTCCTGGATGTTCTGGGCGACCGGCTTCCAGAGGCGAGCCTCGTCGGGTTGCATCGGCAGCGCCTCGTAGACGGCGCGACCCGCCGCGATGCGGCGGACCGACCGATCGCGGCTCTCGCGCGCGGTCCGGAGCAGCTCCGGCCGCTTGGTCTGTATGGCGATGAGGCCGTCGCGCGTGGCCAGCCGGAACCTTGTACTGGCCTCGGCGATCGAGCCGAGCGCGCCGAGCGACGGGAGCAGGGTGCCGGCGACCTCGCGCATGCTCCCGGTCACCCCGGTCAAGCCCCGGTAACCGATGAACCCGACGAAGCCGGTGGCCAGCGTGAGGAAGCCGAGAGTGGCGATGAGTCGTGTCTTGATCGAGTGCAATGAGCTCATGGGACGTCCCTCGAGAAGTGTTGGGTCGTCGCGCAAGGAGCTGCGCTCGACGACGGTTACGGCCCGCGCTGGAGGGCCACTGACGACAGCGCGCGAGCGCGGCTACGCGGTGAGGATCCGGTCGATGTCGAGCAGGAAAATCACCCGCTTATCGATCTTGCCAATCCCGAGGATGAACTCCGTGGAGAACGCCTGTGAGCCGAAGTTCGGCGCCGGATCGATGCGCTCGCCGCTGATGTCGAGCACCTCGAGGACCTCGTCGACGAGGATGGCCATCGCGAGATCGGCGGCCCCCACGCTGTGCTGCACGACGATGATCACCGTCTGATCGGTGTCGACGGTCTTCGTCATCCCGAACTTCAGGCGGAGATCGACGACGGGGATCACCTTGCCGCGCAGGTTGATCACGCCGCGGATGAACTCGTTGGTACCGGGCACGCGGGTGATGTCCATCAGCCCGATCAGCTCGCGCACCTTGAGGATCCCGAGGCCGTACTCCTCGTTCCCGAGCTTGAACGCCATGTATTTACCGGCGTACGTCTGCGAGTCGGCGGTCTGCGGGTTGCTCACGGAATCGGTTCGTTCGTTCACGAGGCGGCCTCCAAAATCGGGCGAATCCGCGCCGGTGCCTGGGTGTCTGGGCCGGCCATCGAGCCGATCCTGTCCACGTTGAGGATCAAGCCGACGCGGCCGTCCGAGAGGATCGCGGCGCCGGTGAAGTAGTCAGCGCCGGAGATGCCGGCGTCGAGCGATTTGATCACCACCTGCTGCTCGTCGATGACGTCGTCGACGACGAGCGCGACCTTGCGCCCGAGGCTCTCGACGACGACGACCAGCGCCTGCGTCGGATCCTCCTGCGCGCCCTCGATGGCGAAGACGCGGCTGAGACGGACGAGCGGGAGCAGCTCCCCGCGCACGTTCACGAGCTCGTCGCGCTCGCTCATCGTGAAGAGCATGGCCTGGGTAGGCTGGAACGACTCGACGATGAGCAGGCTCGGCAGGATGTAGACCTCCGACCCGCACGCGACGAGCATGCCGTCGATGATCGCCATCGTGAGCGGCAAGACGATCTTGAAGAGCGTCCCCTGGCTCGACGTGGAGGCGATCTGCACGCGCCCGCGCATCGCCTCGATGTTGCGCTTGACGACGTCCATCCCGACGCCGCGGCCGGAGATCTCGGTGATCTTGGCCGCGGTGGAGAAGCCGGGCGCGAAGATCATGTTGTAGACGTCGGCGTCGGGCAGCACGTCGCCGTCGCGGATCAGGCCGTTCTGCTTGGCCTTCTTGATGATGGCGTCGCGGTTGAGCCCCTTGCCGTCGTCGAGGATCTCGACGACCACGCTGCCGCCCGCGTGGTAGGCCGAGAGGCGGATCGTCGCCGAGGGTGACTTGGTCGTCTTCGCGCGGGCCTCGGCGTCCTCGATCCCGTGATCGATCGAGTTCCTGATCATGTGCACGAGCGGCTCTTCGAGGCGCTCGACCATGCTCCGATCCATCTCGGCGCCCTCACCGCTGGTCTGGAGCACCACGTCCTTGCCGACCTTGCGCGAGAGCTCGCGCACCATGCGGGCGAGCTTCTTGAAGAGGCCGCGCACCGGGACCATGCGCATCCGCATCGCCACGTCCTGGAGATCGCGGCTGATCTTGCTGAGCTGGCTCAGGCTGCCCTGGAGCCGCAGCGACTGGAGCGAGGCGATCTCCGGCGCGTGGACGACCATCGACTGCACGATGATCAGCTCGCCGACCATCTCGACGAATTTCTCCACGCGATCCACGTCGACCTTGAGCGTCTCGCGCAGCCTGGGCGCGACGGCGACGGGCCCGGCGCCGTCGGCCGGCGATCGACGCAGCGCCGGCGCGTCGCCCGCGTCGCGGGGCGCGGCGCGGACGGGCTCGTCGTCATCGGCCTCGGCCTCCTTGGACGCGACCGGCGTCGGCGGCGCGACCACGGCTGCGCGCGGAGCTGCGGCCCCGGGCGCAGGCGCCGGCACAGGCGCAGGCGCCGGCGTGGGCGAAGGCACGCCGAGGGCCGCGGACGGCGCGGGCGGCGCCGCGACGGCCGTCGGAGCCGGGCGCGGGCCTTCGCTGCCGAGCGCGAGCTCGATCGC
The DNA here is from genome assembly GCA_025362495.1 of Byssovorax sp. GTDB lineage: Bacteria > Myxococcota_A > Polyangia > Polyangiales > Polyangiaceae > JANYGI01. Next base: position 86,661 of record JANYGI010000231.1, on the reverse strand, counting down.
CGCGACGAGCGCGCTCAGATCGACGTTGCCGATCTCGGTGCCCGTCTCGAGGGCGGACCGCACCCGGGCGAGCAGCTGCTGCATCATCGTGGTGGCGTCGAACACCCGCTCGAGCCGCGCGCCGTCGAGATCGATGCGACCTTCGCGCACGCGATCCAGCAGCGTCTCGGTGGTGTGCGCGAGGGCGATGATGTTGTGAAAGTCGAGGAAGCCCGCCACGCCCTTGATGGTGTGGAACACGCGGAAGAGCGCGTTGACGTCCTCGGCGTTGAGGCCGTCTTGCTCGATCGACATCAAGATCTCGTCGGCCTTGGCGATCGCCTCGGTCGACTCGGTCAGGAAATCGTTGATGAGCTCGATCGTCTCCGCGTCGCGCACGACGACCGCCGAGGCCACGGGCTCAGGCGGTGCTTGCCGCGCCGCCTGGAGCTTCTTGACGGTGACGCCGAGCGCGTTCAGCTTCGCCGGCCGCGCCGCCGCCGGCGCCTGGGTGATGTCGGCGACGAGCGCGCAGCACTCCGTCACCAGCCCGCGCGTCGCTCCATCGTGCGAGGCGTCGAGCCGCTGCTCGAGCTCGCGCACCTGCGCCGCGATCTCCGCGAGGATCGACTCGTCGGTCGCCCTCGCGAGAAAGACCGCGAGCGCGATGTCGCTCAGCAGGGCATCGAAAGTGGATTCATCTTCGGCCATCGCTCTTCGGCTCCCGTCGCACATACGGAGGAATCCGCGGGGGCTTGAGCAGATCTTGCTGACGAGCGCGCCGAGCAGGCGCGCCGGCGGGGCCGCGTGGGCCGGGGCGGCCAGGCTCGCGCGCTCGAAATTCGTGCCGTCCCGACCGGGGCGAGCGGGCTAAGCTTGCGCCTCGTTACGAGGACAGAAAGGGAGTCGCGTGAACATCAAGAAGGTCACACCGCTGCTCGTCGTCGATCGGATCGAGCCGAGCCTGGGATTTTACGAGAAGCTCGGCTACACGGCCGTGATCTCGATCCCGCACGAGGACCACCTCGGCTTCGTGCTCCTGGCGCAGGACATCGGGCAAATCATGCTCCAGACGCGCTCGAGCGTCGCCGCGGATCTGCCCGCCGTCTCGCGGACGGGCGTGTCGAGCCTGCTCTACATCGACGTCGAGTCGCTGGAGGAGGCGCTCGCCTCGGTCGCCGGCAAGAGCGAGGTCCTCGTCCCGATGCGGACCACGTTCTACGGCGCGCGCGAGGCCTTCGTGCGCGAGCCCAGCGGTCAGATCGTGGGCTTCGCCGAGGAAGAAAAGAAGCCCACGTGAGCCCCGGACGCGGCTCGACCCGCCGGCAGCGAGCGCTGGGGCGGGTCGATGGCCACCGACGCGGGGGGCGCCTCGATCAGGGCAGCGACGGCGTGTTCACGTACGCGGCATAGGGACGGCACTGCTCGGCGCGCAGCGACGGGCACGCGGGCAGCGGGGTCGTCGCGGCGACGCCGGGGAGCACCGGCAACGCGACGCTCGACGGGTGAGCCGCGGACTCGCCGATGTCGTAGAGCACCTTGCCGGGATAGGGCTTGAGCGCGAACAGCCACGCGGCGCGGCTGTCACCGGGGGTGTCGACCGTGACGCGGATCTTCGATCCAGCGCGGAAAACATGGCTGAAGCCGGCGATGCCCACGCGCGCCTGGGTCCACTGGCCGGGGACGAGCATCGCCTCGTCGGGCTGACGATAGGTGTGCTCCGGCCAGAGCTCGGTGGCCGAGGCCGCCGTCTTGCGAAGGCTCGCGCGCAGCCACCCGCTCTGGATGTAGCGCTCTTGCCCGTCGGGCCGCACCTCCATCAGGTTGACCTCGAGATCGGCGTCGTCGACCGGCGATCGCAGCCACAGATCGACGCTGCCAGTCCCGATCATCACCTGATCGGCCGCGAGCGGCGCCGTCTCGAGCACCACGGCGGCTCCGGGCGCCGGCGGCTTCCAGTCGTACGCCGGGAGCGGGTCCCACACGTTGGCGCCGGGAGCCATGATCCCGCGGTGGCCGGCCCCGGGATCGAGCTGGAAGCTCGACGCGGCGGCGGCCTCGACCGGCATCTTTCCATCCATCGTCCCATCGGCGTGGAAGTAGTAGCGCTGGGCCTTCGCCGCGGGGGGCGGCCACGCGTCGAAGTGCATGTCGAACGTGCCTTCGGGCGCGCCGACGTCGCTCGTACCGCCGTCCTCGAAGATGGCGCGGAGCGGCTGCTCGGCCTCGTAGGCGACCTTGGCCTCTTCCCACGTCTTGTACTTGGCGAAGCGATCCGGCGGAAATTTGAGCGAGACCTTGAAGGCGCTCTGGAAGAGCGGCGGCGCGAGGGTGCGGAGATCCTCGCTGATCATCGGGACCGCGTGCGCGACGTAGATGTCGAGGAAGGCCTTCCACTCCACCAGCACCTGCGGAGCAAAGCTGTCGGGGTGAACGCCGTTGTAGACCGTGAAGCGCGTCAGCGGCGACGACTTGAACTGATCGAGCAGCTGGAAGAAGAAGGGCCCCGTCTGCTCGTCCTCCCAGGCGCCGGCGAGGAAGACCGGCACGTCGATCTCGTGCACGAACGAGCTGGGATCGAGCGGCCCCGCGATCTCGTCGGTGTAATACGCGTTGTTCTTCGCCTCCTCGATCACGTCGACGCGCTGGCTGTGGAGGAGCTGGTTCTCGGCGCAGACGGTGTCGCCGCCGTCGACGCGCTTCTGCTCCCAGCCCTGGCCGTACGGCGCGGCCTTGCTGAGGACCTCGGTGATCCAGGTGAGGGCGAAGCCATCGTTGAAGATGCCGCCGGGCCGCATCGTGGTGCTCGCGCTCCCGATGACGGAGAGAGGCGTTATCGCCGCGAGGCTCGGCGGGTGCGTCCGCGCGACGAAGAGCTGCGAAATGCCGGGGTACGAGATGCCCGTCATCCCGACGCGGTGGCCGAGCGTCCACGGCTGCGCCGCGACCGTCTCGATGATGTCGTAGCCGTCGAGGAGCTGCAGCTCCTCGAAGAAGTCGTAGGCGCCGCCCGAGCAGCCGGTGCCGCGCATGTTCACGCTCACCGTCGCGTAGCCCATCATCGCCGCGATGAGCGAGCTCTCGTCGCTCGGCGCATCGCAGAGCACCGGGAACTGGCCGCAGAGGAACTTGTAGTCGCCGAGGGGCTCCCCGGGCTTGCCGGGCGAGTAGCCGGAGTAGTTGACGATGGTGGGATACGGGCCCTTGTCCGGCGGCCCGGGCAGCGTGATGAACGCCGCGAGCTTCGTCCCGTCGCGCGTGGTGATGTACTGGTATCCCTTGACGAGCTTCTGGCCGGAGTAGAACCCGGGCTTGGGGAGGCTGCCCGGGATGGTGCTGACGTGCACCGGCTTCACCACCGCAGCCGGCATGGCGTCGGGCGCGCTCACCGCGTAGCCGTCGCCGGCCGGCACGTGACGGAAGACGTAGCTGCCCTGGGTGTCGGCGACGCCCATGGCGACGACCTTGTCGGCCGCGTCGCGGACCTCGAGCTTGGCGCCCGGCGGAGCCTTCCACACCGCGATCTGCTCGACGCTGCCGCGCACCTGGAACGGGCCCGACTCGCCGCCGCCTCCTCCTCCTCCTCCAGTACCGCCGCCGCTCCCCGAGCTGCTGGTGGAGGTGGTGCTGGTCGCCGGATCGGCGCCGCACCCGAACGCAAAGAGCAACGCCGCCGAGACCCAAGCAATGTTCCGCCGCATGATCCGCAGACTGCCCGGGCGCCTTGCAAGAAGCAATGGTCGGTCGACGCGCGTCGGTGATTGGTTCGGTCGCGCGGCGCAGGTGAGGATCGCTCGCACCCGGGCCGCCGCCCCGACGCCTCATCGCTCCTGGCGGCGGGGCGCGGCGCCACCTCTGGGCTGATCGCGACGCCGCCCACCCGGGCCCGCGCCGACGCCCCCTGAAGCAGCCCTCGACTCCGCGGCTCGACGAAGGGCGCGCATGCTACTGAACCTCTCCTCACGTGCGTTGGACTTACCGCCATGACCGGATATTGCCGTGTCGATTTGCCCATTTTTCAGCCCCGCGGACACCGGAGCACGGGTGAATCGTGCCATGTTGTTTTGCCTTGACGAGCCCCCTCCCCGATCCGCAGGATACGAATCGTCGCAGCCGACCCGGCGGGGGCCACAATGCAACTCTCTCGATTCCTGGTGACGTACGAGTCCGTGCGCGCCGACGAGCACGTGCTTTATGACGTCCTCGATGACCGGTATGTGGGGTTGAACAGCGCGGCTCTCGGCGCCGTCACGCGGGCGATGGCCGGCTCCGCGGACGACGATGACCGGGAAATCGCCGGCGAGCTCGCCTCGCAAGGCTTCCTCGTCGCGGACAGGGAGCACGACGATCGGCGGCTGCGCGCCCACCTCGATCGCGTGGCGCGCGGCGAGCCAGGGATCATGTCGATCACCCTGATGCCGACGCTGGCCTGCAACCTGGCCTGCACCTATTGCTTCCAGAAGGGCTCTCCGGCCTACAACACCATGTCGCCCGAGACCGAGGCGCAGACCCTCGAGTTCATCCTTCGCAAGGTCGACGAGGCCGGGAGTCGCGAGCTGCGCCTGGAGTATTTCGGCGGCGAGCCCCTGGCCCGCAAGGACGTCGTGCTGCGCACGGCCGAGGTGCTGAGTCGCTCGATGGCCGCGCGCGGCGGCCGCTTCTCGTGGCACATCATCACCAACGGCATCAACCTCGATCGCCCCTTCGTCGACGCCATGCGCCGGTTCGGCGAGGGCGGAGTCAAGGTCACGCTCGACGGCGACAAGGAGACCCACGACGAGTCCCGCGTCTACCGGAGCGGCAAGGGCAGCTTCGACGTGATCTTCGAGAACCTCTGCGCCGTCGCCGGCCACGTCCGGCTCGACGTCGGCGGCAACTTCCTCCCCGGTCAACAGGAGAGCTACGCGCGGCTGATCCAGCGCCTCGACGACGCCGGGATCCTGGCGAAGCTCCACGCCATCAAGTTCAAGCCGGCCCAGGCCACGGCGGCCAACGATCTCGGCACCTGCGCCGGCGGCTGCGGCAGCCCGAAAGAAGAGGGCGAGACGCTGATCATGCTCGATCGCCTCGTCCGCAAGAAGCGCCCCGAGCGCGCCACGAGCGAGACGCTCGACGCCCTCGGGAGCGGCCCCTGCGAGCTGCACTGGGACCCGAGCTACATCATCGATCCCGACGGCCTCGTCTACAAATGCCCCGCCGTCGCCGGCCGCCCCGAGGTCGCGATAGGCTCTGTCCGCGATCTGGCCCTCCGGGGCGCCCCCCTCCTCGCGCTCCGCCCGTGGGAGCAGTGCGGCGACTGCCCCTATCTCCCCGTCTGCGTCGGAGGCTGCCTGGGCGGCCAGTACCTCAAGACCGGCCGCCGCGATCAGGTCAACTGCAAGAAAGAGTGGTTCGAGGCGAGCTTCAAGGAGGCCGTCCCGCGCCGCTACCTGGCCGAGCTCGCCGGAGCCCCCTGGGACGGCGAGGCGTAGCGCAACGCCAGCGCCGGAATCCAGATCTGAACGCAGAGGCGCAGAGACGCAAAAATACGAGAGTGAGAATTTACTGGAGCGTTTTGCGCCCGGATAGAGATCTTCCTCGGATGTGGGGCGGGCCTCCGTGCCCGCCACATGGACCAGCTCGAGCCACCAGAGCCGGATGGGATCTGCTGTGGCGCCGCATTTCCAGGCTTCGTTGCGGGGTGCTCGCGCTCGGAGCCGACTTCACCTTCGGGACGCTGTTCACACACCATGCGGCGGGCACGGAGGCCCGCCCCACATCGGAAGGTGCACCAGATCCGCTCGTGAACCGCTCTGAAATCCTCCCTTCCGACCGCGTCTCTGCGCCTCCGCGCCTCTGCGTTGAAATTCTTCTCTCTTCTTCTCCCCGCGGGCTCGGCCCGCTCGTCACCACAGGCTCTCTCAATTCAAGACTCCCGAGGAGGCTCCCATGCTCACGACCCCCGAGACGAACGACACGCCCCGCGCCGCGAACACCGACAAGCCCCGCATCAAGACCAGCGGGAAACCGCCGGGACGGGAGGCCCTTCCCTGGTACACGTGCGCCTACATGGTGTTCTGACGGCCGCCACGAGCCCGGGGGCGATTACCTTCTCACTCTTTGGTTGTCCGCCCCAACCCGGATAGTCTCGCCGGGAATGGCCACGGGGGATCACGAGCGCATCATCGGTGACGTCATCGATGAGAAGTACCGCATTATCAAGCTCATCGGGCTGGGTGGTATGGGCGCGGTGTACCTCGCGGTCCACGAGGGCACGGGCCGCCTCGTCGCGCTGAAGGTGATCACCCCCGAGCTGATGACCGACGAGCTGGTGGTCGAGCGCTTCAAGCGCGAGGCCCGCGCCACGGGGCAGCTCCGCCACCCGCACATCGTCAACGTCACCGACTTCGGCTTCGCGACGTCGGGTGACGATCGTCTCGCCTATCTGGTGATGGAGCACCTCGTCGGGCAGACCCTGGCCGAGCTGCTCGAGCACACCTGCCGCCTGCCGCTCCCGCTCGCGGTGGACATCCTCGAGCAGACGTGCGCCGCCGTCGAGGAGGCGCACCGGCTCGGCATCATTCACCGCGATCTCAAGCCCGAGAACATCTGGCTCGAGCACCGCGCGCCGAGCGGCTACCACGTCAAGGTCCTCGACTTCGGCGTGGCCAAGCTCCGCGCCGGCGTGCAGCCCGAGCGCGCCGCGGCGCCGATCGAGGCGCCGGCGCTGTGCGACGTCGTGCTCCACGATCGGCGCGTCGATCCCGACGGCTCGACGCTCGTCGTGGCCACGCACGGGAAATCCAGGGGCCCCGCGCCGCAAGGCGCGAGCCTGACGATGGACGTGCTGCTCGGGACGCCGCTCTACATGTCCCCCGAGCAGTGGCTCAACCGCGCGGTGGACGCGCGCTCCGACGTGTACAGCCTGGGGATCATCGCCTACCGCCTGCTCGCGGGCGTGGCGCCGTTCACCGGCCAGCACGCGTCGCTCTACATGGAGCACATCCGCGCGCCGCCGCCGCCCCTCACGGAGCGCGCCCCGGAGCTGCCCGCGGCCGTGGCGAGCGTGGTGATGTCGGCCCTCGAGAAAGACGCCGCGAAGAGGCCCTCGTCGGCGCGATCGTTCGCCACGGCGCTCGCCGCGGCGGCCGAGCCGAGCGGCGAGCTCGTCCGGCGCGCGGTCACGTTCACCGTCGACAACTTCCCGGCCCTGCTCCGCGTCTCGCTCATCGCGTACGGGCCGATCCTCGCGCTCGCGTCGCTGCGCATTCTCAACCGGCGCCTCGTCACCGCGGGCGCGCTGTCGGTCGGCGTCGGCCGCGCGCTCGGCGCCTCCGCGATCTTCGCCCACGCGCTCTGCGTGATCTTCCTCGTCCCGGTGAGCATGGGCCTCGCCACGCGGCTCGTGCTCGCGATCGAGCAGGAGCCGCTCGGCCCACCCCGCGTCGCGCTGTCGGTGTCCGAGGTGCTGCGCTGCCTGCGGAGCTCGCTCGTGCCCACGCTGCTGACCACGGCGCTCGCGCTGGTGATCATCATCGCGATCCGCGTCCCGTTCGACTGGATCACCCGGCGCGCCGGCCTCGTGATCGAAGGCGTGGCCGATCCCGCGAGCGGAGAGGTCGTGATCACGCTCGTGCTCGAGATGATGACGCTCGCCGCGTTCTCGCGCGTCGCGCGTGCCCTCGCCGTGTACCCCTCGGTGGTGGCGACGGAGCGCTGCGGGGGGCTCGCCGCGCTCCGCCGCTCGATCGCGCTCACGCGCCCGTGCCGCTCGACGTCGACCGACATGATGGTCTTCAACTTCCTGCCGCACGCGCTCGTCGTTCCGTGGTTCCTCCTCGCGTTCGCGCAGCTCTCGCGCCACCCGTACCGCGCCGTCGCCAGCACCTCGTCCGACACGCTGACCGGCGCCGTCGCGCTCACGGGGCTCTACCTGTTCAACCTGGTGATCGCCCCGTTCGGGATGGTGGCCCTCTCGCTGCTCTACCTGAAGACTCGCCGCATCGAGGGCGCGCCGCTCGACGCCATCGCCCCCGCCCCGCCTCGAGCCACCGACGCGCCCGGGTGATTGACGCGAGCGAGAGCGTCCCTGCTACCGTGCGAGCACGTTGCCCCGCATGACCCTGGATCGTCCGGAGATCTCCGACCTCGTCATCGCCTTCGAGCCCGCGACGCTGGAGCGCCTCCCCGTCCCGCGCGACGAGGTCCTCGCCACGCTCGAACGACACGGCATGTCCGCCGCGGCGCGCCTCGTCGCGCGCTGGCCGCACCCCGAGGGCGTGCTCGACGCGCGGTTCGTCGACGCGGTGCTGCTCCGCGCGCACCTCGAGCTCCAGCGCCTCTCCGAGGAGTTTCGTCAGGGCGAGCGCATGCGTTCGCTGCTCGTCCCGCTGCTCGACACGCTCCGCCGCGAGCGCGTCCCCGGGCCCTACCGCGTCGTCGATGTCGGGTGCGGCCTCGGCTACGTGATCCGCTGGCTCGCGGCGCACGGCGGGCTCGGCGATGACACGCGGCTGATCGGCTGCGACTACAACGCCCCGTTCATCTCCTTCGCGACCCGCCTCGCCGCCGAGGAAGGTCTGCGCTGCGAGTTCGCGGTGGCCAACGCCTTCCAGCTGAGCGAGCCGGCGACGATCTTCACGTCGACGGGCGTGATTCATCACTTTCGCCGAGAGTCTCTCGATCGTTTCCTCGGCGAGCAAGGCGCGAGCGGCGCGTCGGCGTTCCTCCACTTCGACACCAAGCCCACCTACCTCGCGCCGATCGGGAGCTGGATCTTTCATCGGGCGCGCATGCGCGAGCCGCTCGCGCTCCACGACGGCGTCCTCTCGGCGGTGCGCGCCCATTCGCCGGATACGCTCGCCGCGGCGGCGCGCCGCACCTGCCCGGAATTCGCGGTCGGCGTGCACGACGGCGCGCGCGAGCTCGTCCCCGTGCTCAAGGTGATGCTCGCGCTCGTCGGCGTTCGCCGCGAGCTGCGCGGCGCGTATCTCGAGCGACTCGGGCCGCTCGCCGGGCGCCTGGGCGAGCTCGCGTGATCCCCGCGCTCCTCGCCGTCCTGGCGATCATCGACGCCGCGTTCGCCGGCTTCCGCGCCGCGGCGGGGCGCGACGCGCGCATCTTCAAGCGCGCCTATTACCAGCGCGCGGTGCTGGTCGGCGTGGGCGCCGGCGTCGCCCTCGTGCTCGCGCTCGCGGCCCTCACCCTGGCCGCCCTCGTGCTCGCGCGGTCGCCCTCCGCGCTCTACGCCGAGCTCCTCGCGATCGGCGCGAGGATGCTCCACGTGTTCCTCGCCTACGCGCTGCTCGTCGTCGCGGCGCTCGTGCTCTACGCGACGGCGCGACGCGAGCTGCGGATCCTCGCGACCGTCTCGATCCTCGGACCGTTCACGCTGCTCCGTCCGCTCGTGGTGATCGTCGCGACAATCCGGGGCCTCGGCGGCGGCGCGAGCCTTCCCGCCATCGCGCTGACGGTCGTCTCGAGCGCTTCCGTGCTCGGGCTCGGGCGGCTCCTCGACCGGCGCTATGGCCGCGAGCCGCCCCTCACCTGAGAGCACCGAGGATCGTCGCGAAGATGCAAAGGCGCCTCCGGCGCTCACCGGCGGGGCGGCATCACTGCTGCGAAGTCTTGAGGATGTTGTGGTAGTCGAACGAGCCGCTGTTCTTCGTCGAGCAGTCGTTGAAGCCCGAGCTGCATTTGCGGTCGCGATCGATGGACCAGAACGAGACCAGACCGAGCTTATTGTCGCGGGCGAACGTCGCGAGCTGCGCGGCGTCCGCGAGCGAGAACACCTCGCCGGTGTCGTTGGTGCCAATCATCGCCGTGGCCCCGAGCATGGCATACGCCTGCGCGTCGGACAGGCCGCCGATCATCGATTTGAGCTGCCCCCTGGCGCCGTTGACGGACTGGATCGCCACCGGCCCGAGGGGCTGCCCCTGGAACTGGCCGTAATCCATCGTCATCAGGTTCACGTGCGAGATCTGGACGCCCGCGCCGAGCGCGCCTTGCACCACCTGCTTGCCCCCGTCGGCGAGGCCGCCCGGCTCGGCCGGCAGCGTGAACGAGACCTTGATCCCGCGCGAATCCTGGACTTTCTTGAGCGCCTTGCCGCGGAGGCTGCTCAGGCCATAGGCCCCGTCCTGCTCGATGTCGAAGTCGAGATCCTTGATCCCCGTGGTGTCGACGAACGCCGTCATCGCGGCGGCGAGCGAGTCGGGATCACCGCAGTTGTACTCGAGGTACGTGCCGGCCGCCCCGCCGAACGAGGCCTTGACGTGCCCGCCCATGGCGACGAACGCCTTGATATCGGCCACGTGGGAGATCACGTCGCCGTCCGTCTTGCAGCCGTTCCCCGCGAGCACGAACGCCAGGGTCACCCCGGTGATGCCCGTCTTGTTCCGCAGATCGACCAGGTTCGAGTAGGGGTACGTCGAGCCGTTGTCCCAGGTCCAGGTGGGGAAATACGGTGCGTACTCCGTCACGCCGTTTCCACCGCCGTTACCACCACCGCCGCCGCCGCCCGGGGTGCCGACGGTCATCGTCAGCGTCTCCCACTCCCTGGTCCAGGGCGCCGTCGCCGAGATCGTGCTGCCACCGGCGTTGGCCGCCGACAGGTACTCTCCGCCGAGGGTGGTTTGCAGGGCGATCTTGTCGCCGCTCGCGATGGCGCCGCTGCCCCCGATCTTCACGATGTGAAACTGCTCCCAGGCCTTCTGCCACGGGGCCGTCACCGTGAGCTTGCCGCCCCCGCCCTGCGAGGCCGACACCCACTGTCCGTTGTTGCCCCGGAGCGTGACGACATCACCGCTCACCAGCGATCCACCGTTGAGATCGGTGAGCGTGAACGTCTCCCACTCCTTCGCCTGGGTGCTGTAGGCCATCAGATCGGCGCCGCCGCCCTTGTCGGCCACGAGGTAACTGCCACCCCACGTCTTCAGCGTGACCGTGAGCTGCGTCGCCGTGATCGACTCCACTTCTCCATCCACGTCCTCCGAGAGATCCGCGCTCACGCCGGCGCAGCCCGCCGAGGCGCCCAGGATCAGCGCGGCGAGCGCGGCAGGGCGCCCGCTGCGGAGGAGACCATCGAGAGGCAACGACGCGTTCGGGTTTGCTCGTGACATGGAAGTGCTCCCTGGGTACGTGGCGGCCAAGAAGCGATGGGCCGCGACGCCGAGGAGAAAGAGCAGGATCCTTGCCAGCCGTCGAGGTCGCGATCCCTCAGGCAATTTCGCGGCCGCCGCGGCGCGACCACCCCCGCGGGTGCGATCGCGCCGATCGCGCCGGTGATCCCCGCGATCACCCGCGCCCGCGCCGCCCGAGCGCCTGATCCCAGCAGCGACGCGCCGCGCGCAATCGCGCCGTACGGAATGACGCGAAACGATCTCCACGCTCTCGATCTCTCCGCGTCGCGTCGAGGATGCATCCATGGATCCCGGCGCTGACGGACCTTCGAAACACGACGCGACGCGCCGTTCGAATAACGTGTTTCGAACGTGTTTCGTCCTGTCGAACCGCCTGCGATGGAGATAGCGTCGAGGTCTGGTCGAGTTCGTGGCACTACCACCTGCCACCGCGCACCAGGGGAGGGCTGACCCATGGTCAGAAGCGCTTGGGCTCGTCTCGCGGGAGCGACGGTCGCCGCGGTCGCGGCGGTCGTCGTCCACGGCTCTCAGGCGGGGTGTTTCTACCCCGATTACACCTTCAACGAGCCCGAGCCGAGCGGCGGAGGCGGCGCGACGACCACCGCGGCCGGCGGCACGTCGAGCACGTCGAGCGCGGGCGCGGGCGGCGCGTCGTCGACCAGCACCGCCACGAGCGGCAGTGTCGGCGACGCGTCGTCGACCTCGGCCTCGGCCTCGGCGAGCGCGTCGAGCAGCGCGTCGAGCTCGGGCACCGGCGGCGTCACCATCGGCGCGGGCGACATGATTGACGACATGGAGGCCGGGAGCGGCAATATCCTCCAGCAAGGCGGCCGCATCGGGAGCTGGTACACGTACAACGATGGCTCGGTCGGCGCGACGCAGGCCCCGGTGGCCGGCGGCCCCTTCCTGCCCGAGATGATCGCCGACGGCCACGGCGCAAGCACCGAGGCGGCGCACACCGCAGGGGCGGGATTCACGCTCTGGGGCAGCGGAATGGGCTTCGATCTCCACAACGACGGCACGACGAAGCAGGCCTATAGCGTCGCGGCCTTCACCGGAGTCGCCTTCTGGGCCAAGGGCTCTCCCGCCTCGATTCGCTTGAAGGTGCTGATCCTGGCCACCGTCGCCGTCGCCGAGGGCGGCACCTGCGCGACCAGCTGCGGCGACAGCCACGGCGCGATACTCGCCCTCACCGGCGCGTGGAAGCCGTACATCATCCCCTTCGCGAGCCTGAAGCAGCAGAACTGGGGCACCCCCGCGGCCTGGGATCCGACGACGGTGCTCTCCATCCAGTTCCAGGCCGGGATCGGCGCCGAGGACTTCTGGATCGATGATATCGGTCTTTACTGAGGATCAGGCGCTCTCGTCCGGTCGGGACGAGGCTCGTTCATCGAGCCTCGTGCCAGGTCCGGGTCAGGCGGGTCAGGCGGGTCAGGCGGCTCCGACGATCACTTGGGCACGTCGGTGGGCACCATGTCGATGATCAGCGGCGGCAGCTTGAAGGGATCCCACGCCGGCGTCAGGTTGCTGAACTGGATACCAACGCCGTTGCCCATCGCTCCCGGCGTCCGGTTCTGGTTCCAGATGTAGACGGCCGGGTACGTGGTGATCTTGCCGGTCGCCTTGTCGACCACGACCGCCGCGAGGTAGAGCTGCGACGACGCGTTCAGCCCCTTGAAGGCCGAGAGGGGATTGGTCGGCAACGAGAACTGCTCCGAGAACTCGTCCTTGTATTTGCGCGCCGACGAGAAGATCACGAAGTAGTACGTCTTTCCGTGGGCGGTGAACGCGTCCGGCGACCACTTCGGCCAGCTGTTGATGATCCCCTTGGACACGTCGTCGCCGCCGCAGGCGTTGGGCACGTTGGCCGCGAGCGAGACCGGCGTCCCGCCCTCGGCCGGGATGATCATCGCCTCTCCGAAGCGGTTGTAATACGGCCCATCCGGCGAGGCCGCCGTCGGGTTCGGGGCGCGCGTGAAGGCGATGAGCTTGTCGTCGGCCGAGAACGAGGGGTAATACTCGAGGTAACCGGGATCCGACGCGCCGGGGACTGCCTTGGCGACGCCGCCGAGGCGGTTGTTGTAGTCGACCACCTTGACGTCGGACGTCTTCGCGGTGGTGTCCGGGTGCCCGTCCGGCGAGAAGTCGGTCGTCGTGTAGACGATCTTGTCGCCCGCGTGGCTCATGCTGGGCGACACCTCGCTCACGTTGCTGTCGCCGGTGGCGATGAGGTCCCACGTCGTGCCTTGCGCCGCCGCCGCGGCCATCTCGCGGAGGTTGAGCGGGTTGCCGTAGTCGGGCGTGCTCGTGACAGCGACATCGATGCTCGCCGTCGACTCGAGATCGATCCAGGCGAGCTTGTGCCACTTGACCTTGTCGTCGTTGGCCGAGTTCTGCGCGTCGTAGAAGGGCAGAGCCTGCCAGGGCTTGTTGCGCGGTTTACCCGACTTGAACGTGGTGGCGTAGCTCGTGACCAGGGTGCGATCACCCGCCTTCCAGTGGGCCGCAGACATCGTCTGGGTTCCCCACCACGGCATCTTCATCACCGCCTCGGCGCCCTTCCCGAGGTAGCCAGGCACCTTGCCGACGCTGCCGCTCGTGAGCATCGCCGCGGCCTTGGCCCAGGGCCAGTCGTCGGTGATCAGCACGCCTTGCCCGTCCGGCGTCGAGGTGTGGCAGCCCATGCAGCGCACCTGGCCGTTGACGAACCCCGGGAGCTTGGGGTTGTCGTAATAGCCGCGCAGCACCGCGCCGTCCTCGCCAATCTGGCCTCCCCACTCGAGGTCCGTCAGCTTCAGCGCCTCGGCCGCGCCCTCGTCGCCGATGGTGAACCCGAGGAGCTTGCTCGACTGCGGGGTGACCGCCGCCGAGTTCACCGTCCAGAAGACCATGCTGCCCGTGGCGATGACGGGAGCGATGTTGAAGTCGCCCTTGATGCCGACCGGCACGCCCGGAGCGCTGGAGTTGATGCCGCGGATGGTGACCGTGATCGGCGCCCCCGCGCCGTTGTTGGCGAGCCCCGTCCCGCCCGCGAGCCCGGCGTCGACGTCGGCCGGGCCGGCCCAGATATCCTTCGGGAGATACCACGTGGGCTGCTTGGTGTAGGCGACGAGATCGTGGGCCTCGGCCGGCGAATGCATGCGGATCTCGAACAGATCGAGCCCCGCGGCGGCGACGCGGAACCGGGGGCGAACCCAGTTGGCGGGGAGCATCGCGCCCTCTTTGCCGGCGGCCGAGAGCTCGGGCTCGAGCACGCAGAGCGCGCCGGAGCTGAAGTTGTCGGCGGCGCCGAACAGCGTGGCCACGTTGGCCGGGACCCCGTCGCCGAGGAGGGGATTCGCCGGAAAATCACCGCAGGTCCCCGCCGCGCAGGTGGGGTGGGTGATGTTGGGGTTGGTGGGATCGTCGTCGGGCACGATCGATCCGCCGGCGCCGGTCGACATCGGGAAGCCGAGGCCCCCCGCGCCGCTGGACGTGGCGAACGGGTTGTCACCGCCGCTCCCCGGTCCGCCGGTGTTCCCGCCGGTGCCACCCGTCTTGGTACCGCCGCCGCCGGCGTCGCAATGAACGCCGGTGAGCACCGTGAGGACCACGCCGATTGAGCCGAGGGTCAGTGTCGATCGCAAGCGCATGAAGCTCACCTCCCGACGCTCAAGATCGCATGAGCGCGCGCGCTCGCAAAGCACATACGCCTGACGCATCGCACGATATTGTGCGATTTTCGGCGTGACGCGCGCGCGAGATCCAATCGTGGCAGAATTGGTTGCCGCGAATGTGAGCGCCGCCGCCGGTCGGGCCCAGGTGTCGCGAGCGGGCTCGATTTCAAATCGTGGCAGAACGAGTTGCCGCGAATGTGAGCGCTGCCTGGAGGAGCACGTCGGAGGCGCTCGGAGCGGCGGGGCGGCCACCTCCCGGGGGGCGACCTCCGGTCACGTCGGCGTCGCGTCCCGCCTCGCGTCGACCCGCGCGCCGGTGAGATCGCACCCGCGGGCGCGCTCGATGGAGATTCTCGCGCCCGCGCCCGCGCCTCGTGTGATAGCGTCCCGCCGCATGGGCCTGGCCAGCTGCGTGCTTCAGCAACATGGAGACATCTCGTGGCAGTAAAACCCGTCGCGAAACGGTCGTACCGCCTGGCCGCGCGCGCCGACGCTACCGACGCGCGGCGCCGGAAGATCCTCGAGACTGCGTACGAGGCCTTCGGTCTCCGCCGCTACGAGGATGTCACCCTGGCGGAGGTCGCGGCGCGCGCCGGCACGAGCGAGCGCACCGTCTATCGCCTCTTCGGCACCAAGGAGCGGCTGCTCTCTGCGTGGCTGAGCGAGATCGGCTCGGGCGTCGGGCCCCCGCTCGATCCCGGCCTGCGCAACGACACGAAGGCCTTCGTGCGGGTGATGGTCGCGTTCTACGAGGACCGCGGCGCCTCGATCCTCAACATGCTCGCGCAAGAGGACGCCGTCCCCGCGCTCCGTCCGCTGATGGAGTGGGGTCGCAACCTCTACGACGAGGGCCTCGAGCGTGGCCTGGGCCACCTGCTCCGCGGCTTCCGCGGCGCCGCGCGCCAGCGCCGCCGGATGCAGCTCGTCGTCGCCTGCGACGTGTACACGTGGAAGCTCCTCCGCCACGGCCGCGGCCTCACCCAGGGTGAGACCGAGCGCGTGATCGAAGATCTCCTCAACATCCTGGAAAAGGCCGAGCCGACACCGTAGGAGCCTGGCTCTCGGATGGCGCGCTCGGACGAGGCGCGCCCCGCATCCGGGGGCGCGCTCGCGCCGAGCGTCGACGGGCTCAGTTGAAGGTGATGCTGGCGATGCAGTAATCGAAGGGGCGATCCGCGTCGGCCGAGGTCACGACCTGGACCTTGACCGAGGTGGCGAGAGGCGCCTTCGCGAGGGCCTTGGAGCCGGCGAGCGTCTTGTCCCAGCAGGTCGTGTTGAAGTCCGACCACACGAGGCTCGTCGACGCGCCCTTGAGCACCGCGCAGTACGCGACGCCCTCGTCGTCGATGACGGCGCGGATCTCCGTCGCCGGCGGGGTGGAGATACCGATGCTGACGCCCGATCCCGTGAGCTGGATCGGATCGACGGGCGACATCGGGACCGCCTTCTGGTTGAGGTTGACGCCGATGCCAGCGCCCCAGTACTTCGCGTAGGCCATGCCCACCACCGCGCCGGCGACGCCGGACGCGCAGAGCGAGGTGCCCTTCTGGGTGATCGTGCTCGCGCCGCCGTCGGTCTTGTCGCTGTAGACGAAGCCATAGCCCGTGTAAGCGCCGATGGTGCAGAAGCTGTCCGGGCACTCGATGCCATTGCCGCCGCCGCCGGTGCTCGTCGTCATCCCACCGGAGGTGCTGGTGACGGTCGACGGATCGGTGGCGCCCGTGGACGCGGGGGTCCCCGTGGTGGTGGGGCCGCCGCTGGTGGTCGCGTCGGTGCCGCCGGTGCCGGTCGCTCCCGTGCCGCCGTTGTCACAGCCGGTGGCGAACGCCGTCGCGGTCACCGCACCGGCGAGCGCGAGAATGGTGCCTACGAGCCTGATACCCTGGTGGTGATTCATGATTACCCTCCTTCACGTGACAGTGCGGTAGCTTAGCGCTGCGGCGACCTCGCCGCGTGATCTCGAATCGAGCGCCGGGGCTGCCGGGGGCGACGCCGCGCCTCCCATCCCCCCTTTCGAACGAGCCTTTGCCAGCGCCGCTACGGATATCCGAGCAGCGCGGCCTTGACGATCTTCCCGGGCTCGCTGGGCGTCCCGTTCCAGTCGTTGATGATCGAGGGGAAGCTGCATCCCCCCGGGTACCAGGCCCAGGCCGTCCACGAGACCTTCTTCGCGTCCGCGGCCTGGATGAGCTGCGAGTAGTACCCGCTCGAGCAGTTGAAGGTCCCGAACTCCGTCAGCGCGACCGGATCGGTGGCCGCGAGGAAACCCCAGGCCTTGTCCCAGTTCGCGGGCTGCTTGTTGGGGTAATCGTACGGGTGCGACGCGTAGACGATGTTGTACCCCTGGATGCGGTGCGCGGGGACGCCGCTGAGATCGAACGCGTAATCGAGCCCTCCGATGAACACGAGGTTGTCGGCGCCGGTCGCCCGCACCGCGTCGTGGAGCTGCTGCATCCCCGCCGCGTTGAAGCCGTCGCCGCTGTCGCCGCCGGACTGCCACACGTTCCAGGCGACGTCGTGAGGCTCGTTGTAGAGCTCGAAGAGCACCCGGCCGTCACCCTTGTACTTGGCGGCGACCTCGCTCCAGAAGGTGATCGAGTTCTGATCCGCCATCCGCTGCTGGCCCGGGCCCTGATTCTGGAGGTCGCCCCGGTCGGACCAGTGGAGATCGAGGATCACGTCGAGCCCGAGCTGGCGCGCCTGCTGGACGGCCTGATCGACGTTGGCCGCGTAAGCGCCGTTGTGCTTCGCCGCGCCGGCCAGCCAGAAGTCCTGGTTGAGCGCGATCCGCACGATCCGAGCGCCCCACGACTTCATGATCTGGAAGTCGGCCGTGCCGACGT
This sequence comes from Byssovorax sp., assembly GCA_025362495.1. Classification (GTDB taxonomy): domain Bacteria; phylum Myxococcota_A; class Polyangia; order Polyangiales; family Polyangiaceae; genus JANYGI01. The sequence continues at coordinate 69,063 of JANYGI010000231.1, read as the reverse complement.
GCTCCCCGGTCGCCGACCACTCCATCGACGGCCGCGCCATGCCGTGGAGCACGTGCGGCTGATTGGATGCGTCGTAGATGGTGTTACCGAGCACGTAATAGCCATTCGGCGCGAGGTGGTTCGATCCCCCGCCGCCGCTGGTGGTGCTGCTGCCGCCGGTGGTCGCCGCCGACGTCTCGCCTGCCGAGGTGGAGGCGCCGGACGCCATGGTCGCGCCCCCGACGCCCGCAGCCGTGCTGGAGTCGGCGCTGGAGTCGGTCGTCGTCATCCCGCCGGACGGCGCCGCGCCGCCTGCCCCGGTGCCAGACGGCTTCTCCGAGGTCGTGCCGACGTCGCAGCTCGCCAGCGCGAGCGAGCCAACGAGAGCAGCAGGCGCCGCCGAGCGCATCCACCGGGGCAACCAGCTCGATAGGTTCACCATGTCGAAATCCCTCCGCCGCCCGCGCCGCCGAACCCGAGCCCGGCCCGCGAGGAGCGAAACCGAGCGCCCCTTCTTCCTCGATCACGGACCGACGAATTCGAGGCAGTGGATTGTGACACAGAAATCGCGTCCCGATCAACCCCAAATGATTGTTCAGCGCGCGCTCGGCGCGGGCACGGGAGCGGGGCTCATCAGCGTCGGATCTGCGCGGCAAATTCGGTCAGCACCACAACGCTCCCCCGCTCCACACAGCGGGTTGCACGCCGACACGCAGGCGCCGCGCAAGCAGGTGTACCCGGGGCTGCAGTCTGGCTCGCAGGCCCGCGCCTGAGCCGGAGCCGCGCTCGCCGCGGGCGCGACTGACGCCGAGGCCACCGCCGCGCCGGCGACAGGGCAGCTGAAGAGCCGCGCCTGGATCAGGAATGCAGGCAGGTAGTCGGTCGCGCGCGGCGAGATCACCTCGTCGACGACCAGGCGATTCCCGCCGCCGTTGACGGCCTTTCGCCGGAGATCGAGGAGCGCGGCCTCGTACGAGAGGCCCCCTGCGGCCCAGCGATCCGTATCTTTGCCTTCGAGCGATCCGAGGGCGCGGCAGGCCTTCGGCGGCTCGACCTTCGACTCGACCTGCACGGCCGCGAGCGCCGAAGGATCGATCGGAGGAACACACCCCGCATGCCCGGAGGCCAGCGCCGCGAGCCCGATCAGGGCCGGGATCGCCGCGGCGCCCCCGACCCTCATTTCCCCTTCTCGTCGAGGTACGTGGCCACCCACGAGAGCGGAGCGTTCCAGTTGATCGTGATCTCGTTGACCGACCAGGCCTCGATGTTGTCGGCGAAGCATTTCTGCGCCGCGCAGCCCGCGAGCCCGGCCGCCTTCACGTAAGGATCCTCGAGCCCCGAGTTGGGGCCGCCCGACACCGCCCCCGGAGGCGCGGTGGGGAACTTCGCGTTCACCTGGTGCGACCAGAAGCGATGATGAGGGTTCTGGAGCGCCCGCTCGCCGTACCCGGTCACGTACGATTGCGCCATGGGGTTGCGCCCGAGGATGTAGTCCATCCCCTCGATCATGCCGTTGAGGTACTTGATGTTGCCCGTGAAATCGTTCGCGAGCCCGAGGATTACCATGTTGTTGAGCACGACCGAGTTCGATCCCCAGGGGTATTTGCCGCCGTTACCGGGCTTCATGGGCAGGCGGTAGCCCTGGGTCTCGATCACGTCGAGGTAGGTATCCGCCGCGGCGACGATGCCGGCGCGCAGGGCGGCTACCGAGGCCGCGTCCAGGCCGCCGGGCACGACGGCGAGCGAGATCGATCCGAGCGCCTGGGTGTCTTGCCAGGTCATCGAGGCGCTGGCCCCGCTGCGGGGACCGGGGATGATCTTGAAGAGCGGTGACTTGACCACGGCCTCCTTGTAAACATCCTTGCCGGTCGTGAGCAACAGCTCGGAAGCGGCCCAGTAAAACTCGTCGATCACGTTCTTGTCGTCGTAGGGGCCGCCGCCGGAGTTGTCGCTCCCGAGCGCGTAGACGGCGGGGTTGGCCTGGGCGGCGGCCCACGCGGCCTCCGCGGCCGCGAGGCACCTCGCCGAGAAGGCCGGATCGAGCGTCTTCCAGATCCGCGCCGCCTGCCCCGCCGTGGCGGCGAGGTTGAGCGTCGCCGCGGTGCTGGGCGCGCGCAGATAACGCTTCATCACGTCCTCGTGCGGGGCCATCCCGAGCGCCGTCCACTTCTCGTCGTGGACCTTGTGGTGCACCATCCCGGCGAGCGGATTCCCCGCCGGGACCTGCATCTTCAGCATGAACTCGAGCTCCCACCGGGCCTCGTCGAGGAGGTCGGGGATACCGTTCTTGCTCTCGGGGATGTTCATCTTCCCGTCGGCGAAGTCGGCTACCGACGCCGGGCCAAAGGCTTTGGCGCGCTCGTACTCGTTCAGCAGCGTCCAGACCGAGATACCGCCGTTGACCACGTATTTGCCGTGATCCCCCGCGTCGTACCAGCCGCCGCTGACGTCGAGCGAGTAGGAGCACCCCGTGCCCGGCGCGCACGGTACGGCCTTGTCGCCGACGTGGCCCGCCGGACGAGCCCACTTCGCCTCGCCGGCGAAAGGCATGGTGATCGCGATGCCGCTCCGGTTGTGGTAAAAATACGCGAGCGCGTCGTACTTGAGCTTCTTGTACAGATCGCGACCGATCGCGAACGCGGGGCTCGTCTCGCCGCCGACCTCGAGCTTGTACTTCGTCCCGGGCTGCTTGAACGTGGAGAAGTCGACGAGGTGCACCGTCTCGCCCGAGGCGGCGTCGTTGCCATTGAAGACCGTCATCCCCTTGTCGACGACGGCGCCCTCCCCGTTCACGAGCCGCCAGGCGAGCGGCGTGGGCGTGGCGCTCGCGAAGATCGCGCGCTTCGCCAGCGCGGGGAAATAGCCCACCTGATTGACCCGCAGCTTCGGCGGCGGAGGCACCCTGGCGATCACCGGAGCGGTGTACTCGGGATCTTCCAGCTTCACGTCATCGAGGCAAACGCTGAAGGGGGCGCTGGCGCCGGCCAGGTTCCCGCCCAGGTGAAACGTGAGCTCGGCGCTGGGATCATCGTCGCCCTTCAGGGTGAAATGCCCCGCGAACGTCTGCGGAGTGGTCTTGAGCGAGATCACCGTCGCCCAGTACTCGGCGTACGGCGGGCCGGCCATACCCACCTTGGGACGCACCTTGGTCGGGGCCGTGGCGTAGGCCCGGAAGCGGACCGAGTACGTATGGCCCTTGTGCAGCACCATCTCGCGATGACGGACCTGCGCGTCCCACGCGTTGTCGCCCTTGCCATCCACCTCGACGCACATCGCGCCCTTGACGATCGACGATTTCCCGTCGGCAGGAGCGCTGAACGAGGTCGTCCACGGGAGGGTGGTCCCGTCCTCGAACGTTCCGTTCTTGATCAGGTTACCGCCGCCCGCGGCCGGCTGCGGGCTGGTGTCGATCGGCGCGGGCTCATTCGACGCTTCGGCCGGCCCGTCGGCCGGACCTGCCGTGACCGCCGCCGAGGAGCAGCCCGCCGCGGCGAGCTGCGTCAGCAGCGCGCCGAGGAGGTAGCCGCGCGGCATCCGCTTCGATTCCTGATCTTTCATGGCATTTCCAGTCGAAGAGAGGGATACGGAGAAACGCGCGCGCCGGTCAAGGACAGCCGGTGAACTCGACGTCGTCGACCCAGATATCGTAGCTCGATCCAGGGCTGTTCACCTGCCACTGGATCCCGTAGATCTTCGAGGCATTCAGCGACTCGGGCCGCGGCGCGCCCCAGCCCGCGAGCTGGGTCGCGCCGCTGAACGGCACCACGTAGCGCGTCCAGGTGGGGGTGAGCTCGAGATCGATCCCGAAGTCGTTGAAGCAGTCCTTGCAGACCTTCCCCTCCGGATCGGTGTCGACGCTGGGGATCTTCAGCCGCACTTTGCTGACCGAGCCCGGGCCGATCTTCGCCCAAAAGGCGATCCCCTTGTAGGCCGTCGCGTCGTAAAGCCCCTTCGGATCGACGAAGTTGAACCCCATCCCGGCGAAGACGACCTCGCCCGTGCCGACCTTGCCGCTGATGCGCGCGGCCTGCGCCGAGCCGCTGGCGCCCCCGGGCGACATCGCGAAGGTGCCGCTCCCGTCGGGCGTGGTTGTCGAACCGAGCTTGTCGGCGAAGACGTACCAGTACCCTCCGCGCCCCTTCTTCGTGGCGATCTGGTTGTTCTGATCCTCGGCGTCGTCGATCACGCCGTCGGCGCCGCACTTCTTGCCATCGGCCGAATTCACCGCCGCCGCGCTCGCCACCGGCGCGCCGTCGGGGATGCAGCTCGTCAGCGCCCAGAGCGAGCAGCATCCCGCCGCCGTCAGCCACCATCGTCCGTTCATGTGCCTCTCTCCGTTCTCACTGACTCGCTCTCGCTCTCTCTCTCGGGCTACCACCACATCGTCGCTTGCAGCTTGAGCACGTTGAGATCGGGGCGGGTCGTCGGGGCGCCGCGCGTGCTCGCGTCGTTGGAGGGCTGGGCCGATCCGAAGCCGGTCGGCAGCGACGGCGCCGACGGGGGCTGGACGCAGAGCGTCTGATCGGCCGGCGCCACGCCGCACTCGCGCTGATTGTAGAGGTAGCGCGAGTACTGGAAGCTGACCTCTTCGTGGGTCAGGAAAGCGCTGCGGAACACCACGCGGGGCGAGACGATCCCGAAGGACTGCTCGGCGACCTTGGAGTTGGGCTGGACGCGGTCGACGCGGAGGCCAAACCCGAGCCATTTCAGCGGAGTTCCCAGCACATCGACCCCGTACTTGAGCTTGTGCACGCCGTTCATGTCCGGATCATCGCTGGAGATGGCGTTGTACATGAGGAAGAGCGAGGCGGCCAGATCCGGGCCGTCGCCCCAGTACTGCGTCTTCGGCGTCTTCAGGTTCGCCAGCAGGTTGGCGAGGCTGAAGTCGTACTGCATCAGGAGGGTGTTGACGGCGCCGTTGCCCTTGCTCGAGGCCGTCTTGCCGTCGAGGTAATTGCTCTTGACCCCGAGGGTGAACTCCCCACCTCCGCCCGAGTGGAGGACCTCGATCGCGTCGTTGACAACCGTGGCGTTGGTCGCCCCGATGTGCGAGAAGCCGAGGTAGAGATCGCCGAGGAGGGTGTTCGTCACCCGGAAATCCGCGCCCGCTACCGTGAGCTTCCCGTCGGGCAGCCCGGTGATGTTGCTGTTCTCCCGATCTTCCTCGCTGGCCCACGAGTGGAGCACGTGGACGCCGAGCTCGAGCGTCTTGTTCCAGCTCGCGCCGGCGTGGCCGTGGGCGAGCAGCGTGAATTTCGCGTTGTTGTACTTGTTGGGATCCGGCTGCTTGGCGCCGAAGCCCTCTTCGCCCCAGAGGGTGATTTTGCCGACGTCGATCTCCATCCGCACCGTCTCGCCCATGGTGTGAGTGCGGCCGAAGAGGAACGTGTCGTATTTGCCGGCGTCGTACTTGCCTGCGGTGCCGTACTTGCTCCAGAAGCTGCCGACCTTGGCCTCGAAGCGCACGTTCTGGTAGCCGAGGTGGGGAGTCAGCGTCAGCCACCCCTGGCCGATGCCAAACTGGGCGCTGGCCTGCTGCCACGAGGCGTCCGAGAAATTGAATCCGAGCAGGCCAATGGTGCCCTTGACCCACGAGTTACCGTACGAGAAGAAGGCCTCGGCCCAGTCCTTCGACTGGACGCCGGTGTACTGCCAGCCCAGGTATTGATCGTCGGGGACGACGGGGTTGTGCACCGTCGAGGCGCTCTGGCCCGCCGCGGGGTTGTCGCGGTGGCCGAGGCCGAGGCGCATCGGCGCCCGCAGGTAGCCATGGAACTCCAATTTCCAATCGCTGCTCCCGGCCGCCCCGCCGGTGGACGTCGGGCTGCCGCCGCCGAGGGGGCGCCCCGACGGCGGCGGCGCATCGCTCGCGGGCGTCGGCGTCGTATCCGGAGCGCTGACGGCCTTTGGCGCGGGCTGCCCCGTGGCGACGTTGTCCATCTGCACCACCGGCTCGTCCCCGGCGGGTTTGGGGTCGGTCTGCGCCGACGCGACGCCGGTGGCGAGGAGCCCGCAAACGATGATCGAAACTCTGAGCGTGCGCATCGATATCCCTTCCTTCGATCCAGTTCCGGGCCCCCGCGCGGGCCCAGGCCCCCGCTAGAACCCGACCGCGTAGCCGAGCGAGAGGCTCAGCGTAGGGGCCGATTTGCCCAGCATTTCGATGAACTTCACCTCGGCGAGCGGCCCCTGACGGGGCGTCAGCGCGTAGAGCATCCCCACGCCGCCACCGACGAACGCCGTCCCGCTCTTCCTCCATGCGTCGAAGGTGGTGCGGGTGTCGTCGACATAGGCCTTCTCGGTCGCGTAGGCCACGACAGGCACCCTGGCGTCGACCTGGGCGAGGCCGCCGCTGACGACCAGATACGGCTTCGGCCCGGTGCGGGCAAAGGGATCGTGGCCAAACCAGTAGGCGACGCGCGCCTCGGCGTGGAGCGGCAGAAACGCCCTGCCTCCTTCGGCCCTGGGGCCGCCGCCGAAGGCGTAGCCGACCCGCGCTCCGACGGTGAAGCTCCCGATGGCGCGATCGTAGCCGACGAGGATCCGCGTCGTCGCCAGGCGCAATCCCCCGCTCACCTCGTCGCCCGACCTGTCGTAGGGGATGCCGCTGTAATACGTGCCTCCATCGCTGAAGCACGCGTAGTCGTTGTCACCGGCGCAGGTGGCCTTGCTCGAGCCCAGCGCCAGCAGGTCTTGCTGCACCGAGAGCGATATCCAGTTCTTGTACGTCTTCGGCGGCGCCGGGACGTCGGCGCACTCGGCCCCCGGCTCGCAGGGCGGCGGAGTGTCACCCTTCACGCCGTGGCAGCCCGGGAACCCGGGCGGACAGTCGCCAGGATCCGGGCACCGGAGCGGCGCTTGCTCCCCGGGGAGGTGCGGCGCGTCTCCCTCGATCGAGGACTTGATGGCGACGCTGTCCGGCGCGCCGCGCGTGCCGCTCCACGAGAGCAGGTTCTTCTCCGCGTCGAACGCCTGGAGGTAGTAGACGAGGGCCCCTGTCGCGCTCCCGACGTCGAGACACGGGATCTCGCCGCCCCAGCCGGAGCCGATCTGCCGGAGGTCGAGCGACTTCCACGCGGGCGAGCCGAAGGGCTTGTAGAACGCCTGGACCCTGGCCGCGACGATCCCTCTCGGCAGCTCGGTATAGAGGGGCACCGGCGTCAGCGTGGCCTGCTCGGCAGGCGGGGTGTGGACGAGATCGCCGCTGCCCGTGGGCGACGCCGGAGGCCCGCTCGGCACGGGTGACGTCGGGCCCGTGGGCGGCGTGGCAGCGGCAGGCCCGACAGGCGACGCCGAGCCGGGGCTCCGTTTCGCGTCAGCGAAGGCTGCCTCGATTTCGGGCGACGCGAGATCGGCGTCGAGGCTCACCGCCGCGTCCTTCTTCAACGCCTCGGCGAACTCGGCCTTGCCCTCGTCGCGCTTGCCCATCCCGCCGACGTAGACGACGCCGAGCGCGGCGTGGAGCCGCGCCCGCACCTTGTCCGAGCAGGCGCCCTCCGGCTCGCAGAGGGTGAGCGCCTGCTGGAGCTTCTTCTCCGCGTCTGGAAATCGGGTGTCGAGGTAGTCGACGGAGATTGCCTTCTTCGCGAGTTCGAGCGCCGCCGCCTCCTTCGAGGCGCCGAGCGCCGACGGCGCACCGAGCAGAACGGCGATGAGCGCGCTCGCGACCGACGGTACGGAGTGACGGCGACCGTTCATCCGAAAAGCCTACACGTCCGCGCGAAGGAATGGCAATCGACAAAGACACCAGTGAACCGTTTCACTCGGCAAAAATAGCCCGCGGCGCGCGCTGCACTTTCGCGTCGCGTCATTATGACGCGATATTGTCGACCCTGGAGAGACGTTTTCACCGTGGCAGTCAGCGCCACCGGCGCGGGCGCGCCGCGGGCGGCGCTGAAAACAGTCGTCGGCGGGGTGCGGGCCTCTGTTACCGTTTGCTGGCCCGAGGGGGACAGGGAGTGGAGGCCACATGGGCGCGAGAGCTTCTCAAACGCAGTCGAGCGCTCGCGCGACGCTCGGTCTCCTCGTCGACTGGCTCGAGGACGGCTACCAGAACAGCGTCCTCGCCGGCGTCGCGGACGCCGCTCGGCGCGCCGACGTCGACCTGATCTGCTTCGCGGGCGGCGTGCTCGGCTCGCCGCATCGTCACGGGGCGCAGCGCAACGCCGTCCACGATCTCGCTGGCCCGGAGAACGTCGACGGGCTGATGATCATGTCGGGCGCGCTCGGCAACCACGTCGGCGCCGAGGCGCTCGCGCGCTACTGCGATCGCTATCGCCCGCTCCCGATGTGCAGCATCGCGGTGGCGCTCCCCGGGATCCCGAGCGTGCTCGTCGACAACGCGGCGGGGATGCGCGCCGCGCTCGTGCATCTGATCGAGGCGCACGGCCGCGAGCGCGTCGCGTTCGTCCGCGGCCCCGCCGCCAACGCCGAGGCCGAGCGGCGCTATCGCGTCTACCTCGACGTGCTCGTCGAGCGCGGCTTGCCCTTCGATCCCGCGCTGGTCGTCGTCGGCGACTTCCAGCGGCGCTCCGGCGTCGAGGCGATCCGGGTCCTCGTCGACGAGCGCGGCGCGGCGATCGACGCGGTGGTCGCGGCCAGCGACGCGATGGCGCTCGGCGTGATCGACGCGCTCCGCGCGCGCGGGCGGCGCGTGCCCGAGGAGATCGCGGTCGTCGGGTTCGACGACGTCGAGGAGGCGCGCTTCGCCACGCCGTCGCTGACGACGGTGCGCCAGCCGCTGCGCGAGCAGGGCGAGCTCGCGGTCGAGATCGTCCTCGCGCTGCGGCGAGGCGAGCCGATCGCCGAGCAGATCACGCTCACGACCGAGCTCGTCACGCGCCGGAGCTGCGGCTGCTCCTCGCGCGCGCTCGAGCTGCTCGCGGCCGCGCCGCGCGGCGATTTTCTCGCGGCGTTCGCCGCACAGCGCGCCGACACGCTCGCCGATCTCACGCGGTCCGCGCGCACCTCGCTGGCCACGCTCGACGCGGGCTGGGCGACGCGGCTGCTCGACGCGTTCACGATGGAGCTCCTCGGCGGTCCGCGCGGCGGCTTCAGCGCCGCGCTCGAGGAGATCCTCGGCGCGGTGATCGCCTCCGGCGCCGACGTCGGCGCGTGGCAAGACGTGCTCACGACACTGCGGCGCCGGGTGCTACCGTGCCTCGCCGGCGACGCGGAGCTCCGCGCGCACGCCGAGGATCTCTGGCACGAGGTGCGCCTCGTGATCAGCGAGGCGGCGGAGAGCGCCCAGGCGCAGCATCGCCTCGAGGTGCAGAGCTGGGCGCGACGCCTGAGCGAGACGAGCAAGGCCCTGGTGACCGCGGAGGGCGTCGTCGCGATGGTGGAGGCCGTCGCCGAGCACTTCCCGCGGCTGGCGATCCCGAGCGCGTTCCTCTCGCTCTACGAGCCCGGCGGCGCGCCCGCCGAGACCTCGCGCCTCCTGCTCGCGTACGACGCGACGAGGCCCGCCGAGCCCGCGTCGAGCCGGCGTCGCTTCGCCTCGCGCGAGCTCGCGCCGCCGGGCGCGCGCAGCCGCGAGCGCCGCGCCGCGTTCGTCCTCGAGCCGCTGTTCTTCCAGGAAGAGCAGCTCGGCTTCGTCCTGCTCGAGATGGGGCCGCGCGAAGGCGCGGTGTACGAGTCGCTCCGCGATCAGATCAGCGCCGCGCTGATGGCCACGTCGCTCATGGAGCGGATCGTCGAGAAGGATCGCGAGCGCGCGCGGCTGATCTCCGATCTCGAGAAGCGCGCCGGCGAGCTCGAGCGCGCCAACCGCGCCATCCGCGAGAACCAGGAGAAGCTCGTCACCGCCGAGAAGCTCGCGTCGCTCGGGCGCCTCACCGCCAGCATCGTCCACGAAATGAACTCGCCGCTCGGCGCCGTGCGCGCCGCGCTCGTCGAGGTCGGGACACTGGTGAACGAGTACCAGGCCTCGGCCGGCGATCCCGAGGTCACGGCCGACGACCACCGGGCGATCGGCGACGAGATGAAGCGCGCGATCGCGCTCGCGGCGGGCGCCGCCCAGCGCGCGGCGCTCTTCGTGCGCGGGATCAAATCGCAGACGCGCGATCTCGGGCCGCACGAGCGGCTCCCGTTCAACGTGGTGATCTGCGTGCGCGAGGCGCTGGTGCTGCTGGCGCACGCGCTCCGCAAAGGGAGCTGCCGCGCGATCTTCGAGCCCCCCGCCGCGCAGATCGAGCTCACCGGCTCGCCGGTGCGCCTCGGTCAGGTGGTGACGAACCTGGTCGAGAACGCCATCTACGCGAGCCTCGGCGGCGGCGTCGTCACGGTCGCGCTCGCGCCGCGGGAAGGCGGCCTCGATCTGACGGTCGCCGACGAAGGCACCGGCATCGATCCCGACCTTGTCGAGCGGATCTTCGAGCCGATGTTCACCACCAAGCCCTTCGGTCAGGGCACCGGGCTCGGCCTGTCCATCGTGCACGACATCGTCACCAGCGACTTCGGTGGGACCGTTCGCGTCGACAGTCGACCCGGGCTCGGCACCACCTTCACGGTGAGCTTCCCTCGCCTCGCGGAGCGGCAAAATGGCGCGTAAATACCGGAGCACGCGTTCGTCCGGCTACCACATCGTGCTCGCCGACGACGACACCGACTACCTCGAGGCGACGCGGCTCTTGCTCGAGTCCGAGGGGCACGAGGTGCTCTGCGCGACGAACGGGAGCGAGGCCCTCGCGTTCCTGCGCAAGCGCCGCGCGGATCTCTTGCTGCTCGACTACTTCATGCCCGGGATGACGGGTGAGGACGTCGTCGTCGAGCTCCGCACCTTCAACCCGCACGTGCAGATCATCCTGCAAACGGGCTACGTCGACGAGCGTCCGCCGCGCGAGATGCTGCGACGCCTCGACATCCAGGGTTACTACGACAAGAGCGAAGGGCCGGACAAACTGCTCCTCTGGACCGACGCCGGCCTCAAGGCCGCGACGACGATTCAAAGGCTCTACCAGAGCCAGCAGGGCCTGCGCTTCGTGCTCGACGCGACGCCGGGCCTGCACAAGATCCAGCCGCTCCCCGACCTGATCGAGACCATCCTCGCGCGCACGACTGGCCTCCTCGCCGCGGTCGACGGCTTCGTCGTCGCGCGGCCGGGCGAGGACACCGTGCCTCCTCCGGCGATCTCCACCGAGGGTTTCATCGCGGGCGCGCAGGAGGACGCCGAGCCCGTCCTGTGGTCGGGGACGGGCCGATTCCACGCGGGCGAGCGGCTCGACGCGCACCTCGACGAGGCCGAGCGCGCGCTCGTCGACCGTGCGCTCGGCGGCGGTGAGATCGCGTTCACCGACTCCGCGGCGCTGATCCCTCTCCGCGTGGGCGAGCTGCCGATTGGCGTGATCTACCTGGCGACGACGGCCCCGCCGCCGCGCGACACCGAGCTGCTCCAGGTCTTCGCCAACCAGGCGACGATCGCCATCCAGAACATGCAGCTCTACGAGATGGCGGCGCTCGATCCCCTCACCGGCGTGCACGCGCGCCGCTTCTTCGAGCGCTGGATCCAGCGCGAGATCAAGGCCGCGTTCCGCTCGCAGCAGCCCGTCGGGATCATCCTCGTCGACATGGATGGATTGAAGTGCATCAACGACACCGCCGGGCACCTCGCCGGCGATCAGGCGCTGGCGACGCTCGGCCACGCGCTCCGCCAGGCCACGCGCGAGGGCGACGTGGTCGCTCGCTACGGCGGGGACGAGTTCGCGATTCTCCTCCCGCAAACCACGCTCGACGGCGCCGAGCACGTCGGCCGTCGGATCCTCGATCGCCTCGGCGACAAGAGCATCGCGGGCCCCTCGGGCGAGCTCCCGATCCGCACCAGCCTCGGCATCGGCGTCCTGCTCTCGCACGGGATCCCGCTCGCCGACGTCCGCCACCCGATCGCCCCAGGCTATTTCCAGGAGCTGGCCCAGAGCCTGATCCAGAACGCCGACAGCGCGCTCTACGAGGCCAAGCGCCAGGGACGAGGGCGGCTGTGCCGGGGCGCGCCAACCTCTTGGCCGCCGCTCCCCTGATCCCTTCGATCCCGCTGGCGCGCGTACGCCAGGGTGCCTTGCCATTTCGTGACAGTCACTTCGGCGGCGGAACCTGCGGGATCTGGAACACGTCCCACGCCGGGGTGTTGTTGCTGGTGTCGGTCGGCTGATTCCACAGGTAAACGCCGGGGAACGTGGTGATCTTGCCGTTCTCCACCACGATGCCCGTCATGTAGAGCTGGGACGCCTTGCCCGCCGGCTTCTTCTGGATCGTGTACCCGTCGCGCGTCGACGAGAAGATGATCCAGTAATACGTCTTGCCGCCGGAGGGGCTGATCTCGGGAGACCACTTGGCCCAGCTGTTGGTGATACCGGGGCTCTTGATCCCGGTGCACGCGGGGGCGTCGTTGGCGGCGAGGCGCGTCGGCGTCCCGCCCGCCGCGGGGATGACGTACACCTCGGACGAGCTGTTGTAATACATGTCCTGCCCGCTCGGGATCCGGTTGAACGCAATGAACGCGTCGTCGGGCGAGTAGGAAGGATAGTACTCGTTGTACGCGGGATCGGCCGCCCCCGGCACCGGCGTCGCGGGGCCGCCGGCCCTGTTGTTGTAGGGGATCGTGTAGAGATCCGCCGCGCCGACACCGACGCGGCCGTCCTTGCCGGCGCTGGTGGAGACATAGACGATGTGCTCGCCGTCATGGCTCCAGCTCGGCAGCATCGCTCCGCTGGGATCGCCGGTGCGATCGAGGATCCCCCAGGCCGTGCCCTTGGCGGCGATGAGCCCCGCGGCGCTGGTCGGGCCGGCGGGAGCGCTGGTCTCGAGGTTGATCCACGCGAGTCGGGAGGCGGGTTGATCGCTCACCGTCGAGCCGTCCCAGATCTGGTCCGAATTGCGGCCGTAGGAGGTGACGTAGATTCGATCGCCCGGCGCGAAGTGCTTCTTCGAGAACGAGGCCGCCCCGAGCCAGGGCTGGTTCATCGTCTCCTGGCCGCCCGGCGTCACGTAGGTCGGCACCTGGCCGACGGTGTCTTTCTTGATCGAGGCGATGGCGTTGCTCCAGGGCCAGTGATCGGTGAACACCACCGCCTCGCCGTCGGGCGTCGAGGTGTGGCAGCCGATGCAGGTCACCGAGCCGTCGCCCTTGGGATTGCCGCCTTGATCCTTCTTCCCGGCCTGCTTCACCTGATCGACCTGGAGCGCGGTGATCACGCTCTCGTCGCCGACGGCGAAGCCCGCGAGCCACGCGTCGGCGGGCTGCTCGCCGACCGCCGCCCAGTAAACCATCGTCCCGTCGGCCACCACGGGAGCGATGGTGACGGCGCCCGTGCTCCCGAGGAGCGGCTTGCCCGGAGCGTTCATGTCGAGCGAGCGCACCGTGATGGTGATCGGGAGATCGACCACGTGGGCGGCGAGCGCGACCCAGAGATCCTTCGGCATCGTCCACTGCGGGTTGGTGGTGTAGACGACGAGATCGTTGGTCTCGAGATCGGCGTGGACGCGGATCTCGAAGAGGTTCTGCCCCGCCGGGGCCGTGAAGCGGAAGCGCGGGCGGACCCAGTTACGCGGGAACAGCGCGCCAATCGGCGGCTCGATCAGGCACGGTCCCCCGCTGCCGGAAGAGCTCGACGCGTCGCCGAACAGCGCCGGCGCATTTGCAGGAGGAGGCGCGCCCACGGTGTCGAAGATTGGCGCCTTGGGGAAATCGGTGCACGGATTGCAGATCGGCCCGGGATCGATGATCCCACCGCCGACGCCGTCGGTGCCCGTGGTGGTGAACAGGCTCCCTCCCGCGCCGAGGCCGCCCGCGCCACCGGTGTTTCCGTGGTGGGTCCCGGTGGCGCCGCCGGCATCGCAGGCCGCGATGACGAGGCCGCAGAGAGGAATGACGAGCGTGATCGCGTTTCTCATGAAGCTATCCTCCCGGAGTTCCAGACGACGACTCAAGGCTCCGTCCCCCACACCAGCGCGCCACCCTGGTAGAGGGTGATCTTGTCCCAGCTCGTGAACGCGGTCTTCGTGGGATCGAACGAGTAGTCGTTGGCCTGATTGATGGTGGAGTAATCCTGGTTGTGGACGCGCGCCTGGACCTCCCCGCTCTCCGCTCCGGGCGCGAGGGTGCCTGCGCCCGCGGTGAAGCTCACCTCGAGGTAGTGATCCGCGTTGACCCCGGCCGTCGACGCGAACACCCCGGCGAGGTTGCCGCAGCTCACCTTCGCGTAGTCGCACTCGAACGTCAGCGGCGGGTTGCCCTCGGCCGTGAAATAGTACCGGATCGTCAGGCTCGAGAGCGCGACGCTCGACGAGCCGCCGTTGACCACGTTGAAGTGCGGCTTCAGCTGGTTGTCGGACGCGTTGACGCCGGCGCAGAGGTACTGGAGCGAGAGGCCCATCACCGCGCCCCCGGTGCTCGACGACGCGCTCGTCGAGGCCGCGCTGCTCGACGTGCTGCTCGTCGCGCCGCTGGAGGTGCTGCTGGCGGAGCTGCTCGACGCGGCGCTGCTCGACGCCGCGCTGCTCGTCGTGACAGTCGTTGATGACGTGAAATCGCCGCTGCTCTCGCTCGACGACGGGCCGACGGGATCACCGGTGCTACCCCCGCTCGGATCGCCGCCGGTGCCCGCCGGTCGCACCGGATCCACACCGGTCGCGCAGGCGACCAGCGCGACCGACACCACCGCCGCGACCGCCGCGACGCCCGCGAGCTCCGCCTTCATCCATCGTCCGAGCCCGCTCTTGATCCTCATGATATCTCCTCCGGATCTCGTCTCGACAGGACGGCGCCCGATCTCCCCCGCCCCGCTCGGCGCGCGCGGGGCGATCCGCGGCGGCAACAACGCGATCGTACGCTCATGGACCGGAGGGTCGTCAAGCGCGATTGACGGCTCGATCGCGTTTCCCGGCCTGACGCCGCGCGTCTCCAATTCCACGGCATCAAGTTGCGTCACGAAATTCGACGGCGGAGCGGCGACGCGTCGCGGCATCGCAATTCGGCGACATGACCAGGCGTCACGAATCATGGAAGGTGGCTTGACAGGGTCGCTTTCGAGGAACTAGCCTCGCCGGGCTGCGCTCGCGCCCCACCCCTCGCCGAGGAGACACCTCCGACATGCCCAACGTGAGTTTTCCTGAAGGGTTCCTCTGGGGCTCCGCCACCTCGGCGTACCAGATCGAGGGCGCCGCCCGCGAGGACGGTCGGGGCGAGTCGATCTGGGACCGCTTCTCGGCCACCCCGGGCAAGGTCCAGGACGGCAGCAGCGGCGAGATCGCGTGCGACCATTATCATCGCTTCGCCGAGGATGTCCGGATGATGAAGGGGCTCGGCCTCTCGGCCTATCGCTTCTCCATCGCCTGGCCGCGGATCCTCCCCGGCGGGCGCGGGGCGGTGAACGCGCGCGGCCTCGACTTCTACTCTCGCCTCGTCGACGCCCTGCTCGAGGCCGGGATCCAGCCCTTCGCGACGCTGTTCCACTGGGATCTTCCCCAGGCGTTGCAGGACGAGGGCGGGTGGCCGAGCCGCGCCACCGCCGAGGCCTTCGTGGACTACGCCGACGTGGTGACGCGCGCTCTCGGAGATCGGGTGAAGGACTGGATAACCCACAACGAGCCCTGGTGCACGAGCATGCTCAGCCACCAGGTCGGGCTCCACGCGCCCGGGCTCAAGGACTGGGGTCTGGCCCTCGCGGCGAGCCATCACGTGCTCCTCTCGCACGGCCTCGCGGTCCCCGTCATCCGCGGGAACTCGGCCGGCGCGCGCGTCGGGATCACCTTGAATCTCTCCCCCGTCGTCCCGGCGTCCCCGAGCCCCGCCGATCACGAGGCGTGTCGCAACTTCGATGGGTACTTCAATCGCTGGTTCCTCGATCCCGTCCACGGGCGAGGCTACCCCGCCGACATGATCGCCGATCACATCGCCGATGGGCACCTCCCGCCCGAGGGGCTCACGGTGGTCAAAGCGGGGGATCTGGCGGCCATCGCGGCGCCGTGCGATTTCCTCGGCGTCAACTACTACAACCGCGTCGTCTCCCGGAGCGACAAGGTGCTGGACGCGCAGAATCAGCCGCGCACCGTCGAGCTCGCCCCGAAGGAAGAGTGGACGGAGATGGGCTGGGAAGAGTACCCCGAGGGGCTGAATCAGGTGCTCAATCGCGTTCACCTGGTATACGGCCCCCGGCGGATCTACGTCACCGAGAACGGCGCGAGCTACGGGACGGCGCCGGACGCCGACGGCCGCATCCCCGACGAGCGCCGCCTGCGCTTCCTGCGCGAGCATTTCCTCGCCGCGCGCCGGGCGATCGACGCCGGGGTGCCGCTCCACGGCTTCTTCGTGTGGTCGCTGCTCGACAATTTCGAGTGGGACCGCGGCTATGGCCAGCGCTTCGGGATCGTGTGGGTCGACTACGAGACCCAGGTCCGCATCCCGAAGGACAGCGCGCTCTGGTACAGCCGGGTCATCGCCACGAACTCCGTCGACACCGTGTAGCACCATGAGCGAAAGCAAGCCTGTTCGGCGTCCGGGGTGGTGGATTCCCACGTCGTACATCGCGGAGGGGATCCCCTTCGCGATGGTGATCTGGGTGTCCGCCACGATGTTCAAGGACCTCGGGTACACGGACACACAGATCACCCTCTCGACGGCGAGCATCGGTATCGTGTGGTCCCTGAAGCCGTTCTGGGCCGCGTTCCTCGACATGTACCTGACCAAGAAATTCTGGGTCATCGCCATGGAGTGCTTCATGGCCGCTCTCCTGGCGCTGGCCGCGGCCGCGCTCCGGCTACCGAGTTACTTCCCGGTCGTCATCGCCGTGCTCTGGGTGCTCGGCTTCGCCTCGGCCACACAGGACATCTGCGTCGACGGCGTCTACATCACCGAGCTGTCGGAGAGCAAACAGGCCGCCTGGATCGGGGTCCAGGGGGTGAGCTGGAACGTGGGTCGCATCCTCGCGCAGGCGGTCGTGGTGCTCTTCGCGAGCCTGATGAAGGACGTCTTTCACGACGTGAAGACAGGCTGGATGTGCGGGCTCGCGCTCAGCTCGGTGATCCTCGGCGCCTTCGGCGTCTACCATGCCTTCATGCTGCCGACGGGCGTCGTCGCCCGCCGCCCCACGGGCGCGGCCGAGGTGTTCGCCACCTTCGGCGACACCGTCAAAGCGTTCTTCCAGAAGAAGGCCATCTGGGGGATGCTGGTCTTCGTCTTCCTCTATCGCACGGGCGAGGGCTTCCTGCTCGTCGAGGCGCCGCTCTTCCTGCAGGCGTCCGCGCAGGCCGGCGGAGCGGGCCTGAGCCTGACTCACAAGGCCCTCATCGACGGGACGGTGAGCACCGTGGTGAGCCTGATAGGCGGCCTGCTCGGCGGGATGTTCGCGGCGCGGCTGGGGCTGCGGAGATCGCTCCTGATCCTCGCGCTGTGCATGAACATCCCGCACCTCTGCTACGTGTTCCTGAGCTACAGCGTCTCACCGGCGCACCCGCTCTCGCTCACGACGATACTCATCCTCGTCTCGATCGAGAAGTTCGGTTACAGCTTCGGGTTCGTCGGCAACATGCTGTACATGATGCAGCAGATCGCGCCCGGCAAATACAAGATGACGCACTACGCGTTCTGCACCTCGCTGATGAACCTGGTGCTGACTCCGACGCAGATGCTCAGCGGCCCCGTCGCGGACTGGCTGGGATACAGGCACTTCTTCGTCTTCGTCCTCGTCGCCTCGATCCCCAGCGTGATCGCCGCGTGGAAGGCTCCCTTTCCGATCGATCAGAAGGACGCGAGCAAGGACGACAGCGGGCCTCCGGCGGCGGTCCCCGGCGATCCGGCGGCGGCCTGAGCGAGGCCTCGGCCGGATCGAGGATGCTCGCCGGTCCGCGCCGATCAGGCGCTCTCGCCCGGCGGACGGCGATCGCGGTTCTGGAAATCGAGCATCCACCCCGGGTATTCGGGCGGGAGCGCGCTCGCGGCGTCGAGCGCGGCGACGTGCTCGGCCGAGAGCTTCACCTCGGACGCGGCGAGGTTGTCGACGAGCTGCTCGCGCGTCTTGGCGCCGATGATCACGCTGGTCACGAACGGTCGCGTCAGGACCCAGGCCAGCGCGACGCGGGCAACCGACACCCCCGTTGCCTCGGAGACCGCGCGGAGCGCCGCGAGCACCGGGCGGGCGCGCGCGAGGTCGACGGGCGGGAAATCGAACGACGTCCGCCGCGATCCCTCGGGCTTGGGCTTGTCGAGATCGAACTTGCCGGACAGCAGGCCTCCCGCGAGCGGGCTCCACGGGAGGATCGCCAGGCCTTGATCCTGCGCGAGCGGGACGACCTCGCGCTCGATGTCGCGGCCGACGATCGAGTAGTACATCTGGGCGCTCACGAAGCGCGCGAGGTGGTGCGCGTCGGCGTAGCCGAGCGCCTTCATCGTGTGCCAGGCGGCCAGGTTGCAATACCCCACGTAGCGGACCTTGCCGGAGCGCACGACGTCGTCGAGGGCGCGCACCGTCTCCTCGATCGGCGTCTCGCGGTCGAAGCCGTGGATCTGGTAGAGATCGATGTAATCGAGCTTGAGGCGCTTCAGACTGGCATCGACGGCCGAGAGGATGTGGCCGCGCGACAGGCCCACCTGGTTGGGCCCCGCGCCCGTCCGACCGCGGACCTTGGTGGCGACGATGAGCTGATCGCGCGGGCGCCCGAGCGCGGCGAGGGCGGCGCCCACGAGCGTCTCCGACTCGCCCTCGGAGTAGACGTCGGCGGTGTCGAGGAAGTTGACCCCCGCGTCGAGCGACGTGCCGATCAGGGCCTGCGCGTCGGCCGCGCCCAGCTTGCCGACGACCTCCCAGAACCCTTTGCCGCCAAACGTCATCGTCCCGAGGCACAGCTCCGAGACGTAGAGACCGGTTCGTCCGAAAAGGCGGTAACGCATCGCTCGCTCCTTCGCCGCCGCAGGACGCGGCGGAGGAGCATGCCGTAGGTCTGTCGAGAGGCCCGGTCAAGGCGCCCAGCTCGAAGCACGGCAGGCTCGACCACCGGAGCGGGTCAGAACCGTCACCGCCCGTCCAACTATGTCCTGAGCCGGCTCCCCGCCTCACCGCGAGCGCCGTGGCAAGCGCCCTCCTCTATGGCCACCGCGCGCTTGCTCGACCACGAGAGCTCACATGCAACCCCGCGACAGCCTGAAATTGACCGGGGCGCGTGTTGCGAGGCTCCAGCTGCAATTTCAATTGACCGGGGGAGCCTGTCTGGAGCCTCCGGCTTCAATTCTAGGCTCGACCGGGGACATGCATCGCGGTCGGAGAACGATGGTGCGGGTCCGCTGGACGTCAGATACCTCCAAGGAAGAGCGTTCGCCAGCGGATGTACCGTGGAGGTGCCGCATCGGTCGGGTCCAAAGGCACGTCAAGATGCATTGAAATGACCGTTTCCGGACTCTTCACCGTCGCCACGACCAGCACGCGTGCTGCTGAATGCGAACGAGCACCGGAGGCGCCGGCTGCGGCTCAAATCGCTCTGTCCCGCGAGACAGAGCTGCGATGGATCCTGAGCTGAGGGAGCGGTGAACGGCGCTCTTCGGGCGCTTGCCCCGCTGTCGGTCGATCGTGAGATTTGATGCGAACCCAGATAGTCACAAACAACTTGACGGGAATGCCTGAACAATATAGGACCTGGACAATGCCGCGCGGAGCGGCGATTTACGACGTAGTCATAGTCTGAGCCTTTCACGACCGTTACTCGTGGTAATCTCGCAAGCGGCGCACAGATCGCCACTGGAATAGCCCAGAAAATTTCCATGTGAAGCGTTCATTTTACATTACCAGCCTCGTCGCAACGAGCCTGCTTGCTGGCTGCGTGAGACGAGACAACGATTCCCCAGAGGAGGTTGGCGAGACCTCGCAGTCGGTGAGTTCGTACGCCCCGACTGACCCGCTTGGACCGATCCTATCCAGCACTCCGGGACGGGCCCCCGGCTTTTCAACGGCGGGGCTCGATGCGGTGCAGACCGCCGTCCTCGCGAATGCTCCACTGCGCCGTCGCCTCGACGGTGGCCCCAACAGCGTGCACTTCGAGAATCTGCAGCTCCAGGCGGCCGCTCCGACCGACACTCAGATTGCTTACTGGACGACGGGGGCCATCAAGCTCGCCGGTTTCGCGCCTCCGGCACCGATTTTCGTCACGAGTTACCGCACCACTCCCACGGACGACGGGCTCGGACATACGATTCCATCGTTTCGAGTCTGAGAGCTCATGGCCAAGTACGGAGCGAGCCAGATCGCCGTCACCTCGGCCAGTTGCGAGTTGATTGCGGCGACTGGCTCAAATTACGCCATTCTCACGTGCAGGCTACCCTACCTGACGGTAGTTCCCGCGTTTTCCAGCTTCAGCGCCACGGTAGCTCAAGCCGAGGCCGCTGCGATCACCGCTGCCGGCATGCCAGCCTCGTCCCTGGTCACGAGCTACCGTTATTACGAGTTCCCGCTCCCTGGCGCCCCCTCTGGAACGCCTCAAGCGCGTCACGTCTCCATCGTCTTCGATGGTCACCACGTGGGAAAGAGCGTGCTTCTCGACGGTGGGACGACGACACTACAGGTCAGCGATGCCAATCGCTCTTTCGCCTTCAATGGCTGGGCGAACGACTTCCCGCTGGGCGTCACGAATGGCTTCGTTGCCCCCTCCTCGATCGCCGTCGGCGCAGGCCAGACCACGACATTTGATACGGCAGCCTTCAATAGCAGCGCGATCGACAACTGCCTTGATTCGCACTACCCGCACGGAATGGTCGTTTGCGACAACGATGCCGCAGTCTTTGCAGGTCTGCCGGCTCACCGGCCCGGGGTTCTGAGCACGGACGAATACACCGTAATTGCGAACTTCGTCAAACCGACTGCACGCGGACCCGCTCCTGCAATTCCGCTCAGCGGCGATCCCGGATTCGCCGGTTATTCACCGCGACTGGTGGTGTATTCCACGCGGACGTTCAGGCGTTCTACATGGCCGGCCAGCTCCAGCACTTCTTTGGGTTGCTAGGGATGAGTTCGCACAAAGGAATTCCGTCGGATCCTGACAACGGCCAGCACGAGTTCCGCATGCGAGTAACCACCCACGAAGGCACCAACGCAGCCTGAATTCTGTGGGCGCGAATACGCACGGCTCGCTAAATCAGTACGGATTCGGAGACTTCAGAAAGCCCGGGTCGAGCGACACGTTTGCTTTCGATCCCACCGCAGACGCGACCATCATGGCGCATGAGTACAATCACCACGTTCTGGAGTCTGTGGCGATACTGAAGTCCTGAGCGGCAGTGGCTCTTCAGAGTGGCTGCGGCTTCTGGGGCCAGAATTTGCGGTGCGCTCGTGATGCGCTCCACGAAGGA
Source organism: Byssovorax sp. (assembly GCA_025362495.1). Lineage (GTDB taxonomy): Bacteria > Myxococcota_A > Polyangia > Polyangiales > Polyangiaceae > JANYGI01. The sequence continues at coordinate 47,759 of JANYGI010000231.1, read as the reverse complement.
TTTGGCGACGCGTTCGGGAACCTGTTCTCCGAAGCTGAAGCCTTCTCCGACTACTGCATCGCCCTCGGCAAGCGCATACCCACGGAGGCGGAATGGGAGTATGCCGCGACGGGCGGAGGCAAGCGCCTTTATCCGTGGGGCGACGAGGAGCCGCGGTGTGACCTCGCGGTGTTCAACGGCGCAACTTGCGGCGATGACGGCAAGTACGGACTTCGCCCGGTCACGAGCTTCCCCCCGTCGGCGGAGGGAATCTATGGCTTGGCGGGCAGCCTCGCGGAAATCGTCGATCCGGCGCCGCCATACCCCGACGGCTATGATCGCTTGCCTGTCGACTATTCAGGCAAGTTTCCGATGCCGCTGGACTTTCAACATCGTCTCGGCGACGGCGAGGTTTTTCTTGGGTGCCGCGGGGGCGATATGCAAAGCCCTCCGGGGGAGCTGCGAAGCGCGCACCGGATGCACACCGGCGATGGGCATGTTTTCGGGCTCCGGTGCGCCGTTAGCCTCTGACGGCGTCACGCCTCGCTTGTCGGTCAGAACGGCCGATCGCGGAGGGTGCTCTTGTACTTCTTCTTGTACAGATCGTGACACTGCTTGCAGGACACCTTGGCGCCGTCGATGTCGTCCGCCCTGGCCTTCTTCGCCCCGTCCGCCGCGAGAGCCGACCATTTGTCGAAGCCGGGCGGCACGTGACTGGCCACGTACGTGAGCGCCTCGGCGAGCTTCGCGCCCTCCCCGCTCGACGACGCGCCGGCCATCACGGTCTTCATCCACTTCTGCATGGGGCAAGGCTTCTGGCCCTTCGCGCCGCAGTCGAACTTCTTCGCGCCGGCCTCGGCGGGCGCGTCGGCCTCGCCTTCGTCGGCGCTCGCGGACGGTGTCGCCGTCGCCACCGGAGGCGGCACGAGGATCGGCGGCGGCGTCGTCGCCTGGGTGGTCGCCGTGGTGGCCCCGGCGGCGCCGGTGGATCCCGCCGCCGTCTTGTCGCCGCCGCAGCCCGACGCCACGATCACGAGCGCCGACGCCGCCGCGGCCCTCGTCACGATTCGCTTGATGGACGCGCTTTGCTGAAACATTCCTGTCCTTCCTTCGGGCGCCGAGTGTACTCAATTCGCCTCGCCTCGTGATCCCTGTGCATCGCCCCCCCGTTCGCCCCGGCCCCGCCCCGGAGGACGCCCCCAGGCTGCGCTTCCGGCGCGGTCGACGCTTCCCCGGGCCCATCGTGTGGTTCGGCGCGCGCTCGTTCTGGGGCCACCTCTGGCACCTCGCGGCGAGCGTGATCGCCACCGAGGACATCGACAGCCGCGACTGGATGGCCGCGGACGATCCCGACGAGCTCACGCAGCGCGTGGCCCGCGAGCTCGGCGGCGACGCCCACGCGACGAGCCTCGCCGAGGCGATGGACGAGGATCTGTGGATCGACTTCGTCGCCGACACCGGCGACTGCTCGTCGGTGAGCCACGCCGTCGCGAAGATGATCTTCGAGGACTACGAGATCGACGATCCCGCGGCACCGGACGGTAAATTGCTGCTCCCGCGCGGGCGGCTGCTGCTCTTCGGCGGCGACACGGCGTACCCCGTCGCCACCGAGCTCGAGATCCACAACCGGGTGATCGTCCCGTGGAACCGCGTGCTGAAGAAGACGCAGGACGGCAAGCACCGCGTGCTCCTGGGTGTCCCCGGCAACCACGACTGGTACGCGGGCCTCGACGGCTTCGGTCGCATGTTTCGCCGCCGCAGGGGCTCGCTCGATCGCGCCTCGCGCGTCGACGTCGATCAGATCGATAGCGCGGGCCAGATCGGCCATTTCGTCGAGTGGGTCGAGGCCTTTCGCGTCGGCAAATTCGTGGGCAAGCGCGCCACGCTGCCGCTCCTCGGCTACACGCCGGTGCAGAACGCGAGCTACTGGGCGCTGCGCCTCGCGCCGGGGCTCGACCTGTGGGGGCCCGATCGCCAGCTCCGCGCGGTCGACTTCCACCAGCGCACCTACTTCGCCCAGGCCCGCGATCCGAGGGGCGGCGGCGTGATGATGATCCTGGCTGATCCCGCCCACGCGTTCCTCGAGCCGAGCCAGGCCGGGCAAGACATCCTCCGCGGGCTCGACGTCACGCTCGAGGGCGACGGGATCTTCATCCTCACGGGCGACACGCACCACTACTGCCGCCAGCATTTCGGCGCCGGCCTGCACGTGACAGCCGGCGGCGGCGGCGCGTTTCTCCACCCCGCGCGCATCCGGCGCGGCGGCCTGGAGGCGCCCGCGGCCGAGTTCCCCGGGCCGAAGGCGTCGCTCGCGCTCGCGCTGCAGATCCCCTTCCAGATCGCCCACGGGCGCTCCGGTATCCTGATCCATGTGGCGATCGCGCTCCTGTATTTGCCGACGTTCGGCGTCGATCTCGCGCGCGGCTCGGCGAGCCCCAACGCCGCGGGGATCACCGCCCTCTGCGCGGCGCTGGCGCTGTTCCTGATCGGCGGCTGGCGCGCCGGCAAGGCGCTGCGCATCGGCGCGCTCGCGGCGCTGACGGGCGTGTTCCTCGGCTTCGTCCCGTTCGTCCTGGCCGCGGCGTCGCCCGTCGTGTTCCGCGCGATCGGCCTCGCGCCGCACGGCACTCTCGGCCTCGCGCTGGTGTTCGTCGCCGCGATCTACATCGGCACGCTGGCCTTCGGCTCGTTCCTGACGGCGCTCACCATCTTCGGGCTCGAGCTTCACCAGGCCTTCAGCGCGCTCGCGCACCCTGGATACAAGCACTTCGTCCGCCTGCGCGTGCGCAAGGACGGGACGGGCGTCGACGGCTGGGTGCTCGGCCGCGTCGACCCGCTCGGCGCACGCGACGCTGTCGTCCTCGTCGATCGCTTCACCTGGAAGAACCACCGGGCCCCCGCGGCCACCGAACCGGAGACACCATGAACACGCGCGCCTTCTGCTTTCTCGCCGCCCTCGGCGCGGCCTCGCCCCTCGTCGTCGGCTGCGGCGGAGGCACCACGACCGGCTCGGGTGGCGCCGGCGGGGGATCCGGCGCGAGCACCAGCGACGCGTCGAGCAGCGCGACCGGCGGGGGCACCGCGGGGCCGTGCCTCGACGGCAAGCAGGACGGCAGCGAGACCGACGTCGACTGCGGCGGCACCTGCTCCCGCTGCGCCGACGGGAAGAAATGCACGAGCGGCGCCGACTGCTCGAGCAACACCTGCACGGCCGGCGTCTGCGCCGAGCCGACGTGCAGCGACGCCGCGAAGGACGGCAAGGAGACCGACATCGACTGCGGCGGCACGTGCACCCCGTGCGCCGACGGCAAGAGCTGTTCGTTCGCGTCCGACTGCGCGAGCGGCGTGTGCACGGCCGGGCTCTGCCAGGCGTCGACGTGCAACGACAGCGTCACCAACGGCACCGAGACGGGCATCGACTGCGGCGGCTCCTGCCCGAAGTGCCCCGACGGCCAGCCCTGCATGGCGACGGCTGACTGCGCGAGCACGATCTGCGAGGGCATGCTCTGCAAGAGCAACGTCACGTGGGCCTCGCGCGCGGGCGACATCGCCGATCAAGCGGCGCAGGGCATCGCCATCGACGCGACGGGCAACGTGATCGTCACGGGCTCGTTCCACGGCAACATCGATCTCGGCGGCGGCCCGCTCGTCAGCGCCGGCGGCTCGGACATCTTCCTCGTGAAGCTCGATCCGAGCGGCAAGTACCTCTGGGGCAAGCGCTTCGGCGACGCCTCCGATCAGACGGCGGCGGCGGTCGCCGTCAGCGCCGCGGGCGAGATCTGGATCACCGGCGGCATCACCGGCAACGTCGACTTCGGCGCGGGCGTGCTCAGCTCCGTCGATCCCCTCGGCGACGCGTTCCTCGCGCGCTTCAGCCCCAGCGGCGCGACGCTCTCGTCGAAGCGCTACGGCGGCATCTCGGCCCAGCGCGGCACCGCGCTCTCCATCGGGTCCACCGGCGATCTGTTCCTCGGCGGCGTCTTCGACGGCACGCTCGATCTCGGCTGCGGCAACGTCGCGAGCGCGGGCAGCGGCGACGCCTTCGTCGCGCGCCTCGACAGCGACGGCGCCTGCATCTTCACCAAGCGCTACGGCGACGCCTCGGCGCAAGAGCTCCTCGCGCTCGCGCCCGACGCGTCCGGCAACGTGATCATCGGTGGACGCTTCAAGGGCACCGTCAACTTCGGTGGCGCGCCGTTGACGATGCCGACCACCACCTTCGGCGGCTTCGCGGCCAAGCTCGACGGCACCGGCGCGCATGTCTTCAGCACCTCGTTCGGTGCCAGCACCTTCGCGCAGGAGGTCACCGGCGTCGCCGCCGATCCCAGCGGCAATGTCTTCGTCGGCGGCTCTTTCTCGGGCAAGCTCGCGGTCGGCCCGACGATCCTCACCAGCGCGGGCGCGGGCGATCTCTTCGTGGCGCGGCTCGATCCCGCCGGCACCGCGGTGTGGGCCGTCCGCGCGGGCGACGCGACCGATCAGGCCGGCGCGATCCACCTCGCGGCCGATCCCGCCGGCAACGTGCTCGTGGCCGGCACGCTCCAGGGCACGATCGATCTCGGCGGCGGCCCGCTCACCAGCGTCGGCGGAAACGACATCTTCCTCGCCAAGCTCGACAGCGCCGGCAGCCACGTGTGGAGCCTGCGCCTCGGCGACGCGGCGTCACAGCAGCTCAACGCGGTCGCGCTGAGCGGCGCGACGACGGCGGCCTTCTGCGGGAGCTTCGCCGGCGCGCCGGACTTCGGCGGCACCCTGCTCACGAGCGCCGGCGGCGACGACGCCTTCATCGCCGAAGCGAAGACGCCTTGAGTCCCGCAGCGGGGGGCACGCCCCCCCGCCGCGCGAATCACGGCGTGTAACCGCGCCACATCCAGCGGAGCGTGTCCGGGAGCGTCTGGCGGATCGGGCCGCCGTCGCAGTGCCCGGCGTTCTTCGCGAAGACGAAGCGATAGTGGTAGCCCTTGGCCTTGAACGCGGCGGCGACGCGCTGATTGGCCATCACCCAGTTGTGGTGGCTGGCCTCGTCGTTGGTGTAGCCGTTGTCGTGCTCGCCGCACTCGAGCGAGACGCGCAGCGGCTTGACCGGATTGCCCACGATCAGCTGATCGGTGTACTCCCAGGCGCCGTTCGGATACTGCGCCTCGGTCGGGGCCACCGGGTTCTGCTGATCGACGAACGTGCCCGAATACGTGACGATCTTGCGGTAAGTGTCGCTCCCGAACCAGCCCATCGTCAGCGCCGCGGATCCACCGGAGCTGCAGCCGTACGCCGCGCGCCCATCCGGGTTCTTCGTGAGCTTGAGGTTGGGATAAGCCGCCTTGACGCCCGCGTCCTTCGGGATGGCCGGGAGGACCTCGGCGTCGATGAACTGCTGGTATTTCGGCGACATGGTGTCGTACTCGAGGCCGCGCTCGCTACCGATCGAGTCGTTGCCGCCGTTGGCGACGAAGATGGCGATGACGGGCGGGAAAGGATTGGCGGCGTCGGCGATGAGGTTGTTGATCGAGTTGACGATCGGATCGCGATCGCGGGCGTCTTGCACGACCATGAAGGGCGCGTCGGTGCCGTCGACGTAGGCCGCCGGGATCACCACCTCGACGTTGCGGGTGAAGTCCCCGCTGAGCGCGGGCTTCAACGTCGGATCGTGGCCGTCGTAAAAGGCGCTGTCCTTGGAGAGCATCTTGAACGAAAAGCTCTTGCCCTGGGGGACGCCGTCCATCTTCACGATCTCGGGAGCGTCCTTGTAGTCGGGCCCGATCTCGTAGTCGCCGTCGCCCGCGGTGCCCACGAGATCCACGCCCGCGTCGCCGCCGCCGGTGCCCATGCCGGTGCTGCTGCCGCCGCCGACGCTGCTGCCGCCTCCGCTCGACGCCGCGCTGCTCGCGGTGCTCGACGCGGCGCCCCCTTTGCCCCCGGCGCCGCCCGTGGCCCCCGGCGTGGCGCCGGAGCCGCAAGCGGAGATCAGGAGCAAGCCCACCGCCGAACCCCAGTATGCAATCGAGTCGTTCACGAGACCTCCGCCAGTCGCACGCGACAGCGGGGTTATCTTCCCGGACCCGGTCCTTCAATGCAACGGATTACCACCTCGCCTCGCCGATCCCGCGATCGACAGCGTGGTTTCGACGAAAAATCAGCCGTGCTTGTACTGGCATGCTCGCTGGACGGGGCGAGCGCTTCGACAGGCGCGCACGGCGATGTGCCTTGTCTCCACCGGCGTTTCAGGGTCTCCTGGCCTCCATCCGAACAGCGCCGTCGCGCGGCCCATGGAGCTCAACATGACGTTTCTCGTGACTCGCTGGCAGCCATTCGCCCTCATCGCGCTCACCGCCGCGTCGCTCGCCGCGGTCACCGCATGCAGCAGCGGCGCGGCCGTCACCTCGGGTGCGAGCGCGACCGCGAGCGGCGCCGGCGGCGCGGGCGGCGCCATGGCCACGACAGGCGCCACCACCGCGACGGGACCCGGTGGCAACGGCACCGGCGGCGCGGCGAGCACGAGCAGCAGCAGCGCCGGAGTCGGAGGCAGCGTACCGGCGCCGGCGCGCGAGCTGGGCGCGTACCTCGGCGCCTCGTGCACGTGCTCGCAGGGGAAAACGCAGGCGGAGCAGGCCCTGCCCGGCTTCTCCACCTGGCTCGGCACCACGGTCGACCTCGGCGAAGACTTCTTGCCTGCGGGCACGAGCTGGACCGACTGGGCTGCTCCCGGCTGGAACCTCACCGGCTGGAAGGCCTGGAAGGCGGCGGACGCCAAGCACCGACTCCTCCTCGGTCCTGCCCTCGGGCCAACGACGGATCTAGCCGCGGGCGCGGCGGGCATGTTCGACGACGACTGGAAGCTTCTCGGCCAGCGCCTCGCGGACGCGGGCCTGACCGACACCGTGTTTCGACTCGCGCACGAGTTCAGCGGCAACTGGTACTGGTACACGCCGCAGGGGCGCGAATCGCAGTTCATCGGCTACTGGAAGCACATCGTGGCGGCGCTCCGCTCGGTGCCGGGCCAGAAGTTCCAGTTCTTCTGGAACCCGGCGCTCGGCGTGAGCGCGCAGGACGGCCAGCCCTTTCACGCCGAGGATGCCTATCCCGGCGACGACGTGGTCGACTTCATCGGCCCTGACATCTACGACAGCGACTGGGGCGCTTACCCCACGAGCGGGCCAATCACCCAGGCCATGAACGACGCCGCCTGGAAGACGCTGTCCACCGGCGATCACGGCCTCGACTGGTATGCCGCCTTCGCGGCGCAGCACGGCAAGCCCGTGGCCATCGGCGAGTGGGGCGTGTGGGCCGTCGGCGATCACCACGGCGGCGGCGACGATCCGGCGTTCATCCAGCGCATGCACGACTGGATCGGCGCGCACGACGTGGCCTTCCACGTTTACTTCGAGGTCAAGGCCGGCGACGGCGATCACCAGCTCTGGCCGACCACCGCGTTCCCGCAATCCGCGGCTCTCTTCCAGCAGCTCTTCTGATTGATGCCTGTGCACCGCCGGGGCGGCGCCTCGGGGCTGCCCCGGATCGACCACCGATCACCGCCCGTCGTCAGTGCTTGCCGCCTTTGCCTCCGCCCTTCCCACCGCCGTTGCCGCCGCCGCTGTGGCCGCCGCCGCTCTTCGCGGGGCCGGGGCCGCCGTTGCTGGAAGGCCCCCGGACGTCGTGGCCGCCGTGGTCGCGCCGCGCGGGTCACGCCGCCGAAGCCGAGCGCCACGGTTACCTGGAGCGGATTGAACGCGTGCCCGATCCGGCCCACGAAAAAGAGGCCCGACGGCTCCGGGACGAACGTGACGAGCTCGGATCGCTCGGCGATGAAGCCCATCCGCAGCGTGCGCGCTTCGAGGGTGACGGGCTGGAGATTGGCATCGAGCACGAACACCCGCGTGCGGCCCGAGTCGCCCTCGGCGACCATCTCCAGGCGATCGTCGCCGACGATCTGGATCGGGCCGCCGTGGGGGCCGACGGTCTGCTCGGGCAGCTTGGCCTCGGCCGTCTCCCCGGCCCTCCCGCTCCCGAAGGGCGAGGGAGGGAGTCGTTTCTTCCGGCAATCGCCCTCTTCCTTCGGGAGAGGGCGTTTGGGGGTGAGGGCTGCACGGGCGACACGCGGCCTCAGGCCGGCGTGGTCTTGGCCTTCGCCGCCGCCGCGTTCTTCTTACGCGTCTTCGCGGCCTTGTCGCCGACCGCGGAGCGATACGCCCGCGTCTGCTCGTACTTGGCGATGATCTCGCTACCCACCACGAGCGCCTTGACGTCGACCGAGCCCGCCACGGTGCGAATCACGGTATCGCGCTTGTCTTCGAGCAGCGCCTCGGTCTCATCGATCATCTCGAGCAGCTTGGCCACCGACGGCCGGAAGGCGCGGAGCTGAGCAAGCTGCGCCGTCGTCGTCACGATTGTCGCCACCTCGTCGGGCGTGATCCCCGCTTTGACGCCCCAGGCCTTCTGATTGACTTTGATCTCGTGGACCACCTCGGCGATCCCCGCCTGTTCGCGGCGCATGCCCTGGGTCCCGCCGTCGGCCACATCGACCAGGAACGACTCCAGCGGTCGCGCATCGAGGAGGAGATCGCTGCTCTCCGGCGCGTTCACCACCGGTGCCGCCGTGACCTGGATCTCCGCCGTGTCCCCGCCCTTTGCGTTCTTCATGTGCTCTCCCCTGTCCCCACGTTCGCGCGCCGGCGAGCTGCCTGCATGCGTGGCCTGTCTGACGGAGCGCGTGGAATTTTCATTGTCCGAATTCGGTGGTGGGAGCATATTTTTGTCGGGGGACGGTTGAATCGTCCTCCGAGACGGTACCCATCGTCCTCCGAGGCGCTTCCATCGTCCTCCAAGACGCGTCCATCGTCCTCCGAGACGGTTGATCCGTCCTCCGAGACGCGTCCATCGTCCTCCCGGACGGTTGATCCGTCCTCCGAGACACTTCCATCGTCCTCCGAGACGCGTCCATCGTCCTCCGGGACGCTTCCATCGTCTTCCGAGGCGCCTCCATCGTCCGCCGAGACGACGTGATGCGTCCCGATAGGGGTGGCTTCAAGGGTTGATGCACTTCACCAGGATACCGGGTGCCATCACCTCGCAGGAGCAAATTGAATCGGGCTTACCAAGGCAGTTGCAGGTAGGTGACGACAGACACTCCGCGGGGATGGGCTTGCAGCTCGTCACGCCCGCATCGTCTGCGCAAAGCGGCGCCGGAGGCGGCCCGGGCGGGGGTGTGGGTCCGCCTCCGCCCTCAAATCGGCAGTAGTGAGTCGTCCCATCGCAGAGGCAGCCGCCGCAGTCGAAGAGCCCCGGCATACCGGGTGATCCGCCCGAGCCGCCCCCGGTCGCGGCGAAGCCCCCGAAACCAATGCCCCCTCCGATATCCCCGCTCGTGACGCTCGTGGTCCCCACGCCCCCCGCACCTCCGGCTCCCGTCGTGCTCCCGCTCGCGCTCGCATTCGAGCCCCCGTGCTCCACCGCCACCGAGCCGCAGGAGCCGGCGAGCGCCGCCAGCGCCACGGCAAAGCCCCCTGCCGCAATGACCATCACTCCGTTGTAACGCATCACTCGATACTACAAGATTCGACGCGACCGGGCCAGCCAATAAGTGCCTATTCTGGCAAGTTGGATCGATCAGGGTGGCCGAGTTGCAGGCCTCGAGGCTCGGATGGCTTTGCGCGCTCGCGCCTCAACGTGGCGTAGCGCAAAGGGGGAAGCCGACACGCGGATGGCGGGTGGTCGGCGCCAGCACCTCGCGCCGGTCGAGGCGTGCGTGGGATGTCCCCTGATACCAGGAGCCCGACTTCTGAGCGAGCAGATCATGCTCGATCACCGATCGCGAGAACTCGGCCGCGTTTCCGGCGATATCGTCGAGCCCGAAGACGCTCCTCGACGCGGGGTGGGACCCGGCTTCGCGTGGATCGTAGCCGTCGGGATCATGTCCTTCGGCGGGGCTGATGCTGGCTTCCTCGATGCCGAGGCGCCCGCCCGTCGGGAATCTCCGGCCATCGGCGCCGCGCCCCGCGCGCTCCCACTCCCGCTCGTCGCAGAGCCGCGCGCCCGGCACCTGACCGGTGGTATCGAGCCACGTCGCGTAGGCTTCAGCGTCGTCCTCGCGCTCGTCGGGCGGCAGTGCCTCCAGGTAGCGGATCCAGTCACCGAAGGTCACCTCGCGGAGGCCAATGAGGTACGCGCCCGTCGAGGCGCGGTGGAGCGGCATGTGCGCGAGGTTCTGGACGCGGAAGGCGTCGGGCTCGTCGCTGCCAAACAGGAACGCGCCGGGCGGCACATGGACGAACCCCTCGGGCACGCTCTCGGGGCGCGGCAAATCGAGGATGAGATCGACGGTCTCCGCGCGCTCCACGACGAAGGGGAGTCGTAGCGGGGCGCGCTCTGGAGCGACGAGCTCGAGCAGATACGAGCCCTGCGCGAGCTCGATTGCGGCGACGGGCGTCTCGCCGAGCCCGCGCGGGGCACCAAGAGTGAGCCGTCCCGTCCCGCCCTCGTAGCGCTGGAGCGTCGCCGTCGCCGTCGGCGCGCTGCGGATGGTCAGCCGGCCGCCTGCCGCGAGAAAGGCCCGTCGCGAGCCGTCGAGATCGAAGAAGCTGAGGCGATAGCCGAGGGCCTCGCGCTCGGTGGAACGACCATCCCGCTCGACGGCGAGGAGGCGCGCGAGCGTCACGTCGCCAAGGTGGGCGCGGAGGGTCGCGCGATCTTCGAGGGCGATGGCGCTCTCCAGATCGCGGGTCGCTTCATCGTAGGTCTGATCAACCTCGAGCGACCTGGCGCGGGCGCGGGCCCAGGCCTGATCTCCCTGCTCGCGCCCGATCGCCCCGTACGTCGAGAGCGCCTCGGAGCGCAGCGCCGCGGTCTCGACGTCGAGCCGACGAGCCGCGATGATCGCTTGATCGGCGGCGGCGACGTGCTCGCCGATCCGGCGCTCCAGATCGGCGTGCGCGCGGAGCCACGAGCCCGCGTAGACGCCGAGGAGGGCGAGCGGTACGAACGCCGCCGCAGCGATCGCGAGGCCCCTCCGCTTGCGCGCGGCGCGCCTCGTCGCGCTCAGGAAGCGCCGCTCGCGCGCGCCGAGCGCGGACGCATCCAGCCCCCGTACCTCGGCGAGCAGCACGGCGCCCCAGAGCGCGCCCGGATGCTCGCCGACGCGTTGCCATTCGGCGGCCGCACGCTCGACACGCTGGCGGAGCGCAAGCTGCTCGGCGTCATGGCTCAGCCAGCCGCGCAGCGTGTTCCAGTGCTCGAGGAGGGCCTCGTGCGCGATCTCGAAAGCCGTCCGTCCGTCGTCGGACTGCCGCGCTACGAGCACCCCGCCGCGCACCATCGCGTCCAGCGCGGCGCGGACGGAGGCGCCGTCGGGCTCGCGCTCGCCTCCACCGAGCTCCTCCAGCGTTCGCCGCGAGCGCGTCCCCTCGGCGGTCACCAGCCGCATCAGCGCCCGCTGAGCGGCGCGCCGCTCCGCTGGCAAGAGCGTCTCGAGCAGGCCGTCGGCGTGTCGCGCCAGCGCGCCGGTGACGCCGCCGGCTTCCTCGAGCCCTGTAGCTGGCAAGAGCCGCCGCACCGGATCGCGGCGCTTCCACAGCTCGGCGAGCGTGAACTGTAAAAGCGGCAGCCCGCCGGAGGCGCCCTGAGTCGCCGCCACCAGCGCATCGACCGTGTCCTCGCCCTCGAAGCGGAACCCGGCCGAGAGCGCGGGGCCGACGATCGCCTCGCGCAGCTCGCACTCGCCCATCGCTCGCACCAGGAACAGCGATTCCGCGATTTCGCGGCCGAGCTCGGGCAGCGCGGTGAGCCGCGTCAGGAAGTCACTGCGCGCCGTCGCGAGCAGTCGCACCGCGGGGGATCGGATCACCAGACTGCCGAGCGCTGCCGCAGCGTGCGCCCTTTCCTCGGGATCGGGGAGCGTGAGCCAGTGGATCAACCGTGGTGTCGCTGGCAACCGGGATCTTCTGCTGTGCCGCTCGACGTTCGCGACGGGGCTCCATCTGCGGGGATGCCGCGATGGGGCGGCGGGGCAGGCCCGGTATCGAGGTCGATTGTGAACCGCTCCAGGAGACAGGCATCGTCCTCGGGGCAGGACAGGACTCCTGGAAGCAAACACGTGAGGGCCGGCGCCGATCGTCGCGGAGCATGGGATGGCGACGAGGTTCGAGCCGGACCAGCGCGAGATTTTCGCCTCGCGTGCCGGCGGGGCCGTGGTCAAATCCCGCGCCACCGAATGGACTGCCCCGATGACAACGTGATCGCCGGCTACGTCGAGGGGCTGGTCGGCGGCGACGAGCGCCGCGGCCTCGAAGAGCACCTCGACGACTGCGCTTCGTGTCTGGCGATCGTGGCGAGCCTGGGACGGCTGCTGGCGCCCGAGGCCGAACGGGAGGAGCCGGGAGCGGAGGCGGCTCCGGGGCGGGTTGTCGGGCGCTACGTGCTCCTGCGCTGGCTGGGCGCGGGCGGGATGGGCGTCGTCTACCTCGCCTACGATCCCACCCTCGACCGGAAGATCGCGCTCAAGCTGATCCAGGCGCCCGAGGACGACGAGGCCGATCGGCGGGCGAGCGAGCGGCTCCTCCGCGAGGCGCGGGCGATGGCGCGGCTGGCCCACCCCAACATCGCGGCCGTGTACGACGCGGGGCGCGTCGATGAGCAGCAGTTCATCGCCATGGAGCTGCTCGAAGGGGGCACGCTGACCGAGCGCCTGCGCGATGGGCCGAGCCCGGGCGAGGTGCTCTCGTTCTTCGCGGCGGCGGGCCGCGGGCTCGAGGCCGCTCATCGCGCCGGGCTCGTTCATCGAGATTTCAAGCCTGACAACGTGCTCTTCGCGGCCGACGGCCGGCTCTGCGTCAGCGACTTCGGCCTGGTGGACGCGGGCGACGAGCGCGCGACGCTCGGAGGCGAGGAGGCGCGCGCCCTCGGCGGCGTCAGCCTCCGGACCCGGGGAGGGACGCCCGGCTACATGGCGCCCGAGCAGCAGCTCGGCGGCCTGACCGACGCGCGCAGCGATCAGTACAGCTTCTGCGTCGCGCTCTACCGGGCGCTCCACGGCGAGGGGCCCTTCGACGGCGCGACCGGCGAGGAGCGGCTCGCCGCCGCGCTCGCCGATCAGGTGCGCCCCGCGCCGGCGAAGTCCCGCGTCCCCCCGCGCGTGCGGCGGGCCATCCTCCGCGGGCTGCGGCGCGCCCCGGAGCAGCGGTGGCCGACGATGGACGCGCTGCTCGTGGCGCTCGGCGAGGCTCCCCGCGGCCACCGACGGGCCTTCGCCGTCGCCGTCGTGGTGACCATCGCCGCGCTGGTCACGGTCCGCCTCGCGTCGCCGCGCGCCGCGGTCTGCGAGCAGCCCGCCGACGCGCTCGGGGGCGCCTGGGACGGGGCGCGAAAGGCCCGCGTCGAGCGCGCTCTGCTCGCCACGGGGCAGCCCTTCGCCAGGAGCACGTGGGAGCGCGTGGCCCCGGCGCTCGACGCCTACGCCAGGGACTGGACGGCCATGACGACCGAGAGCTGCACGGCGACGCGGGTCCGCGGCGCGCAGCCGGACGGCATCTTCTCGCTGCGCGCTGTCTGCCTGGCCCAGCGCCGGCAGGAGCTCGCGGCGCTGGTCGACATCCTGGAGACGGCCGACCGCGACGTGGTCGAATCCGCCGTCGCCGCCACCGCCGCGCTGACGCCGATCGCCTCGTGCGGCGACGTGGCCGCGCTCGGCGCCCGCGTCCACCCGCCGTCCGATCCCGCCCTCCGCCGTGACGTCGACGCGGTCCGCGCCGACGTGATCCGCGCCAAGGCGCTGAGCGACGCCGGCCGCTTCAGGCAAGGCCTGGAGCTGGCAAAAGAGACCGTGGCGCGCGCCCGTACGACGCGGCACCGGCCCGTCCTCGCCGAGGCGCTGCTGCGGCAGGCCATCCTCGAGTGGAACCTGCGTCGACACCGCGACGCCGCGGCGACCATGCTCGACGCGCTGTTCAACGCCGAGGCGTCCGGCGACGATCCGGTCGCCGCCGAGGGGTGGACGCGCAGCGTGTCGATCAACCTCTTCGCGGCGGAGATCCCCGCGGCCGCGGCGTCCGTGCCGCGCGCCGAGGCGGCGATCGAGCGGGCCGGCGGCGATCCCCAGCTCGCGGAGATGCTCGGGCGAAATCGCGGCATCGTGCTCCTCGCGCAGGGGAACGTGACCGAGGCCGAGTCCGTCCTCCGCGCGACGCTCGCCGCCCAGCAGCGCCGCCTCGGGCCCGACGCCTTCGCGCTCTCGGACACGATGCAGGATCTCGCCCGCGTGGAGGAGCCGCTCGGGCACGAGGCCGAGGTCGTGTCGCTGCTCGATCGCGCCGACCGACTCACCGAGCGCGAGGTCGGCCCCGATCACCCCGACACGGCGGAGAGCGCCCACCGACTCGCCCAGGCGCTGCTGCAGGTCGGCGATCTGGATCGCGCCGAGCCCCTGGTCCGCCGCGCGCTCGCCGTGCAAGAGGCCACCTACGGCGAGCGCGGCATCGCCGCCGTCCTCGTGACGCTGGGCACGCTGCTCGATCGAAAGGGGCAGCCGGACGAGGGCCTTTCGCTGATCCGCCGCGGGATCGCGCTCCACCACGCCAGCTACCCCGCGACGCATCCGGTGAACGCGCTCGACGCCGTCGCGCTGGCGGAGGCGCTGCTCCGGCGCGGGCAGCTCGCCGAGGCCCGCACGGCGGCCACGGAGGCGCTCCGGATCTGGCAGATCATCACACCGGGCCAGTTCAAGGTCGCGGAGTGCGGCGTCCTCCTCGGCCGGGTCGAGCTGGCGCTCGGGGCGATCGATCCCGCCCTCGCCGCGCTGGAGCCGGCCGTCGCCTACTACGAGAAGGGCGCGGGTACGCCGCTCGCGGCGCTGTCAGGGCGGATGGCGCTGGCGCGCGCGCTCTGGGAGAGCGGGAAGGATCGCGGCCGCGCGCGCCGGCTCGCGGAAGCGGCGCTGGCGATGGCCCCCGGCGCTTCGCCGGAGCGCGCTCGCGAGCACGAGGCGGCCCGGGCCTGGCTCGCGGCCCACGCATCGGGTTGAAGGATCGCCGAAAATAGTCTGCGACCCGGGGCGCCGCCCTGTGTCCTCCCTGCACACCGGCGCGAAGGCCGGAGGGAGAGTCCACGATCATGAACAGCCGAGCATTTCTTCTCGTAAATCTGGCCGTCTTGCTGCTGGGTACCGGGTGCGGGAGCACCGAAGGTAGCGGCTCGGGCGGCGGCGATTCGACCACCAGCGGCGGCTCGATGACGACGGGCGCCGGCGGCGCGGCCCCCGAAGACTGCATGACCGTCTGCAAGAGCAGCGCGAGCAAGTGCGGGCAGGATCCCGCGCAGTGCGGCCAGGTCTGCGCGATGAACCCGTCGGCGGCCCAGATCAAGTGCCTCGAGGCCGCCGGCTGCGATCTCGCGGCCGCGGGGCAGTGCCTGAAATCGTCGAGCTCCACGTCGTCCACCTCGACCAGCTCTGCCGCGAGCGGCTCCAGCTCGAGCGGCGGATCGATGTGCATCGACAACAACGCGTCGGGGTGCACCACCAGCAGCGATTGCTGCGACATGAGCAACAACGTGCATGTCTCCTGCACGATGGGCACCTGCTGCATGCCGTCGAACAACCCCTGCAAGCTGGGCGGCGACCAGTGCTGCACCGGGCTGACCTGCACCAACGTCGGTGGGAGCAGCGGGCTCTGCATGTAGTGACCGGAGACCGATCCGCCTCTCAGCCGCGGGCCGGCTCCGTGGTCGGCGCGAGGTGGCGCTCCAGGCTCACCGACATCCCGCTCTGCACGAGGCGGAGGATGCTATCTACCTCTCCGCGGGACACGCGGAGCCGGGAGGCGAGGCGGGAGCGGACCTCGGCCACGAGCCGCCCTCGCGCCGACTGGATCCAGCGCGCGGCCGTGGCGCGATGCACGCCGTGAAGCGCGGCGACGGCGTCGATGCTCAGGCCCTCGATCGCCGCGTAGCGGAGCAGGTTCCGCTCCTGCGCGGTGAGGGCCCGCACGGCCTCGCCGAACGCCTCCTTGAGCTCGACGCGGTAGAGCGCCTTCAAGTGGGCCATCTCCGGATCCAGGTGGTCGTCAGGTAGCGCCGCGAAGAGCGCGTCCTCGACGGGCCGCTCTCGCTGCCCGCGCGAGACGTGGTTCAGGCCCGATCGAACGGCGGTGGAGCGGAGCCACCCGCGGAGCTCACCGCGACCCGAGTAGTCCAGGATCCGCGGCCGCGCGCCGGGGGCTGCCACGAAGAGCTTCTCCCAGATCTGCTGGAGCAGATCGTCGCGGCTCGCCGGATCGGCCACGGTGCGCTGGAGCGTGACCTCGAGGTCGCGCCCGAAGCGCTCGCGGAACAGCGCCAGCGCCGCGGGATCGCCGCCGGCGCAGGCCGAGGCCAGGACGAGATCGGCCGCGCGCACCTCGGCGAGGGCGGCGACCGGATCCGGGGACGACGCGACGACGCGCGCCACCGCCGCGAAGATGCCTCCGGGATCGACGATCAGGCCCGGGAGCGCGCGGCGCGTGGACTCGCAGAGCTCGGCGAGCGCGTGCTCGAGCGAAGGGCTGGCCGCGATCGGCGCGCCGCCCTGCTCGGCGAGCATCGCGGCGAGCACCGCGGAGAGCGGCAGATCCGGCACCTCCGCGTCGCCTGCGGTCTCGCTGCATTCGCTGCCCACGTCCTCGGTCATGTCGCGCGCGCCTCCGTGACGGGCCGCAGCCTAGCCGAGGACGAAGACGCCGTGAGCCGTGTTCCATCGACAGCGATCCGTCGCGCGAGAGCTGCGGTTTGCCTCGTACGGCCAGGAGCCTGCGCCGCGTCCTCGCGCGGGCGCGAGCGGACTCACCCTCTTGGCGCGCTCCGCGTCGGCCCGCGGACTCCAGCTCTCCCGATCAGCGATGAGCGAGCTGCCAGGAGATCTGCGACTCGACCACCCTGGCGCGCTCCGGCTCTTCGCGGAGGATGATCTTCCACTCGAAGTCGAGATCGCGGCGCGCGTTCGGGGCCCCGATCAGGAGCGGCGAGGTGCCTTTGCCGTAGGTGGTGGTGGTGATGTTCTGGTCCTTGCCGCTGGATACGGCCTGAGGATGCGCGGTCTCCATGCCCAGAGTCGCGAGGGACACGCGCATCGCGGCGAGGCGACAGTGCTCGCTCGTGAGCCGATTGACGACGACGATGTAGCGCTCGTACTCGGTGGCAAACTGCTCGTCGGCGAGGATCGATCGCCACTCGGTACGCACGATTCCAGGCCGGTCGGCGGCCAGGACCTCGAAGCCTCGGTCCTTCAGGAGCTGGCGGACGGTGGCCTCCACGTCCGGCGCGGAGTGATGATAAATGTACGAGCTCGTGCGCGCCTTCTGCAGGCGGTCAGTCATCGTGGTGGCGCACCCGGTGGTGAGCGCGAGCGCGGTGACGAGCGACAGGCACTGACCCACCCTCGTTGCAATGTGCCGCAGATAGACCATCCGCGCGAGCGTCGCCGATCGACCGTGGAGTGTCAATCGAGGGAGCCTCTCCGGCGGAGGCGGTGAGAGACCAACGATCCTGGCGAGATCGGGGATACCTCGTGGACGGTCAGGCGCACGATCCCGTCACGCGGTCAGCGACGGGAGGGATCGATCGCGCGTCGGCGACGGGGCGACGTCGGAGCGCGAACGCCCGGATAAGTCGCCTCGCCGAGAGCCCGTCGAGTAAGCTCCCGCGCCGTGAAAACCCTGGTCGAGCTCATCGCGAACAAGCGGGACGGCGGTCGCCTCTCGGACGAAGACATCCAGCGCGTCATCGTCGCCCTCGGGGAAGGCGAGCTCGCGGATTACCAGATGAGCGCGCTGCTCATGGCCATCTTCTTCCGCGGGATGGACGACGCCGAGACGGTCGCGCTCACGAAGGCGATGCTCCACTCGGGCGACGTGCTCGATCTCTCGGCCGTGCCGGGCGTGAAGGTCGACAAGCACTCCACCGGCGGCGTCGGCGACAAGGTCTCGATCTGCCTCGCGCCGCTGGTGGCCGCGTGCGGCGTGCCGGTGCCGATGGTGTCGGGGCGCGGCCTCGGCCACACCGGCGGCACGCTCGACAAGCTCGAGGCGATCCCCGGGTTCTCGGTCAACCTCGACACCGAGGCGTTCCGGCGGATCGTCGCCGACGTCGGCACCTGCATGATCGGCCAGACGAGCCGGATCGCCCCCGCCGACAAGCGGATCTACGCTCTCCGCGACGTGACGGCGACGGTCGAGTCCATCCCGCTGATCGTCGCCAGCATCCTCTCGAAGAAGCTCGCCGAGGGCATCGACGCGCTGGTGCTCGACGTGAAGGTGGGCCGCGGCGCCTTCATGAAGACCGAGAAGGACGCGCGCGCGCTGGCCGAAGCCCTGGTGCGCGTGGGCTCCGCCGCGGGCAAGCGCGTGACGGCGCTGCTCACGGACATGAGCGCGCCGCTCGGGCGCACCGTCGGCAACGCGATCGAGACGCGCGAGGCGATCGACGTCTTGCACGGCCGTGGGCCTGCCGATCTCGTCGAGTGCACCCTCGCGCTCGGCGCCGAGATGCTCCGCCTCGGGCGCGTCGCGACCACCGAGGACGAGGCGCGCGTGCTGCTGAAGAAGGCCATCGCCAGCGGGGCCGCGGCGCGCACCATGGAGCGCATGATCGAGGCGCAGGGCGGCGATCCCCGCGTCGTCTTCGACACCGGTTTGCTCCCGTCCGCGGCCGTGAAGGTGGGCATCCTGGCGGAGCACGCGGGCTTCATCACCGGGATCGATCCGCTGGAGATCGGGCTCGCGGCAGTGGCGATGGGCGCCGGCCGCACCCGCGTCGATCAGGCCGTGGATCCCGTCGTGGGCATCGAGCTCGACGTCACCCGCGGCGACGCGATCGAGGCCGGCGCTCCCCTCGCCCACCTCCACGTCCGCCACGCGGACGACGCCACCGCCGTGCTCGCGCGAGTGCGCGCCGCGTTCGAGATCAGCGCAAAAAATAAGGCGATCCCGGCGCTGGTGATGGCGAGGATCGGGGCCTGAGCCCTCTCCCGCTCGGCGGGAGAGGGAGACCGAGGGGGTGAGGGCGCCGATCCGTCAGTACCACTCGCTGCCGAGGCCGAGCGTCGCCGAGAAGGCCGACACATCGGAGAGCAGCAGCGGGTGGATGTCGGCGCTGATCTGGAAGCCGCTGCGCCGGCCCTTGCCGCTGCTGAAGAGGCCGCCGAAGTCGAACGAGACGCGGCCGTGGCCGCCGAGCGCGAAGCTCGATCCGCTCTGGCACCCCGAGGTCGGCTTGAAGCTTTGCACGCCGGCCGAGCAGTCGGCGAACTTGGCGTAGTCGACCGACGGGCCCACCGCGAGCTCGAACATGTCGAGCAGCGTCAGGCTCGCGAGGATGGTGTTGTAGTCGGCGAACCCGGCGTGAAAGCTCACGGTCTGGGTCCCCGCGGCGGGCGCGAACGTGACGAGCGGCGTGTTCTGGTAGTAGAGCCCGAAGTACGAGTTGATCTGCACGCCGAGGCGGCCCGCGAACCCGAACGCAGGGCCGTTGCCCGCGGGGTTGTGCACGAGGCCGCCGTTGACGCTGAACCCACCGCGCAACCGCAGCTCGCTCGGCTCGTCCTTCTCGGGCGGCACCGGAGGCGGCACGACCGGAGCCGCGACCGGCGGCTGCGGCGCGGCAACGGGAGGCGGAGGCGGCGGCGGCAGCGCCACCGGAGGCGGCGGAGGAGGCGGAGCGACAGGCACGCTCGGCGGCGGAGGCGCCGGAGGCGGAGGCGGCGGTCGAGGCTCGAACGTGGGCACGGGCGGCGGCGGAGGCGGCGGCAAAGGCACCTCGCTCGGCAACGGCGCGGGCGGCGGCGCGGGCGGCAGCACGCCCGGCTCGGGGAGCGACGGCGGCGGCGGTGGCAACGACGGCGGGGCCGGAGGCGCAGGCGGTGGCGCATCCGGCGGCGGCGCGGGCGCGGGAGGCGGCGGCGCCGGGGGATCTGGCAGCGCAGCGGGAGGCAGCGGCGCTGCGGGGGGATCTGCGGCGTCCGCCGCGCGCGCGAAGGCGAGCGGCAGCACCGAGAGCGAGAGCGCGAACGCGACGAGCTGACGAGTCCTGATCATCCTTGTCCTCCGACCGAGCCGGAGGGTAGCGTACGCCCCTGCCCCCCGCGACCGTGACCTCAACCTCCAAAGGCCGGGAAGGCGTGCGACAAGGCGGCGTCGCCGGTACGATCAGCCTGCCCATGACCCGGCGCAGGGATCTCACGACCCTTGGTTACCGGAGGATTGTCACCCTCCTGGTCTACCTGGTCATCGTGCCCGGCGTGATGCTGTCGGGGGTCGGCGTTTTGCTGCTCGTCCTCGAGAAGAGCAGTTACAACCTCCTGATTGGCATCCTCGTGCTCAGCTTCGCGGGCACGCTGGTCACCGGCGTCATCCTCGTCTGGGTGTTCCTCCGCCGCGAGCGCAACCTGTCCGAGCTCCAGGCCGACTTCGTCTCCAAGGTCTCGCACGAGCTGCGCACGCCGCTCACGTCGATCCGCATGTTCACCGAGACGCTGGTGCTCCGCCGTGGCGACAAGATCGCCGAGGACCGCTGCATCGAGGCCCTCAACCGCGAGAGCGCGCGCCTGCAGCAGCTCATCGATCGCCTCCTCGACTGGGGACGCATGGAGAGCGGGCGCCGCGTCTACGAAGTCGCCGAGCACGACGTCGCCAGCATCATCGACGAGGCCATCAACGCCTTCGAACCGACGCGGACGGCCCGCCACGTCGAGGTCGTCGTCGCGCTGTCACCGGAGCACCCGCGCGTCTGGTGCGACAAGAGCGCGCTCGTCGACTCGCTCGTGAACCTGCTGTCGAACGCGTACAAATACGGCGGCCAGCCGCGGCGGATCGAGATCTCCACCCGCCTCACCGACAAGACGGTCAACGTCACCGTCCGCGACAACGGCAAGGGGATCGCGCGCCGCGAGCACAAGCGAATTTTCGAGAAGTTCTACCGCGTCGACGATCTGCTGGCCCGGCAGCAGGAGGGCTCGGGCATCGGCCTGGCGATCGTGCAGCACGTGATGCGCGCCCACCGCGGCAAGGTCGAGGTCGACAGCGAGCCGGGGCGCGGCAGCGCGTTCACGCTGGTCCTGCCGCGCAATCCGCCGTTCCTCGGAGAGGAGCGCGAAGCCGAGGCCGCGGCGCGACAGCCGCTCGCGTGACGACCCGGACGTGATACACACCGACCTCATGGCGCGAGCGCTCACCGGGGGAGCGAAGACAGTGCTCGTCGTCGAGGACGACGAGAGCATCTCCATGGGCCTGGAGATGAACCTCACCGCCGAGGGCTACCACGTGCTGGTGGCCGCCGACGGCGAGGAGGGCCTCAAGCTGGCGCGCGAGGGCGAGATCGATCTGCTGATCCTCGACGTGATGCTGCCGCGGCTGAACGGGTTCGAGCTGCTCCGCGTGCTCCGGAGCGAGCGACGGACGATGCCGATCATCATGCTGAGCGCGCGCGGCGCCGAGATGGACAAAGTGATGGGGCTCGAGCTCGGCGCCGAGGACTACATCACCAAGCCGTTCGGCCTCGCCGAGCTGCTCGCGCGCGTGAAGGCCGTCCTCCGTCGCGACGCGATCGCCCGCGCCTCCGAGGGCGCGCCGATCCGTTCGGGGGACCTCGAGATCAACACCGCCACCCGCGAGGTGATCCGCCGCGGCGAGCGCGTCGATCTCACGGCGACGGAGTTCGACGTGCTGCTCTGCCTGGTGGAGGCCGGCGGCCGCGTGCTCTCGCGCGAGCAGATCCAGTCGCGCGTGTGGGGCCCGACGCACCACGGGACGCCGCGGACGATCGACAACTTCATCCTTCAGCTCCGCGCGAAGCTCGAAGACTCGCCCACGGACCCCGGTCACATCGTGACCGTCCGCGGCGTGGGCTATCGCTTCGTCGGCTGATCTGCCGCTACGGAACCTGCAGAATGCAGACCGCAGTGCCCGCCCCGGGCTGAGGGATCCCGCCCGCAGATGCGAGCTGGACGGGGCAAAAGCGCAACGGGCGCCGCCGCTTTCACCGTGGCCCATCGATTGCTAATACCACGTCCAACGGCTCATTACGCAGCGCGCGGCGACGGAGAACGTCAATCTCGCACCAGGTGCGAGACGTCGCGCTGTTGCCCATAAAACGGACGGGGGAGGTCGCGGTGATGCACGATTACATGGACAAGCTCGCGGACAGGGCGATAGCGTCTTCAGGTATGATGAACAATTCCATCCTGCCCCTGTGCGCGATGTTGCTGAGCACGGTCACCGTGCTCGGTTGCGTCGCGCCGGAGGGCACCGACGACGACAACGACATCGAGTCTGTGGCCACGACGCAGGAAGCGGCCCTGACCTCCAACGCGTTGACTTCCAACGCTCTCACCTCGAACGCCCTCACGTCCAATGCGTTGACTTCCAACGCCCTCACCTCGAACGCGTTGACGTCCAATGCGCTCACGTCGAACGCGCTCACGTCGAATGCGCTCACGTCGAATGCGCTGTCGGATCCCGCCGCGCGCGAGGTCTTCAAGTACATCGTCAGCTGCGCGCTCCCGGCGACTTCGCATGTCGATCTCACGATCGACGGAGTCGACTATTCGTACCCGGGCGAGCTCGGCCTCTATCCGAAATGGGGTTCTGCCGGGGGATCCTGCAATACCGCGTGTCAGGAGTGGGTCTCGGCCTGTGTCCTGTCGCGGATTGACTATCTCGGTCAGAAGGTGGCCATCTCGGTCCGCGGCGCGAACGCGGCCCTCACGCCGACGGCGGCGGAGCTCGCGGCCTACACGTACCGGGAAGGCACGTACTACGGTAACGTGTTCCTGGAGACTCCGGTGCGCGATGCCTGCGTCGCTCCGGGGCGCGTCGGCCTCCCGCGCGTCTGCGGCCCGTCGGTCGACGGCTGCGTCGTGAACGACGTCGACGACTGCACGAGCGTCTGCGATGCGTCGTCCGGGTACGGGACGTTCATGCACTGCGCCGATCGGCGCAAGGTGAACGGCCAGTTCCCGGCCGGGACCCGCTTCTACAACACCTCCGTCACCGTCTTCCTCGACCCCTGAACGATCCCGCGACAGGAAGAACCTCCCGCGCCGTGCGATGCGCTATGCAGAGCCAATGAAGCCCGGGATCATCATGGCGGGCCGCTTCGTCCTGGAGCGGCAAGCCGGATCAGGTGGAATGGGCGCGGTGTTCCGTGCCCAGGATCGCCTCGACGGCGCGACCGTCGCCCTCAAAATCCTCCACAGCAATCAGCCCCTCGACGTCGAGCGCTTCGAGCGCGAGGCGGGGATCCTCGCTGATTTCGCGCACCCGGGCATCGTCCGCTACGTCGGGCACGGGCTGACGCCCGAGGGCGAGCACTGGCTCGCGATGGAGTGGCTCGAGGGCGAGGATCTCGGCGAGCGCCTGGTGCGCGATCCGGTGAACGGCGCCGACTCCATCGCCCTGATGCAGCGCACGGCCGAGGTGCTCGCCTTCGCGCACGCGAAGGGCCTCGTGCACCGCGACATCAAGCCCAGCAACCTGTTCCTCGTCGGCAAGCAGGTCGAGCGGATCAAGCTCCTCGATTTCGGGATCGCGCGGCCCTCGAGCGAGACGCGGCGGCTCACGCAGACGGGCGTGCTGCTGGGGACGCCGGGCTACATCGCGCCCGAGCTCGTGCAGGGGCCGCCCTCGCACGATCCGCGCACCGATCTGTTCTCGCTCGGCTGCGTGCTGTTCGAATGCCTCACCGGGGTGCCTGCCTTCGAGGGGACGCACCCGATGGCGGTCCTCGCGAAGCTCTTGCTCCAGGAGGCGCCGCGCGTGCGGCAGCACCGCCCCGACGTGCCCGCGGCCCTCGACGATCTCGTCGCTCGCCTGATGGCAAAGGATCCCGAAAAACGCCCGAGCAACGCCGGCGAGGTCGCGGAGGAGCTCGCCCGATTCCACGATCTCGGCGGCTGGTCCAAGGCCCCGCGGCGATCCGTCCCGCCGACGGGCGCAGCGGCGACGGAGAAGGTCCTGTACGACGCGTCGGCGCCGCTCTCGGGGCCCGCGCCGTCCGAGGACGAGCCCGCGCCCACGTCGCTCACGATGAGCGAGAAGCGCCTCGTCAGCGTCGTCCTCGCCGGCGATCCCGACGCCGACGAGTCGGGCCCCGGCCCGCGCTTGCCCGTGGTGGAGCTGCGCAAGGCCGTCGCCGGCCTCGGCGGCCAGGTCAACGTGCTCGCCGGCGACTCGCTGATCGTGACGCTGTGGGGGCCGGGCAGCGCCGTCGATCGCGCCGATCGCGCGGCGCAGTGCGCGCTGATCCTCCGCGCCAATCTGCCCGGCGTGCCGATCTGCATCGCCAGCGGGCGGGGCCGCGTCTCGGCGCGCATCGTCGAGGGTGACGTCATCGATCGCGGCGTGCGGACGCTGCGCACGACGCGCCCCGGGCCGATTCACCTCGACGACGTGACGGCGGGGATGCTCACCGGGCGCCTCAACCTCGAGCAGGATCGCGGTCACTACTTCCTCCGCAGCGACAGCGCCGAGCTCGACAGCCCGCCGCTGCTCCTCGGCAAGGCCACGCCGTGCGTCGGTCGCACCCGCGAGCTCGCGACGCTCGAGGGCGTGTTCGCCGGCTGCGTCGCGGAGCGCGTCGCGAGCCCCGTGCTGGTGATCGGGCCTGCGGGCGCCGGCAAATCGCGCCTCGGCCGCGAGTTCGTCGACAAGGTCCGCCAGGGCGGGGCCGGCGCGCTGGTGCTCTCCGGGCGCGCCCCTTCGCTCGGCACGGGATCGCCGTTCGGGATGATCGCCGACGCCATCCGCAAGACCGCGGGGATCCAGGATTCGGACGCCCTCGATCTGCGCCGACGCAAGCTCCGCGGCCGCCTCGCCGCGCACCTCGACGGCGCCGCGCTGCACCACACCGCGGTGTTCCTCGGCGAGCTGCTCGGCGCGCCGTTCCCCGACCAGGACGACGCGGCGCTGCGCGCGGCCCGCGACAGCCCGCAGCTCATGGGCGACGCCATGCGCGACGCCTGGGAAGACTGGCTCACGGCCGAGTGTGCGGCGACGCCGGTGCTGCTCGTGCTCGAGGATCTACAGTGGGGCGACGCCGCGACGGTGCGCCTCATCGACTCGACGCTGCGGAACCTCCGCGATCTACCGCTGATGGTGCTCGTGCTCTCGCGCCCCGAGGTCGTGACGCAGTTCCCCGGCCTCTGGGCCGAGCGCGAGGTGCAGACCATCAAGCTCGGTCCGCTCTCGAAGCGCGCGGCGGAGCAGCTCGTCGTCGACGCGCTCGGGCCGGGCGCCAAGCCCGGGGCCATCGCCAGGATCATCGAGCGCGCCGACGGCAACCCGTTCTACCTGGAAGAGCTGATCCGCGCGGTCGCCGGCGGCCGCGACGATCTCTTCCCCGACTCGGTCCTCGGCACCGTCGAGGCCCGCCTCGACGCCGAGGGCAACGAGGCCAAGCGCGTCCTGCGCGCCGCGAGCGTGTTCGGCGACCGCTTCTCCAAGGCCGGCGTGGCGGCGCTGCTCGGCGGCGAGCGCCACGCCGAAGAGGCGGGCGAATGGCTGAAGACGCTGGCCTCGCGCGAGCTCGTCGGGCCCGCCAGCACCACGCTCGGCGCGACCGATCCGCAGTACGCGTTCCGCCACGCGATCGTGCGCGAGGCCGCGTACGCCACGCTGACCGAGCAGGATCGCGGGCTCGGTCACCGCCTCGCGGGCGAGTGGCTCGAGCGGACCGGATCGCGCGACGCCGCGACGCTCGCCGAGCACTTCCAGCGCGGCGCCGACCCGAAGCGAGCCATCCGCTGGTACGTGCGCGCGGCCGAGCAGGCGCTCGAGGCCAACGATCTCGCGGCCGTGATCGAGCAAGCGCGCCGCGGCGTCGCGTGCGGCGCGATCGGCGCCGAGCTGGGCGAGCTGCACCTGATCGAAGCCGAGGCCCACATGTGGCGCGGCGAGCCCGTCCTCGCCGAGGCCCGCGGCCTGGAGGCGGCCGCGCTGCTCGAGGCCGGATCGAGCGCGTGGTTCCGCGCGATCCGCCAGGCCGTCCTCGCGGCGGGGCGGCTCGGCGCGTTCGATCGCGTCGCCGAGCACGTCGCGCCGGCCCGCGCGCACGGGGCCGCGCCGGGCGGGCGCGGCGCGCAGATCGCCTGCCTGGCCGAGTGCGCGATCCAGCTCCTCTTCGGCGGCCGCACCGCCGAGACCGACGCGGTGTTCCTCGGCCTCGACGGCCTGATCGGCGATCCCTCCGCGCTCGCGCCGCAGATCGCCGCGACGGTCGCGCTCTTCCGCGGCATCCGCGCCGCGTATGCGGGCGATCTCGCCGCGTGCCTCGAGGGGTTCGAGGCCTCGCTCGCGGCGTTCGAGGCCGCCGGTGATCGTCGCAACGCGTGCGCCGTGCGCAACAACCTCGGCGTGGCCTTCGCCGAGCTCGGCGACTACGTCGGCGCCGAAGAGGCCCTCCGCGCCGCGCACACCGTCGCCGATCGCATGGGCCTGCAAGACGTCGGGATGATCGCCCTCCAGAACCTCGGGCACGCGCTCTTTCACCAGCACCAGCTCGCCGAAGCGCGCCGCGTCGAGCTCCGCGCCGCCGAGGAGTTTCGCAAGCTCGGCGATCCCCGGATGGAGGGCGTGTCGCGGATGTACCTCTCGAAGATCGCCTTTCAATCCGGCGATCTCGACGAGGCCGAGCGCGAGGCCCGCGCCGCCGCGTCCGCGCTCGAGGTCGCCCCGCCGCTCCGCGCCGTGGCGCTCGCCACGCTGGCCCGCGCCCTGATCGGCCGCGAGAGCTTCATCGAGGCGGCCACCGTCGCCGAAGAGGCCCATGCGATCCTCGAGTCCCTCGGCGGCATCGAGGAGGGCGAGTCGCTCGTGCGCCTCGTCCACGCCGAGGCCCTCGCGGCGAGCGGCGACGTCCCCGCGTTCACGCACGCCATCGCCACCGCGCGCGCCCGCTTGATGGAGCGCGCCGCGAAGATCGGCGACCGCGCCTGGCGAGATCGCTTTCTCAAGGGCGTCCCCGACAACGTCCGCACCCTCGAGCTCGCCCGCTCGATCCCGCCGCCCCCGCCCTGAAGCGCGCCCTCGCGGCCGTCGGCGCGCGCTCCCCGGCCGTCGACCCGCGCCGACGCGCTACTGCGTCTGGCAGAACTTGTTGATCGAGTCGACGAGCGGATCTTCCTGCTTCACCGCCGCGTCGAGCGACTGCTCCGCGGCAGATCGCTTCGCGGCGTCGCGCGACTCGGCGGCGGTCGCGAGCTCGCGCTCGGCCTTCGCGATGTCCTTCGCCATCTTCTGGTACTCGGACGCCAGCTTCTTCACCTCGGGCAGCGTCACCGGCACGCCGGCCGTCTCGGCGGCGACCTTGTCCATGCGCTCGGCCATGGCCTTGAGATCGCTGACGCCGGTGGGATCGGTCTCGGTCTTCGGCGTCTTCTCGAGGCCCTGCACCCCGGTGTTGATCACCAGAATGAGCGCGTTGCACTCGGCGACGCGCTTCTGCGCGCAGCCCGCGAGCGCCGCTGCGCCGACGAGGATACCGAGCCCGAGGACAGCGCGCTTCAGCGATGCGACGTGGTGCATGACGCTCCCCGGTTCAGCTCCGCACCCGCCAGTTGCCCTGGAAAGTGCGCCCGATGTCGTCGGCCGTCGGATCGGTGATGATCAGCTCGGGCCGCCCGTTCTGCGCGTAGAGGATCGTATTTTGCCGGAAAACCCGGCCGAACGAGATTGCCTCTTCGCGATCCATGCTGTGGACGAGGTACGCCGGCTCGCGCCACACGCCCTCGGGCTCGCTCTCCGAGCCCACGCAGGGCTCGACCCGGTAGCAGCCGAGAATGAGCAGATCCCGTAAAACGAAGTGCCGTTGCTCGTTCACCCGGCGTGGGAGCAGCATGCTCCGCGGGTTGTAGGCAGTGAGCACAGCGAACCTCCTCGTGAGCAGTTCGGGCAGGGCCGAGTGGTCCTGAACGATCTCGCCGTCGAGGGAGGCGCGAAGCGTGCCGGAGTTCGTGGGAAACTCGTACACGGTCGCGAAGTACGAGCGGAGAAGAGTCTGATCCATCGCCTTCTTGGGCGCGGGTCTACCAGAGCCGGGCGGAGGGGGCCATGTTTTGGCGAGCGCGTGCCCCGGAGGCCGCTCCCTCGCGGTCGCGGTTACCTCGGGCGCCGGGATGGGCTACACCCGGCGCGGCCCGAGACGATGATCGAGGTTTCGCATCTTTCCAAGTCGTACGGCGTCTTCCAGGGCGGCCGCGGCGCGCGCGGCGCGCAGAAGGCGGTGGACGATCTCTCGTTCCACGTCGACAGGGGCGAGATCGTCGGCTTCCTCGGGCCGAACGGCGCCGGCAAGAGCACCACGCTCCGGATCCTCGCCGGGTTCCTCGGGGCCTCGGCCGGGCGCGTCCGCATCGCTGGCCACGACATCGCCGAGGAGCCGCAGCGGGCGCGCGCGCAGATCGGCTACATGCCCGAGCTCTCGCCGCTCTACCCCGAGATGCGATCGGGCGAGTACCTGATGTTCCGCGCCGAGCTCAAGCTCATCCCCCGGGCCAAGCGCCGCGCCGCGGTCGCCAAGGCGCTGTCGCAAGCCCGGATCGAGGACGTCGAGCGCGTGATGATCGGCCACCTCTCGAAGGGCTACCGCCAGCGCGTCGGGCTCGCCGATGCGCTGCTGGGGTCGCCGCCGCTCTTGATCCTCGACGAGCCCACGGCGGGCCTCGATCCCAACCAGATCCGCGAGGTGCGCGAGCTGATCCGCGGCCTCGGCGGCGAGCACACCGTGTTCCTGTCGACGCACATCCTCCCCGAGGTCGAGGCCACCTGCGAGCGCGCCCTCGTGATCGCCGGAGGCCGCCTCGTCGCCGAGGGATCGATCGAAGCGCTCCGGGCCCGCAGCCGCGCCCCGAGCGCGCGGATCGTCGCCCGCGGCGAGCGCGCCGCGATCGTCGCGATCGCCACCAGCGTCGCCGGCGTGAACAGCGCCTCGGCCGAGCCCGCGACCACCGGAGGCGTCGCGCTCACGGTCGACTTCGCGGCCGACGGCGACGGCGCGGCGATCACCGAGGCCCTCGTCGCCGCGCTGGTCGGAGCGGGCGTCGGCGTGCGCGAGGTCGCCTCGCACGGGGCCTCGCTCGAGCAGGTCTTCACCGAGCTCACCGACACGCGCGCGGACGCCGCGAGCGCGCGAGAGCCGGCGTGAAGGGCTTCTGGGCCATCTACAAGCGCGAGCTCTTCGCGCTCTTCGTCACGCCGCTGGCGTGGGTGCTGATCACCGCGTTCCTCGTGGTCCAGGGCATCCACTTCGCCATCCTCGTCACGCAGTTCGCGGGGCCGGCAGATCTCACCGAAGGGGGGCCGATCCCGGCCTTCTTCGGCAAGACGATGCTGCTCTACCTGCCGCTGCTGTTCGTCTGCCCGATGCTGACGATGCGCGTCTTCGCCGAGGAGCGCCGCAGCGGGACGATCGAGGCGCTGCTGACCGCGCCCGTGGGGACGACGGGCGTCGTGCTCGCCAAGTACGGAGCGGCGCTCACCACCTTCGTCGTGATGTGGGCGCCGACGGTGCTCTACATCGCGCTCCTCGCGCGCACCGGCGATGTCGACTGGTGGGCCGTCGGATCGAGCTACCTCGGCATCTTCGGCCTCGGCGCCGGCTACCTCGCGCTCGGCACGATGAGCAGCGCGATGACCGAGAGCCAGCTCGCCGCAGCGATGCTCTCGGCGATGATGCTCCTGGCGATCTTCACCGTCGGCCTGGGCGAGTTCGCCTTCGAAGACGGCCCGGCGCGCGCCATCTGCTCGTACATCTCGCCGTGGGCCCACATGGCGGATTTCTCGGCCGGGATCGTCGATCTGCGCCGCCTCGTCCTCGACGCGACGCTGGTCGCCGTACCGCTCTTCACCACGGTGCGCACCGTCGACGCCTGGAGGTGGGGGTGAGCGAATCACCCGAGAAATCGCCTGCGGATCGCGATCGTGATCATGATCATGATCGCGAGCCCGTCCCCACCGGGACCACGGCCGCGACCAAGCTCTCGGCGAGCGTCGGCGTCGTCGCGGCGATGGTGCTGGCGCTGCTGGTGAACGTGCTTGCCTCGCGCCACTACCGGCGCTGGGACTGGACGCGCGGCGGCCTCTACACCCTCAGCGATGCCACCACCCAGACGCTGCACGGGCTGGAAGAGCCGATCCACATTTACGTGCTGCTCTCCGAGGGCGATCCGCTCGCGCTCGCGGTGCGCCACCTGCTCGAGGCCTACCGCGGCGAGACCACGCGGCTCGACGTCCAGTTCGTCGATCCCGATCGGCGCGCGGCCGAGTTCCTTGCCGTGCAGCAGCGCTTCGGCATCGTCGCGGGCAAGAGCGAGGACGGCAAGATCGTCACCGACGCGGCCATCGTCGTGGCGCGCGGCGACGTCCCCCACTTCATCACCACGCGCGATCTCGTCCAGCTCGACGAGGACGACGAGCTCCGCCGCCGCCCGCGGATCGAGCAGGCCCTCACCTCGGCGATCCGCGCCTCGCTCAGCAACGAGCGGCCGCGCGCGTGCTTCGCCGTCGGCCACGGCGAGGGCTCGGTCGCCGCCGGCGCCGGCCCGGGCGCGGGCGGCCTCGGCCCCTTTCGCGAGAGCCTGATCAAGAACAACTTCGAGGTCGTCGACGCGTCCGCGGACGAGCCGCTCGCCGCCTGCCGCGTGGTGATCATCGCCGGACCGACCGAGAAGATCCCCGCCGTCGAGGTCAAGCGCTTCATCGACTACGCCGATCAGGGCGGCAGCCTGCTCCTGGCGATCGGGCCCGAGCTCGACGCCGAGCGCGAGCGCACGAAGAACCGCGGCCTGGGCGATCTGCTGGCGCGCTTCGGCGTGGCCTCGACCGACGACTTCGTCTTCGAGCTCGATCCGCGCCTCCGCATGGCCCAGGGCTACGGCGAGTCGTTCATCGCGCAGGCGCGCACGCACCCCGTCACCGAGGCGCTGCTCAAGGTCGCCGATCGCGGCGTCGCCGTCGTCGTCACGCTGGGCAGCTCGCTCACGGCGACGGGCGCGGGCGCCGCGGCGCCGACGCCGCTGCTCGTCACGAGCGATCAGGCCTTCGGCATGGTCGACTTCTTCGCGTGGTCGAAGAGCCGCACGCCGCCCGTCGCCGGCCCGGCCGATCGCAAGGGGCCGCTGACGATGGCCTTCGCGTCGGAGCTGCCGAAGCCGGCTGGATCGAGCCTGCCGCACGGCGGCCGCCTCGTTGTCATCGGCTCGGCGAGCACGCTCTGGGGCGCCAACTGGCAGTCCGAAGAGCTGCGCGGCGGATCGCTCTTCGTGGGCAGCGCCGTCGCGTGGCTGACGGCGCGCCCGCAGCTCCTCGACATCCCCGAGAAGCCCACGTTCACCGCCGGCCTCCACGTGAGCGACGCGTGGCTCGCGTCGACGTTTCGCTACGTGGTGATCTACATCCCGCTCGCGACGGTGATGCTCGGGATGGCCGTGTACCTGCGCCGCCGCGGGACGGAGCGCCGCGGCCCGACGCCGGAGAGCGAGGCTCCCGCGCGCGAGGTGCCGGAGCGCAAGAGCGCGAAAAAAAAGTCGAAGAAGAGCGCCAAATGAAGGTCGCGAAGCACGCGACGACCATCGCTCTCACCGTGCTCGCGGTAGCGGCCGGCGTGGGCGTGCTGGTGATGGATCGCGATCGCGTCACGACCGGCGAGGCCGAGTCGCGGAAGAAGAACCTCTTCGAAGCGTACCGCCCCGACGATCTCGCCGAGCTGACGATCACCGTCGACGGCAAGACCGCGCGGCTGTTTCGCGGCGGGCTCGACGACGCCGGGCAGCGCGCGTGGCAGGTCGAGATCGACGGCCAGCGCCACGCGGCCGACGAGCGCGCGGCCGATCAGCTGGTGAGCGCGCTCGAGATGGGCACGGCCGAGCGCTGGGTCGCGAAGGACGCCGTCGATCAGCGCGCGTTCGGCCTGGATCCAGGGCGGATCGCCGTCACGATCGTCATGGGTCGGCTCACGCTGAAGCTCCGCGTCGGCGGCCCGGCGCCCTCGCCCGAGGGCAGCCACTACGCCGAGGTCGAGGGGCGCGGCGTCGCGGTGATCACCCGCGAGCTCGCCGCCGCGCTCGAGACCGATCCCGCTTCGCTCCGCTCGCGCGCGCTCGTGCCGTATGCGGAGGGCGACGTGACGAGCCTGCAGATCGTCGAGCAAGGTGGCGCCACGCGGAGCTTCACCCGCGTCGACGCGGCGGGCACGGGCCACGGCGCGGGCTTCCTCCTCGACGGCCCGGCGCCGCAGGGCAAGGCGCGCGTCGCCGCCGCCGCGATGGAGAAGATCTGGGGCACGCTCGGCGCGCTCGACGCCGACGCGTACCTCGATCAGGGCGCGGGCGAGAAGGCGCTCGCGCGGCGCGTGACCGTGCGCCTCTCGCCCCGCGACGCCGCGCGCGGCCCGGCCTCGCTCGAGCTCGGCGGCCCCTGCCCCGGCCACCCCGACGACGTCGTCGCCGTGCGGACGCAGCCCGATCGCGCCGCCGCGTGCGTCGCCGCGGGCCTCGTCGACGATCTCCTCGTGCCCGTCGATACGCTCGTCGATCACCACCTCGTCGGGGCCTCGGCCGATCAGGTGACCGAGGTGAAGATCACCTCCGCCGATCGCACGGTCGAGCTCGCGCGCAGCGGGCCACAGTGGCACCTGCGCGCGCCCGAAGATCGCAGCGTCGACGCCGACGCGGGCCGCGCCTTTCTTGAAGCGCTCCTCGCCGTCGAGGGCGACGGGTTCGCGCCGCGCGATCTCGCCGGCGCGCCGCGCACCACGGTCCGCGTCGTCTCGCTGATCCCGACGGCGAGCGTCGACGGCGGCGACGCGGAGCGGGTGGAGACGCTCGAGCTATTCCCCGAGCAAGGCGGCCTCGTGCCGGTGCGCCGGAGCGAGGACGGCGCGGTGCTCTTCGTCCCGCGCGATCGCGCCGAGGCGCTGCTGCCCGACGTCGCCGCGCTGCGCTCGCGCAAGCTCTTCGACGAGGCGCTCGGCAGCGTCCACGCGCTCCGCGTCGAGGCCGGCGGGCGCGTGCAGCGCTTCGTGCGCGACGAGAACGGCAACTTCGCGCTGCAGGAGCCGCGCGGCGAGGGCCTCGTCGCCGACAGCGTCCTCGCGAGCGAGGTCGCGTCGGCGCTGAGCTCGCTCTCCGTCGACCGCTGGATCGGCCCGAATACCGGCAGCTACGGCCTCGAAAAGCCTCGCTTGACGATCGAGGCGCAGCTCGACGCGGACAGCGACGGCGGCGCGCCTCGCTCGCTCCGCGTCGCGCTGGGATCCCCCGCGGGCGCCGGCTCGTTCGCGCGCGCGGGCGACGACGGCGCGGTGTTCATCGCGCCGCGGACGCTGGAAGAGGCCGCGGATCGCTGGCTCCTCGATCGCACCACGACGGCGATCGCCCCCGAGACGATCACCCGCGCGACGCTCACCAGCGAAGCCGGCAAGCACCTCGTGATCGAGCGGATCGGCGACGCGCTCACCATCGCCGGCCTGCCCCGCGACGCCGCCGCGAGCGCCCGCGCGGCGACGATCCGCGACGCCCTCGCCGAGCTCACCGCCGAAGGAGCGGTGTCGATCGGCCCCGCCGAGAAGGCGCAAGGCTTCGATAAGCCCCGCCTCGACGTGCTGGTCGAGCGCGCGGGCGTCGGCACGCGCGACAAGGTCCCTCCGGTGCGCCTGCGCTTCGGGGCCGAGGACACGTTCCAGGGCGGCCGCGTCGTCTACGTGCGTCGAGAGGGGGTAGCGGCGACGTGGGCTGTCGCGCAGGGCAAGGCCCGAGCGCTCTTCGAGGCGCTCGAGCCCAGGTAGCGAGTCGCTGTGCTCAGGGATGACCGAGCGTATGGCGGAGCCATCCGTCGATCTGCGTCCACCCCTGGTGATTCGTCGTGTGCCCGTTGAAGGCGTGGCCGATGTTCGGCAGGACCTGGACCGTCACGCTGGGCGACGCGGCAAAGAAGCTCTTCTCCGTCGGAGCGTTGTTGATGATCCCCGCCGGGGCGATCGCCAGATCGAACTGGCCAGCTTGCACCAGCACGGGCGCCGTCACGAGCTGCGAGCGGGTGAGCGTCGTCGCCGTCCCGCTGGCGCAGCGCGCGGCGATGTCGCCATGGACGCTGAGCAAGTCCAGGAACTGGTGCCGGGGCATCGCGTTGGCCATGTTCGCGTTGTCGTAGGCGATGACGTTCGGATCAGCGAAGGGCGCGTAGTAGAAGAGCGGAGCTCGCACGAACCCGGGCAGCGCGACGTAGGGAAACGCCAGCGCGGCGCCCAGGAGCGGATCCGTCGGATCGACCGGCAGACCGCGGCAGCCGTGCACCCAGCCGGTGGTGACGAGCGCGTCGGCGTCGGCGTAGGTGGCTTGCGTGTAGATCGCCGTGACGGAGCCGTTGGAGTGGCCCACGAGCGCGATCGTGCCGAAGCCGCGGCCAGCCGGGTTCGAATGGGTGCGGAGGCTCGAGACGACCTGGTGGAGGCTCGACGCGGCCTCGTCGAGGCCGAAGAAATCCCCGTCGGGCTTGCTGCTCTCGCCGGCGCCCGGCAAATCGAGCGCGAGGACGTTGTAGCCCTGATCGGCCATGTACCGAGCGTACGAGTACTCGTGGCCGTCAATCGACGGGATGTCCCAGTACTCGTGGTCGTACGTGGCGCCGTGCACGAGGACCTGGAGCGCGCGATTGTGGACCTTCTTGCCCTGGTGATAGAGATACCCGACCACCGTGTACGCATGGCCGTCCGACAGGGTCACCGGGAACGAGAGTCGGTCGGCGCGAACGGCGTCGTCATCGTCGTCGTCATCGTGATCGTGCTGCTTTCCCTGAGGATCGGCCCGGGATACCCCCGAGGTCGCCAGGAACGAAAGCAATCCAGCCGCGCAGAGCAAGAGAGAAGCGACGCGCCTACGAATCATCGACGATGACCTCCTCGCTGGGGGGACCCTCAGCGAATAATCGGGCAATCATCAATCGCTATCACGCGCGAATTTTCATTGCAACGACGCCACGACATTCAATGGAATCGAGTGGTTGCGCCACACTCAAAGGCTCCACCGCGGCACATCCGCCCACCTGGGTCCCGGGAAAGGGCTCGCGCAGTTTGTCCCAGGAAAGGGCTCGCGCAGTTTGTCCCAGGAAAGGGCTCGCGCGTTTTGTCCCAGGAAAGGGCTCGCGCGTTTTGTCCCAGGAAAGGGCTCGCGCCCTTTCCCCCCCCCGTCGGGCAAAGCCCGCCGGGGCCCCCCATACCCCGGACCGCAATGGTTGTTTTGCGCGGGTTGCAGCTCGGCATGAGCGGGCCGGATTATCTGCAGCCTGATTCAGGCGCTCGTGACCTGGCGTTGCTCTTCGAGGACGGCGTCGATCATGGCCTGGAGGCCGATGCGGGCATCGCGGCGCCGCGTGTCGAGCCAGGTCAGCGCGTCGGCGGTGCTCGCGACGAAGCTCATCTCGTATTTCGGCGCCTTCTGCACCCAGCCCATCATCGTCAGGACGCTTCGAACAGCCAGGTTCGGCATCACGAAGGCCACGTAAGGATCGTAGCCAGGCGCCTCCGTCAGGCGCGCGAGCTCGACGCGGTGGTGGGAGTCGGGCCGGGCGAAGCTCCCGGCGATGAGCACGGCGGCGGCGCGCGGGCCGCCCTTCGCGGACCACCCCGAGAGCGCCTTCAGGTGTTCGAAGTGCTCGTCCCACTCCTTCGAGGAGGACTTGTCGAACAGCCAGACGGCGAGTCTGCCGGACTCGTCATGTCGATGAAGGTACATCCATTGACCTCTCTATTGCTCGAAGGAATCGAATTGGGGAGCGCGCTCACGAGCCGCGGCCGAGGCGCGGATCCGACTCGCGGATGCAGAGCCGGAGGCCGTCCTTGAGGTTGCGCAGGGTGCGGACGCCGCCGAGATCGAGCCCGAGCGACGCCATGGTGCGGGCCACCTGCGGGCCAATGCCCGTGAGCACGCAGCGCGCGCCGAGCAGGCCCGTCGCGCGGATCAGCCGGACGAGGTGCGCGGCGGAGCCGGTGTCGATGACCTCGACGCCGGTGAGATCGAGGATCACCGAGTGCGCCCGCGTCTCGGCGACGCGGAGGAGGAGCTGATCGGTCATGTCGGCGGCCCGCTGGGTGTCAATCGCCCCGACGACCGGCAGCGTCAGCACGCCGTCCCACGCGTCGATGATCGGGATCGACAGCTCAGCGATGGTGAGCCGCTGCTCCTCGATGGTCCCGAGGCGCTGCTCGAGCTCGTCGCGCGCGGCCTCGGCCGCCGCGAGCGACTGGCCGAGCATGATCTTGGTGACCGAGAGCTCGTCGATGAAGAGCTGAAAGACGCCTTCGAGCAGGCCGAAGTCGTCCTCGGCCTCGACGGCGATCTCGGCCTCGGGGACGTCGAACAGATCGAACGAGGCGCACGAGAGCGCGAGGATCAGCTTGTCGATCCGGCTCCGCGAGACGCCGACTGTGGCCGTCGGATCCGGCGTCGGCGGCTTGCCCGCGTCGCGCAGCTGCGCGAACCAGGCCAGGGCCTCGCCCTCGTCGTCGAAGAAGCGGACCGGGCGCGGCTCGGCGCGCTCGGCGTCGAGCATCCGCATCACCACGGTGCCGATGATCCGGAGCGCGAAATCGCCTCCGACGAAGGCCGCCGCGCGCAGCGGCAGCGCGCGGATCTCGTCGGTGAGGCGCCGCCGCGTGTCCCCGGGGAGCATCTGCAGCGCGCTCATGTCGAAGAGCACGTCGAGCGCGCTGACGCCGGTGATTCGCGACCGCACTCGCTCGAGGAGGCCGCGGAGATCATCGGACTTGAGCACGCCCGAGAGGTGCAGGACGAGGATCTCGCCGCTCCGGAGCTCGGCGCGCTGCGACGCGTGTTCGACGATCACGGCTCTGTCTACCACAACGCGACCCGAGATTGGTTGAGGCCGGAGCCCTCGTGAGCGAAGTACGAAGGAATGCAACGTCGGGCAAGCCCGCGCTGGCGGCCGCGACGAGCCCGCCCCATACTTCCGCGGTGAAAAAGCTGCCGAACGAGGGCGCCGGGGGCGCGAGCGCGCTGGTCGTCGAGGCCAAATCTCACGCGAAGATCCTCGGCGGGTTCGTCGGCTTGCTCTGGATCATCCAGATCATCAACACCGTGATTTTCCAGGGTGGGCTCGCCAGTCTCGGCATCGTGCCGCGATCGTTCGCGGGCCTCTGGGGCATCCTCTTCGCGCCGTTCATTCACGCCAATTTCGCTCACCTCATCGCCAACACGATACCGCTCGGCGTGCTCGGCTGGTTCGTGATGCTCCGCCAGAAGCGCGACCTCGTCACCGTCAGCGTCCTCTCGGGGCTCGTCGGCGGACTCGGGGTCTGGCTCATCGCCCCGGCGATGACGGTCACCGTCGGAGCGAGCATTCTCATCTTCGGCTACCTGGGATACCTGCTCTTCCGCGGCATCTTCGAGCGCCGATTCTGGCCCATCGTCGGCAGCGTGGTGACGTTCTTTCTCTACGGCGGCGCGCTGCACGGCGTCGTACCGGGCGCGATCGGCGTCTCGTGGCAAGGGCACCTCTTTGGCCTCCTCGGCGGGATCATCGCCGCTCGCCTGCTGACGAGAAGGCCAGTCGTGCCGGCCACCACGGCGGCGCCGCGAGCGCGGATCCCGGGGATAGAGGGTCCGCGCCTGCGGGTGGCGGGCGAGACGGAGGACGACGACACCGACGAGGAGCTGGCGCGGCTCAAGGCCCGTCGGATGCCGTGAGACTGGCCATCTCTGTTCGCTGAAATGGCGCCGGATTCAAGGCTATTTCGATCACTCGGGGACGAGCTGCGAGCGCTCGAGGGCGCCGTCGCGGGCCACGCCGTCGGCCTCGATGTAGAGGTGATCGCCGACGATGGTGACCGACCACTTCTGACGTCGCTCCTGGTTCTCGGCCAGCGCGGCGACGAGGGCCGGATCGATCTTCCACACCTCGATCGAGCTCGCGACCTTGCCGGCGCGAGCCGCGGGATCACGCGCCGTCTCCAGCAATTCATCGCGGCGGCGCGCGTCGGAGAAGACGGCGTGAACGGCGACGCCCGTGTTGTGCTGGACGACCTTCTTGAGCTTCTCGAACGACGCCGTCCCGCACTCGACCCACGTCGTGGTGCGGCCCCCCGGATCGCGGGTCCAGAGATCGGAGCCCTCGGCGTCGGCGAGGCCCGGACCGAACGCCAGGCCCTCTTCGTGGAAGAGGCAATACGAGATGACGCGGAGGACGACGTGCTCGGCAGACTCGGACGGGTGCCGCGCGACGGCGACCTTCTCGGAGGCTTCCAGGCCGCGATCGACATGAGAGAGGGCGATCACGAAATCCATTCGGTGGGAGGGCAGCGCCATGGGGGGCGAGAGACTACTCCAGATCGGGGGCGCGCGGCGGAGAGACGACCTCGTCGCGTATGCGCTTGACAGCCGGAGGACGGAGAGTGTCCCCTCGCCGTCTCGACGGGAAGGCCGATTCGAGGGTTGCCTGTCGATTGACCCCGTGCCGGTGAAGGTTTTCGATGGGACCTGACGAACAAGCCATCCGCGCGCTGCATTCAACCTGGATCGACGCCGTCAACGCCGGCGATCTGGCCCGCTTGCTCACGCTGATGGCGTACGACGTCGTGTTCCTCAGCCCGGGCCTGGCACCTCACGGCCGCGACGAATTTCGCTCCGGCTTCTCGGCCGCCCACCAGCACTCCCGGATCCATTGCGTCAGCGAGCTGGAAGAGGTCGTGGTCGTCGGCGAAGTGGCCTACACGCGGGCGCGAGACTCGTTATCGGTGCGCCCGCGCGCCGACGGAGAAGCGATGGAGCTCGCCGGATACCGGATCACGGTGTACCGCGAGCAGCCCGACGGCCGATGGCTCCTGGCGCGCGATGCTCACACGCTGTCGCCGGCGGCGAAGCAGGGATCATGAGATGGCCGCGCTCGGCTTCCGGGAACGAGAGGAGTCGTTCCAGATAGTCATGGGCCAGGCGCGGCCAGCTCGCGCCGACCGCGCACGCCGAGCTTGCCGTAGACCGCGTCGATCTGCTTGCACACCGTCCCCAGGGATCGCCCGCGCAGCCGCGCGATCTCGGCGTTGGTGAGCCCCGCGAGGACCAGCTCGGCCACCTCGCGCTCGCCGGGTGAGAGCGCCCCGAGCGCCGCGATCGCCGCCGGCAAGCAGGGGAAGCTCAGCACCGCGAGCTCCTCGTCGCCGACGACGAGCCGGGTCACGCGGAGGCCCACCGGCGCGGGCGCGGCGCTCACCGCCTCGTGCTTCATCACCTTCGAACCGCGGGTGCGCGCTGCCATCGCCGACGCTCTCTCCACCCCGCCCGTGAGGCTACCGGCTCGCCGTCAAAGTATCCATGCGCGCGCGGGGCTGCCGTCAAATGACCCGCTGTCGCGACTCGCGGCGAGGCGCGATGGTGCGCGTCGCCGGCGCAGCGCGCTGGCCCGGAGAAGGCCATGTCGAAATACGTTTGCGTCTACTGTGGCTCCGCCGATGGTTCGCGCCCCGAGCACGCGGAGGCCGCCGCCGCGCTGGGCTCTGCTCTCGCCGAGGAGGGGTTCTCGATCGTCTACGGCGGCGCGCGCGTCGGCTTGATGGGGCGCGTGGCCGACGCGGCCCTCGCGAGCGGCGGGCGCGTCGTCGGCGTGATGCCGAAGCAGCTCGCGCGCTACGAGGTCGAGCACCTGGGCCTCACCGAGCTCGTGTGGTCCGACGGGCTGCACGAGCGCAAGCGCCTGATGGCCGATCGCGCCGACGCGTTCGTGGTGCTCCCGGGTGGCTTCGGCACGCTCGACGAGGCGCTCGAGACCATCAACATGAAGCAGCTCAAGGCCCATGCGAAGCCGATCGTGCTCGTCGACATCGAGGGCTTCTTCACCCACCTCGTCGGCCTCTTCGACGCCTTGACCGATCACGGCTTCGCCTACGCCGCCTCGCGCGATCTCTGCCGCGTCGTCGGCGCCGTGGGCGACGTGGTGCCGGCGCTGCGCGGCACGTGGGCCGAGGCCCCGGCGCATGTCTGAGCTCGCCCCGCTCGAGTACCCGCGGCTCTTCCAGGGCATCTTCGGCCGCGTGCGCGGCTCCTACGAGCCTCTGCTCGAGGACGCGCGCCGCGCGCTGCAACAGATCACCGTGCCCGGCGAGCTGCGCCTCTATCTCGACTACGTTGTGCAGGACAACCCGCAGCCGTCGTTCCTGCTGCTGCCGCTCCTGTTCCTGGCCACCGCCGAGTCCATGGGCGGGATCACGCCCGCGCACCGCCGCTGCCTGCCGGTGATCATGCTCGCGATGGAGCTCGTCGCCATCGCCGACGACACCGTGGATCGGACGCTCGCCCGATCGGGCCGGCCGACGTTCCCGGCGCGGTTCGGCGAGGGCAGCGCCACCCCGTTCGCGGGCGCGTTGATGGCCATGGTCGCCGAGCGCGCCCGGCGCGTCGACATCCGCGTCTTCGATCACACCATGCGCTTCTTCGTCGAGCTCTTCGCCAACGAGCTCTGGGAGCGCCAGAACCTCTACCCGCCGCCCGAGGTCTTCGATCGATGGCTCGAGCACCGCTACCGGCAGAGCGCCGTGGGCGCCGCCTTCGCCCTCAACACCGCGCTGATCCTCAGCGACCGGGCCTCGCTCTCCGAGGACGCGACCGAGGCGTTCGGCCACGTCTTCCAGGACGTCGACGATCTCGTGAACCTCCTCGAGCCGCGCGACGCCGCCGGAGAGAACGACGACGTGGTGATGGGCATGATCACCATGCCGCTCCTGCTCGCGCTCCGCTGCCGGCCGGCGCTGCTCATCGATCTCGACGCGCTCTGGAAGACGTCGCGGGCCCTCGGGAACGCCTCGCTCGCGGAGCAGCCGCGCGAGCGCGCCCGGCTCGGCGCGCGGCTCGCCGAGCAGTACCGCCCGCTCCGCGAGGCGATGCTCGAGCTCGCCGTGCCGGCCATGGTGGAGCGGGTGCTGGCGAGCTGCGGCGCGTGCGTCTCCGCGACCCCTCCGGGGCTCCGCGGGATCATGCGAGAGATGACCGGCACCTTCGCGGATCGGCTGCGCCGGTGCGGCGTGGAGCTCGGCGCCGAGGATCCGATCCGGCAGGCGTCGGCCGCGCCCGCGCCCGAGGAGACGCCATGCTGAAGGCCGTCATCTTCGATCGCGACGGCGTGCTGGCGGACTTCGATCTCGACCGCGCGCGCGCCGCGCTCGGATCCGTCCTGCCCTTCGGCCTCGACGAGCTCGGGCGCCGGCTCCGCGCCTTCGCCGAGCGCGTCGCGCCCCCGCTCGATGGCCCCGGCGAGCGCGCCTTCTTCGCGCGGTTCACCGGCGAGCTCGGCGCCGAGCTCGGCCTCGACGACGCGGCCCGCGTGGGCCTCGCGCGCTTCGATCCGCGCGCGGCGCTTTCGCCTTATCTGGACGCGCGCGGCGCGCTCGAGCGCGCGCGGGCCCGCCACCTCCGCACCGGTGTCCTGTCGAACTTCACGCTGCTCGATCTCCCGGGCTCGCTCGCGGCGATCGGCCTCGGGGATCTCGTGGACGCCGCGCTCTCCGCGGCGATGATCGGCGTCGCCAAGCCGGCTCCGGAGGCCTACCGCGCCATCGCCGCCGCGCTCGACGTCGATCCGGCCTCCTGCCTCTTCATCGACAACCGCCCCGAGCACGTCGCGGGCGCAGCGCGGGTCGGGATGCGCGCGCTCCTGCTGCGACGGGGCTCGCGCGCCGCAGGCGAAGGCGAGATCGAGGATCTGACCGAGCTCGATCGCTACCTCGGTTGAGCGATGGCCCGAGGGCCGAGGAGAGTGGCAATCACGGGGTCGGCGTCACGCGCAGATCGACGACGAAGGCGTCGAATCCGGTGAAGACCACCTTGGCGTCGTAAGGCACATTCGCGTCGGCGGCGCTCCGGTGCAGTGCCGAGGCCACGGTCACCCAGCCAAGCTCGTCCGGCAGCGTCCGGACGGTGGCCGACGGATCCGTCGGGCAGCGCGCGCCGCACGAGCCCCAGGTGAGCGCCGTGTCGAGCTGCATGTCGGGTTGCCTCGCGCCGGTGAGGAGCGAAATATCGAAGAGGCCTGCTCCACGCACCTCCGGGACCGCGGCGAGGTGAACGACGAGTCGCGCGTCGTCGAGCGTGAAGCCGACCGAATCGTCGGTGGGCCCGGGCGTCTGGAGGCCCGCGCCGTCGAGCTCGCAGGCCGGCCCGCCGGTCACGATCGTCTTGCAAATGCGGTCGATCGCCCGCGCGCTCTCCGGCCCGGCGCAGCCCGCGAGGCCGACCGCGACGACCACGAGCGCGAGATACCCTGTCCGGGCGTCAGCCATCATCGAAGATCGCTCCCAGCGAGAAGAACAGGCCACCGAGATCGTGAGTCGGCGCGATCGGACCGAGCGTGGGGACTCGCGCCGTCAGGTAGCTGGCGGAGAGGCTGAGATGGTAGCGCGACGAGATCGCGCTCACCTGCCCTCCGCCTACGAGCGCCGGGCGGGACAGGCTGGTGCCGCCGAGATCGAAGCTGCCATTGGCGACGCCGATCCGCGGGGCGGCGAGGACGCCGAGGGTGCGCGTGCCGAAGCGAATCGGCGCCTCGACGCCGGCGAAATACTCG
The DNA here is from genome assembly GCA_025362495.1 of Byssovorax sp. Taxonomy (GTDB): domain Bacteria; phylum Myxococcota_A; class Polyangia; order Polyangiales; family Polyangiaceae; genus JANYGI01. Next base: position 5,220 of record JANYGI010000231.1, on the reverse strand, counting down.
AATTCGGTGAACGCCGGCGTCGAGCCGCCCCCGGGGCTGAACCAGCGCCCGACTCCACCCCAGACGGCGCCCCCGAGGTGGTGACCGAGCGGGCCGATCATGTACCCGCCGTCCACCTCGACCCACAGCTTGGCTCCGCCGTACCCTTCGAGTCGAAGCAGGCTCGTCTCGGGTGAAAACCCCGGTGGACCGAGCCCGATCTGCACGCGGCCGAACCCCGCCGGGAGGTCGCGTGGCCGCGGCGGCGGAGGCGGAGGGCGGACTGAATAGGTGAGCTCCTCGTCGACGTGGAAGTCGGCGCGGAGAGGCGGTATCGGCGCCGACGGAGGCGCGACCCCGCTCACCTGCAGGAGGATCAGGAAAGGGAGCACCTGCTTCCCTTGTATCCGATTCCCGCCCTCGGAGAGATAAATTGGGCTCGGCTCCTCAGGTTTTCGGGGGCTGCGGGTGGATCTCGTCAGGCCGTGCAGGCCGCGTGGCCGCATCCGCACTCGTGCGGCTTGTGCGCTTGATCGGAGCCGTGACGCTCGCAATAGTCGGAACAGTAGGTGTTGCCCCGGGCCGCTCGGTCGTCGGGGACGGTACACTGGCAGCCCGGGTGGGCACATCGATTCGCAGGAGCCATGAAATCACCTCCGCGCCTCGCAATGGAGCCGCGACGCCGGAGCCGACGTCGGCGTGCCGGGAAACCGCGCGTCGGGAGGCCCCCGGATCGCCCCGGCGCGCACCGGAGCTTTCACGGAGTATTTCCGCGCCCTCGCCCTTTCGTGCTAGCCAGGGGTCCGAATGGGCAAAACAGACCGCCCCCTTGCAGTCGAGATTCCGCGTCCCGGGAGCGAGCACCCGGCGTGGTCGCGCGTCGGCGCCATCGGCCTCGCGGGGTTCCTGATTGGCATCGCATGGCCGCGGATCGCCGGCGTCCGCATCGGCCCGAGCGTCCCCGGGGATCTCCGGGCGCAGATCGAAGCGACAGCGTCCCCCGCGGGCTCGGCCGCTCCGCGCGCCGCGGCCTCGGGCGCGCCGGCCCCGTCCGGCTCGGCGGCAGTCGCCCCGGCGCCTGCGGGGAGCGGCGATCCCGCCGCGGCCCCGGCCAACCAGGAGCTGGTGGTCGTCGGCGCGGGCAAGATCACCAAGTGCTTCGAGAAGAAGGACAAGAAGATCGAGGACTGCGAGAAGCTGCTCTTCGATCCGATCGCCGTCCCGCGCCTGAAAGAGCTGTCCAAGTGCCCCTCGGCGCTCGGCCTCGAAGGCAAGATGACCATCGGCTTCGAGATCAATTTCGAGAAGAAAGAGATCCAGGTCGCCAAGGCGAAGAAGGTCAGCGGCATGCCGTCGACCACCGTCAATGGCATCCTCCAGTGCGCCGCGCACGAGTTCGGCAACGCCTCGCTCGAAGAGGTCCCGCACAAGTACCGGCGCTACACGCTGGCGTACGCGCTCAACTTCTACAAGCCGGGCAAGCACCCCGGTGACGCCGCCGGGGGCGCCGACGCCGGCGACGGCGACGCCGCCGCGGGCGCGACCACGAGCGAGACCGAGGCCACCGGCAACGCCGTGATCGCCAGCGACTCGGTGTCTCTCCGCAAAGAGGCCAAGGGCAAAGAGAAGGTCGGGCGCCTCGTCCGCGGGACCAAGGTGAAGATCCTGGCGAAGCAGAACGACTGGTACAAGGTCGAATCCGGCTCGAACGTCGGCTGGGTGTACCGCACCGCGATCGGTCTCTAGCGACACGACGGGGCGCGCGGATGTAGTCTCGGCTCTTGCGCGTTCCCCACCGCATGAGCCAAGCCACGCACCCCGACGCCTCGCCCCGCCGGACCATCGCCGCCTGGCGCTGGATCACCGCGACGGCGCTGCTCGGGGCCGCCACCGGCGCCGCGATCTGGAGCTCGCGCGAGCTGTTGCCGCGCGACGGCGAGCTCTGCCGCGGGGTGCTCGTGGGCGGCGCGGAAGCCCCTCCCGGCGCCTCGGCCGAGTCCGTCGCCGAGGCCGCTGCGCAGCGAGCCCTCGCGCGGCGCGTGACGTTCACCTGGAGCGGAGAGCGGCTGGTCGAGGCCTCGCTCGCCGATCTCGGCGGCACCGTCGACACCCGCGCGCTGGGCGCGCACCTCGCGGCCGTCGGGCACGAAGCGGGGCTCTTCGCCCGCATCGACGCGGCCCTCGAAGCGCGGCGCGGCCACACCGATTTTCCGGTCCACGTGGCCTTTCCGATCGAGCCGCTCGCCGAAAAGCTCGAGCGCCTCAAGGACGAGCACGACACGCCGCCGCTCTCGGCGAAGCTCGATCTCGTCCACCACACCGCGAGCGAGCACACGCCGGGGCGCTACCTCGACGTCTACGCCGCCGCCGAGGCCCTCGATCGCGCCCTCGCTCGCGGCGTCACCGGATCGATCACCGTACCCGCCTTCGAGATCGCGCCCCATGCCTCGCGCGAGGCGGTGCTCGCCGTCGACACCGCGCAGGTCGTCTCGCGCTTCGAGACCCGCTTTTCCGAGGGCCAGATCGGCCGCGCCGGCAACATCCGCCGGGCCGCGAGCGGCATGGATGGTGTGGTGTTGATGCCGGGAGAGACGGTGTCGTTCAACGCCAATGTCGGCGCCCGCAGCCTGGATAACGGGTTCGCGCTGGCCCCCGAGATCTACAAGGGCGAGCTCCGCGACGGCGTCGGCGGGGGCACGTGCCAGGTCTCCGGGACGCTCCACGCGGCGGCGTTCTTCGGCGGGCTCGACATCGTCGAGCGCATCAATCACTCGCGACCGAGCGGCTATATCCACCTCGGGCTCGACGCGACCGTCGTCTTCCCCACCGTCGATCTCAAGCTGCGCAACCCCTACGATTTCCCGGTCGTCATTCACGCGGTCGTCGACAGAGGCACGCTCGCGTTCGAGATCCTCGGCCGCGAGAAGCCGGCGAAGGTCGACTACGAGACGGTGACGGTCGGCACCGCGTCGTTCAAGCGCAAGGTGGAAGAAGACGCGGGCGTGAAGGAAGGCGCCGTCGTCGTGAAGCAGAAGGGCATCCGTGGTGTCTCGGTGCGCAAGACGCGGACGATTCACCTGGCGATGGGCCGCGATCGCGTCGAGGTGAGCACCGACGTGTACCCGCCGACGTTCGAGATCCTCAAGGTCGCTCCGGGGACCGATCCCGACAGCCTCCCTCCCCTGCCCGGCCCCGACGAGGCGAGCCCCGCCGAGGCCAAGGCCGGGCCCCGCACCGCCGCGAACTGACCACGAAACGAGGCGGTTTCAGCCGCCGCGAAGTCGTGTACCTTCGCGCCATGGTCATGATCGTGGTCGCCGTCGTGGTCGTGCTCGCCATCATCGTCGGTCTGGTCGTGGTGCTCGGGGGCGGCGGCGGCCCCGCGTTCAAGCCCGGTACGCGCGCCTGGGAAGCCCAGCTGACGATGGATCCGCTCGTGAAGACGATCGCTTCGCGAAAGGCCGAGGCGGCCGGCGAGGCCAGCGACCGCAAGAAGGATCGTTTGGCCCGCGAGATTGCCTTTCTGGAGCGGCAGATCCCCGAGCTCCAGGCGATCATCGACGCCAAGGACGCTTCGCCCGGGCGAGGCTACATCGGCTTCGACAGCCTGCCGAAGGATTGAGCGCGCTCGCCCCGGGGGCGCGGCTATCAACCGCTCACTGCGGCGGTGAGCACGATGTGCTCGCGCTTCGACACCACGACGCCGCCGGGCTTCTCCACCGTCACGGCGAAGAGGGTGGGCTGCGTGACACGGATCTTCGCGGTAATCGGGACGATCACGTCGCCCGTGGAGGCGTCGACGTCGAACACGCCGCCGTCGATGGGGAAGCGCGCGTCCTGGCTCCGGTCGAAGATCCAGAGCTGGAATTGCCGCTGCGCAGGATCGTTGGGCGCGAGGCCGCGAAAGCGCATGTAGCCGCGCTGCTCGGCGTTGCTCCACACCACGTCGCCGGACGCGCCCGTCGCCGAGGTGTCTTTGGTGGCAGACCAGTCGACGCGAACGACGTCCTTGGCCGTGGCGAGCAGGGTCGCGCGCTGCGCGAGGATCGACGGCGGAGGCGGGGGCGCCGGCGGCGGGACGATCGCCGACGGCGGCGCGGGGACCTGCTGCGCTTGCGGCGCCGGCCGCGCGAGCCACGCGGCGAGGGCGAGGGCGAGGCACGCCGCAGCGGCCAGCCAGCCGAGCCAGCGGGTTCGATCGACGGCGCGAGCGCGAGCCATCGGGACCACGATCACGTCGGCCAGAGGCGGCGCGGGGGCGCGGGGGCGCGGGGCGGCGTCGCTCGCGCGAGGCCCCGGCGCGGCGGCGCTGCGGCTCGCGAGCATCTGCGGCATCGACGCCTCGATCCGCGCGCGCAGAGCCGCGGGGAGCGGATCGCTCGGCGCGTCGAAGCAGCCGAGATCGATCGCCGCCGCGGCGCGATCGAAGGCCTCGTCGTCGTCGCCGTCGCCGAACAAGGCCTGGAGCTCCGCCGCCTCGCCGGGATCGAGCCCCGCGAGGGCGCGATCGATCAGCAGCTCCTCGCGGCGCGATGGTGATCGTTCGTCTTCACCGATCATGTCGCGTCCTCCTTGCGGGCGGGGACGCTCAGGGCGTCGCTCAGGAGCTCGCGCACCTTGCTCAAGCCGCGCCGCGCGTGCGCCTTCACCGTGCCGAGGGGCATCCCGGTGGCGCGGGCGATCTCCTCGTGCGAGAGGCCATGGTACGTCGCAAACAGCAGCACTTTCTGTTGCTCCGGCCGGAGCTGGGCCACGGCGCGCGCGGCGAGGGTGGCCTCGGCGGCGCGCTCCGCAGGCGGCTCGGCGTCGTCGCTCTGGGCCTCAGGCACCTCGGGGAGCGGCTCGGTGTCGGGGCGGCGCTGCCGGCGGCGCTGCCGATCGAGGAGCCGGCGACGGGCGATCATCGCCACGAACGTCGCCTCCGACGCCACCGCCGGATCGAAGCGCCCCGCGCTCTTCCAGAGGTCGACGAAGATCTCCTGCACCGCGTCCTCCGCGTCCGAGGCGCTCGGTGACAGGCGCCGCGCGAGCGACCACACGAGCCCTCCGAAGCGGTCGAGACATGCGCGCATCGCCTCCGGATCACCGGTGGACACGCTCTCTAGGACTGACGTCGACAACCTGCAGGGCCCGTGATCACCATCGAGTGAAGCGCTGATGCAACACCACGCCGCGAGGACCACGGACTCAGTCGGGAAGCAAGGGAATCGACGCGAGCTCGCGCGCGAAGGGCGAGAAACG
>JANYGI010000035.1 GCA_025362495.1 Byssovorax sp. | reverse complement strand
TCCGGCCTCCAGCACCCAGAAGAGCTCGCGGTGGACGCGGTGAATGCCTATGTGGTCGTCGGAAAAGAAGACAACGACGACAATCAGATCCTCGCGATAAACAAGGCCAGTGGCGCGTTGACGGTGCTCGTAGAGCCGCCCCAGTTGATCCACGGGCTCCGCGAAGATCGCGACCGTGTCTACTGGGGTTCGGACGTCATCAAGAGCCAATCCAAGCAGGGAGGCTCGCCTCTCGCGCTGAGCTCCGATTTGGAGGCCTACCCGCTCGCCGTGGACGACGAGCACGTCTACGCATACGCGAAGCACAGCGGCTGGGTATTGGCGGTTCCGAAGCTCGAAGGTAGCCCGGTGCTGGTCACGTGGATAGCCACCAGTGGGTTCGGCCGCGGTTTCGACGCGTATGAAGATCGGTTCTATTTCGCGAGCGGATCTGGCATCTTCTCGGTCACAAAGAGCGGGAATGTTCCGATTCACATAGCGTCGGAAGAGCTCGGCGCACAGGCGATTGCGGCCGGCGGCTCGTGCGTTTACTGGTCTGCTCTCGACGATTCCAACACCGGACATGTCCGCGCCGCATCCGCGCTTGGCGATGGAGATGTCGTCACTGTCGCCGAAGGCATCCAGCTCGGCGCGTCCATGGTCGCGGACGAGAGCGGCGTTTACTGGGTCGACCCTCCCACGGGCACCATCCTGTCGCTTTCGCGATGACCGTCCGCAACTGGCGCACGAGGTCCGACGCTGGCCTTCTCGCCCCCGCGCGCTACCTCGCTCCGATGCCCGCGTCCGATCTGGTCGCCAGCTTCCTCCGCCGCCGCGTCGATCCGTCGCTCGTTCGCTTCGCGATGAGCCTCGGGCCCCGCGATCCGCGGATGCTTCGGCGGCGAGTGAGAGTGTAACTGAGCCCCCGAGGTGAAGAGCGGCGGAGGGCCCGACGCGGGCACCGATTTAACTTAATTCACCCCATCGCTCCGTCGCGCGCGCCCGGCGGGCTGATTTAACTGGCGAGTGGAGCAGGGACACCCGACTATCGTCGCTGTGCCTGGATGCGGCACGAGACTGGCTCCGGCGAGCTCCGTGGGGCAGCAGAGGTGACGTGATGAATCTCAATGACTTCAAGCTGGTGATCGCGAGCGGGATTTTCGCCGCCGGGTGCGTGACTCAAGGCAACCTCGGTGAGCCGTCCGACGGCACGACGGTGGACTCGGAGGGCATCACGGCGAGCACGTTCTCCAATGTTCCGGGTGAGTCGCCGTGGCTCTTTGGCATGCACGAGCCCGGCGGCGAGAGCCGCATGAGCGGAGCGAACCACCCCGGCTGGATCGTGTTCACCGAGGAGATCGGCCACAACCCCGGCGATATCGGCGGCAAGAGTTACAGCTGGGCGTCGGACCAGCATTACGGCGTCATCGTGCGGTTGAACAACGGGTACAACGACGACAGCAAGAACTACCACCCCGGGGCGCTCCCGTGCGAATCCGAGTATGGCAATTTCGCGCAGCGCGCGGCGAATTTCGTCGCCCATTCGAGCGGCGCGCACATCTGGCTGATCGGCAACGAGACGAATTTCTCGCGCGAGTGGCCGGCGTGCGGACAGACCGAGTGCACCGCGTTCGCGAACCTCCAGCCGATCACGGCCGCGCGCTACGCGAGCGCCTTCAAGCAGGTGCGCGCGGCGATCCGCGGCGTTTCCGGCCACGATCACGACCAGGTCATCGTTCAAGGCACCGGCCCGGTCAACAGCGAGGTCGCGTGCGCCCCCGGGACGCCGGCCGGCTACGACTGGGTGAACTATCACACCGACATTCTCGAGCGCCTCAAGGTCAACGAGTACGAGATCGGCGCCGATGGCTTTGCCATCCACGCGTACACCCACGACTCGAATTCTGCCAACGTGCAGTGCGACGATCCGGACTGGACCCACGGCTGCGTGACCAATCCGGCCAACGGCACGCAGCGTCACTACCAGTTCCTGACCTACCGGGACATCCTCGCGGCCACGCCGACGGTCGCGAAGCAGCTCCCGGTCTACATCACCGAGAGTGATCAAGAGCTGGCTCCGAGCTGGAACGATACCCCGAACGACTGGATCCAGAAGGCCTACGCCGAGATCAACTCGTGGAACTCGGATCCTTCGCACCAGCGCATCCGCGCGCTCGCCATCTATCGATGGGCACCGTACATCGACGACAACAACAAGGGCGACGCGAAGTACGACATCTCGCGGAGGCCGAACGTGCTCAACGACTTTGCGGCCGCCTTGACCCAGCCCTACCGCTGGGACACCGCCGATTGCGACTTCGACACCGCCACGCAGATGAACATGTGCGACGGGCCGAACGGGCGCTTCCGCGCGTCGTTCAAGTACTTTGGCCTGGACGCCGTCGGTCGACCGCTGGAGCCCGAGCACTGTATCGGTGACGAGTGCTACCAGACCTTCGAGCGCCTGCACATGAACCGGAGCGCGTCGTCGCCCTGCAAGTACGGCGCTTGCCTCTCGTTCAGCGGCATCGACTCGTTCAAGCGGGACAACCTGGGGAGCCCGTTCAGCGACGCCTTCGACGGCGATATCGCGCACTGCAACGACGCGCCCGCCATACGTCGCCCCACGGCCTGCATCCCGCTGTTCACCAACCAGCCGGGGAGTCAGCTCAACACGATCTACCAGAACAACAAGGGACTCGAGCTCTACGGATATCCCATCACCGCGATCCGCCAGAGCTGCAACTGGGAGGGCAAAACCACCCGACCGTGCCTGTACACCGAGCGCGCCAAGCTCGGGTATTTCGCGAATAACGCCGGTACGAAATACGAGTGGCAGGGCATGCGGCTCGGCGCCGAAGAGCTGGGCAAGTAGCGTTGGCGAGGCCGTGAGCGGGTCGAGCGCCATCGCCCCCAGCGCCGGCCACGCTCCCTGATCACGGCGACGCGCTACGGAGCGGCGTCGCAGTGATCCTCGACGACGTTCGCTCCCGGCGAGATCCGGTATCCCCTCGGCTCGGTGACGAGGAGCCCGCGCAGCCCGAGGCTCCTCAGCGTCGCGCGCGTCGCTGTGACGCCCAGGGCGCCAGAGCAGGAGGATGCCCAGGAACGAGAACGCCATCGGGAGGAAGAAGTGTCGACCGAGGGTGCGCGCGATCTGCCCGGCCGCCCGGAGCTCGATCTCGGCGCGCGCCACGTCTCCGGCGCACGCGAGGCTGGTCCCGAGCACCGTGCGCGCCACGCCCTCGAGCTCGTGATCGCCCACCTCCCGCAGCGTGGAGAGAGCGGCTTCGGCGTGGGCCTGCGCCGCCGCCGTCGCGCCGAAGATCCACCGCATGATCGCGCGGTTGACAGAGACTGTCGCGATCATGCGGAGATCGCCGGCGGCGACCGCGAGGGCGAGCGCCTCGGCCGCGCCCGGATCTTCCTCGGTGATTTCGTAGCGGACCGCGGCTCGATCCGCGAGCGCCTGCGCCAGCGTGCGCGCGTCGCCGGCCTCGCGCGCTCGATCGATCGCGGCGGTGAAGTGCTCGCGAGCCTCCCACACCCGGAGCTGGTCGCGCGCGAGGTTCCCGCGCAGGTGCGCGATGCGCGCGTGGATCGCCGCCGCGTCCCGCCCTCCGACGAGGTCCGTCGCGCGGCGAAGATCCTCTTCGGCGTCGGCGACGTGGCCTGCGACCCTCTGGATCGCGGCCCGCACGATCAGCGCACGCGCCGCGAGCAGCGGGTCCTTCACGCGATCGACTCCGCGCGCGACCTGGTTCAAGATCGCCATCGATCGCCCGAAGGGATCTCGCGTGTACAGGAGCGGCTCGAGCGCGATGACGATGCGAGCGGCCTCGTCGACGTGGGCGCCGTCGCGACGGACCACGTCGAGCAGATCCGGTAGGTCCCGGGTGAGCGCGTCGAGGCTCGCGCTGGCCTGCTCGCCCCACGCGCTCGCGGCGCAGGCGTCCGCGAAGGCCGCAAAGTAGCTCGCGTGACGGGCCACCGCGCCGTCGTGCGCAGGAGAGCTCGCGAGCTTCGCGGCGGCGTACTCCCGCAGGCTCTCGAACATGCTGAACCGCGCGGGCTCGCCGCGAGAGCTCGATCGCAGCATCAGGGATTTCTCGACCAGCGAGTGCAGCGCGTCGAGCGGCGATTCGCGCTCCAGCGCGAGCACGGCCTCCGCGGCTTGCAGCGAGAAGCGCGTGGAGAAGACAGCGCATTGCGCGAAGGCGAGCTGCTCGTCCGGAGCGAGGAGGTCCCATGACCAGTCGATCGCCGCTTGCAGCGTCGCGTGCCTCGGCGTGACGTCGCGCCGCCGACCTCGCAAGAGCTCGAAGCGATGACCGAGGCGGGCGAGGATCTCGGCCGGGCTCACGATCGGCAAGCGAGCCGAGGCCAGCTCCAGCGCCAGGGGCATGCCGTCGACCCGCCGAACGATCTGCTCGACAATCGCGCGGTCCTCGTCGACGAGCCTCGTTCCCGCCGAAAGGGAGCGCGCGCGCGCGCTGAAGAAGGCCACTCCTTCCTCGACGCTCCAGGGACCGAGCAGGAGGCGGACCTCTTCGCCCAGCCCCAGCGGTTAGCGCGACGTCGCGAGGATCTGCGCTTCCGGCGCGCCTGAAAGCCACGCTCCCACGGTGATCGCGGCGAAGCGGACGAGGTGCTCGAAATTGTCGAGGAGGATGAGAGACGGCCCCATCGCCCGCACCGCGGCGGTGAGGTGCCGCGCGACGTCGCCTTCGCCGGCCTGAAGCGGCAGCCGGATCCCGAGCCCGTCGGCGAGGGTCGCGAAGAGATCGTCTTGCGACACCGCGCTCGAGACGTCGAAGAAGAGCGAGCGAGGCGCGGGCCGCGATCGGGCAAACTGCCGCGCGAGGAAGGTCTTTCCCATGCCACCCGGCCCGAGCACGGTGACGAGCTGCGCGCCATCCTCGAACGACCCGCGAAGCAGGTCGAGCTCCGCGACGCGGCCGATGAAGTGAGGAGACCCGGATCGCGCCGATTCGCGCCGAGCGGCAGAAGCGGGAAGCGAGTCGACGTCGGTGCTCACGAGAGGGGAGAGTACCGCAGGTGAAGGCATGATGAGCGAGCGCCGTGGCCACGTTGCGCCGGCCACCCGATCAAGTCATCAGTGCTCCGGCCAGGTCGATGACGAGCGAGCGCGAGTCTCCTGTATCGCGAGCTCCTCCACTCGCGCTCACGTGCCACGAGCGGTGGGGGCGTTCGACACGCAGTCTGCGTGCTGGCCTTCTCGCCCGCTCGCGCTACCTCTCCCCGATGCCCGCGTCCGATCTCGTCTCCAGCTTCCTCCGCCGCCGCGTCGATCCCTCGCTCGAACGCTTCGTTCGCTTCGCGATGAGCTTCGAGCTGCGCGATCCGATCCGCTGGGCCCTGGCCTCGCACCGCCGGGACGCCATGCGCCGCACGGCCGCCGAGTTCGTGCTCCGCGCCCAGGCCCTCGCGGGAGCGGTCGTCGCGCGCGACGCCGGAGCCATCGAGAGCTACGACAGGCTCGTTGCCGCCGCGATCGATCACATGCGTTCGCTGCGGACACCCGATACGAGCCGCCTCACGGCCCTTTATGACGCCCTCGATCAGCGCCTGTACCGGAACGATCCCGAGCTGCTCGACGATCCGGCGTTTCCCGCGGCGGCGCGCTCGAGAGGCCTCGATGGGCTCCATCGCCTCAACGAGCTCCTCGGCTCCTACGAGGCCTTTTTGCTGGCGTTGATGCCTTTGATCGAGCTGGCCGAGCAGAGCGGGCACACGCCGGTGCGGATCCACGATCTCGCGGCGGGGCACGCGGGATTCGCTGTCTTCCTGGAGCAGCGGCTCGGCTCACGCGTGGTGATGGAGGCCAGTGACATCAAGGACGAGTATCTGGATCTCGGCCGCGCCCGCGCCCGCGAGCTCGGCGCCGAGGTGGCGTTCTTCTGCGAGGACGCGCTGGCAATCGACGGTCCACGCGAGCGCGGGGTGGATATCCTGATCTGCACGCAATCGGTCCATCACTTCCCGCCCGGCATGGTGGCGCGGATGATCGGCGAGGCCGCCCGCGCTGCGACGACTGGCGTGCTCATCGCCGACGCCGAGCGGAGCTGGCTGTTCTATGGCCTCGTCGGCCTCGTATCCGCGATTCACGGGCGCTCGTGGGTGCTGACCCACGACGGGATGGTCTCGCTCCGGCGGATGTTTTACGAAGAGGAGCTGGGGTTGCTCGCGGCGCTCGCGCCGAGCTTGCCCGCCGCCGCGCACATCGAGACTGGCACGTTCCTCCCGGCTCACGCCTTCGTTCGGATCGCCTGCGTCCGCGGATCGAGGTAGATCAGGCCGCGATGGCCTCCCGAACCTTCGTGGCGTCGCTCGTCGCGTCGCTCGCGCTCGTCGCTTGCAACATCCCCGAGCCGGATCGCAACCTCCGGCTCGCGGCCTCGGCGGCGCCTGCCGCGCCCGCGCCGCAAGGCGATTACACCGTGCCGGCCGGGCCGATCGAGTCGAGCAAGCCCGACTCTGCGCCCGTGCCTGCGCGCCCCGCGGCGCCGTTCGAGGCGAAGCGGATCTCGCTCGAAGACAAGGCCATGGGGACGCACATCGTCCTCGCCGCGTTCACCACGCCGGAGCTCGACGAGGCCACGATCAAGCCCAAGCTCGAGAAGGCCCTGGCCGAGATCCGCCGCCTCGAAGGGCTGATGACGACGTGGCGCGACGACAGCGAAATCTCGCGGATCAACGCCGCCGCGGGCAAGGCGCCGGTCGTCGTCGGCGCCGAGACGCTAGCCGTGATCCAGAAGAGCATCTGGATGAGCGGGCGGAGCGAGGGCGTCTTCGACATCACCTTCGAGGCCATGCACGGCGTGTGGAAATTCGATCAGGATCACGACGAGAAGATCCCCGCCGCGGCCGACGTCGAGCGGCAGCGCAAGCTGATCGATTACCGTAAAATCAAGGTCGATTCCGGCGCGAGCAGCGTGATGCTCGAGAAGGCCGGGATGCGAATGAGCCTCGGCGGGATCGCCAAGGGCTACGCCGTCGACGCGGCCGCGCGCGTCCTCGAAGCGGAGAAGCTGCCGTCGTACTTCGTGCAGGCCGGCGGCGATCTCTACGTGAAGGGGCGCAAGCCCGACGGGGCGCCGTGGCGCGTCGGGGTGCGCGATCCGCGCGGCAAAGACGCCACCGATTACTTCGCGATGCTCGAGGTGGAAGACCACGCGTTCTCGACGGCAGGCGACTACGAGCGCGGGTTCATCAAGGATGGGAAGCGCTACCACCACATCCTCGATCCGCGCACGGGCTACCCCGCGACGGCCTCGCGCAGCGTGACGATCTGGGCGAAGGACGCCTTCACCGCCGACGCGATCGACGACGCGGTGTTCATCTTGGGCGCCGAGAAGGGGCTCGCGCTCGTGGAGTCGATCGACGACTGCGGCGCGGTCATCGTCGATGCGCACGATAAAGTGTGGGTCTCCCGACGGCTGAAAGAGAAGCTGCATGTGTTGCGGCCACCCACGGACGGCACCTGAGCGAATGAGCGGTGCGGATCCGCACGATTCTGGCTGCAAGTAGCCAGATTGTTGACGCTGAGCGCGACTGTGCTCCGGGGGCAAGTAACGCGCACGCGCGCTTTCGCTGACGCGGGTTTTGAACTATTCATGAAGGTTGATGTTGCCGCAGCGGAGCACCTCGGACTCCCAGCTATCCAACCTGGATGGTCCTGCCACGCTTGCGCTCTGCACCACGCTCGGCGACTACGGTGAGGCCGGCGCGCTCAGCCACGATCTGATGCTGCGGGCTGGCCAGTACGCCACGACGCGCTTCGCCGACGACCTCGAGATCCTGCTCGCCGCGGCGCGCATGTACCAGCTCGGGGGCGAGCTCGAGCGCGCGCGCAAGGTGCTCCTCCGCGCCGGCAAGCTCGCTCCGGACGAGAAGCGCACGCTGCGGCATCTCGGCGAGGTGCTGAAGGAGCTGGGGTTGCCGGTGACGCCCGGCCTCGCGATCCTCGAGGCCGTGGACGAGCCGCAAGCCGGGCCGTCCGAGCGGCCGCAGTCGCACATCCGTCCTCTCGAAGAGCACAACGCGTCGCGGTCGGACCTGCCCGAGAAGTCGTCGCCGCGCCAGAGCGCGAGGTACGAAGAGGGCGAGCGGCGGAGGCGCCCGTCGCAGCAGCCGACGCGGCAAATGCCCGCGCAGCGGCCCGAGGCCGAGCTCGATGCCGAGGAGAAGACGTCAGCAGCGCGGGCGCTCGCGGCGATGGGGCGCGTCCCCAGCCGACGCATCAGCAGCGGGACGCAGCGCGCCGTCGACGCGGCGGTGAACACGCCGACGCTGCCGACGCTGCGACACCAGCAGAGGATCGACGCGCGCTTCGCCGATCCGAGGCGACCCACCGGCGCACTCCGGGTCCCCGAAGCGATCCGTCCGCCGGGCGATTCACGCCCGGTCGAGCGCGAGCCCACCCCTGTCAGCTCACGTCCCGCGGCGCGTGATCGTGACCGTGATCGTGACCGCTCCTCGTCGAGCGTGCGCCCCGGCGAGCGCAGCAGCAATCGCCCGGCGGACGCCGCGCGCAGCAGCGAGAGCCGGCCGCCTCATGACACCCAGCGACCCCCGCGATCGAGCCGGATCCGGCTCCTCGATCCGGACGATCCCGCGCGTCATCTCGATCGCTACGAGCTGATCGGCGAGATCGCTTCGGGCGGGATGGCCACGGTGTTTCTCGCGCGACGCGACGGCGCGGGCGGCTTTCAGCGGCTCGTCGCGATCAAGAGGCTCCACCCGCACCTCGCGCACCAGGCCGAGTTCGTCGAGATGTTCCTCGACGAGGCGCGCCTCGCGGCGGCCATCCATCACCCGCATGTCGTGCCGATCCTCGAGAGCGAGAACGGCCACTACGTCGTGATGGAGTTCATCGAGGGCGACACGCTCGCGGGGCTCTCGGCGCGCGCCCTCGCCCGCGGCGTGATGCTCCCGCGCGCGGTCGCCGTTCGCATCGTCCTCGACGCGCTCTCCGGCCTGCACGCGGCGCATCAGCTCAAGGACGGCGAGGGGCGGCTCCTCGGGCTCGTGCACCGCGACGTGACGCCGCAGAACATCCTCGTCGGCGCCGACGGCTCGTCGCGCCTCACCGACTTCGGCGTCGCGCGCGCAGCCTCGCGCCTGGCGATCACCCGATCGCAGACCGTGAAGGGCAAGGTCGCCTATCTCTCGCCCGAGCAGGCCACGGCGGGCGAGCTCGATCGTCGATCCGATCTCTTCACCATGGGGATCGTGCTGTGGGAGGCCCTCGCGGGGCGTCCGCTCTTCCTCACCGACAACGACTCGACGACGATCTCGAAGCTCCTCGGCGGCCCGATCCCCTCGGTGCGTCAGTTCGCGCCCGACGTCTCGCCCGACCTCGACGAGGTCTGCGCTCGCGCGCTCCAGCGCAACGCCGCGCGCCGCTTCCCCACGGCCGCCGCGATGGCCGAGGCGCTCGAGGCCGCGGCGCGCACCTCGCTCGGCGGCGCGGGCTCGCCCGGCGAGGTCGGCCGCTGCGTCGACATGCTGATCGGCACCGATCTCGCCGCGCAACGCGACGCGATCCGCGCGTGGACGGCGCACAACGACGCGTCCCCCGATAGCCGACGACGCCCCAGCATGTCCGAGATGCTCGCCGTCCGATCGGCGGCGACGATCGACATCCCGCGGCCTCCGCCGCTGCCCCAGAGCGGGATGGATGCGGCGCTTTCTCGGAGCGATCGTGCCTCCACGCCGAGCGTCGTCCCCGGCGCGCGACCGACGCCGCTGCCCGGCCCGGCGACGCCGACGCCGGTGCCGGTGGCCAGCGTGACGCCGCCCCCGGCCGCCGCGATCGTCGAGCCGCGACCCGCGGCCGCGCCGGCGCCCCCGCGCGAGCCGATGACCGCCGAGGCGAAGAAGCGGCTGCGCACGCTGGTCACGGTCGCGGCGATCCTCCTCGTCGGCGCCACGTCTCCGCTGTGGATGAAGCGCGTCACGCACCTCCGCGAGCAGCTCCTCACGCACCAGAAGGCCCCCGCCGCCGCGTCTACGATGCGCGGCGGCGCGTCGTCGCGGCCCCTCACGACCTCGACCGCGGCGACGACCCCCGACAGCCCGCCCGACCCCGCCAAGGACGAGTAATCGCGCGCCACGGGGCCACGCGCGACTTGTCCCGAGGTGGCGACTTCGGCCATTCTCCGCCTCGAAAGCGGGGACAGCATGCCGATTCCTGGAAAGCTCGAGGTCACGATCAAGATCCACGAGGTCCCTACCGAGGTGACGACGAAGTCGAACGGGTGGAAAGAGTTCACCCTCGACTGCGGCGGACGCCCGGTGCTGATCACGGTGCGGCCGCGCATGTGGCTCCGCCTCGAGGAAGCGAAGGCGACGTTCCCGCTCTGGGTCGCGTCGATCACCGGGCAAATGGGCGCCGCGCACGGCAAGGGCTTCGTGCTGGCCGAGCCCGCGCTCCAGGTGTTCGAGCGCAAGGAGCGCATCGTCGCGCCAGCCGCCGCGCCCCCCGAAGAGCCCGCCGGCTAGCCGCGATCAGAGCGCCAGCATCCGCACGGTGCGGGGCTTCATCCGCACCTCGAACGCCCCGCGCCGCGCCTCGAACACGGCGTCGTCGATCACGTCGACCGCGCGCCCCGAGACGACTCCGATCGACACCCGCGCGACCACGTCGGCGTCGCCCGGGTTGATCACGAAGAGCACGCGCGGGCGCCCCGCCGCATCCTCGTGGACCGTCGCGTAGATCCCTTCGGGATCGCAAGCGTACGTGGGGAGCGGCAGCTCGAGGATCGCCCGCGAGACCGCGTCGTCGGCGGCCGCGGGCTCGTCCGCGAGGATCACCGGGACGCTCTCGTGAGCGCCGCGCAGCCGCGCGAGATCGAAGGGCTCGGCGAGCGGCCGCAGCGCGCCGTCGCGCAGGGGCTCGCGCGGGCCGAGGGTGATCAACGCGCCGGCCGAGGCCTCCTGCGCGAGCACGCGATAGAGCTCGGGGTTCATCCCGCCCGAGGTCGCGCAGATGATCCACTTCGCGCCCGCGAGCGACACGTCGCGATCTTCGCCGCCCACCTGCGCGAAGGGGACGCCGCGCGCCTCGAGCGCCTGCTCGATCGTCCGCGCGAAGGTGTCAGCCTCGACGCCGATCGGGTAACCGAGCCCGAGATCGTGCTCGGAGACGCTCTCGCGCGCGCCGGCGCCGGCGACCGCGAAGAAGGCGCCGGTGATCGGCCCGAACGCGTGCATCACCCGCGTGAGGCGGCGCTCGCTCCGCGGCGTGAGCAGCCGGACGGGGACCGCGCGCCGCAGATCGAAGAACGACGTTTGATCCATCGCGCTCGCGAGCCGCCGCCAGAACGCCGCGAAAGGCCGCGGGCGCCCGTGCGGATCGATCGGCGCGCCGATCCAGCGATCGCGCTCGACGGCCATGTAGATGTTGTAGCCGCGCAGCCCGTACGCGAGCGCGCCGAGCACCGTGAAGGCGCTGTCGCGCTCGTCGAGCGGCGGGAAGAACGGGGGGAACCCCGCGCCCATTTCGCACGCGAACGCCGGGTGATCGAGGCCTTCGCAGCGGAGGGCGAGCTCGCTGGTGCGACGGCGGATGATGACGCGGCTCTCCGGTCCGGCCTTTTGATAATAGTCGAGCCCCACGAGATCGACCGCGTCCTTGACGCGCGCGGCGTTGAGCGGCGTCGCTTCTTGCCCGGGCGGGAGGTTGTGCGACGTCGGCAGCCCGTCGATCCCCGCGGCGACGAGCATCTTCGCGAAGCGCTCGAACGACGTCGCGAGCAGGTGCTCGTGAAACTCGGCCCAGTCGAGGTGGCGCGCGAGATCGGCCGGGCCCTCGGCGTCGAAGCGCGTCGGCGGCAAGATGGTCGCGAAGCGCCCCTCTTCCTCGTCGTCCTCGATGGCGGCGACGCCGTCCGCCGGCGGCGGCCTCGACGGCGATCGCCTCGCGTACGTGGCCTGGAGCGCGTCGATCGTGCGGTATTTCTCGCGCAAGAACGCGCGATAAAGGCGGATCGCGTCGGGGTGGTAGTCCTGATCGTAGGCGCCGTCGCGGAAGTAGAGCGCGCCCTCGTTGTCGATCTGCACCATCACGATCGGCCCCTCGGGGTAGAGGAGCGGCCGCAGCGCGGGCGCGAGGAGCTGGAAATACCGCGCCGTCTCGTCGAAGAACGCCTCGCTGGCGTAGCTCGGCACGGGGAACGCGAAGGGCAGCATCGGCAGCATCACCGGGTTGCCCTTGGCGGTGCGCGCCTGGCAGGCCACGTCCCAGATGATGCGCTCGGGGATGCCGAAGAACGTGAGCTCGGCGTTGATGTGCGGGCCGGGCCGCGCGATGACGTAGAGGCCGAGCTCGTGCGCGAGGCGGATGAACGCGGCCACGTCGCGCTGCGGATCGTCCTTGCCGAGCTCGAGCTTTCCGGGGGCGATTTCGTGGACGTTCCAGGGGATGTACACGTCGATGAGCCGCACGCCGAGGGCCCGCGTCGCCTCGAGGCAAGCCCGCCAATCGTGCGGATCGAGCCGCCAGTAATGGACGCTCCCCGCGATCAGCGGCACGGGCTTGTCGCCCACCAGGAGCCCGCCGGGGACGAGGCGCACGCCCCGCCGTTCGTTGCCTTCGGAAGCCTTTTCGCGCAGGGGGTTCGACACGATTGGGGCGGACCTTAGCAAGGATCGCCCGGGGAGCACACCCTCGCGCAGGCCGCGAGCGCCGCCTCACCGCGGCGGGGGTAACCGCGTTTGATTTCGGTGCTCCTTCAAAGCGATCAGGGGCGCCGCGAGAGCTCGCTGGACGGGCAGCGGCGGGAGCGCGGGCGAGCGGGCGCCGATGTATCCCTGTTGCATCTACTTCGTTGCAACAGTGATTCAACAACAACCTGGATGCTGCTGAAACCTGGCTCGGCAGCGCGCGTTGCCAGCGCGGCGCGGCGGCGGTACACGTCGAGGATGGCGCCCAAGGAGATCTCCCTCGACGACCTCCGGGACGAGATCCGCGCCTCGGGCCTGCGGGTGACGGCCTCGCGGATCGCCGTCCTGCGCAGCCTCCATCGCGACGCCGCGCCCCGCGCTCACGGGGAGATCGCCGAGGATCTCGCGCCCGAGGGGTGGGACCGCGCCACCGTTTACCGGATCCTCACCGACTTCGTCGGCGCTGGCCTGGTGCGGCGCTCCGACCTCGGCGATCACGTCTGGCGCTTCGAGCGGATCCGCGCCGAAACGAAGCACGAGACGGCGGCCCACCCGCATTTTCTCTGCAACGCGTGCGGCGACGTGACGTGCCTTCCCGACGAGAGCGTGCGCGTCACCCCGGCCCGCGGCGCTCCGAAGGCGATGCGCAAAAAAGGCCTGGAGATCCAGGTTCGCGGCCTCTGCGATCGCTGCGCTTAGCCCGCCGATCCAGAGATCCGCCGACGCAGGAGCAAGCGCCGCCCTTCCGCGCTGCGGACCGCGCTCTCATCCTCGCTCGATGGAAAAAGAAACGCCGTACGACGTCGTCATCGTGGGAGGCGGCCCCGCGGGGCTCAGCGCCGCGCTCATCCTCGGGCGCGCTCGAAAGAGGGTGATCCTCTTCGACGCGGGATCGCCCCGGAACGCCGCGGCGACCGAGATCCACAACTTCGTCACCCGCGACGGGATCGCTCCGGCCGAGTTTCGCCGCGTCGCGCGCGAGCAGCTCGTCCCGTACGCCTCGGTCGAGGTCGAGGACGCGCGCGTCGACGCCGTGACCCCCGAAGGAGGCCTGCTCACCGTGCAGATCGGGACGCGCACGCTGGTGGCGAGGCGCCTCCTCCTCTGCGTGGGGATGATTGACGTCATGCCCGATCTCCCCGGCTTCCGCGAGCTCTGGGGCAAGAGCATCTTCCAGTGCCCCTATTGCCACGCGTGGGAGGTGAAGGATCGAGCCTTCGGGGTGCTCGCACCGAGCCCGATGATGCTCGAGTTCTCCTTTGTTCTCACGAGCTGGACGCGAGATCTCGTGGTCTTCACCGGCGGCGCGTTCCCGGTGGCGGACGACCTCCGCGCCCGGCTCGAGGCCGCGCGCATTCGCGTCGACGAGCGGCCGATTCGCGCCCTCCATGAGAAGAATGGCCACCTCGAAGCGGTGGAGTTGAGCGATGGTGAGCGGGTGAGGCGCGATGTGCTCTTCGCGCGGCCGCAGCAGATCCAGGTGCCGCTCGTGCAATCATTGAATCTGGCCCTCGATGAGAAGGGGTTCGTGCGCGTCGACGCCTTCACCAAGAAGACGTCGGTGCCCGGGATTCACGCGGCGGGAGACCTCGCGACGATGGCGCAAGCGGCGATCGCCGCCGCCTCGGAAGGCACGATGGCCGCGGCCATGATCAACCACGAGCTCACGATCGAGGCGCTGAGCCGATAGGCGGAGAGTGGCACTCTCAGCGCGGGGCCGAAGGGCGCCGGATCGCCCTTTCGGGGGGCGCCGCGCCGTTCCGGCCAGCGCGCCAGGCGGCCGGCGTCACGCCGTGCTCGCGCCGGAAGAGGCGGATGAAGTGGGTGGCGTCGGCGTACCCGACGCGCTCGGCGATCACCTCGACCATCTCGTCGCTGCTGGCGAGCCGGCGGCGGGCCTCCGCGAGGCGACCGGCGATGATCCAGGCCTGGACCGAGCGCCCCGTCGCGCGGCGCACCAGCGTGGTGACGTACGACGACGAGCGATGCACGGCGTCGGCGACGTCGCGGAGCGAGATCGACTCGGTGCAGTGCCGCTCGATGTAGCCGAGCGCCTCGGCGACGACGCTGCTCGTCGGCGCGGCGTCGAGGCGCGAGGCCATGGCGCGCGCGACCTCGGTCAAGATCAGCGAAACGAGGCTCTTTTGCGCGATTTCTGTGCCTGTCGCGCGCTCCTCGATCTCGCGCTGGAGATCGACGAAGAGGGCGACGAGGCGCGCGCGTCGGGGCTCGGGGATGGTGACGACGGCGGCGGCGCCGGCGCGAACGCGCTCGATCGGGTAGAGCAGCTCGGCGCCGCCCTCGGCCCGGAACGTCACCGGGCAGAGGCCGAGGCCCCAGAGCTCGGAGTCGTTCGTCTCGAGGTGGCGATGCGCCGCGCCGGCCGGGATCAAGAGCACGTCGCCGGCCGCGAGCGTCCAGGTCCCCTGCTGCTCGATCACGCTCGTCCCGCGGGTGCAATAGGCGACGACGAGGTGGTCGTGCGTGACCGCGGAGCGACACGGCAGGCGCTCGGCGGCGCCGCGCTGGAGCGCGACGAACACCGCGCGCCCTCCCCCGAGCGACGGGGCCGCGCGCACCGGATCGGCGGTCGGGCTCATGACCGGAGCTTACCGCGATTTGCTCTTGCAACACGGATGTAATTACCAACCGGGTCGGGGGCCCGGCGCGCCGCGGGGCGAGCCTGGATCCGGCGACCGGAGATCGCGCCCGAGCGCGTGCCCTCTTGCCGCACCCGCGCATCCGAAGCACACGATCGACCCATGCACGTTCACTTCGTCGCCGTGGCCGGCACGGGCATGGGTGCGCTCGCCGGGCTCTTCAAGGCCGCCGGGCACGACGTCTCGGGCTCGGACACCGCGTTCTACCCGCCGATGGGGCCGGCGCTCGAGCGCTGGGGCATCCGCCTGATGACGGGCTTCGACGCCGCGCACCTCTCACCGCGGCCCGACCTCGTCGTCGTCGGCAACGTCTGCCGCCCGTGGAACGTCGAGGCCGTCGCCGCGAAAGAGGCCGGGATCCCCGTGACGACGATGGCCCACGCGCTCGCCGATCATCTGCTCAAGGGCACGTCGCCCCTGGTGGTCGGCGGCACGCACGGCAAGACGACGACGAGCTCGATGTGCGCCTGGTTGATGCACGAAGCGGGGCGCGATCCCGGGTTCCTCATCGGCGGGCTACCGAAGAATTTCGAGGGGAGCTTCCGCCTCCCGGGCCACGTCGGCCCCGAGCGCAAGCTGCCGCTCGTGGGGAGCGAGGGCATGAAGCTCCGCGGTACGCCCTTCGTCGTCGAGGGCGACGAGTACGACACGGCCTTCTTCGAGAAGACGCCCAAGTTCTGGCACTACCGCCCCGAGGTCGCGATCATCACGTCGATCGAGCACGACCACATCGACATCTACCCGGACGACGCCTCGTACCGCGCGGCGTTCGCGGGCTTCGTCGAGCGGGTCCCCGCGTCGGGGCTGATCGTTGCTGCTGCAACTGATCCGGCGGTGGTCGAGATCGTGCGCGCGTCGGCGAAGGCGGAGATCGCCTGGTTCGCGCTCGAGGGCGACGACACGAACGGACAGCCGCCGCACTGGCTCGGGGCGCCGGCGGGCGAGGACGCGAGCGGGCAGGCGTTCGATCTGTACGCGGGCGGCGTGGCCGCGGGCCGCGTCGCGCTGAAGATGCCGGGGCACCACAACGTGCGCAACGCGCTGGCGGCGATCGCCGCGGCAGCGCAGGGCTACGGCGTCCCGCTGAAGACGGCGATCAGCTCGATGGCCACGTTCGAGGGCGTGCGGCGCCGGCAAGATCTTCTCTTCGTGCAGCGCGGCGTCGCCGTGTACGACGACTTCGCGCACCACCCGACGGCCGTGGACGAGACGCTGCGGGCCTTGCGATCACGGCACCCCGCGGGCGCGCTGTGGGCGGTGTTCGAGCCGCGGAGCGCGACGGCGTGCCGGGCGATCCACCAGGAGAGCTACGCGAAATCGTTCGGCGCGGCCGACCGCGTGGTCTTCGCGCCGCTCGGTCGCGGCGACATCCCCGAGGCCGAGCGGCTCGATCTTCCGAGGCTGGTGCGCGAGATCGAGCAGCATGGCTCGCGCGCGGAAGCGGCCGGATCGGTCGACGCGATCATCGCGACGATCGCCCGCGACGCGAAGCCCGGCGACACCGTGGCCCTGCTGTCGAACGGGGCCTTCGGTGGCATCTACGAAAAATTGCGAGGAGCCCTGTCATGACCGATCTGCCTTCGCTCACGAACGCCAGGGAGCGCGCCGATTTCGCGCAGATCGCCCTGCTCGTCGCCGAGGAGGCCGCGGTGCTCGTGGGCTCGGGCTTTCGCTCGCGCCCGGCGATCACCAAGAAGGGCCAGCACGATCTGGTGACCGAGTACGATCGCGCGAGCGAGCAGCTGCTGGTGCAACGACTCGGCTCGCTCTCGCCGGGGCTGCCCGTCGTCGGCGAGGAGCAGACGTCGGCGCGCGACGTCAGCGGCCGCCCCGGCCTCGTGTGGTACGTCGATCCGATCGATGGAACGACCAACTTCGTGCACGGTCACCCGTTCTGGTGCGTGGCCGTCGGGCTGATGGAAGACGATCGCCCCGTCGCGGGAGCGGTGGTCGCGCCGATGATCGGCGTGCGCTGGACAGCGTGGGTGTCGCCGGCCCGCCTCGACGGGGCGGCGCCGACGATCCCGGGCGTGGCCCTTCGAAACGGCAAGCCCTGCACCGTGAGCGCGACGGCGCTGCTGAGCGAGTCGCTCGTGGCCACGGGCTTCCCGCTGGTGCGCGATCGCGAGCCCGACAGCAACTTCGCCTCGTTCATGGCCGTGAAGCGCGCGGCCCAGGCCGTTCGCCGCTGCGGGAGCGCCGCGATGGATCTGTCGATGGTCGCCGACGGTACCTACGAGGGCTACTGGGAGCGCAGCCTGCACTCGTGGGACATGGCCGCTGCGTGCGCGGTGGTCCTCGCGGCCGGCGGGACGATCACCTCGCTGGACGGCGGCGCGCCCGACTACCACACCGGCTACGTCGCGGCGTCGAACGGGCGCATCCACGCGGATCTCCTCGCGGCGATCCACCGCGACGCAGCAAAGGGCTGAGCCTTCGTCAGCGATCTTCAGGAAAGAGATCGCGTGGGCGTTGACCGCGCTGTCACGATCACTATCCTGGGCCCTGTTCCCTCTGGCGGTCTCCGTGAGGCGTTTGGCATTTGAATCCCGAGTAAGCAATAACCAGGGGGCCCACTAGCTACTGCGGTGTGCTAGGCCCGGATGAAATCACCGGGAAGCCTGAAGCGGTACAGCGGCTCCCACCTAGCTGCAAGCTAGGGGTTCACGCCAAAGCCCACGTCACTGTTGGTAAGGAACTTTTGTTTTCGATGGGGCCGCAAGCGGCCTTGGTTTTGTTTTCGATGGGGCCGCAAGCGGCCCCATACCCCAACGGGGGCTTTGCCCCCTCCCCGCATGCGGGGCCCCTCCCCCTCGATGAGCTGGGGCGGGTAACGCACGCGGGGGCCCCTCCCCCTCGATGACGTGAGGGATGGGGTAGAGGCGGGGTTGTGACGGGCCGGTGCGGCAACGCGCTGGCCCGTTGCCTTTTGTTTACGTTTCGGTGGGGCTTCCGGTACGTTCGCTCTTCCGATGGACCCCAAAACAGCCTGTTTTCCCGCGAAGGAAAGCCAAACGACGCGCGGATGGAGCGGGGCGCGCCTCGCTCGTCGGCTCGGCGTCGTCGTCGCTCTCCTCGCGATCCCGAGCGTGGCGCTGGCCGCGGCGAACGTGGTGACGGTGAAGGGTAAGGCCAGCGGTACGGCCAAGCTCCTGAACCCCTCGTGGAACGAGGCCAAGGATCCCAAGTCCCATCGCTTCACGTTTCGCGAGCCCTCGCTCACCGTGCGTCAAGACGTGCGCAACCTGACCGGGTTCCTCCCGAAAGAGCTCTGCATCGCGGCCCTCGTGCTCGAGGGCAACGGCCCCACGCCGAAGGTGCCGCTCCGCGTGACGATCGCTGGAGGCCGCGCCTCGCCGGTGACGCTGGTCGTCGGGGTGGGCCAGCAGATCCAGTTCGAGAACCACGATCCCTTCCCGCACAAGCTCTACGACACTGGAAACAAGGGCTTCGCCGTCGCCGAGACGGCCGTCGACAAGAGCCGGAGCTGGACGCCGCCGGGGCCCGGGAAGTACGAGATCCGCGACCAGGCCACGCCGAGCCTGCGCTCGTGGATCGTGGTCGAGCCGCGCACGGTGAAGGTCGACTACCCCGATCGAAAGGGAGACTTTTCGATCGAGCTCGAGCCCGGCAAATACAAGCTGCGCGGCTACTTCAACGGGGAGCCGGTCGGCGCCGAGATCGACGCCGTCGTGGCGCCCGTCCCGGCGGAGCAGCTCTTGAAAATGCCCCTCCAGGTGGGTGACAGCGTCGTCGCCGACGCGGGCACGGGGGGCTGAGGGAACATGCTTCTTTCCCGCTTCTGGTACGGCATTCTGGCGCTCACGCTGGGCGTCTCGGTCTTCATCCTCTTCGTCGCCGTGGCGATGTACAACCGCACGGGGAAGGCGGCGATGAGCGACTCGCTCTCGTCCGACTCGAGCTCCGTGGACTGGTTCCTCCGCGACGACGCGCGCAAGCGATCGAGCGCGCTCATCAACGTCGCTCTCTCGCCCGAGATCAGCGCGGCGCTCGCCAAGGCGTCGGGCGACGAGAAGATCGACGCCGACACGAAGGCCAAGGTCGCGGCGGCGCTGCGCAAGGCCGGCGAGGACTCGGACATCAAGTTCGATCACCTCTGGGCCGTCGACGCCAACGGGCGCGTCGTCGGCGGCGGCGGCTTCGACAACAAGGAGCTGACGGAGCTCGGCGGCTACGCCAGCGTCGCCGACGCGCTCCACGGATGGATCCGCGACGACGCGTGGGTGTGGAAGGGCCGCATCCTCCGCATCGTCACGCGCCCCGTCGAGAAGGAAGCCAACGGCGAGCCGGTGGGCGCGATCGTCGGCGCCAAGATCGTCGACGACACCTTCGCCCGCGAGGTCAGCAAGCGCACCGGCGCCGCGATCGCGTTCTTCGCCGACAGCGCCCGCGTCGCCTCGGGCGCGCCCGAGGGCTTCGACAAGGCGAGCCTCGACGAGATCACCCGTGATCTGAAGCAGCTCGACACCAACAAGGACTACCTCGAGAAGGGCCGCAGCGAGGTCCGCGTGATCGGCGATCACCTCGGCGTCGTCTACGCGCGCCTCCCCGGCGAGGCGTGGGACCTCGGCGCCGGCTACGCCGTGGGGCGCGTCGCCGTCTCGGTGAGCTCGCCCTTCGACGTGCTGAACCGCGCCGACAAGAGCGACCAGGAGAACGTGCCGACGAAGCTCGTGATCCTCGGGATCTTGATCGTCACCGGGCTCGGCCTGTTCTTCTCGTACCTCGAGCACACGAAGCCGCTCGCGAGCTTCCGGAAGGAGGCCGAGCGCCTCGCCAAGGGCGAGATCGACATGCTCCAGCCGAGCCGCTTCCGCGGCGCCTACAAGAAGATCGCGGCCGACCTCAACGACGGGATCGAGAAGGTCGCCGTGAAGGGCGGCGCCCCGCGCAAGGCGGCCGATCTCGAGCAGGTGCTCGGCCCGATCCCCGCGCAGCCGATGATGAGCGCGTTCGCGGTGCCGGGCCCCGGCTCGCCGGTGGAGGCGCCCTCGCGACCGTCGATGCCGCGTCCGCCGGTGAGCGAGCGCGGTCCGTCACGCCTCCGCAGCAGCGGTGGTGGGATGCCCGCCCCCGACTCGGGAGAGCAGGTCCGCTTCAGCGACTTCAACGCGGCGCCGATCAACGAGACGGCGCGCTCGGCCTCGCCGATCAGCGAAGACGCGGTGTCGCCGCGCGGCCGGGGGCAGCCGCCTCCGCCGCCGCGTCGTCCGCCGCCGCCCGCGGCCGCGCAGCCCGACGCACCGCAGGTCGCCGAGGCCTCGTTCGCGGCCGCGCTCCCCATGGACGACGCCTTCGACGAGGTCGAGGACTGGCGCAAAGTCTACGAGGAGTTCGTCGCGGTGAAGCGCCAGTGTGGCGAGCCGACGGCGCCGCTCACCTTCGAGAAGTTCAAAGGCACGTTGCAGCGCAACAAGGACGCGCTCGTCGCGCGCCACAACTGCAATCGCGTCAAGTTCACCGTATACGTCAAGGAGGGCAAGGCCGCCCTCAAGGCCTCTCCGGTCAAGTAACCTGCCCCGATCCTCCGGGGCCTTCCAAACAAGGCAAACAGAGACGATGCAACTCCGACGTGCTAGCGGCCTCGTTGCCGCCTTGGCCCTCCTCCTCAGCGCGGGCACGGCGTTGGCGTCGAACGCCCTCGAGTCACCCGATAACGGCGTGCAGGCGACCGGCCGCGGCGGCGCGTGGTTCGTGCGCGCCGACGATCCGCTCGCGGCCTACTACAACCCGGCCGCGATGGCGTTCCAGGCGTCGGGCGTGCACCTCGGCGCGTCGCTGATGTTCGAGTCGCGCTGCTTCACGCGGCAAGGGCCGGGCGCCACGGCGGTGTCGCCGGGCGGCTCGATCCTCGGGCCGGGCGCGGTCGCCGCGGCGGGCGACAAATCGATCCCGCCTCCCGCGGCCACGTGCGCGACGGGCAGCGGGCTCTTCCCCAACCCGAACCTCGCGGGCGTGTTCCGCGTCTCGGATCGCCTGGCGATCGGCCTCGCGGTCGTCGGTCCGCACACCGACGGCGACAACAACTGGCCCGAGTCGCTGCCGTACACGAACAAGTTCGGCTTCTCGCAGGTGAAGGACGCGGCCGGCAACATGGTGCCGCTGACGCAGCCCGCGCCGAACCGCTACATGCTCGTCAGCTCGAACGCGCTGCTGCTGTTCCCGACGATCTCGGTCGCGTACGCGCCCACCGACTCGCTCTCGTTCGGCGTCGGCTTCACGTGGGGCATCGCCACCGCGTCGTTCACCAACTTCGCCGAGGCCGTCCGCACCGACGACAAGAAGACGCCCGACAACTTCACGAACGACATCCGCGCCAAGCTCGAGGCGAAGGATCTCTTCGTCCCCGGCATCGTGGCGAGCGCGCTGTGGATGCCGTCGAAGAACCTCGATCTGTCGGCCTGGTTCAAGTGGCAAGACTCGTTCAAGACCGACACGGCCGACGTGACGTTCGACGCCAACTACTGGACGGCCAACGGCCTCAAGCAGACCGACGCGTCCAAGGTCAACACCACCGTCGCGACCGACAAGGCCTCGCTCAAGCTCAATCTGCCGATGGAAGCGAAGATCGGCCTCCGCTACCACCAGGCCCGCGAGAACTCGAACCGCCCCGGCTGGGCCACCAAGACCCCGGGCCGTCGCACCCGCGATCCCCTCAGCGAAGAGCTGTTCGACATCGAGCTCGACTTCACCTGGGCCAACGACAGCTCGATCGATCAGCTCTATTTGCAGTTCCAGCCGGGCGTGAAGGTCGACCTCGGCGGCGGCGTCTTCGCGAGCGTGCCGGTCAACGCCAACATCCCCCACTACTTCAAGGATGTCGTCGGCGTGCGCCTCGGCGGCGACGTCAACGTGGTGCCGAACCGCTTCGCGGTGCGGGCCGGCGGCTTCTTCGAGACCAAGGGTCAGAACGACAACTTCCTCGGCCTCGACTTCAACAACGCTCAGAAATACGGCCTCGGCCTCGGCGGCACGCTGCGCCTCGGCCCGGTCGATCTCTCGGCCTCGTTCCAGCACACGTTCTTCGGCACCCTCGACAACGGCGGCAACGGCGCGGTCCACGCGCTCTCGGGTGACAAGAGCAGCTGCGCGGTCCTCGTGAACGACGGCGCGACCTGCAACCGCAGCACGCAGACCATCAACGGCGGCGTGCTCAAGCAGAGCCTCAACGAAGTGGGCCTCGGCGGTACGGTCCGCTTCTGATCGGCGCGGCGATTCACGCCGACGGCGCCGCGGGGCGAGGTCGTCGGCGATGACGCTTCTGGTCGGTTTATCCAGGGGGATCCACGCGCGCTAGGCGCGGGTCTGTCGACGCCGGGCGCCTGCGCGCCTATAAACCCCCGGCCATGTCCGAAACCCCTGTTCGAAACGTCATCATCATCGGCTCCGGTCCTGCTGGGTTGACCGCGAGCATCTACGCCGCTCGCGCCAACATGAAGCCCCTTCTCATCGAAGGGTTCAGCGCTGGCGGCCTCATCCCGGGCGGCCAGCTAATGTTCACGACCGAGGTCGAGAACTACCCCGGCTTCCCCGAGAAGGTCACCGGTCAGGAGCTGATGCAGCGCTTCCGCGATCAGGCCGAGCGCCAGGGCACGGAGATCGTCACCGCCGACGTGAGCAAGGTCGACCTCTCGCAACGCCCCTTCAAGGTCTGGGTCGAGGAGACGCTCTACCTCGCGCACACGGTGATCGTGGCGACGGGCGCGCGGGCGAACTACCTCGGCCTCCCGAGCGAAGAAGCCCTCAAAAACAAGGGCGTCAGCGCCTGCGCGGTGTGCGACGGCGCGCTCTTCCGCGGGCAGCCGGTCGTCGTCATCGGCGGCGGCGACACGGCGATGGAAGAGGCCACGTACCTCGCGAGCCTCTGCTCACACGTCACGCTCGTCCACCGCCGCGACGAGTTCCGCGCGTCGAAGTCGATGATCGATCGCACGGTGAGCAACCCCAAGATCAAGATCCTCTACAGCCACGTCGTCGACGAGGTCCTCGACGTCCAGCAAGACACCGTCACCGGCGTCGTCGTTCGCGACCTGAAAACAGGCGCGAAGCACACCATCGAGGCCTCGGCGATGTTCGTCGCGATCGGCCACACGCCGATGACGGACCTCTTCATCGGCCAGCTCGACGCGCACGAGAACGGCTACCTGAAGACGGTCCCGGGCTCGACGCGCACCAACATCCCCGGCGTGTTCGCCGCGGGCGACGTGCAAGACTGGACCTACCGCCAGGCCGTCACCGCGGCCGGCACGGGCTGCATGGCGGCCCTCGACGCGGAGCGCTGGCTCTCGGCCGAGGGCGGTCATTGATCGAAGCGAGCGAGGCCGTTTCGTCGCGTGAAGAGCTCGCCGAGCTCGTCGCGTCGACGCGCGCGCTGATCGAGTGGTTCGAATCCGCGGGCGCGAGCGACGTGCTCGTCGACGGGACCCCGGAGTCGGCGCTCGCCTCGCTCGCCCCCGGGCCACGCGGCACGGCTCCTCGCACCGCCGCGCCCGCGCCTTCATTTACCGCCCCGCAGCCTTCGTTCTCCGCGCCCGCGCCGTCGTTCGCCGCGCCGCAACGCGCGCCCGTACCGGCGTCCGCAGCGGCCTTTGCGCAGGCCGCGATGCCGGCCTCGGCGCCGGTCGCTCGCCCGGCGCCGCCGCCTCCTGCGACGCCGGCGATCACGCCTGCGCGCGCGCCGATCACCGCCTCGAACGACGACCGCCGCGCCCGCCTCCTCACGCTCTCCGACGAGGCGCGCGCCTGCACGCGCTGCGTGCTCCACACGACGCGCAAGCAGGCCGTATTCGCGCGGGGCAACCCCTTCGCCGAGCTCGTGTTCGTCGGCGAAGGTCCCGGCGCCGACGAGGACGAGCAAGGCCTGCCCTTCGTCGGCAAGTCGGGCCAGCTCCTCGACCGCATGATCGTCGCGATGGGCTACGCCACCGACGACGTCTACATCTGCAACATCGTGAAGTGCCGCCCGCCCGAGAACCGCAAGCCCGAGCCCGTCGAGATGGCCGCGTGCTCGCCGTTCGTCGTCGAGCAGCTCGCGCTGATCAAGCCCAAGGTGATCGTCGCGCTCGGCGCCACCGCGGTGCAGGGCATCCTGCCGGGCGTGGCCGAAGGCATCACGCGCATGCGCGGCAAGTGGAAGGTCTACCAGCAGACCATCCCCGTCATGCCCACGTTCCACCCTGCGTACCTGCTCCGTAACCCCGACGCGAAGCGCGACGTGTGGAACGATCTCAAGGCCGTGATGGAGCGGCTCGGCAAAGCGCCTCGCAAAGGATGAACGCGACGCCGACGCTGCTCCCGCGCGTCACGCGCGTCGGGTTCATCGTCCTCGGCGTGCTGCCCTGGATCCTGCCAGTCGCTCGCGCCAGGCTGCCTCTCGGCCGCGCGGGCGAGCTGCTCGATCTGTTCTTCGTGCCGATGTGCCACCGCATCCCGGCGCGCACGCTCTACTTCGACGGCGTCCCGATGCCGCTCTGCAGCCGCTGCGCCGGCATCTTCGCGGGGCTCGCGCTGGGCGCGCTGATCATGCGCCCGCGCTTCGAGCTCGCGCGCTGGCGGATCCTCGTCGCCGTGTCGACCGCGCTGATGATCGCCGACGTCGTCACGCAAGACCTCGGCGTGCACCCCGTCTGGCACGTCACCCGCGTCGCCACGGGCCTGCTCTTCGGCTACGCGATCGGCGCCGCGTGCCTGCTCGCGATGCGGCGATCGGCCGGCGAGGAGCGCCCCCTCGCCGACCGCTGATCGCCGCGTGATCGCGTGATCGCTACTTGTGGCCGCCCATCTGGCGGCAGTCGCTCACGGGGCCCTTGGTCGCGTTGCGCACGCACTCCGAATAGGCCTCGATCCCGTCCTTCCACTTGCCCGAGTCCTGCAGGGCCGAGCCGAGCAGCAGGTACGGCAGCGCTTGCGTCGGATCCGCGGCGATCGCCTCGCGCGCCTTGGCCATCGCGTCCTTGCGATTGCCGCGGTTGAGGAACGACTCCGCCTCCTTCGTCAGCGCCTTCGCGTCGCCGCCGGTGGGCTCGGGCTTCTTCGGCTCTTCGGCCGGCTTCGGCTCCTCGACGGGCTTCACGTCGGCCTTCGGATCGTCGACCTTCGCGACCGCGGCCGACGCCGACAGCGCCGCGACGGGAGGCGGTGCGGCCGTCTTCTCGGGGGGCGGCGCGACCTTCTCTTCGGGCTTTGAATCGACCTTCCCTTCCTGCGTCACGGTCGGCTTCATCGGCACGCTCGTCGCGGGTTGCTTCCCCGCAGCGAGCGTCTTTCCGACGACGGCCAGCGTGATCACCGCAGCGAACGCCACGACGCCCGCCACCACCCGCCGCAGCCGCGCCCGGCGGGCGATCGTCTCGGCCGAGAGCACGTGGACGCCGGCGTCGTCGTGATCTTCGTGGTCGCCGTGGGCGTCGACCATCGGCGGCAACGAGTCGCCCTCGCGACGAAAGAACTCGGCGGAGATCGACGAGTCGTCGACCTCGTCGTTCGCGGGGCGCTTCGCGTCGGTCCGCGGAGCGTCGCTCTTGCCGCCCTTCTTCTTGTTGCCCGATCGCAGATCCTCGTCGACCGTCGGCGTGCGCTCGGCCCGCAGCGTCGTCGCGTTCTCGTCGATCTTCTTCGCGACGGCGCCCTTGATCGGCTCGCCCTTCTTCGCTTGCGCTTGCGGCGCTTCGCTCTTCTTCACCTGCGCTTGCGGCTCGGCCTTCTTCGGCTCCTCGAGCTTGCGCACGGGAGCGACGGCTTCGACCTTCTTCAGCTCCTCGGCATTCTTCGCGACGACCACAACGGGGGCAGGGTCGACCTTCTTCGCGACGACGACGACGGGAGCAGGCTCGGCCGTCTTCGCGACGACGGGAGCTTCGACCTTCGCCGACGGAGCCTCGTCTTCCTCGTCTTCTTCTTCCTCGTCCTCGCCGCTGAATGCCTCGCCGGCGGCGAGCACCTCAGCCGGCGTGATCTTGGCGGGCGCGACCACCTCTGGCGACGGCGCGGTCGCCTGGGCGCCTCTCAGCGCCTGGAGTGTCTCGGGATCGGCCGGTGCCGCGAGGGGAGCCTCGGCTTCCTCCTGCTCGCTCGTGGCGAGATCCGACTCCGGCGGGACAGCCGAGTTGCGTGATGGCGAGGTGCGGGGCCGAAGGCTCCGACCCTTGTTACCCGCCCGCATCGAAGCGCGAAGTCGATTGGACATGATGGAAACCAACCTCCGAACGACCCCTAGTCGAGGAGCCTGCAATGGCAGCGCGTTACCGAGGTAACGCCAGGCCCGGCCGAGCTGGCCGCGTATACACGAACCAGGCCGACCCGTTCGTTTCGTGAAATCCGCCGTTCGCCGACCGACGTCGCTGCGGCTGTGCCGAACCGTGCCGGGCGACATGACCTGACTGCCGCCGGGGTATTTTTGCGGCTTTCGCCTCCGCGGACCAGCGCGAAATCTGCGGAGCAGAAAGATCGCCCCCACACCCTCGCACCTCGGCCCTCAGGCGTCGGGGACGCGCCGCGGCGAAAGCGAACGAGACGGCGGCTGCTCCCATCATCTCGTGAATGGCCGTAGCGCTCGATTTTCTTCAGCAATTCGATCCAAATCGACCACGCTCCCCCGCCCGATCGGACCGGCGCTCCGGCTCACATCGACTCGCCACGCCGATGTCATGCGCTCGTCGTGAAGCACCCGTTCAGTGCTTCGCCAGCGTCACGGGGCGACCGGCCACCGGCGCCTCGCGCGGCAACACCAGCGTATCGAGCTTCTTCTTCTCGTCCGCCTTCAGCGTCGTCCCGGCGAGGTTGAACGCGTTCTCCCAAGGCACCGCCTCGTCGCCCGAGAACACCGCCATCGTCGAGTCGCAGCCCGCCAGATCCTTCGTGATCTGCTCGCCGGTATTCGACAGATCGGGGCCTGCCATCCCCTTGCGCTGCTTCTTCGCGGTGCCGCCCTTCACGGGCCAGATCGCCGTCGACAGATCCTTCAGCACCATCGTCGTCACCGTGCACGCGGGCAGCGACGCTACCCGCACCTCGGGCGTCACGGTGATCTCCTTCGGCAGATCGTCGCGCCCGTCGGTCTTGATCGTCACCTTCGGCGCGCCCGCTTCGCCGAGCGCCGCGACCACGGCCGCGACGTAGGGCGTCTTGGCCTTCTTCTCGACGATCAGCGTCACCGGCGCGCCGTTGATCGGCAGGTCTTTGACGGCCTTCGTGAGCTTCTCCGGGCCCTGTGGATCGGCGAGGTTGATCCGTGTTCCGCCGATGTACGGGCCCTCGTTGTCGACCAGGACCTCGGGCATCCCCTTCGGCTTCACGGGCGCCGGCGGCGCGGGCGCGGCGGTCGTCGCGGCAGCGGACGCCGTGCTGCCCTTGCTACCCGCGGGCTTCGGATCATCGTCGCAGCCGCCGAGGAGCGCGCCGATCGCGAGGAGCGGCAGCGCCAGGGATCGAGCTCGGATCGCGAAGGGGACAGACATGGCCGCGCAGCATAGCCGAAAGCGCGTGCTCGATCTCCTTCGCGGCGACGCGACGCGCGTCTGGCTCCGATCTGGACGCCGTGCGAAAGTCGCCGCCGATGCGATCCCCTTTCCTCGCCCGCCTTCACGCGCTCGCGTCGAGCGATCGCCTCGCCGTCGAAGACGACCTCGTCCGCCGCTCGTTCGCCGAGCTCCACGATCGCGCCCTCCGCGCCCGCGCCACGCTCTGCGAGGGACGCCCGTCGCTCGACGGTCGCCGCGTCGCGATCCTCGTCTCGCCCGGCGCCGCGTGGGTCGAGGCCTTCCTCGGCGTGGTCCTCGGCGGCGGCGTCGCGCTCCCGCTCTCGCCGCTCTACCCGCCGGGCGAGCTCGCCTGGTTCGGCGACGACGCAGGCGCAGATACCCTTGTTTTCTCGGCTGATCTCGCGCCGCGCGCCGTCGAGCTCGCGAAGGGTCGCCGCGTCGTCAACGTCGAGACGATCGCTGACGGGCCGCGCGATGAGGCCGCGTCGATCTCCGAGATCGCCGCGATCGCCGCCGACGCGACGGCGCTCTTGCTCTACACGAGCGGCACCACGGGCAAGCCCAAGGGCGCGATGATAACGCACGAGAACGTCGCCGTGCAGGCCGCTTTGCTCCGCGAAGCGTGGGGGTTCCGCGAGGACGATCGGCTGCTCCACGCCCTGCCGCTCCATCACCTCCACGGGCTCGGGATCTCGCTGCTCACGACGCTCCTCGCCGCCAGCGCCGCGCGCCTGCTCCCTCGCTTCGAGGCCACGCGCGTGTGGAACGAGCTCGCCGACCAGCGCGTCACGACCTTCATGGCCGTACCGACGATGTATCAAAAGCTCTTCGAGTGCTTCGACGCCGCCGACGAGGCCACGCGCGCTCGCTGGGCCGCGGGAGCCCGCTCGCTCCGTCTCGCCACGAGCGGCTCGGCCGCGCTCCCCGTCACCCTCGCGGCCCGCTGGAAAGAGCTCACCGGCAGCATCCCGCTCGAGCGCTTCGGCATGACGGAGATCGGCGTCGGGATGAGCAACCCGCGCGATCCCGCGGCGCGCCGCCCCGGGTTCGTCGGCCCCGCGCTCCCGAGCGTCGAGTCGCGCATCGTCGACGACGCCGGCCACGACTCGCCCACCGGCCCGGGCGAGCTCTTCATCCGCGGTCCGAGCGTCTTCAAAGGCTACTGGAACCGCCCCGAGGCCACCCTGGCGGCCTTTGCCGACGACTGGTTCAAGACGGGTGACATCGCCGAGCGGGCCGAAGACGGCGCCATTCGCCTTCTCGGCCGCACCTCGGTCGACATCCTCAAGAGCGGTGGATACAAGCTCAGCGCCCTCGAGATCGAGGAGGCCTTGCGCGAGAACCCCGCCGTGGCCGAGGTCGCCGTGATCGGGCTACCGGACGAGGTCTGGGGCGATCGGGTCGTCGCTGTCATCGTCCCTGCTGCGGGCGCCGAAGCGGCCTGTTCGACCGAGGCCATCCGCGCCTGGGCGAGGGACCGCCTCGCCGCCTACAAGATCCCGCGCGAAACTGTCCTCGTCGCCGCTCTCCCGCGTAATCCGCTGGGAAAAGTGGTCAAACCCGAGCTGATTCAATCTCTCCGCGCGCGGGCACCCGCGCCCATCTGATTCGATATCGAGGAGAACCCCATGTACGCGATTGCCATCATCCGTTACCGCCGCCCGCTCGACGAGGTGCTCACGATCATCGACGCTCACCGGGCCTATCTCGGTGAGCTGAAGGCGAAAGGCCTCCTCCTCGCGTCCGGGCCGTTCGAGCCGCGAAACGGCGGGGCGCTCCTCCTCCGTGTGCCGGACGAGGGCAGCGCCGCGGCGCTCGACGCCATCCGCGACGGAGATCCCTTCGTCCGGCAGGGGATGGCGCAATACGAGCTGCTCCCGTGGGCTCCCACGTATGGCAAGGACGACCTCGACAGGCTCTGATCGCGCGCCCTCAGCGGTGCAGGTGCGAGAGCACCAGCCACGCGGCGATGACCAGCGCGCCCACCGACACCACGAGCGCCACGATCACGCCCGCGCCGCTGCTCGACGCGGGCGGCGTGGGCGGCCGCAGCGCCCGGCTCGCGTCCACGGTCGACACCGAGAGGCTCATCGCCTGGAAGAACGCCGTGAAATCGGCGAGGAGCTGCCGGTACGCCCCGGCGAGGATCGGGAGCTGCGCGCCCTTGTAGCGCTGCGCGTACTGCTCCGTCAGCAGCGCATAGGAGCGCAGCTCGGCCGTCTTCTTGATGGTGTTGGCCACACCGATGACGATCGTCGGCCCGCCGTCCGCAGGGACGAGCTTGATCGGCTGCACAACCTGCTTGCCTCCGCCCGTCGAGGGGCCGTCCGGCGACGCCAGGTGAATGCGGAACAGCACCGGTCCATCGAGGCCGGCGGCGAACCGCTCCTCGAACAGATCCGCCAGCGTGACGGCCTTTGCCGCCACATGGGTGTATCTCGCCTGATCGTCCACGTTCAGCTTCCTCGATCGGTGGGGTGCCGAGGCGCCCACGCTAGCACCGGCGCTCGCCGCTGCGAAATCGGCGACAGCTTTGAGCGCTAGCGCGACGTCAGGAGCCCGAGACGGCCGAGCATCTTGCCCGCGGCGCGGAAGCCGTGCGCGCGCCCGAATTGAAGCAGGTGTCCACCGTGGAACATTGTCAACGGCGCGCCAAAATGGTCGGCCAGCCAGCGCGCGTGCGTCGGCGGCGTGATCCTGTCGCCCGTCGCGGCGAGGATCAGCACCCGATCGGCGTCGATCCGCGAAGGCCGAGCGAGCGGGCTCACCACGCGCAACGCCCCTTCCAGCCCCTCGAATTGCATTCTTTGCTGCTCGACGTCGCCCACGAGCCGCCCGCCGGCGCGCGCGAGATCGGCGATGCTGGCGAGCGGGATCATCGGTACGGCGAAATCGAGCTTCGGCTCCACCGTGGCCAGGAGCGAGGTCGTGTAGCCGCCGAGGCTCATCCCCATCGCGCCTGCCGCCGACGCGCCGCGGTCACGGAGAAAATCCATCAGAGCGCGGAGATCGTGCATCGACTGGCGAAAGCCCTCGACCGTCATCCGCGGATCGCTGGAGGGGAACAGGGCTGCTGCGCTCCGGTGGGCGCGGACAGCGTGAAACGGGAGCACGGGGATCACCACGTCGAGCCCGCGCTCGAACAGCCACTCAATCGGCCAGACGCGCTCCTCGATGGGCCACTGTCCGCAGCGATAACCGTGGATGAGCAGCACCGCGGGCCGCGCCGGGCCGTCGTGGAGAAAGAGCCGGGCTGCCGCGGTGCGGTTCTGGAGATGCCCGAGGTAGCGTGGGGCGATCTCCTCGCTGTGAGGCACGAACCCGCTCGCCC
Source organism: Byssovorax sp. (assembly GCA_025362495.1). Lineage (GTDB taxonomy): Bacteria > Myxococcota_A > Polyangia > Polyangiales > Polyangiaceae > JANYGI01. Next base: position 72,075 of record JANYGI010000035.1, on the reverse strand, counting down.
AGGTGGCGTCGAGGACCTCGCCGCCCTTGATCCGCCGCACCCGCGCGAGCCGGGGATCGATCGGCGGCGGGGGCGCGAAGAAGCCGCCGGCGTCGGTGTAGTGCTCGGGTCGGTCGTAGAGATCAGCAATGCTGATGAGCTGACTCAGCCGAGCGCCGTGGCCGAGCGCCTCCGTCCGCTCGTCGTCGCGCGACAGCGAGCTGCGATGAAAAATCGCTGCTCGCGCCGCCGTGTCGAAGTGAGAGGCGGCCCGATTCAGTACCTGGCGCAGCATGACCACCTGGGCAGAAATACCCTCGAAAACGAGCTCTTCAGAGCGATCCCGCCACCGGCGCCGTGGCCACCGTGCGGGTCTCCTTCGCGGCGATCACCTCGGTGAGCGAGAAGGGCACCGCGTGCGCCTGGTTACGGCGCCAGTACTCCGCTTCATCCTGGAAATGCGGGCTCTTCGCGTCCCACACGTTCCCGCCCGGGAGCGCGTTGAAGGCCTTCGGACCGGAAGGATCCATGTCGATCACGAAGCGCTGCGAGGGGCCGTGAACGTAGTTGAACAGGGGAGCCTGGGCGAGCCCGACGAAGCTGAAGTCCGAGGAGTCGACGCCGAACGAGTCCCCGTGGCGCGGGAAACCATGGATGAACACATCGTCCGTGCCAGTCGGGATCGACAGCTTGCTGAAGATCGGGATCACCGCCTCGAAGGTGATCGTGTGGTACGTGCCCCAGCGGTACGTCGTGAGGTCGGGGCCGGCGAGCGCCTCGAGCGTGGTGAGCGCGTCGAGGAGCGCGCGGACCATTCGCTCGTGGCGCGACTCCACCGCAGGAGTCGTCAGGTCGTCCCAGATCGAGCTGTCGCCGGTGGCCGCGTCGAAGGTGGCGAACGTGGCCGGATCGGCCTTCACGAGCCGGAGGAACGCCTTGGCCTTGTCCTCGCGACCATAGGTGATACCCATCTTGGCGAGCTCGTCACCGAACGTGCGCCCGAGCACGCGCACGAGCCAGGTATTGAACACCAGCGTCGCCTGCGAGGCCTTCACCTCGGCGGCGTCTTTCCCGGTGGCTGCCTTGGGAAGGTTGGTATCGGCGTCGACGCCCGAGGCAGCCTCGTAGTCGGCGTCCTTGCCCCAGGAGGCGAGCAGATCGCGAACAGCGAGGATCGTGGCCGATTTGTAGAGCGGATCGGCCACGACGGCCGTGAGGTCCGGGTGGGTGCCCGGCGTTTTCTTCTCCTCCTCGGCGCGATCGATGGCGTCGAGGAGCGCGGGAGTCAGCGCCGCGCCCATCGCCGACCGCGCGTCGGCCTGGATGGACTGGAGATCGTCGGTGGTGAACGGCGCCGCGTGGTCCTTGATCCGCTTCTGGATCCGGCCTTCCCGGAACCCGATGTCGAACTGCGAGGCCAGGTACATCGGCTTCCCGTCGGGGAGCGTGTCGTTGGAAGGATCGTTGTCGAGCGTGTTGCCGATGGGATCGTTGTTGGCCGTGGACAGGAAGCCCGCCGCGGGGTTCTTCTCCCAGGGCACCGTGCGGCCGTCGAGGTAGCCAGTCCAGTCGGCCGTGCCATCGCCGGGGAGGATGAAGCAGGGCAGGTTACCGGTGTACGTCTTGGCGTTCCAGGCGAAGGCGTTGGGATCGCGGACAGGCACGTTGGCGTGCGACGTCCAGAGGATGTTGCCCGAGGTGTCGCCGAGCATCCAGTTCTGGGCGCCGACCCCGAACGCGTCGAGGGCCTTTTGCGCCTCGTCGACGTCCCTGGCGCGGAGGAGAGAGAACACCGCGGAGAGCTCGGTCGTGGGCTCGATCCCCGTCCAGCGGATGCTGACCGCGCCGACCTTGGGATCGGGCTCGACGATGGCGTGCTTGCTGTTGATGTTGGGCTCGATCGGCCCGTGATGCGGCACGATCCGCACGTGATAGGTGATGGGATCGCCGCTCTGGAGCTTGATGACCTCGTCGACGGTCTCGAGCGGGACCGCCTTGCCCTTCCACATGACCGACTGGCCATCCGGCGTGAGCGTCTCGGCGTAGGCGTCGCTCACGTCGTAGCCGGCGACGGTGGCTCCCCAGGCGATGTGCTCGTTGTGCCCGAGGATGATGCCGGGGATGCCGGGGAACGCCACGCCGCCGACCTTGAGGTTGCCTGTCGCGTCGCCGCCCGCGGGCGCGGTGACGTCGATCGACACCGGCCAGAAGATCGAAGGAGCGATGAGCGACAGGTGCGGATCGCTGGCGACGAGCGCGTGCCCCGTCTTGCTGCGAGACGCCGCGATGGCCCAGTTGTTCGAGCCGAAGCCCTCGGGCCGGAGCAGGGCGCGCGCGCGCTGGGTCGCCGCGAGATACCCCCTGGCGATGACCGAGAGATCGGGGTGCTTCCAGGCCTTGGCCTCCTTGCCGGGCGGCAAGATCCGGGGCTTCCCGGTCGGGTAGCCGGTGGTGGTCGTCGCCGGATCGCCGGGCGTGAACAGGAACATGTCGCGCTCCAGGTTGGCCCGCTTGGCCAGCACCGGATCGGCGTCACCCGCCTTGAACGTGGCCCGGGCGCTGTCGAAGAAGAGCTGATTGCCGAGATCGACGTCGGCGTCGTACGAGAGCAGGTGGGTTTGCAGGCGGCCAATCGCCAGCGAGTCGACGCCGGTCCAGTCGGTGAACGCGTCCTGGGGGATCCCGAAGAGGCCGTCCGGCAGGTGGAGCTTGCCCGTGCGGAGCTTGCGGAAAACCTGGCTGATCCCGTCGGCATAAGCATCGACGAGGTCGCGCATCTCGCCCTTGGGGAGCGCGTCGTACTGGAGCTTGGCGGTCCGCCCCAGGCCGATGTGACGATAGCTGATGTCGAGATCGATGGTGGATTGATCGGAGTCGGACAGGATCTCGGCGAGGCGGCCCTCCGACACGCGACGGAAGAACTCGAGCTCGAACGCGCGGTCCTTGGCCACGAGCCAGCCCTCGGCCCGCATCGCGTCCGCGACGGTGGCCGCGTAGATGTGGGGGCGACCGTACTTGTCACGCACGATGTCGACGGGCGCGCTGAGGTTCTCGATCGTCACCTGCTCGTCCACCGGCAGATCGGCGCGCGCTCCGATCGGGCCCGTCGGATCGCCCGTCGGCGGGATCGGGATCGGGACCGGCTTGGTGCTGTCGGACGAGCACCCCATCAAGCCGAACGAGGCGAGCGTCGTTACCGCGAGGAGTCGGCGAAGCGAGTTGGCGCGCATGATCACTTGTACCGTAGCGGACGGCGCGACGTCGCCGAAAATTCGCCCGTTTGCTCGACCCGTGAGAAGCCTCGGGCCATGTCGCTCGCCCGGGCCGAAGAAGCCGAGATCTCTGCCGTGAAGCCTGCCCTCGGGGGCCTCGCGTTCCTCGACGACGCCGAGCGCGCGGACGTTCACGCCGACCTCCGCGCGCGCCGGTGGCTCGTCGTCAGCGCGCCCGTGGGGAGGCCCACGCCGGGTGATCTGCGGCGCGCGATCGACGACGCGGTCGAGGGAGCGCTCGCGCTTCGAGGCGCGCTGCCGCCCTCGGTCGACGTCGACGCCAGCGTCGAGGTCACCGTGCGTGATCAGGTGTTTCGCACCCGCGCGCTCGGCGCCACGGGCATCGCGCTCGCGTTCCCGCGGCTCCCCGCGAGCGCCACGCGCCGGGCCCTCGACGCGCGCGACAGCGCGATCCTCGCGGCGTGGATCGGCGCCTCGCAGCGCTGGCCGGTGCAGCTCTTCCTCGACGACTCCGATCGCGACGCCGAGGTGCTCGTGCCGCGTCGGCTCGGTGATCTCGCGACGATGCGCGGCGCCCTCCGCGCGGCGCCGGCCCTGCTGCACGAGGTGAAGCCCGAGCCGATCGTCGTCGCGCCGGAAGCGCTCGCGCCCCTGCCCGCGGTGCTCGGGCCGCTGCCCGAGCCCGAGACGATCGTCCCGCCGTCGGGCGAGATCCTCCGCGTCGACGCCCTCGAGACCACCTCCGAGGGCGATCCGCCGACGCAGCGAATGCCGCGCCCGCCGCCGCCGATCCTCGCGATCCCGCGGCGCGGCGTGCTCAAGAAGCGCAGCCGCTCCGAGGCCCCGCCGAGCGACGTCATGCCGCTCGACGCCCAGGCGATCGAGGCCGCCGCCGCGCTGATGCCCGCCGTCGCGACGGCCGCGGCGCCGGTGATCATCGAGGCGGTGATCGAAGCCCCGAAGGTGGCCGAGCCCGTGCTCACGATCGAGCTCGATCCCGCGCCGATCGAGCCCGTCGCCGCCGCGCGACCCGCCGCCGCCCAGCGCGTCGTCAACGCCGCCGAGTGGCGCGCGCACGCCGTCGAGCTTGACAAGGCGCGCGGGCCCAAGCCGGTCAGCGTGATCGACAAGCTGTTCGCGTCCCGGTACATGCCGCTCGTCGGCGCCATCGCCCGCGGCGAGGTCGACACCACGGTGAAGAGCGTCGCCGACACCTGGCGGATGAACTTCGAGCACAGCTACCGCGAGGCGTTCTCCTCGCTCCGCGTCACCGGCAAGCGCCCTCCGATGGTCTTCGACGCGCCCGACATCGCGGCGCGGATCGGCCGCCTCAACAGCGCTCGCGTGGTCAAGCTGCTCCTGGTCGACGCCATGCGGTTCGACATCGGCGACCGCGTCGCGCAGCACCTCACCGAGCGGCTCGCCGGCCGCGCGGTGTGCGTCGAGCGCATGCTCCTCTGGTCGGCGATCCCGACGAACACGGCCACGCAAGCAGCGCTGATCGCCCGCGGCCCCGAGGGCCTGCGCGACGTCGATCCGGCGCACGAGCCCGACCCCGAGATCGTGCGCGGCCGCGCCGTCGCGACGGTGCGCCGCGAGCGCCTCGGGTCGCGCGAGGTGATGAAGCTCGATCTCGTCGAGGCCCGCCTCCGCGGCGCCGGCATCGGCTACGACGAGCGCCTCGAGTCCATCGCCGAAGAGGTCGCCCAGGTGACCGTGCGTTACATCGAGTCTCTCCCGCCGCGCACGCTGCTCTTCCTGTTCGGCGACCACGGCTTCCGCCTCCCGTCGAGCCCCGACGGCCGCACCACCGGCCCCGCCACGCAGGGCGGTGTCTCCCCCGAAGAGGTGCTGGTGCCGGGGCAAGCATGGCTCGTCGGCGGAGTGCATTGAAGCACCGCAATTCAGGCGAAATCCCGCTTCCCTGAAGCGCTTCGCCGCTCGACTCGCGGGTCCGTTTCCAGTATCTTCCGCGCATGGCGTCAGCAACGACTGCGCTTCGCCGGAAGTACGATCCAACGGTCTATCCGAGCGAGGACCACATGGGGGAGGGGTCGCTCCAGCGCTTCGTTTCGGAGCTGCTGCGGGCGTTGATCGAGCGCTGGTATCTCGAGCAGAAGAAGACCGTGTTCGTCGGAGCAAACCAGTTCGTCTACTGGAAGCAGTTCGACCCGAACAGGAAGCTCGCACCGGACGTGTTCCTGCTCCCCGGTGTGCAGCCTGGAATCAAGATCGATAGCTGGAAGACCTGGGAATCAGGTATCGTTCCGCCTCTCGCCATCGAGGTGGTCTCGCAGGATTACCTGAAGGACTGTCGCGACGCCCCGTCGAGCTACGACGAGCTCGGCGTGAAGGAGCTGATCATCTTCGATCCCGACTTCGAGACCGCACGTTCGGAACGCCTGCGATTTCAGGTCTATCGCCGCGTGGGCAAGCGCAGCCTCGCCCGCGTCGAGGCAACGAATGCGGAGCACATCAAGTCCAGCGTCCTCGGCTGCTTCCTGCGCTCGGTCGGTGCAGATCTCGACACGACGCGCCTTCGCCTCGCGACCGGCCCTGAAGGCAAGACCATCTTCCCCACCGAAGCCGAGGCCCAGCACACTGCGCGCGTGGCCGAGCACGCCGCCCTCGAAATCGAGCACGCCGCCCGCGTCGAGGCCGAAGCGGAAAACGCACGCCTCCGCGCCGAGCTGAAGCGCCTCCGCAAGCCCTGATATCCCGCGTCAGCGACTGAAACATCCGTCGCGACTCGATCTCTCCAGGCGCCGAGTACGCCATTCGGGGAAACATCCATCATCGCTGGATCATGCCGCTCTGCGCCCCGGAACAGGGTTGCTTTCCCACGACGGTGGGTGATAGCCCTGACTGTCCAGGCACCGGAGAACAAGGTCATGGCCACTCGCGACAAGTATCTCTGGGGAGCAGCCGTCGCCGCGGCGGCGCTCTCGGCGTGCGCCACGGGCACGCTCGGCGATCCGCCGGGCAGCGGCAAGACGAGCGGGCCGGAGATGCCGCCGGTCGAGCCACAGGGCTTCAAGCCGCCGGCGCCCTCGCTCCGCCGGCTCCTCGCGCGGCAGTACCGCAGCTCGGTGCGCGATCTCCTGGGCGACGCCGCCGCGGCCGCCGCCGATCCCCCGGCCGACTCGTCGCTCAACGGCTTCGACGCCATCGGCTCGGCGCAGCTCGGCGTCAGCGACGACGCCGTCACCAAATACGAAGACTCGGCCCGCGCCGTCGCCACGGCCGCCATGGGCGACACCGCGCGGATTGCCACCTTCCTGAGCTGCGATCCGATGGCGCCGGCCGACGCCACCGCCTGCCGCAAAGACTTCGCGAAGACCTTCGGGCGCCTCGCCTTTCGTCGTCCCCTCGATCCCGAGGAGATCGATCGCTACGCCGGAGTCGCCGAGACGGCCTCGACGGAGCTCGGCGATTTCAACAGCGGTATCGAGTACGCGATCCTGGCCTTCCTCGAGTCGCCGAGCTTCCTTTACCAGGTGGAGATTGGCGGCGTCGATCCGGCGCGGCCCACGCTCCGCCGGCTCGACGGCTACGAGCTCGCGTCGCGCATGTCGTTCTTCCTCGTCGGCTCGACGCCGAGCCCCGCCCTCCTCGACGCCGCCGAGAAAGGCACGCTGAACGACGCCGCCGGCGCCCGCGCGGCCGCCAAGGCGCTCCTCGCGAAGCCCGAGGCGCGCGCCGCCCTCGACAGCTTCTACGGCGAGTTCCTCCGCCTCCGCGATCTCGACTCCGTCGTGAAGGATGCCAGTGCCTTCCCGCTCTTCACGCCCAAGCTCGCCCAGGCGATGCGCGAAGAGACTCTGCACCTGATTGACGACATCGTCTGGGACCAGAACGGCGATTACCGCGACGTGCTCGACGCGGACTACACCTTCGTCAACGGCGATCTCGCCGAGCTCTACGGGCTGCCGAAGCCGGCGGGCGACGGCTCCGGGTTCATCAAGGTGCAGCTCCCCGAGGAGCAGAAGCGCGGCGGCCTCCTCGGACAGGCGAGCTTCCTCTCGCTCTTCTCTCACGCGGCGATCTCGTCGCCCACGCTGCGCGGCAAATTCGTGCGCGAGCGCCTCCTCTGCCAGGCGATCCCGGCCCCACCGGCCAACGTCAACACCGTGCTACCGACGGATCCCAACGCCAAGACGGCGCGCGAGAAGCTCTCCGTCCACCAGACGGCCCCGGCCTGCAAATCCTGCCATCAAGCGATGGACCTCATCGGCTTTGGCCTCGAGAACTACGACGGGATCGGCGCCTTCCGCACCACCGAGAACGGCGAGACGATCGATCCCAAGACCGACGCGGCCGGGATCGGCGCCTTCGACGGCGCGAAGAGCCTGGGCACGCTCCTCCGCGATCAGCAGGGCGTCACGAGCTGCATGGTCCGCAACATCTTCCGCGGCGCGACCGGCCACATCGATACGCCCGGCGAAGAGCCCGTGTTGAAGGAGCTCGATCAGAGCTTCACCGACTCGGGGTATCACCTGCAAGACCTCATGGTGGAGCTGGTCGCGAGCGACGCTTTCCGCCTCGTCGGAGTGGTGGAGTAATCCCATGGCCAAGCTGATATTGAATCGCCGCACCATGCTCCGGGGAATGCTCGCCGGGAGCGCCGTCGCCCTCGGGCTGCCCACGCTGGAGGCCATGCTCGGCTCTCACGGCACCGCCTTCGCCGACGGCACCCCGCTGCCGCGACGCCTGGTGACGTGGTTCTTCGGCAACGGCGTCCGCCTCGATCGCTGGGTCCCGAAGATCCAGGGCGCGGGCTACGAGCTCACCGAAGAGCTCGCGCCGCTCGCCAAGGTGAAGGACTACTGCTCTGTCCTCACCGGCTTCAACAACAAGGCCGGTTACGGGCGCCGCGGCCACCACGACGGCGTGGCCGGCGCGTTCTCGGGATATCCGTTCATCGCGCTCGATCCGGGCAACTCCAACTACTCGTCCAAGTTCGGCGGCCCCTCGATTGACCAGGTCGCCGCGACGGCGATCGCCAAGAAGAGCCCCACATACCTGCCCTCGCTCCAGCTCGGCGTCTCCAAGCGCGTCACCACCGGCGAGGGGCCGACGCTGCAATACCTCGCTCACAAGGGGCCTGACCAGCCGCTACCGTCGGAGTACAACCCGCAGGTGGCGTTCGCCAAGCTCTTCGGGTCGTTCGTCCCCAAGGACGATCACTCGACCAAGCTCCGGGTCACCGCCCTCGACGCCGTGCGGGAAGACGCCAAGCGCCTCCAGATGCGCGTCGGCGCCAGCGACAAGATGCGCCTCGAAGCCCACATGGAGAGCATCTACCTTCTCCAGAAGCAGATCCTGGCCATTCCGCCGGTGTGCATGAAGCCTGGCCAGCCGGTCGAGAACAACAAAGACATCAACGGAGACGAGCCGCTCCTCGCTGTCTCCAAGGCCATGGCCGACATCATCGCCGTCGCCTTCGCCTGCGATCTCACCCGCGTGGTGAGCTTGCAGCAGAGCGGGAGCGTCGGTGGGACCGTCTACTGGATGACGGGCGCCACCGTCGAAGAGCACGGCCTGACCCACGACGCCAACCAGCAAGAGCTCGTCCACCAGGCTGTCGTCTTCAACATGGGCTGTTATGCCTACCTGCTCGAAAAGCTCAAGTCGATGCCCGAGGGCCCTGGCAACATCCTCGATAACTCCGTGGTCTACCTCGGCAGCGACGCCGCCGAGGGCCTGACGCACTCCTGCTTCGATCAACCGGTCATCGTCGCCGGTCGCGGCGGCGGAGACCTCGTGTACCCCGGCGTCCACTACCGCTCGGACTCGGACGAGAATACCACCGACGTGCTGCTCTCGGTCCTGAAGACGATCGATCCCACGGCCACCGAGGTCGGCGCAGACCAGGGCTACTCCAACACGCCTTGCAAGGCCCTCACGGCCTGATCACGCGGCCACCTCGGTCGCGTCCCGGCTCTTTCGGAGGCGCGCCAGCCGCTCGGGCGGCGCGGCGGGATCGGGGTGCGCTATCGACTCCGCGCCCGGCGTCGCCGCCTCGGCCGGCGGGTTGCCCGTGAGCTGCTTCAGCCCGTAGAAGCCATTCATCGCCGCCGACAGCATCATCCCTCCCGGGCTGAGCTGCCTCGCGCCGCGCGCCAGCCGCGAGAGCACCGACGACGGCGAGAACGCCCGATTCCACATCTCCCGGTGGGCGCGGAGCAGCTGCTCGGGCGACATCTTCGCCGGACGAAATGCCACGTTGTATCCGTTGTAATGAGGCCAGTCGCGATCGGCGAGGATCCTCCCGTCCCGGAGCTGCTCATCGTAGAGCGGAGTCCCGCGGAAGGGCGTCAGGATGCTCAGGAATGGCACGTCGATCCCGATCGCGTTGAGCCGATCGGCGGTGCCCACGATCATCGCCGGATCTTGATCGTCGAACCCCGAGATGAACCCGGCCATCACGCAGATCCCGCGATCGTGGAGCCGCGCTATCGCCTCGCTGTACTCGGCGGCCCGGTTCTGGCGCTTGCCGACGCTCTTCAGGTCCGCGTCGTCCAGGCTCTCGATGCCCAGGAAGATCCCGATGCAGCCCGATTTTTCCATGAGATCGAGCAGCTCGCGATCTTTGACGATATCGATTGACGCCTGCGTCAACCATTGACGATTCAGGCCCGTCATGGCGGTGAGCAGCTCCTTCGCCCAGCGCCGCTGCACCAGCAGGTTGTCGTCCCAGAACCAGGCCACCTTCTCCTGCCACGGCAGCGGGAAATGGCTGCTCTCGAGGTCGCGGATCACATCGTCCACGGGTCGCACGCGGAAGCCGGGGTTGAGATCAGGAACGCTGCAAAAGCTGCAGGTGAACGGGCACCCCCGCGTCGCCTGGAGCACCCGGGGCACGAGGAAGCGATTCTCCAGCAGATCGTAGCGAGGCGTGGGCAGCCCCGTCAGCTCCGACGCGACGCCGCGATAGACCCGCTTCGGCGTGCCTCGCTCGAAGTCGCGCAGCACCTCGGGCCACACGCTCTCCGCCTCGCCGATCACGACCGCGTCGACGTGCTGCAAGGCCTCTTCCACCCAGTACGACACGTGCGGGCCACCCGCGACCACCGGCACGCCGAGCGCGCGGTAGCGATCGGCGATGGAGTAGGCGTTGCGCGCGAACCCCGAGAAGAACGAGAGCGCCACGAGATCGGGCGCAGCGTCCACCGGTACCTGCCGCACCTGCTCGTGGATCACCTCGACCTCGTGCCCGGCCGGCGTGATCGCCGCGAGGTGGATCCCCGTCACCGGCGGGACGAAGTGAAACGCGTGCCCCCGGCGATAGCGCGGAGCATAGTTGACGACGATTCTCAGTTTCATCAGGGCATCTCCTCGGCGATACGGTGTTCGAGACTCACGGAGCGCGGACCAGCCCTCGTCGGCGCGCGGGCGACGTCACGCCGACTCACGAGATCGAGCAGGCTCAAGGTGATCATCAGCAACGCACCCACGAACGCCGGCCAGATCAGGTGAAGGCCAACCGCCAGCGCCGCGGCGATGAAGAGGCCATGCTCCCAGCTCGACCGGGCCTCGGCGCCGCGCGCTCCGGCCCTCGCCCGCCGGAAGGCCCGGAGAGCCAGCGCCGCGAGACCGCACCACAGGGCCGAGAGCACGAGCACGGGAGTCCACGCCACCGATCCTGCGGTCGTCGCCGCCGCCGGCGTGGGCACGGTGCGCGTCCAGAGCGAGAGCACGTCGAACATCGCGATTCGCCCTCCGAGATAGCGCTTTCCCCACCACGAGAGCGCCGGCATCCCCAGCAGCTCTCCGGTGCGACGGAGCGACTCGGCCGTATCCAGGTCGCCTGTCGCCCGCGCGGCGGCGAGCGCGAACGCCGAGGCGCTCATCCCGAGCCCACCCACGATCGGCCCCGAGTCGGAGTCCGGCCCGCGGGAGAGGCCGGCCGGGTACTCGCGAAAGAGGCAAAGACCCCCGCTGCAACGGGCGAACCCGCGTCGGTAGGCCGCCCACTGCTCGGCGGCGTACGCCGGATCGAGATCCGGTAACACGGCGAGTGACCAGCTCAGCGCGCAGCCCCGGGGCACGTCGCGCGGCCGCCCGTCGAGGTACACGTACGAAGGCATCAGCCCCGTCGCGCGATCTTGATACCGGCGCATCGTCTGCTTGAAGCGCTCGAACGTGGTGAACAATTTCGTGTCATAGAGCCTGTCGTGGATCTGGAGCGACCGATACCCGAACAGGCTATCCACCGGCCAGCTCATCCCCGGATACGCCTCCAGCACGCCCGACGCCGAGGCGCCGAAGGCGCGCGCGAGGATGGCGCTGTCATCGTGGAAGCGCTTCACTTCCGCGGGATCTGCGCTGCTGCCGAGCAGCGCGACGAGCCGGCCGCGGAGCAGGTTCTGCCCGGCGAACCAGCAGACGCCGCCGCGCACCGGCGCGCGCGCCATCTGCTTGAACGGCGCGTGGGTCAGCATGACATCGATCTTCGGCAGCATGGCGCGCACCTCGCGCGCGGCGACGGCGATGTCCTCGGGATCGCGCGTCGTCTCGGCCACGTTCTCCAGCGCGAGCCCGTGGAACTCGTGGAGGAACAGCTCTCCTTCGGGGAACGTCTTCCGGGCGAATTCGACGTCGACATCGGTGATCGAGCCCGCGAGCCAGCGGAGCTGCATCCGCGTATCCAGGCTGATCTTTCCGGGCCGGTCCGGCACGGCCACCTCGAGCACGTGAGTCGCCCCGAAGATCACCGTCCACGCCAGGATCACCGCCCGCACGAGGAGCCGCCGTCGCGCGCGCCAGAGGTCAGGTCCCATGCGAGGAGCATGTGTCGCCTCGCGCGGCCCGTCGCGGCGAAGACCACGAGCGGTCGCAATCCGCGCGTGAACGGTCGCTGCGGCGCGCGGGCGGCAGGGGTGAGCAAAGCGCGCTCGAATGGATTACGACAGCGCTCATGTCCCCGAGCGCGACGACGGCCCGTGAGACGCTCCGCGCCCTCGCCGCGCCGCGCCGCCTCGTGCCGATCGTGCTGCTGGCGACGCCGCTCCTCTTCGAGCAGTCGCGCTACGCGGACCGCCGCGTGTTCGTCATCGGCGCCTCGCTCTGCGTGGCGTGCGCCGTGCTCGCGCCGGTGTCGTGGCGCCTGCTCACGCGCGATCGCCCCACGGTGGGCGGCGTCCTCGCGTACGGCGTGCTCGGCGCGATCGTGGTGCTCGCGCTCAGCGTCGCGGCTCCCGTCGCGCTCCACCTGCGCCAGAGCTTCCTCACGGCGCCGACGAGCATCCTGATCTCGCTCGCGCTCTACCTCGTCGGCGGCTTCGGCCTCGGGCGCGACATCGATCTCGAGGCCAAGCTCGTCGCGCAGCGGCTACGCGTCGAGTCGCTCGCGCGCGAGGCGGAGCGCGCGCAGCTCCTCGCGCTCCGCGCCAACCTCGATCCGCATTTCCTCTTCAACACGCTCAACGCGATCGCCGAGTGGTGCCGCGTCGACGGCGCGGTGGCCGAGCAGGCCGTGCTCCGCCTGGCCGAGATGCTGCGCGCGGTGCTCGCGGGCGGGCGCGCCGAGTGGTGGCCGCTCGAGCGCGAGCTCGCCCTCGTCGACGCGCTCTTCGAGCTCCACCGCATGCGCGATCCCGAGCGGTTCACGGTGTCGCGCGTCGTTGACGACGGGTGCTTGCGCGTCGCCGTACCGCCGCTGCTGTTCCTCCCGATCGCCGAGAACGCGATGAAGCACGGCCCCTCCGCCGGCCATCGCGGCGAGGTTCGACTGACGATCACCGCCGATAACGGCGGCCTGCACGTGCGGCTCTCGAACCCCGGCCCCTACCGCGGTCCGCGCGCCGGGAGCGATGGATTACCCACGGCCGAGCGTCGCCTCGCCCTCGCCTACGACGGCCGCGCGCGCCTCTACATCGCCGGCGATGGCGATCGCACGACCGTCGAGCTCCGGATACCGGAGCCCCCGCGATGACGCCTCTTCGCATCTTGATCGTCGACGACGAGCAGCTCGCGCGAAGCCGCCTGCGCCGCTTGCTCGGCGGGATCGACGACGTCGTCATCGTCGGCGAGCGTGACCGCGGCGACGCCGTCGCCGAGGCGCTGCGCCAGGAGCAGATTGACGTGCTCCTCCTCGACATCGAGATGCCGGGCCTCACCGGCCTCGAGGCGACTGGCCTCCTCCCCGAGCCGCGTCCTTACGTGATCTTCTGCACCGCGCACGCCGAGCACGCCCTCTCTGCCTTCGACGTCGGCGCCGTCGACTATCTCCTCAAGCCCATCGACGCGGGCCGCCTCAAGCTGGCGATCGAGCGGGCGCGCCGCGCCTCCGCGGGCCGCGGCGTCAGCGTCGACAAGGCCTCGAAGCGCCGGCTCGCGATCGAGACACGCGAGGGCGTGCTGCTCCTCGATCCGGCGGAGATCTCCCACGCCGAGCTCGGCGAAGCGCTGGTGACGATCGTCGTCGCCGGCCGCGAGGTGCTCACCGATCTCTCGCTCAACACCCTGGAGTCGCGCCTGCCCAGGGGCTCTTTCCTGCGCGTCCACCGCCGGGCGATACTGAATCTGGATCATGTCGCGCTCCTCGAGCCCACGGCCTCGGGCGGCTACGTGGCGAAGACCCATCGCGGCCACGAGGTCGAGGTCTCGCGGCAGGCCGCGCGCGAGCTGCGCCGCGCTCTCGGGATCGGGCGCGGCAGCGGCGAAGATCCGTGACGGGAACAATCACACGCCACGGGAGTCAGGCCCCGAACGCATGAGACCGACCACGATTCGCAGGCGATGGGCACTCTCCGGGATCACGCTGGCGGCTGCCGCCGGGGCGCTGGGGTTTCAGTGGCGTCACGCCTTCGTGAGCGGCGCGCCCGCGAGCGACGCCGAGCCGCTCGCGACGGCCGTGACGGAGTCGGTCGCCGTCGCCGAATCACGCGGCGCGGGGAGCGAGGACGTCGTCACGGAGCTCACGCTCGCCGAGCCGCGTGGGCTCGGCACGATGACGGCACGCGCGCCGGGGACGACGGCGGTCCTCGCCGGCGTTCGCCTCGCGTCCCACAAAGTCAACGTCGTGATCCGCGACGGCTTCGCCCGCACCGAGGTCGAGGAGACGTTCGAGAACACCACGCCGCGCACGCTCGAAGGGCGCTATGTGTTCCCCGTCCCGCCCGACGCCAGCGTGTCGCGGCTCGCGCTCTACGTGGGGAAGGACCTCGTCGAGGGCGAGATCGTCGAGCGCGAGCGCGCGGCCCGCATCTTCAAAGGCATCGTCGACGACACCGTGCGTCCGCGCGATCCGGCGCTGCTCGAGTGGGTCAAGGGCAGCGAGGTCTCGCTCAAGGTGTTCCCGATCCTGCCGCACGGCAAGCGCACCATCGTGCTCGCGTACGATCAGGTGCTCTCCGAGGCCTCGAGTCAGGTGCGGTATCTCTATCCGCTCTCGCTCGGGCAGGACCGCGCCGTCACCATCGACGAGCTCTCCATCGACGTGACCGCCGCCGACGCGACCACCTCGCTCATCGCGGTGCGGACGCCCGGGTACGCGGCCACGACGGCGCCGAGCGGGCCGCTTCACGTCGCCTACAGCGCGCGTGCGTTCACGCCGGCGGGTGATTTCGTCCTCGACTACGAGCGCGCGCCCGCGAGTGGGCCGGACGTCTCGGCGCACCCGGCTCCCGCGAGCGCGGCGGCCGAGGTCGGCAAGACGCCTGTCGCGGAGGATGGGTATCTGACGATGCGCCTGCCAATACGCGCGCCCGCGGTGACCCAGGCGCGCGTGCCCCACGATCGGGCGATCGTGCTCGACGTCAGCCAGAGCCAGTCCAGGGAGACGCTCGCCGGCGAGATTGCCGTCGCGCGCGGGCTCTTACGCCGCCTCGACGGAGGAGAGCGCTTCACCGTGCTGGCCTGTGACAGCGCCTGCACGACGTTCCCTGAAGACGGCCTCGCCACGGCCTCTGCCGCGACGATCGACGACGCCGGGCGCTGGCTCTCGGGGCTCGCGGCCTCGGGATCGTCGGACCTCGCGGGCGCGCTCCTCGCTGCGGCGAAGCGGCTGGAATCGGATCGCGCGGGGCAGATTGTCTATCTGGGCGACGGCGCCGTGAGCGCGGGCGAGCTCACCGCCGAGACGATCACGGCGCGGGTGAGGCCGGCGATCCTCGCTCACGCGATCGATCTCCGCCTCTTCGGCGCGGGCCGCTCCCTCGATGAGGTCGTCCTCGGCGGCCTCGCCCGCTCGCTCGGGGCCAGCTACGAGCGCGTGAGCAGCGGAGAGCCGCTCTCGCATCGCATCGACGCGATCGCGCTCGGCCTCGAAGATCCGCTGCTGGTCGACCCGGCGCTCGAGGTGCCGGAGGGCATCCACGATGTTCACCCGAAGGTGCTGCCCAACCTGCACGCTGGACAGGAGATCTTGATCACCGCCCGCGCGCGGGCCGGAGAGCGCGGGCAGATCAAGATCAAGGGCACCCTCGGCGGAGCGCCCTACTCGGACGCGAAGGGCATTGTGTGGGACACGACCGCGGCGCCGCTCCCGCCGCGACTCTGGGCCACCGCGAAGATCGCCGATCTCGAGGGCTCGAACGATGAGGCCGCGCGCAAAGAGGTCATCGCGCTCTCGAAGGCGCACCGGGTGATGTCGCGCGCGGCATCGTTCCTGGTGCTGGACAACGATCAGATGTTCGCGGCGTTCGGCATCGAGCGCGCCGGGAAGAAGAAGAGCGCCGAGCCCGACCTGGGCGAGGTCTTGAAGAGCCTGGAGTCGCAGTCCGGCGGCATGGTGGGTTTGCTTGACAGCCGCGCGAGCGGGGCGAGATCCATCGTCTCTGCGGGCGATCCTCTCACGAACGACTTCGGCTCCGCGGACCTCGGCCTCAGCGGCTACGGCGGCAGCGGCGGGACGGGCGAAGGGATCGGGCTCGGCAGCATTGGCACCCTCGGAAAGGGGGCCGGCACGGGCGCCGGACAGGGCTTTGGCAGCGGCCATGGGCTGCTCGGCGGCGAGCACCGCACCAGCCCGCCTTCGGTGCGCATGGGCGCCGTCACGGTGAGCGGGGCCCTGCCGCCGGACGTGATCCAGCGCATCGTGCGGCAGAATTTCGGTCGCTTTCGCCTCTGTTACGAGAATGGTTTGCGGAGTAACCCCGAGCTGGCCGGGCGCGTCTCGGTGCGCTTCACGATTGGCCTGGATGGCAACGTGGCCAATGTGCTCAACGGGGGCAGCGATCTACCCGACGGCGGCGTGGTGGCCTGTGTCGTCCGCGCCTTCGGCGGGGTGATGTTCCCCGCGCCCGACGGCGGCAGCGTCACGGTGACGTATCCCATCCTGTTCGCTCCCGGAGGCGACGCGCCTCGGCCATGGCTCGCGACGGGCTTCGTCGGCCAGGCGCCGAGCGCGGTGAACCTCGATGGCAGCGAGCGGTGGACGACCGAGGGCGAGGCCGCGCTGGTGAAGCTGCGGAGCGCGGTGAATGAAGGCGAAACGAGCCGGCAAAGGCATGATGGGTTGATCCGCGGCCTGCTCGCTCACGGTCGCTTCGCCGAGGCCCTCGCGGCCGCAAAGCGCTTTGCCGAGCTCGATCCCGATCTCGCGAGCGCGCGCGAGCTGCTGGCGCAGACCGCGGCGGCCACCGGCGATGGATTGCTGGCGCGGACGTCGCTCGACGCCGAGCTGGAAATGGCGCCGACCAATGCCGATCTCCACCGGCGCGCCGCCCGCGCTTTCGAGGCAGCCGGCGACGAGCGGCGCGCGTGCTCGCATTTTCGATCGCTGGCCGAGCTGCGCGGGACCGACGACGACGCGCGCTACGAAGCCCTCCGCTGCCGCGCGCGCCTCGACGAGCGTGACGCGGTCGTGGCCGAGATCGCGGCGATCGACAAGCCCGGGAAGCGCGTCGCCGAGCTGGGAAAAGCGCTCGCGACGGGCCCGGCGCCGGCCTACATGGCGCCCGCGGGCGGCGGTGACTTCGAGGCCAAGCTCGGCTGCACGGACGAGTCCGATCGCTGCCCGACGGTCGTCGTGGTGACCCCGAATGGCAAGGTGATCTCGCCGTGGACGCCCGCCGCGCGCGGAGGCGCGGTGACGACGGCGGGCCTCTCCAGCGGGACCTATCGAACGATGATCGTGGGCGGCAATCCGGGCACTTCGTGCGAGATCACCGTGCGTGCCTTGAACACGACCAGGAAGTACGCGGTCGCGCGGGGCGGCGCGCAGACCGTGGCGGCGACGCTGGTGACGATCCCCGAGCAGAGCTTCGCCGGAGGCTGGCTCCGCTGATTGCCAATCACAAGGCGCGGAGTCGGCGCGCCGCCTCCTCGAGCACGTCGTCTTCCTTGGCGAAGCAGAACCGCGTCAGCGTCTCGCCCACGGGATCGGCATAGAACGAGGTCGCCGGAACCGAGGCGATCTTCGCCCGATCGAGGATCAGCATCGCCGCCGCCTTCGAGGTGGAGCAACCGAGGCGGCGCACGTCGGCGAGCACGTAGTAGGCGCCGCGCGGTACGTACGGAGTCAGCCCCGCGTCGGTCAGCGCCGAGCAGAGGATCTCCCGCTTCACGGCGTAGCTCTTCGAGAGATCGGCGTAGTACGCGTCGGGCATCCCGAGGCCGGCGACGACGCCATACTGCAGCGGCGTCGGGGCGCAGACGTAGAGCAGATCGTGCGTCACGGTGATCCGGCGCGCGAGCTCGGCCGGCGCGGTGAGGTAGCCGAGGCGCCAGCCGGTGATCGCGAACGTCTTCGAGAGGCCCGAGAGCGTGACGGTGCGCTTGCGCGCCGCGCCCCGCGTCGCGAGAGGGACGTGGGCGTGCCCGTCGAAGACGATGTGCTCGTAGATCTCGTCGGTGATGGCCAGCAGATCGTGCTCTTCGAGGATCGCCGCGAGGCGGTCGAGCTCGGCGATCGTCCAGACCTTGCCGCTCGGGTTGGCGGGCGTGCAGACCACGATGGCCCTTGTTTTCGTGGTGATCGCGGCGACGAGCGCGTCGAAGTCGACGGTCCACTCGGGCGGCCGCGTCGGCACGAGCACCGGCGAGAGCCCGAAGGCGAGCACCGTGTTGAGGTGGTAGCCGTAGTAGGGCTCGAAGAGGATGATCTCGTCGCCGGGATCGAACAGCGCGAGGCACGTCGCCGCGAAGCCGCCCGTCGCGCCCGAGGTGATCACGATCTCGGTCGCGGGATCGAAATCGAGGCCGTAGTGGCGCGCTACTTTGGCGCGCACCGCCTCGCGCAGCGGGGCGATGCCCTCGGGCGCGGTGTAGACGACGCGGTTGTCGGTGATGGCGTCGCGCGCGGCCTGAGCGACGGGCGCGGGCGTGGGAAGATCGCAGATCCCCTGCCCCAGGTTGATGCCGCCCGCAGCGTCGCAGGCGCGGCTCATCGAGCGGATGTCGGAGATGACCAGGGACGCGAGGCGGGCGCCGAGCTTCATGCGCCGAAGGTAACGCAAAACCCTGCCGCGCGTCGCGTCCGCCGGGGTAAGGTGCTCGCGTGGTGGACCGAGGCCGCACTCCCATCCGGCCGATGCCGTCGCACTCCGCGCCCCGCGAGGACGTGACGGATCCGATCGAGCACGAGCACGAGCTCGACATCGAAACGAGCTCGCTCGCGGCGCGCGAGCTCGCTCGCTTGCTCGATCAGGACGACATGGATTTCGGCTCGACCACGGTGCGGATCGACGCGCGCGAGCTCGACGCTCTCCTCGATCAAGCGCGGCCCGAGCACGAGCGCCGGCTGCA
This sequence comes from Byssovorax sp., assembly GCA_025362495.1. Taxonomy (GTDB): domain Bacteria; phylum Myxococcota_A; class Polyangia; order Polyangiales; family Polyangiaceae; genus JANYGI01. The sequence continues at coordinate 53,170 of JANYGI010000035.1, read as the reverse complement.
GAACCGCCCCGTACCTGCGCCGCCGCCGTCGCGTCCGATGCAGACGACGCTGCCGTACGACGCGGTCACGGCCTACGCGCTCCTCGACAAGGACGACGTCCCGCTCGAGCCGACGACGGGCGCTCCGGACGCCGATGATCTCGTCGACGCAGAGGACGACGACGAAGACGATCTCGAGCCGATCTCGGGGCCCGTCGACGCCGAGCCGATCGCGCCCGTCATCGAGGCCCCGCGCGCCTTCGCCCCCTCGGTCGCGCCGATCGTGGCCATGCCGGCGCCGCCGCTATCGACGCCGCCCGCGGTGTCGGCCTGGGCGTCCGCGTCCACGACCACGCCGCTCCCGGCGCCGATCGGCGCCCCGCCCGCGCGCGCGAGCTTGCCGTCCGTGACCGCGCAGTGGCCCGACGAGGACGCTCGCAAGCGCCGATCGAGAATGGTAGTCGCAATCGTTGGCGTGCTCGCCGCGATGGGCCTTGTCTACCTGGTCGTCACCGAGCCGGACGCCGCGCCGACGGCCCCCGCGCCGACGGTCGCCGTGGCTGTCCCGCTGCCGCCCGCTGCCGCTGCGCCCGCTTCTCGGAGCCTCGCCGAGATCGACGCCCGCAAGGCGTTGACGCGCCTGCGCGACGGGATGGGCGACTGCGTGCGTCGCGCGATTGGCAGTCTGCCGGGCAGCTCGCCCGCCGTCCCGGCGACGATGAAGCAGACGTCCGGTATCGGCTACACGGCCGCTCCCACCGACTGGAAGACGGCAGTCTGGTCGTGCGCGAAATTCCGGCACGACGCCCCGATGCAATTCCAGGTTCAATGGCAGAGCCTCAAGCCGGGCCTGGAGGCGGACGGGCTCGCGTGGATCGACGACAACGGCGACGGTGAGCCCGATCGCGTCCTCGGGTTTCACGCGACCGCGAAGGGCGCCCACGACGTCGACCTCGGCGAGATCGAGCCGATGGAGATGCGTCCTGTCGTCGCCGTCCACTAGGGCGCCGATCAGCTTGAAATGCCAAAAAAAGACCGGAAATTTAACAGGGAGGCGAGAAGACGGGGAGGTGAGAGGAAGATTGGGAAAGATTTTCCCTCGGGTCTCCCAGTCCTCCTCGCCTCCCTGTGAATTCTCCGACTCTTCAACCTGTTCGGTGCTCTGGGAGCCGCTCGCGGGAACGCGCTCCCGACGCGCGGCGTTCCCTGCGCCGTGACCTTCGCCTTCGCCGTCCCGGCCGCGGTGCCCCGCCTCCTCCGGCGGGGCGCGTGCCTCGTGGACGAGCTGCTCGATCGCTGTGGAAGCCCTGAGGACGCGGTGAAATCGGATCCCGACGGCGGCGCGCCGCTCGCGCGCGAGGTCTGGCGGCTCGCGTGGCCGGCGATAACGCACATGTTCCTCGTCACGCTGATGTTCCTCGTCGGCCGCGTCATGGTCGGCCGCTACTCGCCCACCGCGCTCGCCTCGCTCCAGATCAGCGGCACCCTCGTGTGGTCGACGTACTCGATCTTCACCGCGTTCTCGGCCGGCACGCTGGCGGTCGTCGCGCGCAGCGTCGGCGCCGGCGATCGCGCGGAGGCGGCGCGCGCGGCCCGATCGTCGCTGCTCTTCGCGGCGCTCCTCGGCGTGCTCGTGACGGTGCCGATCCGCCTCGCGAATGGCTCGCTCCTGCGCGCGCTGTTCCCTCACGCGTCGGCAGAGGTGCTGGCCGACGCGAGCGCGTACCTGCACATCGTGCTGCCCTGCTTGCCGCTCGCTTTCGTCGAGGCCATCGCCGCCGCGACGCTCCAGGGCGCGGGCAACACGCGCGCTCCGCTCTACGTGGCGACGGTGGGCAACATCGTCAACGTCGCGCTCTCGTACGTGCTCATCTTCGGTCACCTCGGCTTCCCCGAGCTCGGCGTGCGCGGCGCGGCCGTCGGGCACGCGGCGACGATGACCATCGAAGGGCTGCTCCTCCTGGCCGTCCTGCTCTCGAAGTCGAGCCCGCTCCCGCTGCGGCAGCGTCGCGACGGCGACGTCGAGGCGCTGCGCCGCGTGCTCCGCGTCGCCTGGCCGGCGTTCGGCGAAAAGGCGCTCTACCACGGGGGGTTTCTCGGCTTCGTCGCCATCATTGGCCTCCTCGGCACCGAGGCGATGGCGGCCAATCAAGCCCTGCTGGCGATCGAGGCGATCGGCTTCCTGTCGGCCGACGGCTTCGGCGTCGCGGGCGCCGCGGTGATCGCCCAGAAGCTCGGCGCGAACCGCCCCGGCGACGCCACGCGCGCCGGCTGGCTCGCCGCGGGCATGTCGGTCGCGCTCGCGCTGACGATCGGCCTCACGCTCGCCGTCGCGCCGCGCCCGCTCATGAAGATATTCTCGACCGATCCGGCGATCATCGCCCTCGGCTCGAAGACCCTCTACGTCGCGGCCTTCGCGCAGCCGTTCATGGCCTATGCGACGGTCAAGGGCATGGCCCTCCGCGGCGCCGGCGCGACGCGCACGGTGCTGATCTCGACCTGCGTCGGCGCCCTCGTCGTGCGCATCTCGGTGACGTACCTGCTGGCGATCACCCTCGGCCTCGGGCTCGTCGGCGTGTGGCTCGGCAGCACCGCGGACTGGATCGTGCGGAGCGGGCTGCTCGGCGCGGCGTACGCGGGCGGGCGCTGGCGCAAGACCCGCGTCTGACCCGCCGTCGAAGTCATCAACGCCGGGCGATGATGCTATGCCGCCAAAGCCTCTGCGACGGCATCCTCGTTGCCAATCGGGACCAGCTCCGAGAAGTCGCGCACCAGCGCCAGATCATCCTCGCGGTAGTCCTGGCAGGCGTCGTCGTAAATCGTCACTCGACGCTCACCAATCGTCGGCATGTTGAGCTCGTACCACCGACGAAATATCTCGTTCGTCAATGTGTGCGCCGACGACGCGCTCGCCGGCCCCAGCGCCAGCACCAGCGCGCCGCGCGGTCCCTTGGCGACGCGATAGTCCACTCGGATCGAGCGACCGTGGCGCCCGACGATCTCGACATCCTGCTCGAAGGGCAGATCATGGACCGAGAAGAACTCTTCGACCCTCTCCTTGAACACCGTCGTCACGCTATTCCGCTGCGTGAAGACGAGATCGGAGACACGTAGACAGGCCTGAGCAAGCCGGAGGATGGCCGAATTGAGGGGCTCTCCCGGCGACAGCTCGATCTCCAGGGCGCCCGCGTTCTGCCGTACCGAGAGCACGTCCAGCGCATCTTCGATGAAACGCTTTCGATTCTCTGAAAGCCACGGCTTGAGCCGCATGTCGAGGAGCCACGAGGTCGTCTGGCCGAGATCGGAGAGCACGATCTTCGGCGCGATCATCTGTTGCGCACCGTCGCGAACGAACACATCGATGAAGCTGCCGTCAGGGTAGACGAGCTGCGTCTGGATTCGAGTGTGGCCGCCACGGACCGTATCGACGGTGCGAACGATCCCTTCGGAGACCTTCTGTTCGAGGACTTCTAGGCTCATAAGGGGGCTCCCGTGTCGACGCCGTCGCAGGAGAACGAGCCGCGGTGGTCGATCAATGCCATCCCGCAGAAGAGCTCCCAGGCAGTTTTCATGGAGACTCCGCGCAAGTCAGGTCGCGCCGTGACATCGCGATGCAGATTCTGCCGTGGGCACCGCTCCGTTCGCAGCGCGTGCTTGTGCGTGCGTCCGACCCCAGGATGCTCGGGGCCATTAATTTCGAGCCGACAGATCGGCCCGAGGCCTCGAACGTGAACGTTGCATTTGAACCCGCCCACCTCGGGGTGGAACGTCACGTTGAGCATCGCTGACACGCCGAGCGAGTTGTGTACGACGATCTCCTCGGCCGCGAGCATCAGCGGAACGCGCAGTACCGTCACGAGACGCACGTCGCCCTCGATGTACTTGCCCGCCGAGTCTCGGAGAGCTTCGAGCTGCGTCCGGTCCATGTCGCGGGGAGGCTACGCCACGCCGGGGAAAGGGTCCACCCCGCCCTCGGGTCGCTCGGGCTCGTCCGGCGCGTCGCTCCCGATCATCCACCGGGCACCTCGTGGTATAAGCGCCGCATGACTCAGGTCCACGGCGGTCGGCTCGTCTCCAAGGCACTCTTGCGCCACGGCACGACGCACCTCTTCACGCTCTGCGGCGGCCACATCCAGGCCATCTACGACGGGTGCCTCGACGACGGGATCCGCGTCGTCGACGTTCGCCACGAGCAGACGGCCGGCCACGCCGCCGACGGCTATGCGCGCGTCACCGGGCGACCGGGCGTGTGCGCCGTCACCGCGGGCCCCGGCGTGACAGACACCGTCACCGCCGTCGCCAACGCGCAGCGCGGCGGCATTCCGATGATCGTCATCGGCGGCGCCGGCCCCCGCGCCCTCGCCGACATGGGCTCGCTCCAGGACATGAACCATGTCGAGCTCATGCGCCCGATCACCAAATGGAGCGTGTCGGTCCCCTCGACCGATCGCATCCAGGAGTACATCGACGCTGCGTTTCGCATCGCCCAGGCCGGCGTCCCCGGCCCGGTTTTCCTCGAAATGCCGCTCGATTTGCTGATGAACTGGGCCGACGACGCCGCGCCCGCCACCTCCCCGCTGGCGTTCCCGCCGCGGCCCGGCGGCGATCCCTCGTTGATCGAGCGCGCCGCCGAGATGCTCCGCGAGGCCGAGCGGCCGATGTTCATCGTGGGCAGTCAGCTCCGCTGGTCGCCGAAGCGGGAAGCCCTCCGCGCCCTCGCCGACGCCATCGAAGCGCCGTTTTACCTCAACGGCATGGCGCGCGGCGGCCTCCCGTACGAGCACCCCAACCTGATGACGCGCTCGCGCAAATTCGCCCTCTCGAACACCGATCTCTGCCTCGTCTTCGGCACTCCGTTCGATTTTCGCCTCGAATACGGCCGCGCCATCAACCCCAAGGCCAGGGTCGTGCAGATCGATCTCGACGGCAACGAGCTCGGCCGCAACCGCAAGGTCGATGTGACGATCGACGGTGACAGCGGCGTCGTGCTCGATCAGCTCCTCACGGCCGTCAAAGGCAAGAAGTCCCCGGGCTGGCTCCCCACGGTGCGCGCCGCCGAGGATAAATCGCGGGCGAAGATGCTCGCCGAGATCGAGAGCAACGTCAGCCCGCCCAACCCCCTCCGCGTCTGCGCCGAGATTGGCAAGCGCCTCGGCAAGAGCGATATCGTCATCGGCGACGGCGGCGATTTCGTGGCCACCGCGGCCTACGTGCTCAAGCTCGAATGGCCGCAGATGTGGATGGATCCGGGCCCGCTCGGCACCCTCGGCGTCGGCCCCGGTTACGCCATGGCCGCCAAGCTCGCTCGCCCCGACGCCAACGTCGTGCTGGTCTATGGCGACGGCTCCTTCGGCTTTCATGCCATGGAGTTCGAGGCCATGGTCCGCCAGAAGATCCCGGTCATCAGCGTGATTGGCAACGACGCCGCCTGGACGCAGATCCGCCGCGGCCAGGTCGAGCTCTACGGCGTGGAGCGCTCGCCGGCGACGTCGCTCGAATACACCCGCTACGACAGGGTGGTCGAGGCCCTGGGCGGCTTTGGCGCCTTCGTGGAGCGCGCCGAGGACATCGGCCCGGCGCTCGACGCGGCCTTCGCCTCGGGAAAGCCTTCGTGCGTGAACGTGAAGATCGCCACCAGCGATTTCCGCAAGGGCTCGATCAGCGTTTAGGCCGCCGTGGAGCTTCGTTTCGTCACCCCCGAGCTACCCCGGCTCGACGAGCTCGACTCGGAGGTACTCGCCTGCTCCGTGTGGAGCGACGCGCGCCCGTCGCACGGCCTCGCCGGCCTCTGCGACTGGCGCCTCGCCGGCCGGATAGCCGATCTCGAGCGACAGCGCCTGATCACTGGCGAGCTGGGCGAGGTCGTCCTGCTCCCGGGCAAACCGAAGCTCACGTTCGACAAGATCCTGATCTTCGGGGCTGGCCCGCGCGCCGACTTCGGCGAAGAGGCCTTTCAGAGCATGGTGCTCCTGATGCTGAGCACCATGGAGTCGCTCTCCACCCGGGCCTCGGTCGTCGAGCTCCCCGGCCGTCACGAGAACCTGATCGCGGCCGAGCGCGCCGCCGACATCCTGCTCGCGTGCGCGGGCCGTAAACCCGAGCACGACGTGTGGACTCTGGTGGAGGACACCGACGGAAGGCAGCGGATCACCCAGCACATGATCGAGGAGCGTCGGCGCGTCCGGCGCTTGTTCTAGCGGCGTTTCGCGATCAGCTCCCGGAGCCGCGGCGTGATCTGCGCGACGGCTCCGGGGCCCTTGATCGAGCCCTCGATCTGCTCCCCTGATCCGCTCCCGTCGTCGCGCGGCAACGCGAACAGCGGGATCATCCTCGACGAATACCCAGCTCTCTCCAGCGCTTCTTCATCGCGATCGAGATCGAACTCCACGAGGCGCAGCCCCGGGAACGTCGCGTCGAGCTGGCCTGCCGCCGCGGCGTCGTGGAAATACTGGCAAGGCTCGCACCATTTCGCGCCCACGTAGACGAGCAGAGCGCGCTTGTCGGCCTTCGCCCTCACCACCTCGCGGCGCACCGTCTCGGCCACGTCGTCGCCGGTGGTCTTGACGATCTCCACGGGGACGACAGGGGCCTTCGCCGCCGGCGGCTCGGGCCTCCCCGCCTCGGTCTTGCCACATGCAGAGACCGCGAGCGCCGCCGCCGCGCAGACTGCCACTCTCCACTGCCGCGCTCTCATCGCTACTTCTTCTTGTCCAGGGCCTGCTCGATCCGGTCCACCAGCGTCGTCAGGATCTTCACGCGGGCAAAGTACTTGTCGTTGGACTCGACCAGCGTCCAGGGCGCGATCTCGGTGCTCGTGCGGTCGACCATGTCGCAGATCGCCCGCTCGTACTGGGGCCATTTCTCGCGGTTACGCCAGTCGTCCGGCGTGATCTTGAAGCGCTTGAACGCCGTCGCCTCGCGCTCCTTGAAGCGGGCGAGCTGCTCGTCCTGATCGATGTGCAGCCAGAACTTCACCACGACAGAGTGGCTGTCCGTCATCTGCTGCTCGAAGTCGTTGATCTCGGCGTAGGCGCGCATCCAGTCGGCCTCGCTGCAGAAGCCCTCGACGCGCTCCACGAGCACCCGGCCATACCAGGTACGATCGAAGATCGAGAGCTTGCCGAGGCGCGGCAGATGACGCCAGAAGCGCCACAGGTAGGGCTGATCGCGCTCTTCCTCGGTCGGCGCCGCGATGGGGTGCAGGTGGTAGAGCCGCGCGTCGAGGGCCGAGGTGATGCGACGGATCGCCCCGCCCTTCCCCGCCGCGTCGGCGCCCTCGAACGCCGCGACCACCGAGATCTCCTTGAAGCGCGGATCGAGCGTGAGCAACGCCAGCTTCCTTTGCAGCTTCTCGAGATCGTGACTGTACTCCTCCTTGGGGAGCTTCTTCGTCAGATCGAGGCTCTTCAGCACGTTGAGATCGTCGACGGGCGCCGGCGTCGCGGGCGGCGCGTCGACCGGCGGCGGCTCGGCCTTGTCGAGCCGCGAGCGCACGGCGGCTAGGATCGCCTTGCCGACAGTGAGGTTGCGATACCGAGCGTCGGCGCCCTCGATCACGATCCAGGGTGCCTCTGCGGTGCTGGTCTCGCGGAGCGCCCGCTCCGACACCTTGCGAAAGCGATCGTAGATCTCGAAATGAGTCCAGTCGCGCTCGGTCACTCGCCAGCGGGTCTTGGGGTTCTTCTCGAGCTTCGTCAGCCGCTCGTGCTGCTGGTCCTTGGAGAGGTGGAACCAGAACTTGAGGATCAAGGCCCCTTCGCTCGCCAGCATCCGCTCGAAGCGGCGGGCCTCGTCCATGCGCTGATCGAGATCGGCCTTGCTGATGGTCTTGTAGGCTCGCATCACGATCGGCGCCGTGTACCAGGACGTGAAGAAGATCCCGGTCTTGCCCTTCGGCGGCAGGTGACGCCAGAAGCGATAGAACGCGGGTCGCTCGGTGTCGTCGGCGCTGGGCGCGGCGAGGGCGTGTGTCTGGATGTGGCGCGCGTCCATCCACTCGTTGAGCACGTTCACCGTCTCGCCTTTGCCGGCGCCGTCGACCCCCGCGATGATCACGATCACCGGGAATTTCTTGCTCTCCAGCAGATCGTACTGCGCGTCGAGGAGCGCCTCGCGCAGCGCGGGCTCTTCGGTGGCGTAGCGTTCCTTGTCGATGGTGTGACCGAGCTCGGCAGATTCGAACATGACACCGATGGTAGCGGGCGACGGGCGCCGCGGAAAGTAGGCGATCCGCCAGAACCTTGCGCAGCCCAGCCGCGATGAGGGCCGGATCCGGGTGACGCTCGCCGGGCCGCGCGCTAGCGTTCCGCCGATGTCCATCGTCCAGCTTCGCAAGAGCGCGAGCGCCTCGGCGCGCGATCCTCGCCGCTTTCTCCCCACCACGCGCGAGGAAATGACGGCGCGCGGCTGGGACGAGCTCGACATTCTCATCGTCAACGGCGACGCCTACGTCGACCATCCGGCCTTCGGCGGCGCGCTCATCGGCCGCTTCCTCGAGGCCCGCGGCTTCCGCGTCGGGATGATCGCCCAGCCCGACTGGACCGACACCAGAGACCTCCTGCGGATGGGCGTCCCGCGGATCATGGTCGGCATCACCGCGGGCAACCTCGACTCGATGCTCAACAAGCTCACGGCGCAGAAGAAGGTCCGGAGCGAAGATCAGTACTCGCCCGGCGGGAAGGTCGGCCTCCGCCCCAACCGCGCTTCGGTCGTGTACGGCAACCTCTGCCGCCGCGCCTTCCCGGGCGTGCCGATCGTGCTCGGCGGTATCGAGGCCTCGCTCCGGCGGATTGCCCACTACGACTACTGGGCCGATCAGGTGCGCCGCTCGGTCCTGCTCGACTCCAAGGTCGATCTCCTGATCTTCGGCATGGGCGAGCGCCCGGTGTGGGAGGTCGCCGAGCGCCTGCGCAAGGGCGAATCAATCAAGCAGCTACGCGACGTGCGCGGCACGGCCCACGTGCTCCACAAGGGAGAGTGGGAGTCGATCGAAGCCTCGAAGTTCGTGACCGACGGCAAGACGGTGATCTTGCCGAGCTACGAGGCCGTGGTCGCCGACAAGGAGGCCTTTGCCGAGATGTCGCGCGCGTTCCAGTTCGAGACCAACCCGGGCAACGCGCGCCCGCTGCTCCAGCCCCACGGGACCGAGGCCGTGTACTTCAATCCTCCGGCGTTCCCGCTGGAGACGAAGTTCATGGACGACCTCTACGATCTCCCGTTCGCCCGCGTCCCCCACTACAAGTACGCCGAGCCGATTCCCGCGTACGAGACGGTCAAGCACTCGATCGTGACGATGCGAGGGTGCTTTGGCGGCTGCACTTTCTGCTCGATCACCGAGCATGAGGGGCGCGTCATTCAATCCCGCTCCGCCGAGAGCATCCTGCGCGAGGTGCGCGCCCTGCGCCGGATGGACGATTTTCGCGGCACCATCACCGATCTGGGCGGCCCCACGGCCAACATGTACCAGATGGCCTGCAAGGACGACGCGATAGAGAAGGCCTGTCGCCGGATGTCGTGCGTTTTCCCCGACGTGTGCGAGAACCTCAACACCGATCATGGCCCTCTCATCAAGCTGATGAAGTCGGTGCGCGAGGAGCAGGGGATCGGCAAGGTCTACATCGCCTCGGGCATTCGCTACGATCTGGCCGAGCGCTCGCCCAAGTTCATCTCCGAGCTGGCCAAGCACCACACCGGCGGCCAGCTGTCGGTCGCCCCCGAGCACAGTAGCAAAGAGGTGCTCGACCGCATGAAGAAGCCCGGGATCGAGAGCTACGAGCGCTTCGCCGAGCAGTTCAAGTGCGCCAGCGAGGACTCGGGGAAGAACCAGTTCCTCGTGCCTTACTTCATCTCCGGTCACCCGGGCTCGACGCTCAACGACATGATCGATCTCGCTCAGTATCTGAAGCGCACCGGCTCGCGCCCGCGCCAGGTGCAGGACTTCATCCCGACGCCGATGTCGATGGCCGCGTGCATGTATTACACGGGCATCGATCCCTTCACCCGCAAGCCGGTCTACACGGCCAAGGACATGAAGGAGAAGCGCCTGCAGAAGGCCCTGATGTTCTACTGGGACGTGAACCACCACGACGAGGTGCGCGAAGCGCTGGAGTCGGCGGGCCGCTACGATCTCATCGGCACCAAGCCCGACTGCCTCGTTCCTCCGGCCACCGGCAAGGGCGCGTTGCCCCGCTACATGGTGCGCGCGAAGATGGAGGGTCGCGGACGGGCGAAGCCGCGCGGCCCCGGCGGACCGGCCGGCCCGGGAGCGCGGCGCTGAGTGGAGCTGCGCTCGTTCAAGCTCCGCTTGCGCGATAACCACGTTCGCGTCGTCCCGAAGACGGACGCCCAGGGCTGCTCCTTCTCGGGCCCGGGCGCCGATCTCTTCGGCGCCGACGCGACCGAGGCGTTCCGGCTCGCGGCGCCGCTCGTCGAGCTGCTGGTCTCGTTCGAGCCCGGCGTCACCGTGCGATCGATCGCCGTGGATCTCGAGCGACCGCGCCTGACGGCCACGCTCGATCCCACGGTGCCTGAAGCCGATCCGCGCGCCCGCGTCGTCCGCCTCGACGACGGCCCGATGCTCCGCCGCCTGCTCGACAGGGCCGATCCGGTGATTGACTATCTGATCCTGGCCGCCGCGCGCACCCTCGCGGCGCGGCCCGCCCTCTCGGAGGATTCGTGACGACGTTCACCGCCAGGCTCGGCGATCGCAGCCTGTTCCCCCACCTCGAAGCTCGCGTGTACCTCAACCACGGCGGCATCTCGGCCCCTTCCGTGGCAGTCCAGGCTGCCGTGAACGAGGTGCTCGATGACTACGCCCGTCGCGGCGGCGCCGCGTTCCTGCGCTGGAACGAGCAGCGGACCCGCCTCAAAGGCAAGCTCGGAGCGCTCATCGGCGTCGCCGGCTCCGACATCGCGCTCCTGCCCAACACCACCCGTGGCGTGATCGACGTCGCCCTCTGTTTCCCGTGGTCGCCCGGTGATCGGGTGATCCTCTTCCAGGGCGAGTTCCCCGCCAACATCACGCCCTGGCAGCGCGCCGCCGCCACGTTCGGAATCGAGCTCTGCTTTCTCCCCCTCGACGAGTGGAATCGCGACGTCGAGGCCGGTCTCGCGAGCCTCTCACGTGAGCTCGACAAGGGGGCTCGCCTCGTCGCCGTGAGCGCCGTCCAGTTTCAAACGGGCCTGCGCATGCCGCTCGCCGAGATCACCAGGCGCGCCCACGCCCGCGGCGCGCAGGTGTTCGTCGACGCCGTGCAGGCCTGCGGCGCGGTCCCCGTCGACGCCGGCGCGGCCCACGTCGATTACCTCGCTTGCGGCAGCCACAAGTGGTTGATGGGGCTCGAAGGCTGCGGCTTCGTCTACGTTCACCCGAGCCGCGTCGCCGCGCTCCGCCCCAACACCGCCGGCTGGCTCAGCCACGAAGAGGGGTTGCGCTTCCTCTTCGAGGGCCCCGGACACCTGCGCTACGACCGACCGATCAAGCAGACCGTCGATTTCCTCGAAGGCGGCAACTACAACACCGCTGGCCTCGCCGGGCTCGAGGCCTCTCTCGATCTGATCCAGCAGCTCTCGGTCCCAGCCATTCACGAGCACGTCAATGCCTATCTCGACGTGCTCGAGGCCGGCCTCGTGGCGCGTGGTTTCCAGAGCTTGCGCTCCGCCGACGCGCGCTACCGCTCCTGCACGCTGAGCCTCTTGCCGCCTCCGGGCGTCTCCGTGGTCGATCTCCAGCGCCAGCTCGGCGATCGCGGCGTCGCCTGCGCTCTCCCCGACGGCGTGCTCCGCTTCACGCCGCACTGGCCGAACAACGCGGCCGAGATACCCTTCGTCCTCGACTCCATCGATCAGATCCTCGCGGCGCTTCCCGCGCGCTGAATTCCCCTCTACCGTGCCGTCCACCATGCTGGACCGAATGAAGCGGCTGCTCGCGAGCCCGCGCTTCCCCTGGATGGCGGCGGCGCTCGCGGTGCTGCTCTTTCTCCCTGCGCTCAACGTCGGGTTCATGATGGACGACTACGTCCAGCGGGTCACCAACGAGCGAGGGATCCAGATCGTGCCCCGCCCGAGCTGGGATCTCTTCCGCTTCGTCGGCCCGGATCGAGCCGAGTTTGCCCTCAGCCGCGATCGCGGCGAGGTGCCGTGGTGGGCGCCGCCCACGTACAAACTGGCCTTCTTCCGCCCGCTCTCGGGGCTCTGGGCCTGGGTCGATTACCGCTGTTTCCCGGACGATGCGCGCCTGATGCACGCGGAGAACATTCTCCTCTTCGCCGCGATGGCGCTCCTCGCAGGGCTCCTTTACCGCCGTCTCCTCCCGGAGACCTGGGTCGCGGGGCTCGCGGCGCTGCTCTTCGCGTGGGACGACGCTCACTCGTTCGTCGTCGTGTGGATCTCCAACCGCAACGCGATCCTCGCGGGCGTCTTCGGCCTCCTCACGCTCTGGCTCCACGATCGCGCTCACCGCGACGGCGCTCGCGTGGCGGCGATCTTCGCCCCGTTCGCCCTCGCGCTCGGGCTGCTGGCCGGCGAAGCTGCGGTGGCGACGCTGGGATATCTCGCGGCGTACGCGCTCTTCCTCGACGACAGGGCTCCTCGCGAGCGGCTCAGATCGATGGCGCCGTTCGCCTTCGTCACCCTCGCATGGGCGGTGATCTACAAGGTCCGTGGCTACGGCACCTCCGGGAGCGGCTTCTACGTCGATCCCGGCGGCGAACCAGGCACCTTCGTCTTCGCCGTCGTCAAGCGGCTACCCATCCTGCTCCTCGGGCAGTTCGGCCTCCCGCCGGCCGATCTGTGGCCCCAGACGGTCGAGCCCAGGGTGCTACCGCTCGTCGTGGTGACGGCGCTCCTCGCCGGCCTCGCGCTGATCTTCGCCCGCGTCATCCGCAAGGATCGAACGTGCCAGTTCTTCGCGACAGGCATGCTGCTCTCGCTCGTCCCGGTCTGCGCCACGTGGCCCAACGATCGCTTGCTGCTCTTCTCGGGCTTCGGTGCCTTCGGGTTGATCGCCACGTTCCTCTCGCGCGCTTACGCCGTCGAGAAGCCCGGTCCGCGCTTCAGCGCCAGGACCGTCGCCGGCGTGATGATCCTCGTCCACGTCGTCCTCGCGCCGCTGCTGCTCCCGCTCCGCGTCTGGGCCGTCGGGACGATGCTCCACGAGTACGTCGTCGCGGGCGAGCGGACGCTGCCAATCGTCGTCGGAGCGACTCTCGTCGTCGTCAACGCCCCTGATCCGCTGGTGCCGGGCATGGCCGGCGCGAAGCGCTATTACGAGGAGATCAACGGCAAACCCCTCACATTACGCCTGCGGCAGCTCACGGTCGTCGCGACCGGGGACGAGATCGTCGAGCGCATCGACGATCACACGCTGTCGCTCAGCGCGAGCGAAGGCATCTTCCACGATCCCTTCAGCCAGGTCTTCCGCAGCCCGTCGATGCTGTTTCACAAAGGCGATATCGCCAGCGTGGCCGGCATGCGCGCGGAGATCATGGACGCCGGGGAAGACGGCATTCCCCGGCGGATCCAGTTCCATTTCGACGCGCCGCTCGACGATCCGACGACGGTCTGGGTGACCTGGGTTCACCAGGGCTTCGTGCCCTTCAAGCTGCCTGCGCCCGGAGAGAAGGTGACAGTCCCGGGAGCCAATTTCCTGGAGGCGCTGACGGGGCAGAAGCCGTGATCACTTGCTCGGCAGGCGCACGCCGGGCAGCGTCTTGTGCTGCTTCACCGTCTCCTCGAAGGACTCGCCGCCGATCATCAGGTGGGCTTGCAGGCTGTCGCCCACGGCCTCGAACGTCTTGCCCTGGAAGATGACCTGACCGCTCGAATTCGTCGCGAGGGCGTAGGGGCCGAAGAAGCCCTGAACCACCTGGGGCTCGGGATCGCGCTCGCGGCGATCGGGGTTGTTGCCGGGGAACGGATCCGGGGGCGGCGAGGCGAACTGCTCGGTGGCGCGGTTCCCGCTGCTGCCGGAGGCGACGAACTCGATCGAGGTGCCTGCCTCGAAGCTGACGGTGATCGAATGATCGCTGACGGCGAGGGCGATACCAGGCGTCTTCGACTCGATCACCACCTCTTCGATCGTCTTGCCGGCGACGACGACCAGCTTGTGATTGCCAGTGATCTGCTTGCCGCCCGACTCGAGCTCGCGGCGAAGGACGATGGTGCTCGAGGTGTAGTACTGAAGGTTCTTGAGCTCGTCGCGCGTCAAGCTGTGCTGGTCGCGCAGCTCGTGAGTGAAGTCGATGAAGCCATGGCAGCCGCTGGTGGCGAGCGCGATGGCGGCGGCAGCGACGAGGGATGCGAGGCGAGCGAATGAGGGCATTGGGCGGCTCCTGCGAGGTCGAACGGGCAGGGAACGTGGGTCAGGCGGCGCCCCTTACACGGAGATCAGCCGATCAGCGGCACCATTTCCACGAGGGCCGCCCTGGCCGCCTGAGCAGCGGCGACGATGTCGCGGGTGGAGCCAAAGGCCGCGAGCTCGACCGAGAAGCGATGAGGGCCGCCGCGGAGCGGGATGCCGCGCAAAGCCAGCTCGGCGCGGAACGCCTCGGCGTTCTTGTGCACGGTGAGGGCGTAGACGCGGACGCCGGAGAACAGCTCCGATGGCGTGCCTTCGAGGGCGATCTCGCCGCCGGCGAGCACGATCACGTGGCTGGCGGCGCGCGCGAGGCGGCCCTCGGGCGACGCCGGATCGATGCGCGTGACGGAGAAGATCGCCCGCCGGCCCTCGGTCGCCTGGACGAGCGCGTCGAGGACGAACGCCGCCGCCGCGCCTTCGAGGCCTGAAAGCGGGGACTCGGCGATCAAGATCTCCGGTGCCATCACGATGGCTTGCGCGAGCACGAGGGCGCGCCGCTCGGCGTGCGAGAGGACGCTCGTCAATCGTTTGCGGGCGGGGAGCAGGCCTACCCGCGCGAGCGCCGCGACCGCGAGATCGGCTGCGGCGCGGCGGCGCGCGCCGGCGAGGCGAGCGCCCCAGGCCACGTACTCTTCCGCCGTCCAGCCGGGCGGGAGCGGAGGATCGAGCGGCGCCGCGCCCATGAGCGACACGTGCGCGAGATCGGCGACGTTGCGCCCCGCGAGGTGGAGCGAGCCGGCGACGACATAGGCCTCGCCCGGCAGCTCTTCGTCGAGATCGTCAATCGACGCCAGGACCGCGCGCGCCGCCTTGCCCGTGAGCGCGGGGCGCGCGCCGCGGCGGGACGAGAGCGGGACGCCTGTTATCGCCGCGAAGAGGGCCGCCGGATCGCCCGCGAAGAGCAGGTGATCGCCGGTGGTCGAGAGTGTCAGTCGATCGATGGCGACGACGCCGTCGACGGCGATGCGGGCCTCCTCGGCGACGAGGAGCGGCGGCAGGGCGACGGCCTCGGTCATGGTGCCCTGTCGTCGACAGGCTCGCTCTCGACGAGCTCCGAGCGGGCCAGGGCCTTCTGCGGCTCGAAGACCAGGAACGGGCTCAGCGATCGAGCGATGTCGAGGAACACCGGCGGCAGCGCCATCGCCGCGGCCGAATTCATCCCCACCGAGGTGATGCCGACGAGCTTGAGCACGACGCCGAGGAGCGAGTCGTCTTCTTCCGGCGACTCGGTGAAGGGCGCGTCGGCCGGGAGATTGCCGAGCTTGCGCGCCTCTTCCAGGGCTTCGCGCAGGCCGCCGAGGCGGTCGACGAGGCCAATCGGCTGGGCCTGGGCGCCCGTCCACACCTTGCCGCGGGCGATGGCGTCGACGGCCTCGGGCTTCATCTTGCGGCCCTCGGCGACGCGGGCGATGAAGGTGTCGTAGAACTGCTTCACCTTCACGCCGAGCTCGACGTGCTCGCTGTCGGTGAAGGGCCGATAGAACGACTCGGCGTCGGCGCGGGGGCTGGAGCGGAACTGCTCGACGTGGACACCGAGCTTGTCGAGGAGGCCAGAGACGTCGACCTTGCCGTAGAAGATACCGATGGATCCGGTGACGGTGGTGCGGTTGGCGAAGATCTCGCGGGCGCCCACGGAGGCGTAGTAGCCGCCGCTGGCCGCGCTCGATCCCATGGAGACGATGAGCGGCTTGACCTTCGCGGTGAGGATCGCCTCGCGGAGGATGACGTCGGCCGCGAGCGACGAGCCGCCGCCCGTCTCGATGCGGAAGACGACCGATTTGACGCTGGCGTCCTCGCGGGCGCGGCGGAGGGCGCGAGCGATGGTGGTGGAGCCGGCGAGCTTGATCCCGATGAAGGGGATGAACTGGCTCTCTCCGTCGACCATGTCGCCGGTGAGGTAGACGACGGCCACCTTGGGGATTTCGCCCCAGCTCTCGACAGGCCGAGGCGTGGCGTCGTCGTCGACGATGTGGGCGCGGCCTCCGAGCATTTCCTCGGTGACGCGGTCGATCTCGTCGCTGTACGCGAGGGTGTCGATCAGGCCGGCTTGCCGGGCCTCCTCGGCGAGGAAAGGCCCCTTGGCGATGCGGGCTTTGAGCTCCTGCGCGGGGATGTGGCGGCCGCCGCCGACGTCGTGGAGGAACACCTCCTCGAACTTGTCGACCAGCTCTTGATGATCGCTGTCGCCGATCGCCGTGCCCGCCGGCAGAGTGAACTGCTCGGCGGCGCCCTTGTGGTCGCCGATGCGGACGAAATCGGCCTGCACGCCGAGCTTTTTCAGCGTTCCACCGAAGTACATGTACGACGACGCGAGGCCGGCGAAGCGGAGGCCGCCCGCGGGGTTCATCGCGATGCGATCGGCCTGGGAGCAGACGAAGAGGGCCTTGCTCCCCGCGTCTTCGAGGTGGCAAAGCACCTTCTTGCCGCGGGCGCGCAGGCCGCGGATCGCGTCGGCGACCTCTTCGGCGTGGGCCAGCGTGCTGGCGGGATCGGCGCGGAGCTGGAGGACGACGCCGGCGACCTCGGGATCGTCCGCGAGGCGCCAGAGGCGCTTGAGAAGGCGGGTGTTGCCGCGGACGCCGGGGGTCTCGTTGATGCGGAGTCGAACGACCTTTTGCGGGAGGGTGACGCCGGGCTCGCGGATGCCGCGGTAGGCCGCGCCGAGGTAGAACCCGCTGCCGGATTTCGTGATCGCGTCGCCGAAGATGCCGCCCGCAGAGGCCTGGAAACGATCGATGTTCACGTCGACGCCGGCCATGGCGAGGACGCGGCGGTCGCCGCCGGGATACACGGTGACGTCGCCGCGGAGGCGCCCGACGCGAGGGAGGTTGAGGCTGAGCATGCCATGGGCGCTGACGGTCTCGCTCTTCTCGTGGAGGGCGAGATCGGCGCCGGCCTCGATGGCGCGGGTGCCGAAGGGCCGTAGCGCGACGCCCCATTGCCAGCTTCGCTCGATGGAGAGGCCGGCGGCGCTGACGGGCTCGTTCCAGTCGCGGACGACGAACGAGGCCGAGAGCCAGGGCAACAGGCGCGAGGTGATGCCGCTCGTGAGCGAGAGATACCCGTCGAGCAAAGGGCTCTTGGAGAAGCCCCAGCCGAGCGTGGTGCCGAAGCTCGCCATGGGGTTTCCCACGGCGACACCCCAGCGGAGCCAGTGGTAGTTGACGTCGAAGGGCGCGGGCGCGCTGCCGGGCGGGCTGAACCAGTCGAGGCGCAGGCCCGTCGCGAAGGGGCCAATCGGGAGGCCGGCCGCGAGGGCCATACCGCGGTTGGGCTGGGGCGACGCGGAGCCCGTCCAGGCGAGGCTCCACCGCAGCTCGGGCGCGGGGAGATAAGCGAGGTTGGCGGGGTTCCCCGCGATGGCCGTGGTGTCGTCGGCGCTGGCGAGGCTGCGGCCCGGATCGGCGACCGGATCCGACGGGCGCGGCGGCGGCGCTTCGGCGCGCGCCGGGGCCGACGCGAGGCCGACCACCGCGAGCGCGGAGAGCGCGGACAGGACGCGATTGCCGCGGAAACGAGGCTGTTTCATAGCGTGGCGAGCTTGCGAAGGGTGTCCGCCTCGGCGTCGTACGTCTTCCGGACCTCGCTCAGCGCGAGGCGCTCGACGAGGCCGCCGACCATCGGCAGCGGGACGAAGATCTCGAGATCGCCGACGACGACGCGGCGGGTGCGGCCTTCGGGGATCGACTCGAGGCGGTACGTCCCGCTGGCGCGGAAGTAGCGGCGATACTGCTCGCGCGGCTTCACCTCCCACGTCGAGGTGTGGTCGGACAGGCGGTAGAACGCGTACGTGTCCCAGCAGAGGGCGTCGCGCGCGACCGTCATGCCTTTGAAGATGGAGAGCGGCGCGCTGGCCTGGAAATGAAGGGTGCGGCGCAGCTCGCCGTCCTTCACCTCGTGAAGGATGGTCTCGACCGACTCGACGCTCGGGGCGAGCGCGAGGGCGAGGAGGCGACCCATGTCCGGGGAGAGGAACGCGAGCTCGATGACGTCGACCGGAGCGTCCAGCTCGTGGCTGATCTCGAAGTGCACGCCGTCACCCTACTCGGGTTCGCGAGATCAAACGAGCATCCCGCGCGCGCGGGCGATGGCCTCGATTTCGGGGCGGCGGCGCTCGAGCTCGGCCGTGTCCTTCACGGGGAGGAAGCGCGAGACCGTGCCGTCGCGGGGAACGCGGAGAAACTGCGACGGGAGCCCGGTCGTGATCTCGCCGAGGAGGCGCTCGAACTGGACGGCGGTGTGATCGCCGATCTTCTTCTCGACCTCGACGTACGTCCATTCCATCGCCAGCGAATCGAGGGCCGCGGCGTCGACGAGGAACGTGTTGGTGTTGAAGACCGGCACCGACGCGGGATCGAAGCCCACGGGGAGGCGGAACTCTTCGGTGATGATCGGCTTGCCGTTCCAGCGCACCGGGCCGCCGCCACGATCGCTGCCGACCTTGTTCACGAGCTCGACCGTGACGGGGACGCCGCGCTCGAGGTGGAGGCCGACGATCGCCGCGTCGACCGTGGCGCCGAGGTTGTCGATGTTGGCGATGACGACGACCTTGCCGCCGCGGGCGAGGAACTTGTCGAGCAGGCCGCTCGCGCGGAGGGCGTCGGGGAGATCGCCGTGGCCCGTCGCGTGGACGCTGGGGTGCCCGTGCTCATCGAGAAAGAGCGCTGATTCTCCCGAGGAACCGGTGAGGCGCGGGGAGACGAACTGCTCGAATGTGGCGAGGTAGTCGCCGTCGAGGCGGCCTTCGAGGGCCTTGCGGATCGGGCCGTCGGTGGGCTCGCTCGTCATGAGCCAGAGGGGAACCTTGTGGCCGCCGAGGCGCGCGAGGTGGGCGTTCTCGGCGAGGCGAAGATCGAGGAACGTCTTGCCGGGCAGGGCCTCGACGAGCGACTTGACGACGCCGCCCATGCGCGTGGCCATGCCGCCCGCGAGGAGACAGAGCGCGACCTCGCCGCGACGGAGCGCTTCGAGGCCGATGGATTCGAGGCGCGCGTGCTCCGCCGTGCCGGGGACGGGCGCGTCGATCACGTCGCCGGGCGCGGGCGGCTCGACCTTGCCAGGAAGGCGATTGCGCGTGTCGCGGCCCTTGCCGAGATCGCGCGCCCAGGCGCGGAGGCGCTCGGGATCGAAGCCGCGCGTGCGGAGGCGAGTGAGGGTTTCCTGGGAGAGCGCCGCGAGCTGTTGATCTAGAAGCACGAGTCCACCTTTACTCCTTCTTCGTCCCGTCTTTCCAGGCCCCTGCGTAGTGCGCGAGCGCGCCGTCGGAGAGGCGGACCGTCGTCGGCGGAGCGTAGTACCCGCCCGGCAAAGGCAGGTCCCAGTGGCCACCTTGCCAGACCCAGCGGCGAGCCTTCCACAACCACTCTCCGTCGATCCACACCGCGTCTTTGAGGTTCGCCGGGGCGGTGCCCACGACCTCGACGCGGGCCGCGGGCGCCGGATAAGGCACCAGCACCGGCTCTTCGTCGATGTGCGGCCCGGTCTTCGGGCCGGGGACGATCGACGCTACGGCGCAGCCGGAGACGCAGAGGGCCAGTAAAATCGCAGAGACGACGGGGAGCCGGGGGAGCTTCATGGCGTGTCGATCCAGGCCAGGTACATGCCGAGCACGTCGCGCCCGAGGAGGAGACATTCAATCGTCGCCAGGATGAGGAAGGGGCCAAAGGCGATGCGGGCCTGGCCCACGCCCTCGCCGGCCTCCTCGGACAGGGGATCTTCGGCGAGCTCTTTCTCGGCCGCGGCGCGGTCCTCGGGGGACATGGCCTCGAGCTCTTTCTGGATCTCTTCCCGCTCGCGCTTCACGGCCTCGGGCTCCTCGATCTTGCCGCGGAAGAGCAGGACGAGGAGCGTGGCAATCGTGCCCTGGATGGCGCCGGCGCCGAGGACGAAGAGGGCGCCGCCCCAGCCGAACCAGGCGCCCGCGAGGGCGAGGAGCTTGGCGTCGCCCATGCCCATACCGACCTTGCCGCGCACCTTCGAGTAGATGACGACGAACGGGAGCCAGACGATGCCAAAGCCCACCGCCGCACCGAGGAGCGATTCGAGGAACGACAGCCCGCGAAACGAGCTCGTCGCGAGGCCGAGAATGGCGCCTCCGATCGTGATCGTGTCGGGCAGGTACATGTGCTCGAGATCGATGAACGCCGCCGCCGTGAGGGCGAGTGCTAGGGCGAGATCGGCGACGAAGACCGCCAGCCCGCGCGCGAGCGAGGTGCTCGGGCCGAGGCGAAATACCACCGTTTCGAGGATGGCCAGGGCGAGGATGCCGCCGATGGCCTCGACGAGAGGATAGCGGGGAGAGAGCTTGGCCTTGCAACAGCTGGCTTTGCCGCCGAGGAGCAGATAGCCGAGCACAGGTATGTTGTGCCAGGCACGGATGGGCTTGCCGCAGGCCGGGCACGTGGATCCGGGGCGGACCACGCTCATTCCGCGCGGGACGCGGTAGATGACGACGTTGAGAAAGCTGCCCCAGATGAGGCCGAACGCGAGGGCGATGATCCGGAAGAACCAGGGCGGAAAGTCGTCGACGTTCACGGCTTCAGCGGCCGCTGCCCGCGGTGCTCGAGCCGCCGGAGCCGGTCGGGCCGCCGGGCTGCTGCGCGGCGAGGCGAAGCATCATGGTGAGGGCAGACTCCAGCTCTTCCCGGGTCGGCTGCACGGGGGCCTCGGCCAGGGCGTGCTTGAGCTCGATCATCCGGGCGCCGAAGTTCTCGTAGGTGCGGCGCGTGCCCTGCGTGGGGGCCTCGGCGATCCAGCGCTTGACGACCTCGCGCAGCTCGTCGAGGTCGCTTTCGGCGAGGAGCTGGGCCATCTGGGCGGCCATGGGGTCGACCGTGGGGGAGAGCGACATGGCGCGCAGCATAGCGCGAGGAGGGCGCCCGCGAGGAGGTCTGGATGCGCTTTCGTGAGGGCGGGCGGTGACCGGGCCGAGCGCGCCACGACTCGGAGCGCTTTCAGGGAAGGTCGATGAGGGGATCCCACTGGCTTCGAGAGCGCAGCCCGAGCGACGCGGCCCAGCGCCCGCGCTGGTCGAGGCTCACCCCGGCGAGCTCCGCCCACTGCGCGGGCGTGATCGGGAGTGGCTCGACGACCTCGACCGGAGGGCCCATGGGGACGACGAATTTCCACCGGGGCACGAGCAGAAAGCGCGTGTCGTCGCCGCCGAGACGGATGGTTTGATACGGGAGGAACGGGACGGGCTCCGGCAGCGTGGCTGTCCGCGCCCACGCCGCTCTCATTTCGTCGGTGCCATGGAAGAAGGGAGACGAGACCGCGAGCATGTAACTGGCCACGTTGGAGAGCAGCCAGAGCACGCGCGGGCTGTGCCGCTCGGTGAGGGCGCAGAGCTCGAAGTACTGAAAGCCCGTGGAGACCGGCAGCGGCATCGGGCGCGCGGCGACGCCGGCCGTGGTGCCCAGATAGAGCTGCTCGCCCAGCTCGAGGAAGAGGGCAATGTGCGGCTGAACCGCCCGGGTGGGCGCGATTTCACCGACGTTTCGACCTGCGGTGGTCGGGAGCGATACGGCCGCTGCGCCGAGGAGCGCGGTGACGTAGTCCGTGGCGTAGCTGGACGTCATGGCGCGCATGATAGCGCGGCAGGCGAAGCTCAGGCGAGGAGCTTGAGCAGGTGCTGCGCGGCCGCCGTGGACGAGGCCGGGTTCTGGCCGGTGATGAGCTTACCATCGGTGATGGCGAAGCTCTGCCAGTCGCCCACCTTCTCGAACAGGCCGCCGAGGCGCTTCAGCTCGTCCTCGACGAGGAAGGGTACGACCTCAGTGAGCTGGACGGCCTCTTCTTCGGTGTTGGTGAAGCCGGTGACACGCTTGCCTTTGACGATCGGGGCGCCATGCGACATGGCATGACGGAGCACGCCCGGGGCATGGCAGACCGCCGCGACGGGCTTACCCGCGCTGTAAAAGGCCTCGATGAGGGCATTCGACTGCGGATCTTCGGCGAGGTCCCACATCGGGCCGTGGCCGCCCGGGTAAAAGATGGCGTCGTGATCGGCGGCGCGCACCTCCGCGAGCTTGACCGTACTGGCGAGGACAGCTTGCGCGGCAGCATCGCCCTTGAAGCGCTTCGTCATCTCGGTCTGGCCGTCGGCCGTGTCGCTCTTCGGATCGAGCGGCGGTTGACCGCCCTTCGGGGAAGCGACGGTGATCTTCGCGCCCGCGTCGAGGAAGGTGTAATAGGGCGCGGCGAGCTCTTCGAGCCAGAATCCCGTCTTCTTGCCGGTGTTGCCGAGCTGATCATGGGACGTCAGCACCATCAGGATTTTCATCGTCGTGCTCCTGTATCGATTTAAGGCGCCGGCCGAGCCCTTGCCAGATCATCGGTGTTGCGAGCGACAGCCGCATTTGCTTGCTGGACTCGGGGGCGATTATCTGCGGCCGGCGCCACGGTCGGTCAAGGCCGCGAGCAGGGTCACGTCGGCGGCGCCCTCACTGCTATCACGGCCAGCGGCGATCACGCTTCAGGTGCTCGCGCAAGCTGGTCAGCTCCGCGTCGCTCGACCCGTGGATCTGCGCCTCGCGCTCCGCCGTCAGCTCGATGGCGAGCACCTCGCAGAGATCGTGGATCGATTGCCGCAGGCCTTCGGAGCGGCCGAATCGGTGGCCCTCGGCGAACCCTTCGGCTTTCCCCTCCGCCCACGTGCCGGCGGTGAGCTCGTTCTTCGAATCGGTCGAGGTCATGCGCCAGTGCTACCGGCGTGCGGGGCGGGATGCAAGGCGGGCTGAGCGTCAAAGGCCCCTGGGACCATTCCAGCTGTCCAGATGGGGATCATGAAAGAGAGGCGAGCCTTCACGACTCGATCTGCGCAGAAGATGAATCGGCAGTCTGCCGGATGTGATGGATGGCGGCCGTCAGGAGAGGACCTCGGCCGCAGCCTTCGCACCGCTGACGTTGTCGACCCACCGGTCGAGGGTCGAGTCGTCAGTGCACACCTCGATACGCCTGCGGTCGTCGTCGGAGAGCGGGATACCTGCACGGGCGAGCAACCGAAAGAGGACCTCGCGCTTGCCTTCGAGCTTGCCTTCGAGCTTGCCCGCCTGCTCACCGATGCGCATCAGCATCTGCGCGAACTCGGGGATGGACTCGTTCGTCTCTTTCTGGCGTTCCATGATCAGCTTCTCCAGAGCCCTCCGCAGGGGGTCGCGCAGAACATCGTAGACGATCTGAAAGTACACCGCCACGTGCTCACGGTCGAGGCTGCCGAGTGCCCTGAACGCCGCATCGACGACCTGGAGCCCCTGCGGACCGTTGCCGTGGGCGATCGCAGAGATGACGGCGAGCTCCGGCTCGAGCTCGGCTGCGCTCTTGTCGGTGACCACGGGGACGATCGTCGGGCCGAGGACGAGCGCTCGAATGGTGCTGAATCCGAGGCCGAGATCGATCGGCTCCGCCGCCCAGGCAGCCACGGCGTCGTCGGGCGCGACGACGAGAACGATGACCGGACAGCGCTTCTTCGCCCGCACGGCGGCGAGATAGACTGGCCACGAGAACTTCTTGTCGAGGTCCCTGTCGCGCTGCACTTCGAGGACGACCGCGAGGACCAGCGCCCCGCCCGCGTCGCGGAGCTCAAGCACCAGATCGGCACGGAATTCCACGGGAATGAGCTGATCGAGAGAGGACTCGACCACGGCGATCGAAGCGTGCGCCGGGAGATCGAGGTGAAAAAGCGTCGTGAGGAAATGAGGCACGAGAGAGGGCTTCTCGCGAAACATCTCGACGAGGCCGTTGTGCTCCAGCGTCGGCATGGCGGCACCCTACGCCAACCGCATTGAGGAGAACAAGTGATGGATGCGCTTTCGTATCGATACTTCGCGGACGGATGATTGGAATTGAGGCACCGCAACTCGGCTCCTTCCCGGCTCCGCCCGCTCGCCCTCGTCACCAACGCTTTGACGGCGCGCGCATCCCGCGCCATGAAGGGCCCCGCATGCGGGCTCTACCCCTTCCCCTCCTCGCGCTGCTCA
The DNA here is from genome assembly GCA_025362495.1 of Byssovorax sp. Classification (GTDB taxonomy): domain Bacteria; phylum Myxococcota_A; class Polyangia; order Polyangiales; family Polyangiaceae; genus JANYGI01. The sequence goes on along the minus strand of JANYGI010000035.1, from coordinate 28,858 downwards.
CCGCGGCTCTCGCCTGCGGCTGCGGGAAAAAGCCGCCCGAAGCGGGCCCCGGCGCGCTCGACGACGCGGGCGCTCCGGTCGCGATCTCGCCGCAAGGCAAGGTCCTCGAGGCGGCCGAGAACGAGGCACCCGACGGCGGCGTCGGCGCGAAAAAGGCGGCAATTGCCGGTGCCAAAGAGAAGGTCGACATCCCCGGCGGGGCGTTCGCGGCCGGCAGCACGCCCGGCGATCGCGGGCGCGACGCGACGCTGGAGCCGGCGCTCCCGCAGCTCGAGCTCGGCGCGTACTCGATCGACAAGTACCTCTATCCAAACGATCCGCAGAAGCCCCCGACGACGGGCGTTACGCGGCAAAAAGCGGCCGATCTGTGTCAGGAGGCCGGTGGGCGGCTGTGCACCGAGCTCGAGTGGGAGCGCGCTTGCAAGGGCCCCGAGGGCGCCGCCTGGGCCGGGAGCGCGACGTGGGACGCGGCCTGTGCGAAGGCGCCGGCGTCGTGCGCGTCGGGCTTTGGCGCGCTGGGAATGGGCTCGGCGCTGCGCGAGTGGACGGCGAGCGACGTGATGCCGATCGAGACGATGGTGGCCAGAGGCGCGGCGGTGCGCGGCGCCAAGGCCGACGCGGCCGGGCCCGATCATCGCTGCGCGCACCGGAGCGCCGTCGACGCGACCTCGTCAGGCGACGACCTCGGGTTTCGCTGCTGCCATGGCGCGCCCAACGCGGCGACGATCCCTTCACCGCAGTTCCAGCAGACGTTCCGCAAGGCGGAGATCAGCCCCGCGCAGCTCGCCGAGATGATCGCCTCGGTGCCCGAGCTGAAGGAGCTGAGCCACGAGATCACCTATTACAAGGAGCCGGACGACGTGAACCAGGTGCTCTCGCGCGGGGACGCGGGGGTGAACACCGTGCCCAACACCACCTTCACGACACAGCCGATCCTGTGGAGTCCGGTGCCCGGCGAGGAGATCTTGGTCGTCGCAGCGCGGGCGCAGCGCAGCTCGTTCATCGTGGCGTTCTACCGGCTCCCCGGGGACAGATACCGTATCGCCTCGTCGCTCCTGCTCAAGGACGAGAAGGGGCCGATCGTCCTCGGCGAGAACAGCTACATCCGCAAGCGGATCCCCTGGGGCCTGTGCTGGGATTGCCGCGGAGAGTCCGGCCACGTGACGTACCGCGACGACAACCGCGTGGTGATCACCCAGAAATAGCGGAGATCGCGCCGGCTCAGGGCAAGAGTGGCTCGCTCGGGCCGCGGCGCGCGAGGTGGGTCGATAGCCACTCTCCGGGCTCGTAGGCGGCGGCGCTGGACTCGATGGCATCGCCGACGACGGCGAGGTGCTCGCGCTGACGAGCGACCCAGTCGGTGGGCTCGAACGCGAAGGCGCCCCCCGTGAGCGCGGCGATCTCCAGGGCAGAGTTGCGGCGTGCGTGGGCTGGCGTCCGGTCGTCGGCGAGCTCGATCAGGCTCTCGCGCGGGTGGTAGCGCTGGCCGAAGCGATACCGCACGTCGGGCGCGAGATCGCCGGGGCTCTCGTCCCGGTGAGCGCGCCAGGCGGCGGCGTCGACCGAGAGGCCGATACCGTACTCGTTGCCTTCCTCTTCGAGGTAAACCCCCGTGACGCGCAGGAGGGCGCGGGCCGTGGCGATTTCGAGCTCGGTGGGGCGCGAGCCGGCCGTGCGCGGAGCCGCGTTGGCCGCGTCGAGCTGCTCGAGCAGCGGCTCGACGAAGGCCGCATGGCCGAACCAGCCGAGCGCCGTGACGCCCGCCAGCAGCGCCGGAGCCGAGCCCGAGGGGATGACAGCGTTGAAGATCAGCGCCGTGTGCTCGGGCCCACCCGCGAGCGCGAGCAGACGGACCAGGCCCGAGCGCAGATCGCTGGCGAGCGTGAGCGGGTGCGCCTCGGCCTCGAGGAGCCGCTTCGTGACCATGGCGAGGCCCGACGGCGCGCCGAGCATCACCAGGCACTCGAGGACCACGAGCGCGGTACGACCCTCGAGATCGTCGCGCAGGAGCCCCTCCAGCGCCGCGATGGCCCGAGGGCGCGGGAGCGTCACCGCGAGGCAGCGGGCCGCGGCCTCGATCACGCCGAGATCGGAGTGGCCGAGGAGCGGCAAGATCGTCGCGTAGCCGGCGGCGCGGCGGAAGCGCAGCACCTCGAGGGCGAGGCGGACGAGCGCGGGATCTTCCCCCCAGAGCAGGCGTTCCATCGCCGGGACGACGCGCGGGCTCGGCGCGAGGCAGAACGCTTCGAGCTGCGCGGGCCGGGTGATCGGGTGCGAGTTGCGGAGGCCGACGACGGCCGCGCGCACCGGATCTTCGCCGCCGAAGCAGCCGAGCGCGAAGGCCCGCGTGAAGCCGCGGCCCGCGTCCGCGAAGCTCGATTCACCCGAGTACGCGAGCAGCGCCGCGGGCACGTCGATGCCCTCGATCAAGCCTGCCTCGGCGCTGTCGAGCGTTGCTAGCGCGTCGAGGTTCGCGAGCAAGCGACGCTCGAAGCGATCGGTCGCCGACCAGGGCTCGTCGTCGTTGGGGCGACGTAGACCGCCGAGGATCGCGAGATCTTCCATGCACGCGCGCGCGAGATCCTGGAGCGCGATGGCCTCGGGCGAGATCGCGATCGGCGACCGCGCGCGCGGCGCCGTGGCGCGGAAGAGCGCGGCGTCGTCGTCGCTCGCGGCCGGCGCATGCGCAACGAGCGGGACCAGCGGATCGCGGCGCGCGGCGTGGACGATCGGGAGATCGACGCCGGCGCGGAACGGCGCGGCCGGCGGTACGACGACGTGGATCTCCCCGCGGGCAAGGCGATCTTGATCGGCGACGAGGTGATCGATGGTGACGTCGCGGCCGCGGCGCAGGGCGCGCTCGACGTGCTGGAGCGTCTTCACGGACTGGCTCGCCGCGAGGCCGTCGCCCGCGTCCTCGAAGCGAGCGCGCGCGAAGGCGACGCGGATCGCCGCCGCGTCGAGGAGGGCGAGGTGATCGGCGTCGTGGAGGCCGCTCGCAGCCCAGCGCGAGAGCGCCGCCGAGGCTTCGTCGAGCGCGGTCTGGAGGAGGCCGCGATCGGCCGCGGGCGGGAGGCGCGGTATCGACGCGACGACGCGATCGATGGCCTCTTGCTGCACCGGTGCTTCGGTCTTCGCGGGCGCGTCGCGCGCGGGGGCCGTCGCGCTCGCGGGCGCAGATCCGGGACGCGGCGGTGCGGTCGCCTCGCGCGACGCGGCCTCGATCACCAGGGCAGCGCGCTCCTGTCCCTCGGCGTGCAAGGCGATGAGCACGCGATCGGCGGGCGCCGATCCCGCGAGGAAATGCGCGCACGCAGACGCGAGCAGGAGCGCTCCGCTGGCCGCGCCGGTGTCGCCTAGTTCCTCGGCCAGCGCGTCGTGGCGGTAGCCCACCTCGAAGAGCTCTTTGCTGCGGATCTCCACCTTCGAGAGCTCGCTTATCCGGTGTCGCTCACCGTTGACGTCGCTCAACAGCCAGCGAATCGGGCGCCCGCCGGCGAGCGTCGCGGCGTCGCGCACCGCGCGGGTCATCGCGGTGGCGAGGTTCGGCGACGAGGTGCCGACGGTGTCCTCGCGGGCCGAGACGGCGGCCGCGATCCGCGCGATCGCGCGCCCCGATCCGCCGCCGCCCGAGGACGGCGCGATCACCGCGAACGCCGCGCCCTCGCTCGGGATGATCCCGTTACCCGCCGTGCCCGAGTGCAACCGACACTCGACGTCGAGCCACGCGAGCACGTCGCCCTGGTAGTAGCTGTCGACGCCGCCGACGAGGTACGCCTGCGGCCTGCCGCCCTCGGCGATCCGCAGCGCCGCGAGCTCGAGCGCCATGCCGCCGCCGGCGTGGCCGGAGCGGATCACCACCGATCGATCGACGTCGACAGGCACGCCGCTGCGACGCGCGAGCTCGACGATCATCTCGGGGCCGAAGCGCGGATCGTCGTCGGGTCGCCCGGGCTCGGGGAGAGCGAGAAAGAGCGGGTAAGGCGCCGCGAACGCGCTGCCGACGAGGGACCTCGCCGCCTCGATCAGCGCCGGCACGGCGAGGGCGACGAGGCGGTCGTAGCCGTGGAGATCGTCCGGCAAGTAGCGCGCGCGCACCGCGCCGATCGAGTTGCCGTGCTTGTCGGGGAAGCGCGTTCGACGTGGCTCGATCTTGCCGGCGCGCGAGCACATCGCGATCTGCAGCGCGTTGAGGCCGAGCGGGCCGCGCGCGCCGACGCCGAGGATCTCCGGGACCAGAGTCGCCATCGATCAGGTCTCCTGCGCGAGCGTCGCGGCGTGCGCCGCATCGACGGCGAGGTGCTCCTTCGCGGCGACGAGGAGCCGCGAGAGCTCGACGAGCAGCGCGCCGTCATCGTCGGCGCTGACGGCCGCGATCGCCGTCGTCCACGCGCGCTCCTCGATCGTCCAGTCGTCCTCGTCGAGCCCGTGGCGTTGCAGCGTGCGCGCGCGCGGCTCGCGCTTGTCGCCGAGCTCGGCCGTGATCGTGGCGTAGAGCTCGAGCGGCATCACCGGATCGGGCCCGCGCGGGTGCCCCCACGAGCCGTAGCGCGCCATCGTCAGCTCGGGGCTCGACTCGGGCACCGGCGCCGCGTCGGGCTCCGCGTCCTCGGGCCAGCGCGCGTAGAAGAACATTCCGCGCGGTAATTCGCGGCGCAGATCGTCGACGCTGCGCGGGTGGGCGCGGTGATCGAGCGAGACGACGAGGCGCGTGACCGACCGCGCCGCCATCGACTCGACCTCCACCGTGCCGCGGAACAGCAGCGTGCACGTCTCGCGATCGGTGTCGATGAGCAGGGTGTCGCACTCCATGTCGATCTCGCCGAGCTCCTCCGCGCCACGCACGTTCCAGAGCACGCGCGGAGCGAGGTTGGGGAGCAGGATCGTACGCTCCTCGGCGCGCGGCGAGAGGTGCCGCAAGCGGATCAGCGCGTCGGCGGCGATCGACGTCGGCCGCTGCAGCGGGCTCGCCGCGTTGTAGCGGGTGAAATCGAAGCTCTCGTCGTGCCAGCGCGCGGGCGCGACGACGCGCGGCGAGGCGATCGGCCCGACCGGATCGATGGACACCGTGCCTCCGCGATCGTCGAAATGCTCGGCGGCCAGCGGGATCTTGTCGGTGAGCCCGCGCGCGACGAGCGAGAAATGGCGATCGAGCTCGTCGACCGAGAACCCGCCGTCGATCCGCGTCGTGGTCCCGCCGAGCCCCGCGGTCGACGGCCGCAGCGGCGCGTACGCGTGACCCTTCACGAGCACGTCGGCGCGCTGCTTCAGAGGTACGAAATCGGTCGGGTGCGCGAGCGCGCTCGATCCCGGCGCGAGCATCACCGTGCCCGAGAGCGGCGGTTGCACCGACGCGAGCTCGGCCCAGGTCGCCTCGCCATCAACCTCGCAGCCCGGCCCGAACGTCAGCGTGACCTTGACGATCACCGTCAGCGTCGGCGCGGGCGCATTCCACGCGACGACGCCCACCGGCAGCCGCAACGCGCGGCCAGCGCCCGGCGGATCCTCGCCGGGGCGCGCCGAAAAGCTGCGGCGAAACCCGGCGGGATCGACCGGAGATCGCGTCTCCGCGACGATGATGAAACGAGAGCTCATGCGGTGATCACTAGAGCTTGACGATAGCCATTCTCGTCCCCTTGGGGATCGAGAACTTCGCCCACTCGGGCTTGTACTCCCAGTCGGGCGAGTCGTAGCTGAACCCGAGGGCGTTGAAGGTGGCCACGGCCTTGACCCCGACCTGGATCGAACCCTCGACCGCGAAGTCGATCAAGCTCTCTTTGCCGCACTTCGCGTCCTTGCCTTCGAGAGAGCACTTGGCGTACGCATAGGCCTTGATCTCGACGTACTGGCCAAACTTGACGTCGAGCCCCATCTCCAGCGTCAGCTTCACCTCGAAGCTGAAGCCGCTGATCACCCACTCGTTGTACTCGTCCCAGCTGCCCGCCATCTTCGGCGCGATCAGGAACTCGATCTTGAAATAGAGGTCGCCCTCGGCGCCGAAGCGCTCGGCGAGCTTGGCCGCCGCGGCGCCGAGCAGGCCGAGGAAGTTCAAGAGGGGCATCTTGAACTCGGCCTTCACATCGATGAACTTCTCGAACCCGATCGAGAGCTCCCAGGTGCGGTTGCACTGGCTCTTGACAATGCCTTTGCCGTCGTGCTCGAGCTCCTTGTACTGGATCGTGAGCAGGAGCTGCGGGCCCTCGAGGAACTGGAACTTGCAGCGACCCTTGCTCAGCGTCTCGGCGAATTTCTCGACGATGTCGGCCATCGCCTCGAGTCGAGCGACGTTGGCGACGATCTTCTCGGTGAACATGTCGAACTCGATCTTGTCGACCGGGAACGACTTCAACGTGACGTTCTTCGCGCCGGAGCAGGCCAGCGCGTTGATCTGGAGCGTCATCGGATCTTCGAGATATTTCCACATCAGGTACAGCTTCACGAGCGTCGCCGCCGCTCCGAACCGGTACTTGAAGGTGGCCTCGTTCTCCTTGTTGACCTTCCTGGTGAGCTTCTCGCGCTCCGGCGCGCGCAGCGCCTCGCGCTGATCGGCGTAGTGCCGCTTGGAAGCGCCGATGCCCTTGTCGTCGCCGCCGGCCGCGATGTTGGCCTTGCGGTCCATCACCTCTTGCTCGCGCGCGTCGACGGGCACCGCCTTGCGGGCCTCTTCCTCGACCTTGGCCTTCTGCGAGTCGGTGATGTCCTTCTTGCGAGAGAGCTTGGGATCGAGCGCGTTGAGCTTGAACCACGAGGAGTCGAGCTCCAGCTTGTCCTGGTTGGGGAACTCCTTGTGGAGCTCGGGCTCGCCACCACCGCTGCGATTGACCACCCACTTCGTGTGGAGGGTCGGCGGGCAGACCGGGCCGCCCTTCTGGATGGCATTCTCGCGCGTCGCCGTGAGCGTCACCGTGTCTTCCGAGAGCACCTCGAGATAGTACCCGTCGCCGGTGCGCCTGGCGTTCGGCGGAAAGTCGAGCTCGCGCCCGTGACCCTCGCCCTTGCCCGCGCAGACGCCAATGACCTTGACGATCGTGCAGCGGTCGAGCTGCTTGCCCTTGTCGTCATCGAGCGTCGGCTTGAGCTGCGGCGGCGTGAACGCTCCGGTGGTGTTGGCGGAGTTCTGCGTCGTCGGATCGGTCGACCGCACGACGAGGTTGCCCTCGGCCTTCACGTCGGGCGAAGAGCCGGTGGGCCTGGCGTTATCGTTGTACGTGCCGCTGGCGACGCCGCCGCCGACGCCGGCGTGGCCGTTGGCCGGAGGCTCGATGACGCCCACCTTGGTGACGATCGGCTGGCCGACGATCATCGTCTTGGTGGTCTGTCCGGCGCCGAGCTGGGTGCTCGGAACGAAGTGCTCGTAGGGCGCCGGCACCAGCTTCGGCGGGTCGAAGCACACGTCGGTCGCGCCCTGCGTCGTCGCGAGGTGGTCAGTCCCCTTGGTGACGACGGCGAGGTCGTGGTTCGATACGGTGTCAGCCATGGGGAGTCCTCCTCACCGAAACACGCGCCAGCGGCCGTCCCGCAGCGTCAGAAAGAGATCGTTGGCAAAGGCACCACGCGAGTCGTCGGCGGCGACGGCCTCGATCGCACATCCGCCGTCGGCGCGCGTGACGTAGGCCACGCGCCCGCCGGCCCGGCTCTCGAACATCAGCTCTTCGAGGTTGACCTGATCGAGCGGGCGGACATGCCACTCGTGCCCGAAGTCCTGCACGAGCTGGGCCCGCTGAGCGGCGACCGAGTAAGCGGGGTTGTCCGGATAGAACCGCTGGCGCTCGCCGATCTTGTAGCGATTCAGCTCCAGGAACGCGTCGACGTCGCGCTCCTGGAAGGTCCGGTAAAAGTCGCGCACGGCGTCGCGCTGCTCGGGCAGGCCCTGGAGATCGAAGCGCAAAGGCGGCGAATCCCGGTAGATCGGGTGCGGCAACCGATCGTCGACCAGGAACCGACTCGAATGCACGAACGGGAGAGTACGCTCCTCGAACGGCACCTCCGCGTAGATGGACGGCCAGTCGACCTGGTGGACGATCGGCGTATCGCCCTCCTGGACCATGAGCGTGAACGTCACCGGCCCCTCGAGCGCCAGGGCCTCCACCGGGCGAGGAGCCTTGTAGATCTCGAGCGTCAGCACGTTCTCGCCGGGCAAGAGCAGGTGATTCGCCGGCGCCGACACCGTGACGTTCCGCTGCCCATCGCCGCGGTGGAACGGCAGATCGTCGAGCAGGGCCCGGACGGCCACGCCGGTGCCCTGGTACATCCGCAGGAGATAGGGAGTCGTCGTCATGGCTAGATCTGCGAGGAGGTGCGGGAGCCGAGGACGTTCTCGGACGAGGTGTCGATGGTGATCTTGTCCTTCGCGCTGACCGAGATCTTGCCGTCCTCGAGCGAGACCTCGCTCGATCCGACGCGCAGGGTGATCTTGTCGCCCGCGAAGAGGCCAGTCGCCGAGAGCGTGTGGAGCTCTTCAATTCCGACGATCACCACCTCTTTCTCGGCGGTGACGGCGAGCGACGAGTCCCCCGTGGTGACGCGCAGCTCGCCGATGCGCGAGGCGATGTTGCCCTCGGCCTTGAGGAACGAGAGCCCGGTTATCGTCTCGGTGCGCTCCTCGACGGTGGACTCCATCTTTCCGGCTCTGGCGATCTCGAAGCTGCTGCCGCCGACGTCGAGCGTCGACTCGAGCTCGGTCTGGAAGAGGTTGTTCTTCTGCGAGGTCTCGAGCACCGCGCCGCCGATCGTCTCGGTGAGGTCGCCGATCGACATGGCCCGATCGTCGGTGCCAATCTTGCGGATGTGACTGCCGCCGATCCTGGTCGTGCGATTGCCCTTCACGTAGCCCGTCTCGGAGCCCTTGACCTTGATCGTCCGCCCGCCGCCGACCGACCACGACTGGTTGCCGCGGATGCTGGGAACGAAGTGGCCGCCGACCTTGACGGTGTTGCTCGCGCCGATCTTGATGGTCTCGTCGCGCTTGACGATCCTGGTCTCGTTGCTCGTGACCTGCTCGCGCTTGTCGTTGGCGATGACGACGTTCTGGTCCTTCTCGGCGTGCATGTAGATGCGCTCGGCGCCGGCCAGATCCTCGAACTGGATCTCGTTCGAGCCAGTCACCTCCTCGCTGTCCTTCGCCTGGCGTGGCGACGTCATCGATTTCAGGGCCGTGCGCGACTTCTCCTCCGGGAGCACCTGCGGGAAGTGATCGTCGGTGTTGTAGACCCGCCCGAGCACCACCGGCCGGTCGGGATCGCCCTCGAGGAAATGCACCAGGACCTCCCAGCCGATGCGCGGGATGGCGACCGAATGACCGGTGTTGTCCTGGAGAGTGGGTATCCAGTCGGAGCAGTCGTCGTCGTACGGTTGCCGTCGATCCCAGTGGAGGTGGACCTTGACGCGACCCATCGCGTCGGTGTGGACGTCTTCGCCGGCAGGACCGGTGACGATGCCGGTGATCGGGTTGAGCAGCCGCGGCGCCGGCGTGACGACCGCGGGGCGGAAGACCACATCCTCGTGCAGGGCCTCGAACGTGGTCGAGAAGCCGCCGCGATCGCGGTGGAAATCGTGATCGAGCTTCGTCACCACGTAGCCGCCGTCGATGGATCCGGGCGCGCCGTCGAGCTTGAAAACAAGCCCCGGCGCGAGCTTCGCGGCGAACGCGCGCCCCTCGATCGCCGCGTGCGCGCAGGCCACGGCCTCGGCGCGGAGGCCGACCTTGCGCGAGCCCGCGCCCGGCTCCTTGTACTCACCCGGGTAGTCGTAGAATTCGGGCCCCGCGGGGCACGGCGTCTCTGCGCGGACCTCCATGTCGAGGCTCGGGTGCGCCGGGTTGAAGTCGCGCAGCGTCATCTTGCTCGGGCCCATCGCCGAGCGCGCGCCGATGGCGATCACCGCGTCTTCGTGGCGATCCATGCCGCGGCCGCCGCGGAACGGCAGCAGCGGGCCCGAGGGATCGTAGGCCGCCGTCGCGTCGCCGAGCGCCATCACGTCGCCTTCGGCGAGGTAGTAGAAGATGGCCTCGTCCTCGAGCAGGCGGTGCGCGAAATCGAGATCGTACTCGCGCATCTGCACGGTGTACTCGCGCCGCTCGTAGCTGGCGTGGAGGCGCAGATCGGTCTTGATTCCAAGCCCCGAGAGCACGAGGACGACGATCTCCGGCACCGTCTTCTTGCGGAAGATCCGGATGTCGCGGCGGAAGCGCGCCGTCACGAGCCGCGGCTCGAGCACCACGATCACCTCGGGCGCGCGGTTCTTCGACACGCCGACGGAGATCGCCGAGACGATGCCGTCGATGCTCCGCAGATCGTCGGAGCCGCGCACGAGGCGGAGGCGCGCCTCGCTCCGCACGAGGGCGTCGGGATCGAGATCGGCGCCGCCGGCCTCGGCGAAGCGGATTTCGAAGCGAAACGGCTGCGATATGGCCTCGTGGCCGCGCACCTCGCGCGCGCGGAACGACGCCTTTCCGAGGTCGATCCAGTAGAGCAGCGGGTCTTTCTTCGTCGTCACGTCGCGCCGCCGCTGCTCAGTTGTGGTCAATCTTCGCCGTGGTGGCGTGGATGGTCGCGCCCGAGAGATCGACGTTCGTCGCCTTGATCACGATCGAGTGGGGTAGCAGCGTCAGCGTGCTCTGGCCGACGGTGATCACGATCTCCTTCGAGGCCTCGATCCACACTTCGGGAGCGCGGCCCGAGAGCTCGCCGCCGACCTCCCACTCCGACCTGGTATCGGCGTTGTCGACGAAGGTGGCCTCGGTCGCGTACGTCATCGCGCCGCTGAAATTCTCGACGTATTTGTTCTGCACCTCGAGCGTGCGACTCTGCTTGGCGATCTCCATCTTCGCGCCCGCGATCACCTGCGTCGACGTGGTGCCGACGTCCTCCGCGAGCGACGAGCTGGTCTTTCGCATCGCCGCGCCGCCGACGGTGGTGACCGCGGTCTTGTTGATGGCGCTGAGGTTGCCCTGCGTGGTGTCGATCACCGCCGATCCGACCTTGACCGTGCGTGTCTTCGCGACCTCGGTGCTGTGGCTCGTGGCCACTTCCAGCGTGCGCGCGCCGCTGACGCTGTTGCTCTCGTCGCCGCCGACGGTCTTGCCGCGCGATCGGGTGACGTCGAGCTTCTCCTCGCCGCCGATATCCACCGTCTGGTGGCGCGCGACCATCTCGAGGAAGCTCTCGGCGACGGTGAGCTTGTGCTCGGCGCCGACAGAGCGGCTGGAGTCGCGGTTGATGAGCTCGTTCTTGAAGTTCTGCACGGTGACATTCATGTCGCGCGAGGCGTTGATGAACATCTCTTCTTCGCCGAGCTTGTCCTCGTAACGGATCTCGTTGAACGAGCCTCCGCCGGGCGAGGTGGCTCGTAGAGCGGCAAGCGGAAGCGCCACGGGGCGCCGTCCGGCGTGACGCCGACCACCTCGACCGGCTCGTCACCGCGGAGCGGCGTCGAGCTCCACAGGCCCGGCGGCGCGCAGCAGTTGTGCCGCGGATCGAAGTCTTTCGGGGGCACCGGCGCGCGCTCCTTGCGCCAGCTTTCGTCGAACGTCCCGGCGAGGCGCGCGCGCGGATCCCAGTCGGCCGCGATCGCCCCGAAGCCCGCCGGCGTGAGGCTGCGCGACGCCGCCGGCAGCGTCGGATCTTCGATCGACGGGGCGACCTTGCCCACGAGCTTCGAGCGATCGAGCGCGAAGCCGGTGCCGACGGGGTTGCGCGCGAAGGCCGCGAACGAGCGCGGATCCGTCTCGTCGACGCCGCCGAACGTGTGCTCGTAGAGCAGCGGAACCGGCTCGTCGAGGCGCCCCGGCGGGCCGGGGACGACGCCGAGCACGCCCTGGTAATAGACGCGCGGCCCGTACACGCGCGCGGCTCGGTCGAGCAGGCCGACGCGCAGCGTGACGTCGACCTCGGTCGTGGGGCGGTCGCGATCGAGGCGCGGGTACGCGGTGCCGACCATGAACACGTCGGTGCCGGGCTTCTCGGCGAGGTAGTCGCTCGGGCAACGCAGGCTCCCGCGCGGGCCCGCGATGGCCGAGGTGATCCGCACCGGCGCGACGGCGAGCGCCACGTTGCCCCGCCTATCAACGCGATAGGCCATCTTCGCGACGACCACGACGACGTCGGCGCCGCGGTGGTCCACCATCGGCAAGCACCGGACCGACATCGCTGTGCGGCCCTCAACTACCCGGTCGAAATCCATGACCGCCTCTTCGCTCGCTCGGCGTGTGCGCTCCGACGTGATCGGGGAGGGGGCGCGGCCGTCAATGGCTGGCTCGGGGCGCTTGATCCAGAGCAATCGACAGCAAATATGGATAGTTATGCAGGAACAAGCAGACTTGACAGCGTATCAAGCTCAATTACCCTCCGCAGGGAGAGAGGACCGCCGGACCGCCGCCGCCACCTGCCCCGATGCAATGCCTGTCGTGCAACCAGGGGACGATGCGACCCTCGATGGTGGAGATCCGCCGTGAGGTCGGCGAGCGCGCCTTCGTGGCCTCGGTCGACGGGCAAAAATGCGCCGCGTGCGGCGTGGCGTCGTTCAAGGGCACCGATCTCGCGCGCTTCGAACAGGCCGTCGCCGCCGCGCTCGCGGCCTCGGGCGAGGCCTCGGGCGAGGCCTTCCGATGGATGCGAAAGGCCCTGAATTTGAGGGCGATCGACGTGGCGACCCTCCTCGCCGTCACCCCGGAGACGATCTCGCGCTGGGAGACGGGGCGGGTCACGATCGATCGCGGCGCGCTGGCGCTGCTGGCGCTGATGGTGCTCGATCACGATCGCGGGAGCGCCGCGACGATGGACGCGCTCCGCGCCCGCGCCGCCGCGAAGCCGCTCGGCAAGACGGTGAAGATCAAGCTCGCTCCGTAGGGCTGTCGCTACGCGGGGGTGAGGCGCTCCTCGTCCTCGTCGTAGGTGAAGAGATCACCGAAGCGCGCCCAGTGAATGAGCGTGTCGAAGAGCACGTCGGCGCTCTCGTTGGGCAGGTGCTCCTGGAGGAGGGCTATCACCTCTTCGCGGGTGACGTGATCGCGCTCCTGGAGCATCGCCATCGCCTCCTGGAAGAGGCGGAGACGGAGGATGTGCTCGCGCCAGAGCACCTTGCGATCGGCGGCGGAGGCCTGGACGAAGCGCGCGCCCTCGGGGCTGGTGATCACGAGGCGGCGCGGCGTATCGAGGAGATCGAGCATCTCGCCGGCCTTCACCGCGGCGATGAGGCTGCCGAACTCCTGGTGGGTGTCGGCGGCGATGCGGAAGAGATCCTCGCAGCCACCGCACGCGTCGAGGTACTCGAGCAAGCCGACGACGCTGAGGGGCGCGGTCTCGGGGAGCGGCTCGAACGGCGGCGGCCCCGGCACCTCGGGCTCGGGCAGATCGGGCAGCTCGGCGCCGGTGATGATGTCGTGGAGCTGATCGACGAGCTTGAGCACGCCGCCCGATCGGTAGTCGCGCGGTCGGGGCAAGCGATCGTCGACGACCGTGCGCACGGTGCCCGGGTGCGCGCCGAGGACGACGATGCGATCGGCCATGAACGCGACCTCGCGGATGTCGTGGCTGACGAGCAAGATCGACGAGGGATGACGGCTCTTCTCGGCCCAGATGTCGAGCACCTCGGCGCGCATGCTCTCCGCGGTGAGGGCGTCGACCTGGCTGAAGGGCTCGTCCATGAAGAGCATCTCGGGGCGCAGCGAGAGAGCGCGCGCCATGCCGACTCGCTGCTTCATGCCGCCTGACAGCTCGCGAGGATAGGCCTCCTCGAAGCCGCCGAGGCCGACGGCGTGAATCGCGGCGGCGACGCGCTCCGTCACCGTTTCGGGCGTGAGCGCGCTCGCGTCGAGGACGATGTGGATGTTCTCGGCGACGGTCATCCACGGGAAGAGCGCGAAGCTCTGGAAGACCATCGCGACGCCGGGGTTCAGGCCCACGAGCGGCTCGCCATGGCGAAAGACGAGGCCGCTCGTCGGCCTCAAAAGGCCCGCGAGTATGCGGAGAATCGTCGATTTCCCCGAGCCGGACGGGCCGAGCAGCGCGACGACCTCGCCGGGTCGGATCGCGATGTCGACGTTCTCGAGGACGCGCCGCGCGGCGCCGTCGGGCGAGGTGAAGTCGTGCGAGACGCCGATGAGCTCGCAGAGCGCATCGGGATCGGGCAGGCGCGGCGTCGGGATCGGGATCGGGATCAAGGTCGAGGTCGTCATCGTTCGAGCGAGTAACGCTGGTCGGCGAGCCGATAGCAGGCGTGCCACACGGTGCGGTTGAAGAGGACGACGACCAGCGACATCACGGCGACGGCCGCCGCGAGCGCGGGGAAATCGGCGTGCTCGGCCGCGAGGCTGATCCGCGCGCCGAGGCCGTCCGTGATGAGGACCGTACCGCCGACAGGCACGTACTCGGCCACGATGCTCGCGTTCCAGGCGCCGCCCGCGGCCGTGACCCAGCCGGTGATCAGGTGAGGAAACACGGCCGGCGTGTAGACGCGAACGAAGCGCTGGAGCGGCCGGAGCCGGTAGGCGCGCGCCGCTTCGCGGAGATCGGCGGGCACGGCGGCGGCGCCGGCAACGACGTTGAACAGGATGTACCACTGTGTACCGAGGAGCATCAGCGCGACGCTCCCGAGGCCGAGCGGGACGCGCGCGACGCGGAGGACGGCGATCACCGCGGGGAAGAGCATCGGCGCGGGGAACGACGCGGCGACCTGGACCACGGGCTGGAGCACGCGGGAGAGCCGCGGCGAGAGGCCGATCGCGAGGCCCGCGGGGAGCGCCCACAGCGTGCCCAGCGCGGTCGCCGCGAGCACGCGCGCGAGGGTGAGGCCGGCGGCCTCGAAGGTCGCGAGCCACGTCCTCGCGGGGACGGCGCGCAAGAGGTGACCGACGCGCGCGGCGCCGAGGGCCAGGACCACGAGCAAGCCGGCGAAGAGCGCCGTGGAGAGCAGGCGCACGGCGACGGGTGAACCACGCGAGACCCGGGGCGGGGCGGCGATCGGCGCTGACCTCGGAGGGAGCGCGGCGCGGATCGCGGCGAGCCCGCGCGCGAGGGCGGGAAGGAGGCGAGAGCGCCGGAGCAGATCGTAGAACCACGACGACATCGGCGCCGCGTCGGACGACTCTTCGACGCGGAACTTCTGGGCCCAGACCACGAGCGGGCGGAACACGATCTGATCGAGGACGATGATCATCGCCGCCATCGCCGCCATCGCGCGCAGCATCGCGGGCGTATCGCCGCGCGCCGCGGCGACGCTCATGTACGAGCCGAGCCCGGGGAGACGAAAGTCCTTGTTTCCAAGGACGAACGACTCGTTGATCATCAGGAAGAACCAGCCGCCCGCGACGCTGAGCATGCTGTTGTAGACGAGGCCGGTCGTGGCGAACGGGAGCTCGACGCGCCGGAGCGTGCGCCACCAGCCGAAGCGATGAAGGGCGGCGACCTCGCGCAGCGGCGGCGGGACGTTGCGGAGCGATTGATAGAAGCTGAAGGTCAGGTTCCAGACCTGGCCGGTGAAGATCATCAGCACCGCCGCGAGCTCGAGGCCGACGTTGGTGGTCGGGAACGCGGCGACGAGCGCGAGCACGAGGCCCGGCATGAACCCGAGGACCGGGATGCTCTGGAGCACGTCGAGGAGCGGGACGAGCACGCGCTCGGCGGCGCGATCCTTCGCCGCCCAGTACCCGTAGAGGAACGTGAACCCGAGCGAGAGCGCGTAGGCCAGCGCCCCGCGCGAGAATGAAAAGAGCGTGTACCGCGCGAGCGATGACGCCGAGAGATCGATCACGACCGTGGGCCGGAGCTCGCCCGTCCACTCGCCCGCGACGCGCGTGAGGCTGACGAGCAGGCCGACGAGGCCGACGACGACGAGGACGTCGACGATCGCGAAGCGCCTGCGATCTTCGGCAAAATGGCGCGCTACGCCCTGGACCGCGTCGCGCGATCGTCGCCCCCGTGCCCGCACGATCGGGCACGTTGGCTCACGGCATTCGCTCCCGCAAGGCACGGATCAGGCGAGCGAACGTCGCAAGAGTGTCGCCCGCGGGGGCCGGAGGCGACTATGCTCGAGACCGCAAAATGGGCCCTCGATCCGGAAAGAAAGCTCGCGCCCCTCGTACCGCTCGTGG
The DNA here is from genome assembly GCA_025362495.1 of Byssovorax sp. Classification (GTDB taxonomy): domain Bacteria; phylum Myxococcota_A; class Polyangia; order Polyangiales; family Polyangiaceae; genus JANYGI01. Next base: position 12,771 of record JANYGI010000035.1, on the reverse strand, counting down.
AGCCTCCGACGTCGCCGACGGGGCCCCTTCGAGCCGCCCGTCGGCGAAAAAGACCGTCAGCTTCCCCGGCTTGACATCGGCCAAGATCCACGGCGCTGGACGGCTCGATTTCGTGCTCGATTTCGTCAAGTTCGTCGCCAAGCCCATGCCGCTGTCGCTGCTCCTCGACGAGGCTCCGCGGCGGATCGCCGAGATCGTCGGCGCCGACGTGGCCTCTCTCTACTTGCTCGAGGGCGAGGGCGACGAGCTGGTGCTCCGCGGCAACATCGGCTTCCCGCAGCGCGCGCGCGGCACGGTGCGCTTGCCCGTCGGCGAGGGCATCACCGGCATGGCGGTCGAGTGCATGAAGCCGATCTCCGTCGTGCAAGCGTCGGAGCACGCGGCGTATCGCGCCTTCCCGGAGCTCGAAGAAGATCGCTTCCCGGTGTTCCTCGCGGTGCCGATCCTCGGCTATCAGCGGGCGATCGGCGCGCTCGTCGTGCAGCGCGCCGGCGACAGGGCCTTCAACAAGAGCGACGTCGAGCTGATCGTCGCGCTCACGGCGCCGATCGCCGCGGGGATCCGCCACGCGCAGCTCCTCGACGATCGCGAGCGCGGCACGCAGCGGCGCACCGGCGGCGGCACGCGCAAGGTCACGTTGCCGGGCGTGCCGTGCTTCCCGGGCCGCGCGCTCGGCGCGATCGCGGCGCTGCGGCGGCCCGCGTCGGTGCCGCAGGGCAAGAGCGAGAGCGAGGAGCCGAAGCTGCTTCACACGGCGTTCGACGTGGTGGGCAAGGCCCTCGGCGCGCTGGTGACGCGGGCGGCGCTGCTCGGCCTCAGCGAAGGCGCGAGCTTCCTCGACACCTACCTGCTGATGGTCACCGACGAGCGGATGCGCGGGCGCGCCTTCAAGCAGATCGCCGAGGGGCGCAGCGTGGCGCAGGCCCTCGGCCTCGTCGCCAGGGAGGCCGCGCGCGCGGCCAACGGCATCGTCGGCGATCCATTTTTGCAGGATCGCGCCCGCGACATCGAGGACCTCTGCGACGCGCTGCTGATGCTCGCCGCCCCCGACGCGCGCGCCGAATTGCCTTCAAAAGCAGTCCTTCTGGGCGATCAGATCACCGTGTTCGATCTGCTGATCACCTCGCGCGCGCAGCCGGTCGGCATCGCGCTGACGGAGCGCGCGAACGGCCCGCGCACCAAGGTGCTGCTCCAGCTGATGAACGTCCCGGCGATCGCCGACGTCGCCGGCGCGTTCCGCTGGGCGGCTCCCGGCGACGTCGCGCTGCTCGACGCCGATCATGGCTTCCTGGTGATCAACCCTTCGCGCGCCGAGGTGGCGACGGTGCGCGCCGAGCGCAAGAACCTCCCCGCGTCGCCGTCGCCCGGCTCCTCGCTGCGCGCGAACGACGCGCCGATCTCGTCGCGCGCCTCGCTCGTCGCGACGCCGCGCGTGGTGATCGTCAACGTGCCGCTGCTCTCGCGCGACGAGCCGACCGAAGCGTAGCGCCCGCGCTCACTCGCCCTTCGCGACCAACCCGCCGAGCCGCCCGTCGGGCCGCACGATCAGCACGATCTCCTGCTTTTCACGGCCTTTGTTGTAGCCGACGCGCCGGATGTCGCAGCTCGTGCACGCGACGCCAAGGCCGCCCTCGGCCCGGAGGCGAACGAGGTAGCTCTGCGTGGCAAACGCCGTCGGTACCGGGGGCATTTCGCCCTGCAATGCGGCGGCGCGGCGCGGCGACATCTCGATGAGATCGTCGCGCACCTCGCGGCGCACGACGCGCGCGCGGACCACGAGCGCGGCGAGACGACGGGTGACCACGGGCTCGCCGGCCAGCAGCACCGCCCCACCTCTGTCCGGGTCGAGAGGCACGTACCCCTCGGTGCGCGCGCGCTCCAGCGTGGGCAAGAAAGACGACGCCTCGACGGATCCAGCGCGCTCGGTCGTCTGCCGCTCACTCATCCAGAGCCCCACGTTACACGGAAAAAATCGCGCCTGCGCCGAGTCGGTGTAGGGTTCGAGGATGACGTCCTCGTCCTCCTCATCCGCCGTCGCGATCAGCGCGCCGCAGCCGAGCGGGCGCCTCGCCGTGATGACGGCTTACGCCATGGCCGCGGCTGCGATCCCGATCCCCATCCTGCCCGACCGGATGCTCACGCGCGTCCGCGGCGCGATGGTGCACGACATCGTCTCGCGCCACGGGCTCAGCCTCACCTCGGACGCGCGCGCGATGCTCGCCGATCCGGACTCGGAGCAGCGCACGCGCCTCGTGAAGGTCGCCGAGACGGTGGTGCGCCAGCTGCTGCGCCGCCTGAAGCCGCTCGGCGCGCTCAACTCCGTGTCGCGCGGCCTCGAGGTCTTCGCGCTCGGCTTGTTGCTCGAGCGTTACCTCACCGAGGTGCGCCCCTCGGGCCAGGTGCGCATGCACCTCGAAGAGGCGCGCAAGGTGCGCGGGATGATCGATCGCGCGGCGGTCCGCGCCCTTTCGCCCTCGCTTCGCCCCGGCGAAACGACGATGACCGACGGCCTCGAAGACCTGCGCGACGAGCTCACCCGCTGGGTCGACGCCGTGCTGCTCACCAGCGCCGCGCTGCCGAGCTACCTCGAGCGGCGCCTCGAAGCGGCCTTCGATCAGGTCGTGAGCGAGACAGCCGGGAGCCGCGATGGCTGAGGTCGAGATCGAGATCGAGAGCCCGTCGCCCGTGGCCCGCGCGGACGACGAGGCGCGCATGCGCAAGGCGATCACGAAATCCCGTCGGGTCGTGATCAAGATCGGATCGAAATCGCTCTCCGGCGACGCCTGGGATCGCCTCGCGACCGAGGTCGCCTCGGCCCGCGCGCAGAAGCGCAGCGTCGTCGTCGTCTCGAGCGGCGCGATCGCGCTCGGCGTGGTGAAGCTCGGCCTGAAGTCGCGCCCGAAGGACATGGCGTGGCTCCAGGCCGCCGCCGCCGCGGGGCAGAGCGTGCTCATGCAGCGCTACGAAGACGCCTTCGGCAAGGTGGGGATCCCCGTCGCGCAGGTGCTGCTCACGCACGCGGATCTGGCCGATCGCGCCCGCACCAACAACGCGCGCAACGCCCTCGCGGCGCTGCTCGAGGCCGGCGCGGTGCCGATCATCAACGAGAACGACGCGGTCGCCGTGGAAGAGATCAAGTTCGGCGACAACGATCAGCTCGCGTCGATGGTGACGCCGCTCGTCGAGGCCGATCTCTTGCTCCTGCTCTCCGACGTCGAGGGCCTGCTCGACGAGCACCACCAGCGCGTCCCCTTCGTGCGCAGCGTGGCGCGCGAGGCCCGGCACCTCGCGGGCGCGTCCACGTCGGGCGTCGGCACCGGCGGCATGGCGAGCAAGGTCGAAGCGGCCCGACGCGCCACGCTCGCCGGAGCCTCGGTGGTGATCGCGGCGGCGCGTGATCCGCAGATCGTCGCGCGCGTCCTCGCCGGCGACGACGTCGGTACCCTGTTCGCGGCCGTCACGCAGAAGCTCAGCGCCCGCAAGCACTGGATCGCCTACACGCTGCGCCCGCGCGGCGCCGTGCTCGTCGATCGCGGCGCGGCCGAGGCCATCTGCGCGCGCCAGCGGAGCATCCTCGCCGTCGGCGTGCTCGGCGTTCGCGGGACGTTCGTCCCCGGCGACGCCGTGTCGATCATCGATCCCGAGGGCACCGAGATCGCCCGCGGCCTGTCGCGCCTCTCGGCGAGCGACGCCGCCCGGGTCGCGCGCAAGAAGAGCGAGACCGACGAAGAAGACGATCTCGTCGTCCACCGCGACGATCTCGTGGTCCTCCCGATCGAGTAGCGCGCCCGCACCCGCCGCGGGCCGATTGGTCTGACCGGCGCCTACATTCTCTCACTCATTTTTCACCTTCTTCACCTCGACGTGGAACTCTTCGTGGCTAGCCAGCGTCCGTAGCAAGACCTGGAGGTTGGTGTTCATGCGCGTCGGAATGCTGGTGGCAAACGGCTTGGTTCTCGGGGCGATCGGCTGGATGGCGTCCCTCGGAGGCACCGAGCAGCGCGCCGCAGAGCTCTTCCCGAAGCGCGCGCAGGCCGTCGACACGGCGGCGGCCGATTTCCAGGGCCTCGAGGCGCGCGCCGCGCTCACGCCCAGCACGGGCGCGGTCGCGGCGCTGGCGGTCGCCTACCTCGATCGCGGCCAGCCCGGCCTCGCGACGGCCGTGATCGAAAAGGCCCCCCGCGAGATGCAAGATCAGCCTGAAATCGCGGTGCTCCACGCTCGTGCCCTCTTTCACCGCGGCCACGCTCGCGACGCCCTCGCCATCGCCCGCGACGCCAGCGCCGCCTGCGCCGACGCGACGAGCTGCGCCCCCTGGCTCGTCGCGAAGACCACGCGCCAGGTCGCCTTCTTCGAGCAGGCCGTCGCCGCCGGCATCGAAGATCCCATCGCCAACCCCGACGCCACGCTGGCCGCCTACGATCGCAGCTCGCACGAGGTCCGCCTCGTCGCGATGCGCTGAGCCTCGCGATCTCGCGATCCCGGCGGCCGCACCGCCGGGAAATTCTGTTGTGAGGGGGAGACTTTTTCCCCAATCGTCGGGCATCATGTCAGTCCAATGACTCATTCGAAGCCTCGGCTTCTGCTTGGCCTCCTCCTTCCTCGTACTTCGATCGCAGCTCGCTAGAGCCGGACGCCGCCAGCACCCGGTTCGCCCCTGACGCGTGGGAGGCACCGCTCGCGTGACATTTCCGCACCGCCGCATCACACCTGGATCCATCAGCGCGACCCTCTTCGGGCTCGCCGCCATGGCTATTTCCGGCGCGACGGGGTGCGTGCAGCCCACGCAGCGCGCGGGTTACGCCATGCCCGCCGCTCGCCCCGACGACGACGGACGCGAGCTCCGGCTGATGCCGCCGTTCGAGCTCGCCACGCCCGAAGACGCCGTCGTCCGCATCACCGGCGACGTCACCTGCACGGGCACGCTCATCGCCGACGATCGCGTCCTCACGGCGCATCACTGCGTCGTCGCGCGCGACTCCGCCGGCAAGGCGCTCGACTACGACAAGCGCCCGCAAGAGCTCACGATCGAGCTCGGCGGCGACTACCTGCCGTGGGGCGAAGCGCCGGTGCGCGCCATCGTCGCGCCCGACTGCGGCTACGTTTCGGGCGACGGCGACATCGCCATCCTCGTGCTCTCGCGGCACCTCATCGGCGTCCCCACCGTACCGATTCGCCTCGAACAAGAGGCCCGCAAGGGCGAGCTGCTGCGGGTCCTCGGCTTCGGCCGCTGCGCCCTCTCGCGCGACGGCATCCATCGCGTCGTGCGCACGTCGAGCCCGATCGAAGGCATCGCCTCGGGCCACCTCATCGCCGACGCCTCCATCTGCCCGGGCGACTCGGGCGGCCCGGTCTATGGCGACAAGGGCGACATCGTCGGCGTCGTCTCCGCGAGCGTGATGGATGGCGACGACGCCACGACGGGCCTCTCGTACTTCACGCGCGTCGACGTGTGGCCGCAGATCTTCTCCGCCGCGCACGAGATCGCCAACGGCGCGAGCCCCGGCGAGCTGCCCCCGTACGGCGACTGTCGCGCCCCGCGCACGCGCGCCTCCAGGCGATAGATCCTGATAGCCTCGCCGCATGGGAAAGCTCTCGCGCGGCCTGCTGTGGACCGCGGCGATCGTCGGCGGATCGTTCCTGATCGGGCGCGCGCTGTTCTTCGACGTCTGGACGTTCCCCGACGATCGTCGCTTCGCCGCATCGGTCGCTCCCTCGCTGCGCGCCGACGACGTGCTCGTGCTGCTCAAGCACAGCGACCCCACCGTCGGCGATCTCGTTCGCTGCACCGATCCCGAGGATCCGAAGGGTTTCGTCGTCGCTCGCGTCGCTGGCCGCGTCGGCGATCACCTCGAGATCGACGGCCTCTCGCTCCGCGTCGACGGGCGCAGCTACGACTCCGAGAGCGCCTGCCGCGATCGCGACGTCACGCTGCCGAGCCCCGGCGATGGGCCCGACATCTCGCTCACGTGCGATCGCGTGACGATGGGCTCGGGGTGGCATTACCGCGGCCACAGCGCGAAGCCGCGCTTCGGCGTCGACAAGATCACCGCCGACGTGCGCCCCGGGATGCTCTACCTGATCAGCGACGATCGCGACTGGCACGACGACTCACGCGATTTCGGTCAGGTCCCCGTCGCGTCGTGCACGCACAAGATCGTCTTCCGGCTCTGGGGCGGAGCGGCGATGCGCGACGATCCCCTGCGGTTCGAGTTCATTCACTGAGCGCGCTGCTTCACGCCCACGCGCACGACCTTCCACGCGCCCTGGATCTGCGCGAGCTCGACGTCGGCGTCGCGCACGTTCTCCATGCCCTCGTTGCGGACGACGACCTCGTACGGGAAGCGGATCCGCTGATCACGGGTCGACGAGGGGCCCCGGTGGACACGAATATCGCCCAGCGCGCCGTCGCTCGGCGTGTACCCTTCCTTACGAATTTTCTCGACCGCGCGCAGCTCTTCGTCGAGCATCACGGTGGCGCCCAGGGCCGTGTATTCCTTGGCTTTCTCCTGGTCTGCGTGCTCGAAATAGGCCTCGGCGAACAGGTCAGCGACGTGCTCGGCGCCGTCCTTTTTCTTGCAGCCCCCGAGGGCCAGGGTGAGCGCCAGGGTCGCGATAACAGCAGAGCGGAACACCTCGGCAGCTTGACCGTTCTCCGTGTAGACGTCTAGAACCGTACCTCGCCGAGGATCGCCGAGGATCGCGAGGAGACGTTGGAGACCGAGCAGCAAGAGATCGGCATTGTCTGCGGGCAATGCGACAAGTTCAGCACGCTGGGCACGAAGGTTTGTCCCGAGTGCGCGAACGAGCTGGGGCTATTTGCCCAGCGCCGCTCGTCCATACCGCCCGCGCCCGCCGCTTCAGTTCGTCCGCCGCCCCCGCGGCCGAACGCTGCGGGGGCCAAGGCGAGCCCGGCGCCCGTCACGACCCCGATCGCTCCGGCGATCCCCAAACCGTCCGCCAGCCGCCCGTCGGGCGCCTATTCGTTCACTGCCGCCCGCGGCGAGTTCGCCGAACTGTCTCAGGAGGAGCTCATGGAGCAAGCCCGCAATTACATCTGCCGTTCGTGCTCGAGCGGAGTGCCCTCCGGGCACAAGTTCTGCGGTCGATGCGGCACCGCTGTCCCGCTCGAGATCTTGAACGCGCAGACGCTCTTCTTCGGGGACATGCAGAACCCCGCGAAGGCGAAGCTCATCCTCATCCGCGGCGAGGGGATGGACGGGCTCAGCTTCCATCTCAAGGCCGAGCAGCACATCGTCGGACGCAACGGGCAGCTTGTTTTCCCGGATGATCCGTTCGTCTCGCCCAAGCACGCGAACTTCTTCTACCGCGACGGCAAGCTCGTCGTGCGCGACGAGGGCTCGCTCAACGGCGTGTACATCCGCGTGCGCGGCACCGTCGACATCTCGGCCGGCGACACCTTCCTCGCGGGCGAGCAGCTCTTCCGCCTCGACCCGTCGCCGCGCGCGTCGGACGGCCAGGATCCCGACGGCACGTACTTCTACTCATCGCCCAAGCACCCGAGCCCGTTCCGGCTCGCGCAGGTCCTGCAAGGCGGGGCGATCGGCATGACGGTGTGCGCGCGCGCGACGTCGCTGCAGATCGGCCGCGAGGGCGGCGACCTCAATTTCCCGGCCGACCTTTACATGTCGGGCTCGCACTGCCGCATCGAGGAGCACGGCGGGAAGTTCTCGCTCACCGATCTCAGCAGCCGCAACGGCACCTACGTGCGGATCAAGAGCGAGCGCGAGCTCGCGCACGGCGACTACGTCTTCATCGGCCGCAAGCTCCTGCGCGTCGAGCTCAACACCAACTGATCATGAGCGACATGAAGAGCGGATCACCCCTGTTCATCGACACTGTCGGCGGCGGCCTCGCGTCGCTCGCGGCCGGGGTCGCGCGGCACCTCGGCCACGCGGGCGCGACGGCCGCGACATCGAGCGAGCTCGTCGCCGTACCGGGCGAGGTGCTGACGGCGCTCGCGGAAATCGGCGCGCAGGTGACGTCGGTCGCGCACCTGAAGGACGTCAAGCCCACGGGCGAGGTCGTCCAGCTCGCCGAGTGGTCGCTCTACCTGCTCGCGCCGAGCGAGGGCGAGCTCGAGCGGCTCTCGGCCGCGCGGATCGCTCGCGACAAGATCGAGCGCAGACTCAGCCCTTCTTCTTCTTGAGCCGATCGAGCTGCGTGGTGACGGTGTTGCCCACCGCCCACGCAGCGCGCGCCGCGCCGTGCAGCGCCTTCAGCAACGGCTCGGGCACCAGCTTGATCAGCGCCTCCAGATCGACCGGCCCGTCGATCGGCGGGATGTAGCGCTCCATCAGATCGGCGAAGACGTCGTACTTGCGCGAGAGATCGGCGAGGCGCGTGCGCAGCGCCTCGGCCTCGGCGCCCTCGGCGTCGCCGAGCATCCCGAGCGCGCGCCGCGAGAGGGCCTGCTTGTCGTGCACCACGCGCCGCAGCCGCGCGATGTACGCGCCGATGACGACGTCGGGGTACTTGCCGCGGAGCGTGTACGAGTCGTGGCGCGCGCCCGACTCACGCCGCCGCTCGATGATCCCCGCGGCCTCGAGGCCGCGCAGGTTCGCGAAGATGTTGCTCTTGGATCGCCCGAGCTCGACGCTGAGCTCGTCCATCGATCGCGGGCCCTCGGCGAGGTAGAGCGCGGCGACGACCTGCCCGCCGAGGCGCGTGATCCCGGGGAACGAGGCGGCGATCTCCGCGCCCACGCCCTCGAGCAACACCTGACGTGCAGCGGGTACGCGCGGATCGACTCCGGGGGCGGGCGGGATCCGGCTGGGGCTCATTCGCCTGGAAAGTACTGGTTTTGCGCTCGAATATCCACAGCGGTCGCCGTGGACGCGGCGCTCAGCCGTCGTCTTCGCAGACGCCGGCGTATTGCCCGCGCGGGAGGTTCTTGAAGAACTCGACCGGGCAGCCGCCGGGGCGCTGCACCATCTCGCCGATCTCGAGGGCCAGCGACGCCGACCAGTCGCGCGCGCCGTCGAAGCGGGCGCGGATGACGCCCTTCGGATCGATGATCCACGTCTCCGGGAAGAGATGCGTGCCGTACTTGTCGACGACGATCTTCGACTCGGGATCGAAGAGCACCGGGAACGGCGCGTCGCCGTTGAGGGTGACCTTGAGCGTGTCGCGCACGTCGTCGGGGCCCTCGTCGGTCGACACGGTGAGCACCACCATGTCAGAGCGGTTCTTCACGATGCGGGCGAGCTCGGCGAGCGACGACATCTCTTCGAGGCAGGGGCCGCAGGTCTTCGTCCAGAAGTTGAGGAAGACGGTCTTGCCGCGGAACGACGACAGCTTCACCGGCTGGCCGTTCATGTCCTTCAGCTCGAAGTCGGGGGCGACGCGGTTGCGACCGGCGTACGCGGGGCCGAAGGCGCAGAGGGCGGTGCACGACGTGCGACGCTGATCGCGCTGCGCCGCACCGACGAAGCCATACACGGCCAGGGCCGCGAACAGGATGAAGGCAATCTGCGCGGCCGATCCCGTCTTCATGAGGTGCCTTCGCTTTTCACCGGGGCGCTATAGCCCACGTTTCACTCGGCGGCGATCTCGGGGCGCGCCATGCGCAGGCTCTTCCTTCGCGCCGGTTCCGGCGCGAGGGCGTTGAAGGCCTTCTGGTAGGCCGAGAACGAGCCGCCGGCGTGGACGGCGTCGATGACGGCGCGCCCCTCGGCGGCGCCGCCCTTGGCCAGGACGGCCTCGACCCAGGCCCAGCGCGCGCTCGTGGCGCGGACGTCGGCGCGCCCCTTGAGGCCCCTGCGCAGGCGGTCGAGGCGCTTGTTGACGACGTCGATCCCCGCGAACGCCGCGTCGTGGAGCGGCGTGTTTCGCTTCGGGCAAAACGGCGCGATGCCGAGGACGACGGGGATCACCTTCGAGAGCTGCGTCGTGAAGGCCACGCACTCGTCGATGTCCTCGTCGGTCTCGCTCGGGACGCCGACCATGAGGTAGAGCTTGAGGCGCTTCATCCCGTGCTTGCGCGCCATTTCGGCCGCTTTTTCCAGGTGTTTCGGGCGCGCGCGCCGCTCGAGCAAATCGCGCACGCGCTCGCTCGCGCCGTCCATCGCCGTCGTCAGCGTCTTGTAGCCGCCGAGCTTGAGCGCGCCGACGAACGCATCGCTCAACCGATCGGGGCGCAGGCTGGAGAGGCCGACCTCGCAGCCGCGCTCCGCGAGCGACGTCACGATCTCGACGACCTTCGGGTGATCGCTGACGGCCGCGCCGACGAGCCCGACCCGGCGCGCGTCGTCGGGCACGAGGCCGAGGATCTTCTCCATCGGGACGATGCGCATGCCGCCGTTGGTCGAGCGGCGCATCACGCAGTAGGTGCAGCCGCGCGAGCAGCCGCGCTCGGTCTCGATCAGGAACATGTCCGAGAGCTCGGCGTCGGGCGTGCGGATCGGCGACCACGCGGGAAGGAGATCGTCCTCGCACTGCGCGACCGGCGGGAGCTCGGTGTGGCGCGAGGGGACGAACACGTGCGGCATCCCCGCGAGGGTGTCGAGCGCCGCCTCGCGCGACGGCGCATCGCGGAGGACGCGGAGCATCTCGACGGCGAGCGAGTCGCCCTCGCCCATCAAGATCGCGTCGGCGAACACGCCGAGCGGCAGCGGGTTGGAGAACGTGAGCGGCCCGCCCGCGAGGATGAACGGGTGCCGCAGATCACGCTCTTCGCGGAGCGCGGGGATGCCCGACGCTTCGAGCACCTTGATCAACCCGGCGAGCTCGAGCTCGTACGCGACGGAGGTGGCGATCACCGGGAAATCGCCGATCGGCCGCAGCGACTCGTAGGTGACGGGCCCGACGCTCTCGTCGGTGTCGTCGTCGGCGAGGAAGGCGCGCTCGCAGGCCATGCCGTCTTCCGCCTGGATCATCTTGTAGATCTGGAGGAACCCGAGCGAGCTCATCCCGGCGCGGTAGGGCGAGGGGTACGTGAGGGCGATGCGAAACGGCGCCTGCTTGTCGATCCGTCCGACCTCGGACGCGAGGCGGGCGCGGATTTTCGAGTGCAGGTCGTACCGGGACATTGGCCCGGAGGGTCCCCCGGAGGGGAGCCGAGCGCAAGGCGATCTCAGTGAAGAGCGGCCGTGGCGGTCGGCGCGACGATGGCCTCGTCGAGCCAGTGCTCCAGCGTGGGGAGATCGGAACAGGCTTCAATTTGAGCGCTTTGCTGCGCACTGAGGGCGAGGCCGCGACGCTCGAGGACGCGACGCAGCGCCGATCGCGCTTCGGTGACGCGGCCCTCTTCGATCCCGCGCTCGATCCCCTGCTCGATGCCGCGCGCGATCCCGCGCTCTTCGGCGCGCACAGAGAGCTCTTGCCCCGCTTCCGGGTACATCTTGAGCATGACCTCGGTCATGTGGCGCTGGCGCTCCATCATTTCCGGATCCTCGGTTTGCGGGAGATAGCGCATCAGCTCTTCGCGGAGGCTCGGGGACATGGGGAGATAGTTTAGCATTCGGAGCACCCAGGGGGTGGGCCTTCGCGGTGCGACCCATTGGAGGAAGTGGAGCATCGACCGACCGGAGCGGGCGATGAGGAACGGAGATAGATCGAGAACATTGATACTGAAGAAGGAGAAATGAGCGGGCCAATCCGGTGCCTATCTGGGCGAGCTGCACGAGTGTCGCGAATCGTAATTGCGGCACCTGTTCATTCGATCCGAGGTACGCTCCGGACCAGAATGAAAGCGTTCGACACGTACATTGGCATCGACTACTCCGGCGCGGGCAAGCCCAGCGAGCGGACCTCGGGGCTTCAGGTCTACCGCGCCACGCAGGCCACCGCGCCTGCGCGCCAGGGGTCGCCGCGGGGAGATGGCACATGGAACTGGAATCGCAAGGAGATCGGGGAGTGGCTGCTCGAGCAGCTCGCGAGCGCGGAGACACCCGCCATCGTGGGTATCGATCACGCGTTCTCGTTTCCCGAGACCTACATGCTCCATTATCGACTCACGACGTGGGACGCCTTCCTCGCGCACATGGAGAAGCCCTGGCCGACGCGCACGCAGAAGGTCAGCGCGGTGCGCGCCCAGGGGTTATCCGACTGGACGTCGCTCGATCTGCGGCTCACGGACCGATGGACCTCGTCGGCCAAGAGCGTATTCCGGTTCGATGTGGAAGGCACCGTGGCGAACTCGACGCACGCGGGGATCCCGTGGCTCCACGAGATCCGGAAGGCGCTGCCCGAGGTGCATTTCTGGCCTTTCGACGGGTTCGACGTGCCCGCCGGGCGCTCGGTCGTCGCCGAGGTCTATCCGTCGATCGTCAGCCGGCGGTATCCACGGCGGAGTGACTATAAATCGAACGCGTCGAGCCCGCACGAGCACGATGCGATGGCGGTGTGTAGCTGGCTGCGTGATTGCGATGCGGCGGGGTTCCTCGAGCGCTACTTCGCTCCGCCGCTCACCGCGGCAGAGGTGCGCGTGGCGCGGCTGGAAGGGTGGATCCTCGGGGTGACTTGAAATGGCAGCACCGCGACACCCGCGCTCTCCCCCGGACTACTTCGCCTTCGGCTTGCTGGCGCGCTCCAGGAGGGCCTTCATCTCGGCCAGCGAGGGATCGGACGTCTCGGTGGCCTTGCGGACGGCGATCTCGAAGGTGGCTTTGGCGAGATCGGTCTGGCCGGCGTCGCCATAGGCTTGACCGAGCGTGCCATAGGCAGTGGGCGAGTCCGGGTGGAGCTCGACGCAGAGCTTGAACGCGGCCATCGCCTCGTCTTTGTGCTTCTCGTAGACGCGAAATGCAA
>JANYGI010000214.1 GCA_025362495.1 Byssovorax sp. | reverse complement strand
ATCCGTCGCGGCGACGCGGAGCGCGTTGCCCTCGGCCGAGAGAAGCACGTTGGCTAGCGCAGGCATCGCGCTCTTCTTGTCGGCGACGCCCTGGCAACGGGTGACGAGTCGCAGGAGGTCTTTCTTCGGGATGACGAGGTCGAGCATGGGCGTGGGTGACCTTTCAGGATGCGAGGAGGGCGCGCTCGACGACGTCGCGAGCGAGGTAGACGATGCTTTGAGGGGCCGCGGTCATGCCGGTCTCGACGAGCGGGATAGGGCGCTTGAAGCGGTGGACACGCGACAGCTCCCAGGCGAACCGGCCAGGGGCGTAGAAGCACGCGGCCGCGCGATCGACCTCGACGAGCGGACGGGATCCCCCGACCCAGACAAGGCACGTCAGCGCCTGCCTCGAGCAGTCCTCGGGAATCACCACGCCATCGGGGAACACCGGCCGAAGGGCGGGCCCACCACGGCCCTTGGTGGCGTAGACGACGAGCCAGCCCGGCGGATAGGGCCAGAGGCGGAACGCGGGCGAGAGGCGCCGTACATCGACGTCGAACAGCTCGACGAACGTCTCATCGTCGGTCGCAGGCCCGCAGCACGCGCCGCACGAGCGGCAATCAAGCGCAGGAATAGGCTCGTTGCGGCGGGTCATCCTGGACCCCGGAGCAGCTCGGCCAGCGTCGGATCCCCAGGCAGACTGGAGGCCTCGAAGGCCGCCCGGGCGAACCCGCGCGTCGTCTCGTCGGCGCCGCCAGCCGCGAGCTCGGCCAGGGCCTCCCGGGCAGCCCGCCTACCCCGGCGCTCGGCACCGAGATCTCCAGGCCAGCGGAGAGGCTCCCCTGCCATCCAGTGATAGACCACGACGAGGCTGCCCAGGGTGAGGACGCCGGGGATGGCGAGAAGCGCGAGGAGGATGGTGATCACTGGCGCACGCTCGCGGAGGCTGATCTCGCCCGTTTGCCAGAAGGCGCCGCCGCGCGGGCACGCTTCGGTGCCTTGCGGCTCTTCGAGCGCACCACCGTGCCGTCGTCACACACGGTGACCTCCCCGATATCCCACGGCGCGCCGGTCTCATCGACGATGGTGACGCCCTCGAGCTTGAGCTTGGCCAGGTAGTCCTCGCGCGAGCACCACACCCCACCACCGGTCGAGTCGAGAAAGAACGCGCCGACGTCGCTGGCAATCAGCGCGAGGAGCATCTGACTGCCCATTGCCATCGCGACTGGCGGAGGGATCATGTTCCCGACCGCTTTTCGCTGAGCCGTCGAGCCGCCTCCGAAGTCGAGCGGTCGCCCGCGCACCATCCATGGCAGGCCCTGAAGGACTGCGAGCTCCAACGTGGTGAGCGGCCGGTGCCAGGTGCCGTCCTCGGCGAGGATGACCAGCGGCGCCTTCTTGCCGCGCTTGACCTGGCCCTTGTCGTCGACACCGGCCCAGAGCCGAGGGGCCTTGTCGAGGCGCTCGATCCAGAGCTTCGGTGGCGCGTCAGGGAAGCGCGGATCGGCGACCGCGAACGCGCCGTTGTCGATGCACGCCGACGCGGTGATCGTCCCGATGGCTTGGCGAAGGGAGACGACCCCGTAGGCGCCCGCGTGAGGCTCGCAGGTAAGTGCGATCCGGTGCGCGCCGTCGCGCTCGTCGGCGAGCGAGAACGGGCCATTGCCAGGATGCGAAGTCCCGGTGATGGTGTGCGAGGGCTCGGCCGGAGAGAGCACGCCGTAGCAGCAATCGTTGGCGGTGCGGACGAGCAACGCCGAGTCTGCGATCGAGAACGAGCCTGTCGACGGGCGCGCGTTGCCGGTGATCGTACCGCTTGGCTCGCTCGGAGCAAGCACGCCCCACGCGCCGCGGAATGCCTCGATCCGCGGGTCAGCGACCGACTGCGCGCCGCTGCCGATCCGGTCGGCCCCGGTGACGGTCCGAGCGACACCGCCAAAGGCGATAAGCACGTATTTGCCATCGTGCAGGTTGGGGTTCCCAGCCTGGGGTAGAATCGGAATCGCCACGCTCGGAGCTCCACCGCCGGGGCGAGTCGCTCCGGTGACGGTGCGCGCCGGCTGGTCGAGCGAGCCGACGTGGTAGTTGTTCGCGAAGCTGGACGGACCGCAAGCCATGTCGAGAGCTGAGAAAAGACCACGCTGCTCGACGGCAGCGGCGCGCCCGCGCGCCGGCTTCACCTCGCCGATGCGTCCGTCGGCGACCGAGTAGCGCCCTGTCGTCGGCGTTGCTGTCGCGGTGATCGTCGGGGCGATGTCGTCGCCGCCGAGGACACCCAGCACGCCGCCGAAATGCAGAGTTCGATCGTCGGCGATCGAGTACCGGCCGGTGCTCGGGTAAGCCTCAGCGGTGACGGTGTCGGAGACCTCGCCCGGCGAGAGCACGCCGAGAGATCCGCCGAAACGAGGGCTGTTGATCCGCGGGTCGGCGATCGACGGCGCCCCGCTCGAAGGGGCAGGCGAGCTCGTGATGGTGCCGACCGCCTCGCCCATTCCGTAGACGCGGTCGACGTGGGAGAAGAGGCGCGGATCGGCAGCGCTGGCCGCGCCGTTTGCCGGGCTCTGCGCGCTCGATACGGCACCGACGGGTTGCTCCCAGCCGGTCACCTTGAAGACGTTGTTTTGTGCGGCCTTGGCGCGGTAGCTCATCGAGAGGGGGCCGCGCGCGGCGATGTCATCCACCTGGGCCGCGAGCATGACCTTGAGGTCGCGCCAATCGCCCTTTGCAGCGAGTCCGTCCGGGCGAATGGTTCCGCGCGTCGGGATCAGGGCCAGTCGAATCCAGTTGAGCACTGAGATGTCGGGGAGATTGTGCATCGGTCCTCCGTTCGGGTCGCCGGGCAGCGGCAGCTTCTCGAGCACGTCGCGGCAGACCTTGCCGGGCTGCATGGGCGGCTTGTACAGGAACCCAGGAATCTGGGTCTCGTCCCTGGCGACCGAGAAGTATCGGAGCCTGTTCTGCGCGAGGTTGCCGGTGGTCCGGCACTGGTGCCGACCGCGGTGCGTCGCGTAGCGGTGAGCCTTGTAGAGGGCGTCCATCTCGGCAAGCATCGGCGCCGCACGGTTCGCGATGTTGGGCACGTTCTCGTTCAAGAACAGCTTCACTCGCCGCCCAGGCATCGGCCACGCCTCCAACATGAGGCGAGACACGAAGCCCATGAGACTGTTGATCTTCACGTAGGGTGCCGTGGCAGCCTTGGCAGGCGACACGAGCTGAGACGACGCGACACATGGCGCGCTCTGCAAGACCAGCGCGGGCGGCTCGTCGCCAACCATCTCGCGCAGTTTTTCAGGCGTCAGGTCCCACGCATCGATGCAGTGCTCCTTGACGCCGGTAAGGTACTCGAAGGCGTCGCACGCGTATTGATCGAAGTCGAACCCGCCGATGAGCCGGAATCGAGCGGTCTCACCGAACAGCGTCGCAAAACTCTCAATGAGCCCCAGCGCTCCGCCGCCGGCCCCTCCGAACGGACAGAAGACGGTGTATTCCTTGATCGGCTTAGCGAGCATCGGTCATCACCTCATCGAACAACACACGTTGCAGCTTCACCGGAGGCCGCCAAAAGAAGCCTTTCGCTTCCCCATCGCCAGGGCCTCGCTCGCCAGATAGGGACCCTTGAACGCCATCACGATCGCGAGTTCGCGCGAGGACTCGTCGGACCTGCCGAGCGCGCCGTCCTCGATCTGGTCCTGGAGATCGGTGATCAACGCATCCCCCGCGGCGCGCGCCGGTGAGCCGCAATCTCTCCTGCGATCGCCAGCGC
Source organism: Byssovorax sp. (assembly GCA_025362495.1). Classification (GTDB taxonomy): domain Bacteria; phylum Myxococcota_A; class Polyangia; order Polyangiales; family Polyangiaceae; genus JANYGI01. Next base: position 22,775 of record JANYGI010000214.1, on the reverse strand, counting down.
CTCCAGAGCATGTCTCTCGGCGCGCGGGCTCGTCACCATCGCGTGACCGCATCGGATCGACGACGTCCACTCGGACAGAGCGCGAGCGCTTCGCAAGGGACGACCCTCGCGTGCATCGGCCGCGAACGCGTGGAACCACGCCTTGTGCAGCACGGGCGTGGACGCCGACTCGGCGAGTTCGAGCTGGACAGCGGCCTCGACGAGCAGCGCGCGAACCTCGCGAGCCCCATCGCCACGCTCGCGAAAGGCGACGATGGCCAGCGCGACGAGAGCGGCAAAAACGACGCAGGCTGCGGCAACGATGACGGGGAGCAACACGCGGACAAAGTAGTCACTTGTTTTTACACGTCAACAGATCGCGCACGAGGACGGTCGATTGCGCACGATGATCTCGGCGGCCTTCTCGCGTGCCTTCTCTCGCACGGCGTCCTTGCCCTTCTTGCCCATGAACGAGACGCTCCGCTGGATCTGCACCGCCACGATGTCCCAGCGGGCGTAGAGCCGGCGCGCCTCGGGCGTATCGGCGTTCATCAGGGCGAAGTCTGCGCCAGCGCGGTCGAGATTGACGAGCTTGTCGGCGAGCCGCACCTGGTCCTCGTACGAGAAGCCTTGCGCGGTGTAGCTGGTGAAGCTCTTCACCTTCGGTGTGTCGACGGGAGTGACCACGTCGAAGTACGGCGGATCGAGGATGATCACCTCGCCCTCGCGGACATCCTCAAGGCCGCCCATGAAGTCGCCGCAGCGGAAGTCCGTGCCTTGAAGCGCTGCCGAGGTCGCGAGCAGGTTGTCGACGTCGCAGATCAGCGGCGGCTCACCGTCCGCGGTCCGCCCGAACGGCGCGTTGAACCCACCGGACTTGTTGTAGCGGCAGAGTCCGTTCGCGCAGGTCTTGTTGAGGTAGAGGAACCACGCGGCGCGCTGGATGGGCGTGGCGTACGGAGCCTCGTTGAAGCGGTCGCGGATCGCGTAGAACTGGTCCTCGGAGTACTCGTACGTCGACAGAGCCGCGATCAGCGCTGCCGGGCTGTCGCGGATAGTGCGATAGACGGTGACGAGGTGCGCGTTTACGTCGCTGAGCACGGCGGGGCGGATCGACCGGAAGCGCCGGAAGAACAGCGCGCCGCCGCCGAAGAATGGTTCGCGGTAGCCGGTCGCGCCGATCGCGCTCGGGAGCTTGTTACCGTGCTTGTTGTAGTGCTCTGTCTTGCCTCCGCACCACCGGATCACCGGATGAGGATCCATCAATTCGCCTCGTAGGTATTGGCGCCGCTGTCATGGCCAATCTCGAAGGGTCGAGCCGCGATGTCGAGATCGCTCGCCGTCTCATCGGGGAAGGCGTCGCAGAGGTGATAGAAGCGGACCGGCGTGGTGTCGGTGTTGGAGCAGCCGATGAGCCAGGCCTTGATCTTGGCTGTCAGGGACAGGGGCTCAGTCGGAGCGGTCGCGAGCGGCGCGACGAGCGTCAGCGTGGCTGGCGCGGGGGCTGCGGCGGCCTCGAGGAAGAGCGCGAGCTGGGCACCCACGTCACGCCGCCGGCCGCGAGACGACTCGGGCCATCGCCACGATCGCGCGCTTCGTCGGCTTCCGCTCCGCGGCGAGCAGCACCACCCACGTACACGGGTCCTCGCGCTGGATGCGCTGGAGCTCGGCCTGGGTCGCCACCATCCGGCGGATCGACAGCTCCCGTCCAGCGGCATCCGACGCACGTCCCGCAGCTTCGACGGCGGCCCGCTGCGCGAGGACCGCGACGTTGCCGCCGAGCTGCTCGGCGAGGTCGAGAGCCGCTCGGCGCGCTGCCTCTTCGGCTTCGATCGTCTTCGCGTTGGTCGGCGCCTGAAGACCTGCGAGGGCCTCAGCGAAGCGCTCCTGAGCAGGGCCGATGACGGCGCCCGATGCCAGCGCGACGGCCAGAGCGATCCGGAGCAGGACGAGAGCGGCAGGGGCAGTGGCGACGGGGGACGACATCGGCAGACCTCGAGACGAGCTGGAGTGAAGAGCGGCCGCCGGCGCACGGCGCGCGCGACAGCGGGACGAAACGGGGCGGCTCACGCGGCCTCGACGGCGGGAAGCACGGCGCGACCGGCGAGGAGATCCTCACGCGAGCAGGCGGCGTAGGCCGCCAAGGCGTCGACCACGTGCGCGGGCGGGAAGCAGCACAGGGCGCCGCGGCGCGCCGACTCCAGAGCGCCAAGGCGAGTGTCGATCTCGAACGCGGCCTTTTTCGCGCTGCCGAAGCGCTTGCACACGAGATCGGCGATCACACCGACGGCGCGCGCCTCGCTGGGGTTGAGATCGAGCCGCTCCGGGAGCGGACGGAGGCCGCCGCTCTTCTGGTAGGTGGCCATCACGCCACCTGCCCAGCAGCACGAGCCACCGCCAGAGCAGCTACGCGAGCGGCCTCGCACGAGCACTGCGCGCCGGCGCCGAGCCCCTGCGCGTGCTCGCTCGGCGTCAGCCCGCAGTCACAGCCGGGGACGGGCGACTCGACGACCGGAGCCGCGACGAGCCGGACCGACGCGGGACGACAGCAGAGGGGACGACGAGCAGCGCGAACGCGAAAGACGACCACGGAGACCTCCCGCCCCGGGCGCGTAGGGTCGCGTTGGGGACGGGGCACACCATGTAGCTAATGCGCTACGTAGTCAATACGCTACGTGATCTTTTGTTGGCGACGGTGCCCTGGCTTTCCAGATTTCGCTGCCGCACGAGCCACTCTGGAGCGTGCGGGTGAGGTCCCTCAAGGTGATCGCTGCCGCTCTCGTCGAGCACCCACAATGGCGCAAGCAACTCGGCCGCGAGGCGCCAGCGGAACACCGGCGACCACGGAAGGTCCTGCTGGAGGACGATCGCAGATGCCAGTGCAAACGCGGCGAGGAGGCCATCGTCTTGCGCATCGGTGGTGCCGGCGTAGAGCGCTTTGTCGCTCTTCAGCAGCGCTGGGAGTCCTGCCCCAGCTGGGAGGTGGCCAAGTTGGACCGACGCCGCGACCGCCAGGTGCGCCGGGTTGGGTGGACACTCCCAGTGCGTTCGGCGATGGATCGCGTTCGCCTCCCGCTCGATACGAGCGACATCGCTTGGCTCCAGGTCGGGGTCGGGGCCATCCCCCGCGCACCCCAGGCACATTCGGTGGACCGCTTCAGGGAAGACCATACCGACCCCTTCGGATGACCCCCCAAATACGATCCCTAAATCGACACCGGTCCAAGACTGCGATCTCATTCGGACAAGGCCCTCCCCAGGCCTGAGACCCCACACTCAACCGGTAGGTATCGGATGAGCGCCGTCAAAATCCAAACGCCGCGAACGTTCCAACCGGAACATTGTGCGCCCACAACGTAGGATTACGTCGGTATTCGTCATCTAAGAACACGACGTAATCCTCGCTGTGCGCCACACCACGGCGCCTCTTGGATAGCCGGCAATGTCGGTGACGAAGACGCTCGGGGCGCGATTCGCCAAGCTACGGAAGGGCGCGGGGCTCACGCAAGAAAAACTGGCTGAGCGGTGCGGCGTGACTGACCAGACGATCGGTCGCCTCGAGCGGGGCGATCATCTGCCGTCGATCGAGCGGCTCGCTGAGATCGCTGATGCGCTGGGGGTCGATCTGGGCGACGTGATCCGGCCGCCGCCACGCGACCAGCCGATAGACGACGTCCTCGCCAGCCTCACGGCCTTGCTCCGCCGACGTGGCCTCGCCGATACCAAGCTAGTCCACGATCTCGCAGCGAAGATCTTCGAGCGCTATTCCTGACGACGACTCGCGCGGCCAGCGCGCTTCGGGGGAGTGGACGACGGCGGCTCCGCGACAGTGTGCCCCGATGGAGGCGTCGCGATCTCGCGCGCGGCTCCCGAGGTCTCTGCGGTCCAGAGCAGCTCAGCGACCTTGAGGATCAAGGACCACGTCGGCCGGAGCCCCGGGACCACGGCGTCGCCGGCCTCCACGAGGAAGCGATCGGGGACGTGATCCGGGCGATGCCCGCGCGCCTTCTCAAGCTCGACCTCCCAGTTCGCGTCGAGCCGGAAGAGCGGAGCGCTCGCCGACCGCGAGGCCGCGCTCGACGTCTTGATCGGCGCGGGACCTTCCCCCGCGGCGAGCCACTCATGATCGACGTCGAGCAGCTTTGCGAGCTGCACCACCACGTCGTAGCTGGGGCTCACCGTGCGCCCGTTCGCGATGTAGGCGACGTATTTGCTCTTGCCGAGATCGCGGTCCAGCTGGTCCGCACTGATCGATCGCAGGTCGATGGCGTACCTGAGCCGCTCTGCCAAGGTGCCCATTGCCACACGCTGCCCGAAATTTTCAGCGCCCACAACGCCCCCGCAATTTGGTCACGGTAGCGCATTGACTACGTAGCGAAACGGCTACATGATGGGGCGCATGAAGACCACGTCCCCACCCGCAACGTTGGGCGAGCGGCTCACGTTCGCCATGGCGCTGCGAGGAACGACTGCAAACGCCATCGACGTGGCGCTGAAAAAGAACCGTTACACGGCCTATATCGCGAACGGGCGCACCATCAACCCAGGGCTCGAAGCTCTGGAGCAGATGGCCAACCACCTCGACGTCGACTGCGCGTGGCTCGCGTTTGGGAAGGGAGATCTTCCCGTAGCCCGCGCTCCAGTTCGCGCCTCCGCCGCCTGATCGACTCCACATCTCGACGTTTATTCGCCACTCCATGGAGTGGCCAGGCTTCCCATTGTCCGCGAGGTCTCCCGCATGTTGTACCCCATCTCCGCAGCCATCCCCGGTCCGCAGATCCCGCGCGGCCGCCGCAACCTGTGCGTCCGCGTCGCTCGCCCGATCGGCGTCCGCGACGATCTCGCTCTCGAGATCGTGGTCGCTGATCTCCGCGGCGATATCGAGCGCAAGACCATCCTCATCGACGCGCTGCTCGCGCACTTGAGCAGCGTCGAGGTTGCAGCGATGCTGCTGTCGTTCGAGCTGCCCCACTCCGCCGGTGTCGAGCTCTTCGCCGACGTGATCGATGGCCTGCCCGACGTCGCCGCGTACCGACTGGCCCTCGTACGTCTCGACCTGGATGACGCGGCGATCGAGCGTGCGGTCGCCGCCCTCGACGCGCGCGACGACGTCGATCTCTCGACGGCCGCGGAGTGATCGATGAGTCCCACCGACCTTCCGATCCGCCGCATGCCCATCCTCGCTCTCGAGGGCAAGCTCGCTCTCGAGGACGAGCCCGTGCGCGGCGCCGCCGCTGTCCCGGCCCTGCCCCTGCCCGTCTCGGCTCGCCGATCCATCGCTCCCGACGCTGCCTTCGATCGCGACGTCCAGGTGGCCCTCGGTCGTCAGCGTCGTGAGCGCGACTCGGACGCTGACGAGGTGCTGTCCGGTCACCGCGGTCCGATCACCGCGGGGGAGGACTGAGCCATGGCCACCGACATCGCCGACGCCATCGCGCTTCGCCAGCGGGACATCGCTCGTCTCGAGCGTGTGGATCAACTCCGAGCCTCGCCCAATCTCCGTGACCGCTTCGGAGCCCACGCCATGACAGGCCAGAGCGCCATCCTCACGGCGCTCCGGTTCATCGACCGCGGCGACGACGACCGCGAGCCTCCGCTCCTCGACGTCGTTTCGTGGCCGGCTGCGGGGCAGCTCGACGGGCCCGAGGCCGAGGCGACGCATCCTCTGGCGCGCGAGCGCGCGACGAGCCCGCTCGACGGCATCCTCGATCGATCCTGCCACCTCACCCCGGAGCACGCCTGAGCCATGGAAGCGCCTGACCTGATCCACGGCTACCCCGCTGCAACTGAGCATAGGAGCGGTGCGATGCTCCGCACGATCCGCCGTTCCGAGGCCAGCGCACCTGCCGAAAATGCCGCAGGTGAAGCGATTCAAGATCATGCCCCCGAGAGTGCGCACGACTTTTTACGGTGCAATCAGGGGATGCGAGGGCTGAACACGCGGTCATCAGGGAAGATCCTCGTCAGGTCCCCGAAACGCCGGGCTGTGCGCGAGGGTGCTGCTGCCGATCTCGCCGACGCGATGAAATTAAGCGGCATGTCGGACAGCGACATCGGGGCCTACCTCGACTTCGCGAAGGATGCCGTTCGCGATCTGCGGCTCGCTGAGAAGCCGTTTGAGGTTGGCCACCTTGACATTCTGCCAGAGGTGGTTGCTGCGATCATCCTCGCGCGGTTGGTAGCGCGACTGATCGCCCGGCTGGGCAGCGCGGGGACCGAGACGTTCGAGAGCGAGCTGCGGGTCGCAAAAGAGGCTGCATGATGGAACCCTCCCCCGGCGACGCGTTCCTCGATGCGCTCGCGGCGCGCATGGCACCTTTGATGGCGCCGCTGCTCGCCCCGCTTATCCTCGAAGGTCTGCGCCACGCCCCCGGCATCGGCACTCCCACGTACGCGACCGCCAAGGAGAACCCGCTCCGATCGAGCAAGGCATTCCGCACCGCCTACCGCTCTGGCGCGTTTCCCACGTTCCTGCGCAACCGGCAGAGGACCGCGATGTGGGCCGTCGTTGATGCCTGGATGCGCAACCGGACCGGAGCGGGCAAGACCCCCACCGAGCTGACGCTCGCCGACGAACTGGCCCTCGCCAGCGCTCCGAGTAAGCGACGATCGCGGAAGACCTCATGAGCACGACGAAGCGCACTGGCACGATCGAATGGCACGACGACCACTGGGACGTCCGTCCGACGCTCTCGAACGGGAAGCGTGGCAAGCGTCTTCACCAGCCCGTTGGGATGAGCGAGGCGCGAGCGCGCGACAAGGCGCAGGCCCTGACCGATGCCGCGGAGCGCGAGGGCACCGTGCGAGAGGTCGTTGTCGAGGAAGCTCCGGCGAAGACTGTCGACGGGCCGACTCTCGAGGACTGGGCGACCGCGTGGTGCGAGGATCGCGAGCGCCGGGGCCTGACGAGCGTGGACGACGACCGTGGTCGCTTACGGAAGTGGATACTGCCGCGCCTGTCTCCGCCACTGGGTAAGCGCCCGATCCGCTCGATCGCGAAGGTCGACCTCCAGGCGCTCGTCGAAGACCTCGACGGCCGCGTGCTCGCCGACGAGCTCCACTGGAAGACGGCGAAGAACTGCTGGGGGCTCGTTACCAAGCTCTTCAAGGACGCCGTGAAGTCGAAGACGGCGGCGCTGCGCGTCCTTGACGACAACCCTGCACGGGACGTCGCCGGCCCAGACGAGGGTGTAGTCAAGAGCAAGGCGTACCTCTTCCCCGCCGAGTTCCTGGCGATGATGGTCTGCCAGCGGATCCCGATCCGGTGGCGCCGCCTTTTCGCGGCCGCGATCTACACCTACACGCGCGCCGGGGAGTTCGAGGCGCTCGCGCTGGACGACGTCGACCTCGAGCACCTACGGGTCCACGTTCATCGCTCGATCGATCGGAACGACGGCGAGGAGAAGGAGACGAAGACCAACACGCCGCGCCACGTCCCGATGGAGCCCACCGTCGTCCCCCTCTTCAAATTCCTTGTGCAGGATCGCGCCGCCGCGCCACGTCTCTTCGCGATGCCGCCGCTCTGCGATCTCTCCGAGCGGCTCCGGACCTACCTGCGCTGCGCCGGCGTAACGCGGGCCGCGCTCTTTGCGAACGACGCCACGCGCAAGCAGATCACGTTTCACGATCTGCGTGCGACAGGCATCACCTGGATGGCCATCCGCGGCGACGATCCGATGCGGATCATGCACCGCGCAGGCCACGTCAACATCAGCACGACGATGGGTTACGTGCGCGAGGCGGAGTCGCTGGACTTCCTCCGCGGCGACGTGTTTCCTGCGATCCCGAAGGAAGTCATGCTGCCCGGTGCGCTGCCCGAAGGGCCGTCGTTCTGGGGCAGCCTGCGAAATGATAAGGGAAAAGAGTGTCCCCAGCGGGATTTGAACCCGCGTAACAGCCTTGAAAGGGCTGGGTCCTGGGCCGGACTAGACGATGGGGACCAGTTGAGAGGCGGCGCAAGCTAGTTCGCCCCCGCGAAATTCGCAAGCTCCCATTGCGACCGTGGCTTCATTTTCCGCATCGACCGACAAAGCCAGCCTTTTGACGCTCTCGAGCCATGGTCGCGCGCCGGATGTGCGCGGCGCGCCTTCACGCTGGCGTGGCGGCGCACGTTCCGCGTAACCTCCCTCCTCGGTGTTGCCCGAGTTCGAGCCCACGGATCGCTTCGTCATCGAAGCCCGCGTTGGCAGCGGGGGCATGGGGGATATTTACCGCGGCATCGATCGCGAGACCAACGAGGTCGTGGCGATCAAGCTGCTCCGCGCCACCGCGTCGCCGAGCGAGCGCACGCGCTTCGCCCGCGAAATCGCCATCCTCGCCGATCTGCGGCACCCCAACATCGTGCAGTACGTGGGGCACGGCACCTGGCAAGACGGGCGCCTCTTCTTCGCGATGGAGTGGCTCGACGGCGAGGATCTCGGACAGCGCCAGCGCCGCGCCCCGCTCGGCATGCGCGACTCGGTCGAGATCGTCCGGCGCTCGGCCGCGGCGATGGCGGCGATCCACGCGCGCGGCGTCATCCACCGCGATCTCAAGCTCTCCAACATCTTCCTCATTCGCGGCCGCGGCACCGCGATCAAGCTCATCGACTTCGGCGTGGTCAAGCCCGCGGTCCCCGACGAGTACCCGACCGAGCGCGGCCAGATCATCGGCACGCCGCACTTCATGGCCCCCGAGCAGGCGCGCGGCGAAGGCATCGACGTCCGGGCCGACGTGTACTCGCTCGGCTCGGTGCTTTTCCGCCTGATCACCGGGCGCAACGTCTTCGAGACCGAGCACATCATCGCGCTGCTCGGTCGCCTCGTCCTCGAGGATCCGCCGCTCGCGTCGACGCTCCGCTTCGACGTGCCCGAGGCGCTCGACGAAGTGATCGCCCGCTCGATCGCCCGCGACAAGAGCGCCCGCTTCGAGAACGGCGGCGATCTCGCGCGCGCGCTCGCCCGCGTCGGCAACCTCAACAACGATCCTCCCGCCACCGACAAGAGCGCGTCGGCGATCCGCAAGTCGATGCCGGACTCGGGGCGCACGCCGGTGAGCACCAGCGATCCCGGGACCACGCCGATCCCTTCGCGCCCCGGCACGAGCGAGCGGCGCGTCGTCGCCGTGGTGCTCTACGATCTCGGCGGGGCCGAGCTCACGCCCGAGGTCGACGCCTCGGTGCGCGACGTGCTCGGCGACGACACGCGCTTCGAAGCGCTCGCGGGCGGCCGCATGGTCGCCGTGCTCGGCGTCGAGCGATCGAAGGGCGACGAGGCCATGCGCGCGGCGCGGGCCGGCCTCGCCGTCGCCAACGCCATCCCTTCGGCGCGCGTCACCGTCGCCGTCGGCCACGCCGTGCGCGGCCGCGCCAACCTCGCCGGCGAAGCCCTCGAGCGCGCGGCCTGCCAGCTCGAGATCGCGCACCCCGGCGCCGTGCGCCTCGACACCTACGCCGCCGCCGCGATCGAGGGTCGCTTCGTCGTCCAGGAAGACCATCAAGGCGGCGTGCTCCTCCGCGAGGACGCGAGCGGCTTCGGCGCGCGCCAGCTCCTCGGGCGGATCACGCCGACGGTCGGCCGCGAGAAAGAAATCGCTCTTCTACAAGGCATTTTCACCGAGCTGGTCGAGGACGGAACGCCGCGCGCCGCGCTGGTCACGGGCCCCGCCGGCATCGGCAAGAGCCGCGTCCGATCCGAGCTGATGCAGCGCCTCGAGCTGTCGCCGCGGCGCCCCGAGATGCTCCTCTGCCGCGGCGATCCGATGAGCCGCGGCGGTAGCCTGTCGGCGCTCGGTCGCGCCCTCCGCGCGCTCATGGGCGTGCACGACGGCGACCCCGCGCAGGATCAGATCAACAAGGTCCGCGCCCACGTCTCGGCGAGGCTCCCGCGCACGCTGCGGTTCCTCGCCGCGTTCATCGGCGAGCTCATCGGCGTCCCCTTCCCCGACGACGCCGACGAGCCCCTGCGCGCCGCGCGCACCAGCGCCCAGCTCATGCAGTCGCGCCTGCGCATGGCGCTCGAGGCCTTCGTCCGCGCGCAGCAGGGCCCGCTGATCCTCTTCGTCGAAGATCTGCACTGGGCCGACGACACGACGATCGATCTCGTCGACTGGCTGCTCGGCTGCCCCGATCTTCGCTTCGGCGTGTTCGCGTTCGCGCGGCCCGAGGTGGTGACGCGGCTGCCGCAGCTCTGGGAGCGCCGCCACGTCACGCGGCTCACGCTCTCGCCGCTGTCGCCGCTCGCGGCCGAGCGCCTCGTCGCCGCCGCGCTCCCGAGCGGCGATCCCGCGGTGCGCGCCAACATCGTCCGCCGCGCCGGGGGCAACGCGCTCTTCCTCGAAGAGCTCGTGCGCTGCGCCGCCGACGGCCGCGAAGAGCTCCCGCTCACGGTGCAAGCGCTGGTGCAGCTCCGCCTCGATCGCATGTCGCCCGAGGCCCGCGAGGTCCTCCGCGCCGGCGCCGTCTTCGGCCAATCCTTCTGGACCGGCGGCGTCGAGTCGCTCCTCGATCGCCCCGCCGCCATCGATCTCGCCGAGCTGCAGCAGAGCGAAATCCTCACGCGCCAGGCCGAATCCCGCATCGCCGGCGACGACGAGTGGATCTTCCGTCAGGCCCTGGTGCGCGACGCCGCGTACGCGTCGATCCTCGAAGAAGATCGCGCCTCGCTCCACCTCGCGGCCGGCGCGTGGCTGGAGTCGGTGGGCGACGTCGACGTCGGCCTGATCGCCCGCCACGCCGACGCCGGCGGCGATCTGCCGCGCGCCGCGGGCCTCTACGCGCGAGCGACACGGCAGGCGTACACCAACGGCGCGCAGCTCGAGACGGCGCTCGAGCTCGCCGATCGCGGCCTGGCCTGCGGCGCCGAGGGCGGCGTGCGCGCGCAGCTGCTGATCGCCAAGGCGCAGGTCTCGGCCTTCATGGGCCGCCTCACCGAGGGGATCGCCGCGGGCGAAGAGGCCGCGCAGCTCGCGCCGCCCGGCTCGGACATGTGGGGCGAAGCGCAGCGCCTGATCGCCGCCGCGATGATCGAATCCGGTCAGAGCCGCGACGGCGACGCTCGCGCCGCGTGGGCCCTCGGGCCGCAGTTCTCCGGCCTGTCGCTGCCGATCCGCGCCGCGCTGCTCGCCGCGCGGGTCCGCGGCCTCATCGATCTCGCGATGCCCGCCGCCGCGCTCCAGACGGCCGAGGAAGCGGTCGACGTCGCGATGCGATCGGGCGCCCTCGACGCGACGCTGCGCGCCCTCGACGCGCGCCTCTTCGCGCTGATGCACTCGAACGAAATGTCGAAGGCGATCGACGCGGGCCTCCAGCTCATCGACGCCGCCGAGAACGCCGGCGACGTCGTCCTCGCCACGCGCGGTCGCTGCAACACTGGCTCGGTGCTCAACCACGTCGGCATGTTCGAGCTCGCGCAGCCGATGCTCGAGCGCGCCCTCCACGACGCGCGCGCCCGCCGCATGCGGATCATCGAGGCCTTCGCGCTCCACAACGTCGGCATGTCGTACGCCCGCCAGGGCAACCTCGACGACGGCATCGCCTACGAGCGCCAGGCCGCGCGCATCGCCGACGAGTGCAGCGCCGCGCGCCTCCGCATCCACACCCGCGTCTACGAGACGGTGATGCTGGTCTGGCGCGGCGCGCCGGGGGATCTCGGCACGGCGCTCACGCTCGCCCGCTACGTCGAGAGCGAGACGCGCAGCCACACGGCGCTCTACCCCGAGGCCCTCTTCGCGCTCTCCCGCGTCCAGCTCGCGCGCCGCGTGCTCGACGGCGCGCTCGAGTCCGCCACCGAAGCCACCCGCCGCCTCGACGCCGGCCCGATCGAGGAGTGGGACGACTTCATCCGCCTCACCCAGATCGAAGTCCTGCTCGCCTGCGGCCGCCCCGAAGAGGCCGACGCGCTCCTCCACAAGGCCTTCCTCGCCGTGGTCGAACGCGCCCGCGCCATCCAGCGCCCCGACCACCGCGCCGCATTCCTCGGCCGCAACGAAGAAATCAACCGCATCCTCGAGCTGGCCCGCGACCGCCTGGGCCGCGCCTTCCAGGAAGGCTGAAAGCTCATCGGCGCGGCCGGCTGCGAAAGGCCGCGCCCGCCCGCGCAGCACGCTTGACGGTGCTGCGACTGCACGCTAGTCCCCCGGCAACATGCGAAGCTCAATCGCCCCGGTCGCCTCCTTCCGCCTCCGCTCGCTCAAGGCCCTTGCGCTCGCGGCGGTCGCCGGCGGCGCCCTGCTCGGATCGGCGGCCCCGGCCGCGGCCCAGTCGCAGTCCAAGGTGGCCGTGATCGACGTCCGCCGCGCCGTCCTCGAGACGGAGCAGGGCCTCCGCGTGCAAGCCACGCTGAAGAAGCTCTTCGACAGCCGCCAGGCCGACCTCGACAGCAAGCAGCGCCAGCTCCAGTCCGACAAGGAGACCCTCGACAAGGAGGCCGCCGGCGGCAAGACGTCGAAGGAGCAGCTCCAGAAGAAGTACGAGACCCTCCAGCGCGCCGCCGCCGAGCTCCAGAGCTCGATGGTCGAGTCGCAGCGCGAAATGCAGCGCAAAGAGGGCGAGATGACGAACCCGATCCTCCAGGGCGTGCTCGACGCCGTGAAGCGGATCGCGGCGCAGGACGGCTACGAGATGGTCCTCGAGAAGTCGGCCGTCCCCTACTTCCGCGGCGATCTCGAGCTGACGGACCGCGCCATCCAGCTCTACAACAGCGGCCAGCCCGGCGGCGCCACGCCCCCGGCCGCCCCCGGTGGCAAGGGCGTTCCGGCGGCTCCCGCCACGCCCGCTGGCAAGGCCCCCGCGGCGCCGGCGCCCAAGCCCGCTCCGAAGAAGTAAACCCCTCTCGATTCAAACGAAGAAGAGCGCCGATTGGCGCTCTTCTTCTCGAGCACCGATGGAGCCGCGGACAGACACTGTCCCTGGCTCCATCGTCGTTCAGGGCGACGTCACTGGCAGCAGAACGTGACCGGGTTGAGGCCGAAGGCCACGCCCGTCGGCGTCCCGCCGCTCGGCGCGCAGCTACCGGCGGTGATCGACGTGCCCGTCGACTTGCGGCCGTAGACCGCCGGATTACCCGCCAGCGCGGCGCAGCCGCCCGGCGGCAGGCTGGCCACCAGGGTGTTGCAGGTGCTGGTGCCGAGATCGCTGTAGATGTTCGTCGTGGTCGAGCAGCTCGCCCCGTTGATGCCCGAGCACTGGCAGTCGCTGCAGGACCGATCGTCCTGAGGATCGATGTCGTAAAACACCTTCTTCAGGGTATAGCCCGAGCCCGCCGGACAGGTGACGTCGCCCGGGTGGGAGATGCAGACCGCGCCGAACGGCGCGGGCGCGTTGGGCAAGCAGGCGAACGAATTCGCGCAGCCCTTGCCCTCGGTGGCGGGCTGGCAGGCGCGCCCCGCGTTCGTCCACGAGAACGCCGGGACATTCGGCACCTCGACGGAAGCGTTGCACGATCCGCCGGTGATCGTCGCCGCGTCCGCGTAGACGGCCTGGTTGCAGGGCTGGCCCGAGTCGGGACAGAGGCTATTGACCGGCGGACCACAGGTGTTGTCGCCGCCCGCGAGGAAGCCGAGGCTCTGATCGCACGAGCCATTGGCCGTCACCGGCAACGCCACCTGGCAAACCCCGGTGGGGGTGCTCACCTGAGCGCAGGTGCCCGAGGCGACATGCACATTGAGCGTGCACTGCTCGCCGAGCGGAGCGCCGCAGGTGCAGGTCGAGCACGTCGCCGCGGGGGCCTTGGGGACGCGATATCCCGTGTAGATCGGGTTAGGGTACGTCGCGCCCGGGCAGTTGCTCGGGAGCGCCGCGACGAGGCCGTCGGTCAGGGCGAAGTGCCCGGTCCAGCCCGCCGTCACCAGCGCCGGTGTCACCGGGTTGTGACACGAAAAGCCCGCCAGGCAGTCGGGATCGGCGCAGTCGATCTTCCCGTCGAGATCGTTGTCGATACCATCGGTGCAGTCCTCGGGCATCACCATGCCGGTCGAGGCCGAGCTCGACGCCGCGCTGCTGCTCGCGGCGCTGCTCGACGTGGCGCCGGTGGTCGCCGATGCGGTGCTCGGATCGCCCCCTGCCCCGCCGGCTCCGCCGCCGCCGGACGAGGCGCTGCTCGACGCGGCCACCGTCGCCGTGACCGTCGCGGTGGACGTCGACGAGGCCGTGGACGACGCGCTCTGGCTCGCGGCCGTGGCCATCGCCCCGCCGGCGCCGCCCGTGCCGCCCGTGCCGCCCGAGGGCTCGGGCTCGTTGAAGGTGTAGCTCGGGAACAGGCACGCTGCGGGCGCGGCGATCGCGCCGGCCACGGCGAGCGTCAGATAGAGGGCAGTGCGCGCGGATTTGGAGACGATACGACGGCTCATCAGAACCTCCCTGCGAGGCTGAGCCCGCCCACCGAAGCGCCGGGCGCCGAGGTCATGAGACGAACACCCCGGGTGTCGGGCGGGGCTCCCAAGAAGGCGGAGGTGGGTTTGGGCTTGGGCGGCCCGCCTGTCGCGAGCAGCACGATACCAGTCACGATGCCGGCCGCGCCGACGACGAACGCGCCCTCGGCGAGGCCCGTGAAGAGGCGCCCCTTGTCGGCCGTCGACTGCGCGGAGGGCGGGCACGTCGTGTCGCCGCCACAGAGCTTGTCGAGGTCGGAGAGCGCCCCGCCGCGCATGGCCATGAACGTCGCGCCGAGGACGACGCCGAGGCCGCCGACGCTGAGCGCGACCACGGCAGGCGCCTTGGACTTCGCCGGAGGCGGCGGCGGGGGCTCGGGCTCGGGCTTCGGCTCGTCGACGACCGGCTTCTCGATCTTCGCGACGGGCGCGTCCATCTTCACCTCGAAGGTCTTGTTCTCCTTCTCGACGAGGACGACTTTGTCCTGCGCATAGATCTTGTCGCCGATCTTGGCGACGACGGTGTGCGAGCCGGGATCGACCGGCGTGGCCGCGCTGAGCTGCGCCGCGCCGAGCTCGCTCCCGTCGAGCTCGATCGAGGCGACGTCGGCGCCCTTGCCGCGCTTGATCGTCAGCTTCGGGATGCGCGCGTCGAGGGCGTCGATGCGGTCGGCGACGCGATTGGCCACGTCTTTCGCCTTGGGATCACCCTGGGCCTGCGACGCGGCGAGGCGGTAGTTGCCGAGCGCCGAGACGAGCTTGCCGAGGCGCTCTTCGCACTCGGCGATGTTGAAGGCGACGTTGGCCGTCATCTTCACGTTGGCGACCGCGCGGAACTTGGTGAGCGCCGCGGAGCAGTTGTTGGCGGCGCTGAGCGCCATGCCCTCCTGGAATGCCTTGCGAGCCTCGTCGAGCTCCTGCTTTGTCTGCGCCTGCGCGCCGCCGCCGGCCGAGAGGCTCGCGGCGAGGAGCCCGAGCCCCAGCCCAGCGCGCCCGAGGGCGATTGAAGAGGAAGAACCGCGGCGTTTCAAGGGCCAAGCTGTCGTCATGAGGGTACCGAGCACGATGCTAACACGATGCTCCATCGACGCGTAGAACCCTGCGAACGACGATTGCTCAGGGAGCGCCGCCGCCGGATCCGCGGACGCGGCCCATCGCGCCGAAGACGCCGCCGGCGAGCCGGGCCGCCGCGAGCACGCTCCGCAGCCGGAACGAAGGCTCCGGGAGGCTCGCGGCGGGATCGGTCGCGACGAAGGCGTCGAGCCAGGGCTCGGGCGGCCCGCGCTGGATCACGCCGCCGAGATCGAAGAGCGCCAGATCGTCGACGCCGGCCGCGCGGGCGAGGGCCACGTCGTCGGCGAGCTCGGCGACGCCGCGGTAGGTGGGCTCGTTGCCGAACGCGCCCACACCCACGGCGCCGATCGATGCGCCGGCCCGATCGCCGAGGCGCGCGGCGGCGGCGCGGCACGCCACGGCGAGCAGCGCCCGCGCGTCGCTGCGCCGGAGCACGCCGCGCGACCAGCCTTCGAGGATCGAGGTGTAGAGCATGAAGCTCACGTGATCCCACGCGGGCCCGTCGATCGGCGTCCCCTGCACCTCCTGGAACGGGCGCGCGGCGCCTTCATCCGGATCGAGGAGCACCGTCGGCGGCGCGGCCGACGAGGCGCGGATCCCCTGGGCGTGGAGCGCGACGCACAGGTCGGCGAGCCGCCGCTGCGCGACGACGAAAGGCCGCAGATCACCGGGGATTGGCAGCATGTGGACCGATCGGGCCGACGACGCGAACGAGGCCCGCATCGCCTCGATCGACGGCTCGAGATCGACGACGATCTCGGCGGGCGGCCGCCCCGCGGCCACGAGCTTCGCGCAGAGATCGCGTACGAACGACACGAACGAGCCGGCGTTGTCAGCGTTGGCCCAGCGCCCCTCGCCGTCCGAGAGCATCGGCCACAGCGCCGCGGGGAGCCCCGCCTCGCCGTACACCTCGATCACCCGGACGATCGCCTCGATCGGCGTCGTCGGCCACACGGCGACGATGGGCTCGATCCGGCGGCTCGCGAGGAGCCCGACCACGCGCGGCCGCGCGATGGCCTCGAAGGGCAGCGTCTCAATCCAGGCTCGGCGGCGGCGCATGAACGAGGGTGTCTCCTGCTCTCTCCGGGCGGCTGCCGGCGATCTCTCGACCTGCCACGTTGGTCCTTATAGTCTGCCGCGCCATGAAGATCCTCTACGGCGTCGTGGGCGAGGGAATGGGGCACGCGATGCGCTCCCGCGTGGTGCTCGAGCACCTGATCGCGCAGGGCCACGAGCTCGAAATCATGGCCTCGGGGCGGGCGACGGACTTCCTCGCCAAGCACTTCGACGGGGTGAACCGCATCCACGGCCTGCACATGATCTACGAGGAGAACCGCGTGCGCCGGGGCAAGACGCTCTGGTCCAACGTGCTCACCGGCGCGACGGGGACGCCGAAGAACATCGCCGCGTACTTCGACCTGATCAAGGACTTCACGCCCGAGCTGGTCATCAGCGACTTCGAGTCGTGGACCTACCTCTACGCGAAGACCCACCGGATCCCGGTGCTCTCGATCGACAACATGCAGATCATCAACCGCTGCGCGCTGCCGAAGGACATCGTCGCGGGCGAGGAGTCGGCCTTCCAGATCGCCAAGGCCTTCGTGAAGGGCAAGCTGCCCTTCTGCAATCACTACTTCATCACCACGTTCATGCGCCCCGAGATCCGCAAGCCCGACACCAGCTTGCACCCGCCGATCCTCCGCCCGGAGATCCTCGCGGCCCGCAAGCGCGCGGGGGATCACCTGCTCGTCTACCAGACGGGCGAGGGCAACGACGCGCTCGCCGACGCCCTCGCGAAGACGGGGCTCGAGTGCCGGATCTACGGGATGCGCCGCGGGATCGAGTACGAGCAGAACGAGGGCAACCTGCGCTATCGGCCCTTCAGCGAGGCCGGGTTCATCGATGATCTCGCGTCGTGCAAGGGCGTGATCGCCGGCGGCGGGTTCACCCTGATGGGCGAGGCGGTGTACCTCCACAAGCCGATGCTGGCCGTCCCGCTGGAGCACCAGTTCGAGCAGGTGCTCAACGCGCGCTACCTCGAGCGCGTGGGCTTCGGCAAGGAGGCGAAGACGCTCGCCGATCCGCGGGTGGTTCACGACTTCGTCGCGGCGATCCCCGCGTGCGAGGAGAAGCTCGCGTCCTACGCACAGGACGGGAACAAGGACATCCTCGCGGCGCTCGACGGCTACCTCGATCGCGCGGCCGCCGGCGTGCTCTGACGCGATCGGCGCCAACCACGCGCATGGATCGAGCGTGATCCGCAGCCCCGGGCGGAAAGGTGCAGTAAACGCCCGGGAAATGCCGGTCGCGAGCGCGTTCTTTGCTTGTGCGCGGGGGCGCGACCGGGTGATCGTGGGAGCGATGCGATCCTCTCTCTTCTGCGCTCCTGCGGCGATCGTCGCGCTCCTCGCCGGCTGTGCTCCCGCGGGCCCGCCCGACCTCTCCGGCCCCACCGACGCGATGATCACCGCTGCGGCGAGCGGGAACCGCGTCCCGCGCGATCTCATGGTCGCCGTGGCGCGCGTCGAGGGCGGGCTTGGTCTCGCGGCGGTCCGCGACGTCGAGATCGACGAGGCCGTCCCCGTGGCCGGCGTGCTCGAGCTGCGGCGCGGTCGCTACAACTCGCTCGCCCGCGGCGCGGCGCTGATGGGCGCGACCGAGCTGGATCTCCAGATCGATCTCGCCAAGGGCACCGAGGCCGGCGCCCGCGTGCTCGACGATCTCGCGCGCGATCACGCCATCGCCCGCGACGATCTCGCCGGCTGGGCCGAGGTGGTGGAAGAGCTCTCCGGTCACCGCTCGCGCACGCAGCAGATCGCCTACCGCGCGAAGGTGTTTCACCTGCTCCGCCACGGCGGCACGGCGCGCGCGCGCGGCGGCGAGACGCTGGTGATCCCGCCCCACGACGAGATCCCGATCGAGCTGACGTGGGCGCCGCCCGAGCTCGAAGCGCAGGGCACGCCGGAGTACCCGGGCGCGATCTGGTTCGACACGCCGCAGAACAACAAATGGACGCCGGGGCGCGACACGCCAATCACCATGATCGCCGTTCACGACACCGAGGGCGGCTGGGATGCCAGCGTCTCGACGCTGCAGAACGACGGCGGCAAATCGGTCCACTACATCATCGACGCCGACGGCAGCAAGGTGGGCCAGTTCGTCTCCGAGGGCGACACCGCGTGGCACGTGGGCAACTGGTTCTACAACCAGCACATGATCGGCATCGAGCACGTGGGCTACGCGGGCGTCGACGACTATCAAACGGCGCTCTACGCCAAGAGCGCCGACCTCGTGCGCAGCATCGCCAAGCGCAACAAGCTCGGCCCGAACAAGGACGGGACGGGCCTCGATCGCAGCGTGATCGTCGGCCATCAAGAGGTGCCCGACGGCAACGTGATCGCCGAGAGCAGCGCCCCGTGCTCGATGTCGCCGGGCTCGTGCGTCAAGAGCCCCAACTACGGCGGCGCCAACAACCACCGCGATCCCGGGGTCAACTGGGAGTGGTGCCAGTACATGGAGATGATCGGCGGCGGCGCGAGCTGCAAGTGCAACGACGCGTTCGATCACTTCAACTGCGTCCACGATCTCTCGGAGATGGTGCGCTGCCCGAACGACACGGTGGAGATCGTCCACTGCCCCGGCGGCTGCGTGGGCATGCCGAACGGCGTCGACGACGCGTGCGCGCCCGATCCCAACGCGGGCGCGTCGAGCAGCAGCGCCGCGACGACGGGCGCCGGCGGCAGCGGCGGCAGCGAGTCGGGCGTCGGCGGCGGCGCAGGCGTGGGCGGTGGCGCGAGCAGCAGCAGCACGGCGGCGGGCGCAGGCGGCGCAGGCGCGGGCGGCTCGAGCAGCACCACGCCGGAGACGAAGGCGGGCTGCTCGTGCAGCACCACGCCGACCTCGAACGACACGGCGCCGATCGCCCTGGCGATCACCGCGCTCGGCGTCGCGCTGCGGCGTCGTCGTCGCTGAAGCGCCGCGGGAAGAGATCAGAATTCAACGCGGAGGCGCAAGAAGATGGGAGCAGAGGGGAGATGATTACCCTCGACTCTCGTTTTTTTGCGCCTCCGCGTCTCCGCGCCTTTGCGTTGAATTCCGGCTCTCCGCCGGGCCTCAATCCACCAGCGTCGCGCGGCGATCGTCACTTCGCCAGGGCGCAGCGCCCTCTTCGATCTTCACGAGCACGGCGGTGATGTTGTCCTTGCCGCCGTGATCGTTGGCGAGATCGATGAGCCGCGCGCAGGTCTCGGTGAGCACCGTGCCGGCGCGCATCACCGCGGCGATCTTCGAATCGGGGACGAGCGAGTGCAGGCCGTCGGAGCAGAGCAGGTACACGTCGCCGGGCTCGGAGCGATCGGCGCGGACGTCGAGCTCGACGGTCGGGCCGATGCCGAGCGCACGGGTGATCACGTTGCGCGGCAGGTACGCCAGATCGGCCTCGCTCAGATCGGGGCGCTCGAGCAGCGCGTCGGCGACGAGCGAGTGATCGCGCGTGAGCTGGCTGAGCTCGCCGCCGCGCATGCGGTAGGCGCGGCTGTCGCCCGCGTAGGCGACGTGGAACTCGTCGGCGCCCGTGTCGTAGGCCGCGGCGACGATCGTCGTCCCCATGCCGCGGTGCGCGCGCGAGTCGTCGGCGCGCGCGAAGATCTTGGCGTTGGCGAGCGTGACGGCGGCGCGCAGGTTGCGCTGGATGTCGGGGCCTTCGCCCGCGCCCGCGCGGAAGTAGCCGGCGACGACGCTCGCCGCCATGCGGCTCGCGACCTCACCGGACTGATGACCGCCCATGCCGTCGGCGACAACGAAGACGTTGAACTCCGGCAGGAGAATAAAACGGTCTTCGTTGTGGACTCGCTGTCGACCGATGTCGCTCAATCCAGCTGCGATCGCACGCATTCGGGGGGATTCTAGACGGAAGATCGACTCGCTGGGAACTGCCCGTTGCGCCCGCTGTGCTCGAAGGCTAAATCCGCGGCCCTGATGGCTGATCTTCTCGTCGACGATCCCTACACCCTCGCCGAAACCGTCCGCCTGCCCCTCGCCGGAGAGGCCGAAGCCGGGCGCGCGCTCGACGCCGCTCGCGCCGCCGCGAAGCAGTGGGCGCACAGCCCGGTCACGGAGCGCATGGCGCTCTGCCTGCGCGCGATCGATCTGATGGAGGCCGACAAGGAGGCGATCGCCGCCGACATCACCCGGATGATGGGCAAGCCCCTCCGCCAGGCGCGCAACGAGGTCGCCGGCATGGCCAAGCGCGCGCGCTACATGGTCGGCATCGCCGAGGCCTCGCTTGCCGACACGGTGCTGCCGGCCCTCGAAGGCTTCGAGCGCCGCATCGCTCGCGCGCCGCTCGGCGTGGTGTTCTGCCTGCCGGCGTGGAACTACCCGCTGCTCACGGCCGTCAACGTCGTGGTACCGGCGATCCTCGCGGGAAACAGCGTGGTCCTCAAGCACTCGCCGCGCTCGCCCCTCTGCGGCGAGCACTTCGCCCGAGCGTTCGCGGCCGCGGGCGCGCCCGTCGGCCTGCTCCAGGCGCTCCACTGCGATCACGCCACGAGCGAGAAGATCGCCGGCGATCCCCGCGTCGACTTCGTGGCCTTCACGGGCTCGGTCCACGGCGGCCACCGGATCTACGCGGCGGCCGCGACGGCGCGCTTCGTCGACGTCGGGCTCGAGCTCGGCGGCAAAGACGCGGCGTACCTCGCCGAGGACGCCGACGTCGAGAAGGCTGTCGACGGCATCGTCGACGGCGCTTGCTACAACGCCGGGCAGAGCTGCTGTGCCGTCGAGCGCGCGTATGTCCATCGCTCGATCTACGACCGCGTGGTCGAGATGGCCCTCGCGCAGATCCGCACCTACAAGCTCGGCGATCCGCGCGACGAGGCGACCAACCTCGGCCCGATCGCCCAGGCGTGGCACCCCTCGTTCATCCAGAAGCAGATCGATCAGGCGGTGAAGAACGGTGCGCGCGTGCTCGCCGGCGGTAAGGCGATCGCGGTCGACGGTCGCGGCCGCTTCTTCGAGCCGACGCTGCTCGTCGACGTGGCGCCCGCGCTCGACGTCGTCCGCGTCGAGACGTTCGGCCCGGTGCTGCCGATCATCGCGGTCGATTCGGACGAAGAGGCGCTCGGGCTGATCAACGACAGCGATCTCGGGCTCACGGCCTCGGTGTGGACGAAGGATCGGGATCGCGCGGCGCGCCTCGCGGCGCGGATCGAGACGGGGACTGTCTACATGAACCAGTGCGACACGCTCGATCCGGCGCTGCCGTGGACCGGCGTGAAGGACAGCGGCAAGGGAGCCACGCTGTCGGCGCTGGGGTTCCAGCACCTGACGCGGCCCAAGGCGCTGAACTTCAAGCTGTAGAGTCGCGGAGACACGGTCTCGCATGCAGCGCCGTGCCTTCTCCGTCGCGATCTTCGCGCGCCACGACGGTCGCGTCCTCCTGATCAAGCACCGACGGCTCGGCACGTGGCTGCCAGTCGGCGGCGAGATCGAGGCGGGCGAAACCCCGCTCGAAGCCGCGCGCCGCGAGCTGCGCGAGGAGACCCGGCTCGAAGGGCACTTTCACCACGCGCTCGGGGTTCAAGGCACCCCGCCGGGGCTCATCGGGTACGAAGAGCACCTGGCGGGCTCCAAAGGGCTGCACATGAACTTCGCGTTCGTGGCCGACGTCGCGACGGACGCGGTGGTACCAAACGACGAGTTCGACGAGCATCGCTGGGTGAAGGACGCGAGCGAGGTGGACTGTCCGGCGAATGTGAGGGAGCTTTGCGCCATCGCGCGAGGCCGGGTGATGCTCGCCGGCGATGATCCGCGCCTTCCGTGGACGAACGCAGCCGTGTTGACCTGCGATCGAGGCCTGGCAGCGGCGCAAGGTGGTCGAGGCGGTCGTCGTCGTGCCGCTGTCAGCGATGTCGCACGCTCGTTGCGGATCGTAGTCGGCAGTATGCGGAGCCGTCTGGTGCGTATCGTGCTGGGGATCGCGGCCTCGCGGACATGACAGACGGGAATCGCTCGACGCGATCTGCGGCCGACATCGGCAACGGGTGCGGAATTCGGCGAGACGAGACTCGAAGCGCGGCCCTCGCGGTGCGCCCCCTCCAGAAACCCGTTTCTGGTACGCTGATGCAATGAAGCAAAAGGCAACTTGGATCGGGCTGGCGGTGGCAGGAACCGCCATCTCCGGGTGCAGCGCAATTCTGGGGCTCGACCAGTTCAGCGAGGGCGCGGGCGGCTCCGGTAACGGGACTACCACGGGCGCGGGCGGCAGCACCTCGACCGCGAGCGCGAGCACGACGACAGGCGACGCGACGAGCACGGGATCGTCGACCGCAGCATCCAGCTCGAGCGGCACAGGCGGCGCGCCCGTGTGTCAGGGC
>JANYGI010000204.1 GCA_025362495.1 Byssovorax sp. | reverse complement strand
CAGCGACTTCGACGTCCTGGTGATCGTCAAGACCCCGGCCATGGTCGACAAGCTCAGTGTGTGGTCCACCATCGAAGACCGCGCCCGCCGCATCACCAAGCCGACAAGCCTGTCGCTCATCGTTCACGACATCAAGGACGTCAACGAGCAGCTCGAAAAAGGCTTCTATTTCTTCAGCGACATCAAGAAGGAGGGGATCTTGATCTACGACTCGGCAAAGTTTCATCTCGCAGATCCGAAGGAGCGCACGCCGGCGGAGCGCAAGGCGCACGCGCAGATGTGGTTCGATCAGTGGTTCAAGAGCGCGAGCGGCTTTTACCGCTTGTATGAACACTCGGTCGACGATGCCGAGTGGAGCATCGCCGCCTTCGTACTCCACCAGGCCACCGAGCGCCTTTATCACTGCGCCCTGCTCGTCCTCACAGCGTACAAGCCGAAGACTCACAACCTCGACGATCTCGGCAAGCGCGCCGGCGATCTCCACCCCGCGCTGCGCAACGTCTTCCCGCGGGGCACGCCGGAGGACGATCGCCTCTTCAAGCTCCTCAAGCACGCCTACGTCGACGCGCGCTACGATCCCAAGTTCGCGATCACGCGCGAGGAGCTCTCGGCGATTGCCACCCACGTGCGCGAGTTGCGGAGCCGGGTTGAGGCGGTTTGCCGCGAGCGCATCGCCGCGATGGATCCGGCGCCGAGCTGAGCTGACGCGCTCGTGGAGGTCCAGAATTGACGCAGAGGCGCAGAGACGCAAAAAAAAGACCCGGAGTCGGAGACAAATAATTCCCTCTCCTCTCGCCTTTTTGCGCCTCTGCGTCTCCGCACCTTTGCGTTGAATTCTCCTCCGACCCGCGCAGGATGGAGATCGTGAAACGCGGGCGAGCCATCACGGCTCCACCTGCGCATGAAAAGACGATCTCCGCACCAGCAGCTCCCCTCCATTCGGTGCTAGAAAGCGCCCCGTGCGCGCCCTCTTCTTCGGAACCCCCGCCATCGCCGTCCCGGCGCTCTCTGCCCTCGCCGAGATCGCCGACGTCCGCGCGGTGATCTGCCAGCCCGATCGCCCCGCGGGCCGCGGACTCACCCTCTCTCCGCCGGCCGTGAAGGTGCGCGCGCTCGAGCTGGGCCTCCACGTCGAGCAGCCGCTCAAGGTGCGCACGCCCGAGTTCGCCGAGCTCATTCGCTCCTTCCAGGCCGACGTCGCCCTGGTGATCGCCTACGGCCGCATCCTCCCGCCGGCGGTCCTCGAAGCGCCCACACACGGGTGCATCAACCTCCATGCGTCGCTGCTGCCGAAGTACCGCGGGGCGGCACCGATCACCTGGGCGATCGTCCGCGGCGAATCCGAGACAGGCATCTCGGTCATGAAAATGGACGAGGGCATGGACACCGGGCCTGTCTTCATCACGACGGCGATCCCCATCGGCGCGGAGACGACGGCGGAAGAGCTGGGCACGGAGCTGGGGTTGCTCGCGGCCACGCTGGTCGGGCGCGATCTGCCGCGCATCGTCCGCGGCGAGCTCACGGCGATCCCGCAGGACAGCGCGGCGATGACGCTCGCGCCGATCCTCGACAAGGAGCACGGCCGCATCGATTTCACGGCGCCTGCGCGCGTGGTTCACGATCACGTCCGCGGGATGACGCCGTGGCCCGGCGCGTTCACCCTCGCCTCCGGCAAGACGCTGAAGATCCTCGAGAGCCGCGTCGGGCCCGCCTCGGACAGCACCATCACGGCCCCGCCCGGAACAGTCGTCCGTGCGACGAAGCAAGGCATCGACATCGCGTGCGGTGAAGGCACGCTCCGGGTCCTCCGCGCGCAGCTCGAAGGCCGCAAGGCCCTCGGGGCCGCCGAGCTCGTGGGCGGACGCGCGCTCCACGAAGGGCAGCTCCTCGGCGCCTGATCCGGTTTCCATCGCGGCCCGCGCGCGCCGATGTTGCTACCGGATAGACACTCCCGTAGAGTCGCGATATCGCGTGTTAGGCACAACCCTCGACGGCAAATACCGGATCGATCGCCTCCTCGGATCAGGCGCCATGGGCGCCGTGTACGCCGCAGAGCACACCTCCACGGGGAGGCGCGTCGCGGTCAAGGTCATCAGCAGCGGCGATCTCACCCGCAACGAAATGCTGATCGGCCGCTTCCAGCGCGAGGCTCGCGCGGCCGGCTCGATCGATACGCAGCACATCACCCAGGTGCTCGACGCCGGCGTCGATCGCGAGAGCGGCCTCCCCTTCCTGGTGATGGAATACCTCTCGGGCGAGGACTTCTCCGTCCTGCTCAAGCGCCTCGGCCCCATCGCGCCGGACCTCGCGCTCCGCATCGTGGCGCAGTCGTGCCTCGGCCTGCAGAAGGCCCACGAAGCGGGCGTCGTTCACCGCGACATCAAGCCGGCGAACCTCTTCCTCGCCAAGCGCGACGCGGGCGAGGTCATCGTCAAGCTCCTCGACTTCGGCATCGCCAAGGTGACGATGGACCAGGCGCAAGACGCCGAGACGGCCGCGCTCACGCGCACGGGCAGCATGCTCGGATCGCCGCTCTACATGTCGCCCGAGCAAGCTCGCGGCAACAACAAGGACATCGATCACCGCGCCGACATCTGGTCGCTCGGCGTCGTGCTCTATCAAGCCCTCGCCGGGAAGACGCCGTGGCACGAGATCACCGCCCTCGGCCAGCTGATCCTCGCCATCTGCCAGGACACGCCGCAGCCCGTGCAGCAGCACGCCCCGTGGGTCAGCCCCGAGGTCTCGGCCATCGTCCACAAGTGCATGAAGCAGGACGCGAACCAGCGCTTCCAGTCCGCGATGGAGATGTTCCAGGCCATCCGCCCGCTCATCGGCAACAACTGGACGATCACCGACGACATGATCGTCTCGCTCAACGACACCGCCCGCGCCCAGGTCGCGCCGCGCATGGCCGTGAGCATCCCGCCGCCGCGCCCGACGATGGCGTCGCTCTCGCAGTCGAACCCCGTCGGCATCTCGGGCCAGAGCGGCCAGTCCACGCACGACGCGGCCTCGCTGTCACAGTCGCAAGGCGCGCTCGGCCAGACGAGCGGGGGCGGCTCCTCGAAGGCCACGGTCGGCCTCGCCGCGGCGCTCGTCGCCGTCCTCGGCGTCGGCGGGACGTACGCGCTCATGTCGCGCACGCCGGCGCCCGTGACCGTCGTCGCTCCGGTGCAGCAAGCGGCGCCCCCGCCTGTCGTGGCGCCTCCTCCCGTCACCACGCCGGTCCCCGTCGTCGTCGCGCCGCCCGCCGACGCGAGCCCCAAGCGCGTGAAGCTGGTGATCATGCCGCCCGACGCGATCGCCGAGGTCGAGGGCGTGCGCACGATCGCCAAGAACGGGATCATCGAGATCACCGGCGCCCCCGGCAGCGTCCATCGCGTCAAGCTCACCAAGGGCAAGACCGAAACGGAAGTGGAAGTGATCGTGACCGAGTCCGGCGCGATGCCCCCCAAGGTCGAGCTCACGTTCGGCGGCGCCGCCCCGAAGCCGTCGGCCAGCGCCGCTGCTGCTGCCGGCGCCGCGACCACGCCCCCGGCTCCCTCCGGGATCGTCCAGAAATTCGAGTAGTGAGCTAACGAGGGATCTGCACATCGTGGCCGATCCGCGGAGCCGACGCATGCCTCGCCCCTTCCTCTCGCGCGCCGTTTCCTCGGCGTTCGTCCTCGCGCTCGCGCCCTTCGCCGTCGCGCCCACCGCCTTCGCGCAGCCCGCGCCCGCGCCTGCTGCACCGACGCCTCCACCTGCTGCTGCGCCTCCCGCCGCACCCGCGGCAGTCGCGCCTGCCACGAAAGACACGGGCGACGTCGCGCCGCCGACCGAGGCCACGAAGGCCGAAGCGCGCGGCCACTTCGAGAAGGGCCTGCGCCTGCTGCAGGAAGAAGCGTGGGCCGCCGCGCTCGCCGAGTTCCTGATCTCGCGCGAGATCTACCCGACCCGCGCGGCCACCACGAACGCCGCCGTTGCGCTCCGCAAGCTCCAGCGCTTCGACGAGGCGCTCGACATGTTCGAGACGCTGCTCCGCGATTTCGCCAACGTCCCCGCGGGCGAGCGCGCGACGGCCCAGCGCGCCATCGCCGAGCTGCGCGAGCGCGTCGGCACCATCGACATCACCGGCGCCGAGCCGGGCGCGTCGATCGTCATCGGCGGCCAGGTCCGCGGCGAGTATCCGCCCGTCACGCCGCTCCGCGTCTCGGCCGGCACGCACCTCGTTCGCCTCGTGAAAGAGGGCTTCGATCCGTTCGAAGCGCGCGCCGACGTCGCGGGCGGGCAGACGGCGCGCGTGACGGCGAAGATGCACGCGCTCACGGCGTCGGGTCGCCTCAAGGTCAGCGAGCGCGGCGCGCGCACGCTCGACGTGGTCGTCGACAACGTCGTCGTCGGGCAGACGCCGTGGGAGGGCACGCTCGCCGTCGGCACCCACACGGTGCTGCTTCACGGCAAGGGCACGCTGGGCACGCAGCCCGCGGCCGCCGCGATCAAATCGCAGCAAGTCACCGCGCTCACGCTCGTCGCCGACGAGCTCGAATCCGCGCTCCACGTCGAGCCCACGCCCGCGGGCGCGAGCGTCGCGATCGACTCGGTCCCCGTCGGTCACGGCGTGTGGATCGGCCGCCTCAAGGCCGGCCCGCACCAGATCGAGATCTCCGCCGAGGGCTTCCTCTCGACGCTCCGCAAGATCACCATCGTCCGCGGCGGCCGCGAGATCGTCACCGCGCAGCTCGAGCGCGATCCGAACGCGGCGGTGTGGAAGAAGCCCTCGAAGGTCGTGTTCGATGCGGGCCTCGGCTTCGTCGTCGCGCCCACGCTCGGCGGCGACATCGCGGGCTGCACGGGCGGCTGCTCGCACCCCGTCGGCATCGGCGCCGTCGGCCTGTTTCATGCGGGCTACCAGCTCGGATCGGGCATCGGCTTCGGCGTCGCGGCGGGCTATCTCTTCGCGACGCAAGACGTGACGGGCCGCTCGACGGAGCTGATTCCGCACGCCAGCAAAGGCCTCCCCGCGCCCGAGCCCGGCACGGCCGACGACAAGCTCCGCCTCAGCGCGTTCCTCGGCGGCGCCGACGTGTTCTACCGCGCCGGCGACCAGATCCCGGTGCTGTTTCGCCTCGGCGTCGGCGCGATGGTCGGGCAGCTCCGCGACGAACGATCGGGGCTCTTCACCTCGGGCACCACGACGGTGAAGGCATCTCCCGTCGTCGATTTCCCGATGGCGACCTCGATCTACATCGATCCGGAGGTCCGCGTCGGCATCCGCCTCGGCGAGCACGTCGATCTCAGCGCGGGCGTGCAGGCGCTGATGCTCGTCGCGATCAAGCAGCCGACCTGGAACAGCGCGATCGAGCTCGACGCCGGCCCCGGCGGAATCGGTGGCTACAAGGCCGATCCGCTGATGGGTCAGTTCGTCCTCATGCTCGCCCCGACCGCCAGCTTTCGTTACGACTTCTAGCGTCGCGCTCACGCCGCGATCTCGGGATCTTCCCGCGCCTCCGCGCTCGCGGGAACGTCGCGCGGCGGCTCAATTGCCAGGCGCCGCGGAGCCTCGTGCGCTAGGATTCATTGATGGGCGACGAGCGCGCCCGCCCCCGCGCGCTCGGTCACGGGGTGCACGGTTCCCCGAGGTTTCACGGGACGTGTTCGCGAAACGTGACGTGCCAGAGCCGCAAAGATGAGTTTTTCGAGTCGCCGCAAAGAGATGGAAGAGCGTCGTGATCAGCGCGTGCAGCGCGAGGACGCCGCGGGCAAGCTCGCCAAGCGCGCGCCCGACCTCGCCACGCTGAGCCTGGTCATCCGGGAGACGCGCCCCGAAGGTTGCGTCAGCAACACGCAGTACACCCGCCGCGTCGTCGTCGAGCACGCGCCCGCGCTGTTCGAGGTGCCGTGCTCGTATCCGCAGTGCGAGGACGGCGGCTACGACGTGACGCGCGAGGTCCTGGCGGCCCTCGCCGGCCACCAGGAGAAGTTCGAGGGCACCGTCTCCTGCCGCGGCCGCTGCGCCACGCTCGATTGCGCCCGCGTCCTCCACTACGTCGCCACCGCGACGTACCGCAAGGAGCGCACGGCCCCGGTCGACGCGTTCCCCCGCGTCACGGTCACCCGCATCACCTGACGTTTCACGGCGTCACCCTTCGTCGCGCGACGTCCCCCAGCGTCACCGAGGTTCCCCCAGCGTCTCCCGTCGTCAACGGCGGTGGACGCCGAGAACGCGACTCGTGTCCGGGCGCCGCGAGGCTACCGGAGCCGTCGGTGATTTTCGTCGAGGCGGGTGCGCGGCCTAGCCGGAGGAGGAGCCGTACGCACGTACGGTGACGACGACAACGACGGCCGCGTGCCCGGATCGGCGAAAAGCACCCGGCTCCTACTTCTTCCGCTCCAGAATCACGAACACCACACGTCGGTTGGCCTGGCGGCCCTGGCGGATGCGGTTGTCGGCCACCGGCTTGGTGTAGCCGTAGCCCTTGGCGACCAGCTTGTCGCCGGGGATGCCCGCGTCGATGAGCCACTTGCGGACAGTCTCGGCGCGCTCCTGCGACAGGATCAGGTTGTAGTCGTCCTTGCCGCTGTCGTCGGTGTGGCCCTGCACTTCGATCCTGGTGATCTCCGGGTGCTGGGTGATCACGTCGCCGATCTCTTTCATCAGATCCGACGACACCGGCGAGATGGTCTCGCCGCGGCTCCTGCCGTTGATCTTGAACTGGATCTGCTCGCGCGTGGCGATCTCGTCCTGATCGACGCGGACCAGCCTGGGACAGCCATTCTGCTTGGGATCGGGATCGGCTTTGCCCTTCTCGTTCGGACAGGCATCCTTCGCGCCCTTGATGCCGTCGCCGTCGGGATCGTCCGGACAGCCGTTGACGCTCGCCTCGGCGCTCTTCGGGCCGGGCACGTCGGGGCAGGCGTCGGCGGCGTCGAGGATCCCGTCGGCGTCGCGGTCGCCGGGGCAGCCGTTCTTCTTGGGATCCTGGCTGGCAACGCCCTTCTCGTTCGGGCAGGCGTCGACGGGATCGAAGACGCCGTCGTCGTCGGTGTCCTTGGGACAGCCATTCTTCGTGGCGTCGACGCTGGGCAGGCCCGCGAGCGTGGGACAGGCATCGTCGACGTCGAGGACTTTGTCGCCGTCGCGATCGGCGGGCGGACAGCCATCCTTCGCGGGGTCGGACTGGAGCTCTCCCTTCACGTCGGGGCAAGCGTCGATATCGTCCTTGATCCCGTCCTCGTCGCGATCGCCGACGACGACCACGACAGCCGCCTTCTCCTTCGGGGCGGCGGGCGACCAGCCGAGGGTGCCAATCGCGCGAAACTCCGGCGTCCCCGCGGCGCTGGAGAGGCCGGGGCCCGCGGCGGCGCCGAACATCAGCCCGCCCAGGACCCGCAGCCGCGCCCCGCCGAGCAGCTCGAGGTGCGTTTGCGAGATGGCCTTGATCCCCGAGGTGCCCGCCGTGAGCGGCTGGCCGCCGAGATCGGTCGCGCCGTAGAGCTCGGGCCCGATCTGGAACGTGTCCCCGCCGAGCGTGAGCGCGGCTCCGCCGCCGAAGACGAGCTGGTGGGCTTGGGTCGCGCCGCGGAGCTCGACGCCGCCGGCCGCGCTCCACACGAAGCCCACGTCGCTGCCGACGCGGCCGCCGAGGAGCGCCTGGAACGCGCCGCGCACCGCGCCTTCGCCGTCGTACCCGGCCGTCGATCCGGTGGGCACGAAGAGATACCCGCCGAGGCCGAGCTGGATCGGATGGCGATCGCCGCCGGCGAGGCGCCCGCGCAGGCCGAGGCGCAGATCGCCCGCCGCCGCCGAGGTGGGCGGGTGGAAGTCGACGCCAGCGACGTTCGGATCTTGCCCGCTCTGCACGATGGCAAAGGGCATGTCGACCGAGATCTGGAGTCGGTCCCAGAGGGCCAGTGAGGCGTCGACGCGGAGGAAGCCTTGCGAGGCGACGATCGGCGTCTCGCCCGTGGCCGTGTGGTAGCGGAGCGGGCGATGCGCGTAGTCGAACATCACGTACGCGCGCGGGACGAGGTGCCCGCCCACGCCGGCCGAGGGCACCCCGAAGAACGCGTCGCCGGCCGGAGCGGGCTCGAGCTGGTTCAGCGCGAACCCGTCGACCTTGGTCTGCGCAGCCGCGTTCAGCGTCGGGCAAGCCACGATCGCAGCTGACGCCGCGGCGGCCACGAGAGCGGGAAGCCTCCTCATCGCGCGACCATAGCGGCGCCTCACGGCTCGATGCAACATCTCAGGCCGCACGGCGGCGGCGGGCCACCGTCGCGAGGCCGAGCGCCGCCAGCAGCAGGAGCGCCGGGCTCCCGTCGCGGTCCCCGCCGTCGATCCGGCACCCGCAGCCGCCCTGGAGGGTGCCCGGCGGCACCACCGCGACGCTGCCGCCCGCGCCGCCCGCGCCGCCCGTTCCCATCGCCTCGCAGGCGTCGCCCACGCCGTTGGCGTCGCCGTCGGCCTGGTCCTTGTTGCTCACGTCGACGCAGTTGTCGCAGACATCGCCCTTGCCGTCAGAGTCCTTGTCTTCCTGCTTGGCGTTGTCCTTGGAAGGGCAGTTGTCGCAGGCGTCGCCGAGGCCGTCCGCGTCCATGTCGGACTGATCGGCGTTGGCCACCTTCGCGCAGTTGTCGCACGCGTCGCCCTTGCCGTCCCCGTCCTCGTCGGCCTGGTCCGGGTTGGCGATGGAAGGACAGTTGTCCTTCGCGTCGGACACCTTGTCGCCGTCGCTGTCGACGCAGGCGTCGCCGACGCCGTCGCCGTTGGTGTCCTTCTGATCGGGGTTGGCGATCAGCGGGCAGTTGTCCTTCGGGAGGCAGGTCGCGTTGGGGGCCTTGGGATCGCAGGTGTTGACGTCGCAGCCCTGGCCGACGGCGCAGATCACGTCGTCGACGCCGTC
>JANYGI010000179.1 GCA_025362495.1 Byssovorax sp. | reverse complement strand
TGGCGTGCCGGCGCGCGACGTCGAGGACGTGACCCAGAATGTTTTCCTCGCAGTGTACAACGCGTTGCCCCGGTTCGACTGGTCGCGCCGGATGAAACCATGGCTCAGCACCATCGCCTATCGCACCGCCCGTGATTATCTGAACGCCAGGAAGAACAGGAGCGAGCGGCTCTCGAATTCGGAGGAGTTCAATCCGCCGGATCCGGCCTCGGAGGATGGCGAAGGGCGCGTGGCCGGGAGGCGAGACGCGCGAAACGAGCTGACAGCAGTGCTTCAATCGCTCGACGAAGACGACCGCGAGCTGCTCCTGCTCAGCGATCTCGACGAGCTTCCCGCCCGCGAGATCGCGGAGGCGCAGGGGCTCCCGGAGGGCACGGTCGCGACGCGGGTGCGGCGCGCCCGACAGCGCTTCGACGAAGCGTTCCAGCGGCGGCGCTCGGCCGACAAGCGGCGGCTGAGCGGCGCTCACGCGCTCCCGCTCTTCCTCATTGATCCGGCGGCGCTCTGGCACGCAGCCCGCGCTCTGCCCGATCTCTCGCTCGCGGCGCAGGCTCGGATCTGGGGAGGCCTGGTGCGCGCGACGGCGCGAACCCGCGTGGAGCGCGCTCTCTCCTCGGTCGTGGGGCTCGCCCCCGCCAAGCTCGTCGCCGGCGTGGCGCTCGCAACGACGCTGGGAGCGTTCGGTGGCGGAGCAGCGGTCTATGCGGCTCTGCCCCGCGCGAGCCAGCTCGACTCCACGTCGACGCGCGGCGGGACTCCTGCTCTGGCGGCGATCGAGGTGGCGGCGGCCTCTCCGGTGATCCAGAGCGCTCCCGCGCCGCTCCTCATCTCGGCGATAGCCGCAACGGCGCGTCCGAGCGCGGGGTCCGATGCGCGGCCACCGCGCGATCCGGCCGCGACCATGCTCACGGATCGGGCCGAGATGGCGTTGCTCGCCAGCGCTCGTGGCGCGCTCCGGGACCACCAACCGGAGCGGGCTCTCGTCGATCTCGAACGGCACGCCCGAGAATTTCCCCAAGGGGCCTACAAGGAGGAGCGGGAGAACCTGCGACGAGAGGCGGCGCGCGCGCTCGTGAATCCAAGCGTCGAGAACTTTCCCTGAGATGGACTCTCATGTGATCCGACTGGCCTGGGCGTCGTCAGCAGCGGAAGGACGGCTAGGCTCGTCAGCACGGTTGGCGTCGTGGTCGGCCTCGCGGCCGTCGGGACTGCCGTGGTCCTCTATCTCACCGAGGCGAAGCGGCCGAGTCCCGCCGCCGCATCGCGCGGGCCTTGGCTCACCGTGGGCCTGCTCTCCGTGGGACCCGCGGGCGCGACGGTGGGAGCGCACGGCGCCTGGTGACCTGGATCCCGAGAAACCCAGGGGCCTCGGCGGCGTAACGGATCCATACTGCGGGGCGCTCGATCCCCGCGGCCTGCCGCGCCGATCCTTCCCCCGCCTCGGAGGTGCTCCATGGCCCAGAAAACTGGCCTTCGCCGCCGTGATTCGCGCCCCAGCGAGGACGACGCGGTCGACGCGTTCGACGTCCCCGCCGCCGTGCTCTGCGCCTTCTGCGGCGACGCCGACTGCGCGGGCTGCGAAGAGGCGACGATCACCCAGTCCGGCGTGCTGGCGATCATCCCGTGGGAGCGCACCAATGCCGGCCTGTGGACGCGCCTGTGGTCCACGGCGAACGCGGCCACGCAGGGCGCCGACTCGTTCTTCGCGGTGCTGCCCGACGGCGAGATCCCCGCGGCGATGCGCTTCGCCGTCCTCGCCGAGCTGCTCGCCGTCGCGTCGATGGTCACCATGCTCCTGCCCGTCGTCGCCGTCGCGTTGCCGACGCTGACCCTGGCGATCGCTCACGATCCCGCGCTTCGCGTCGCGGCGCTGCGCTGGATAGCGATCGGCGTGCCCGCGCTGGCGCTGTGGATGGTGCTCGCGCACGTCACCCACGGCGCCGCGCTCGACGTCGGCGCGCGTCGGCAGGGCGCCGCATCGCAGCGTCGCCGCGCCCTCCGCTTCGGCCTCTACGCCTGCGGGTGGGACCTGATGACCGGCCCGCTCGGCGCGCTCGTTACCCTGTTTTCCAAGGGGTTTCGCGCCATGATCGATCTCGTCGATCTCGCGATGCACGTCCCCGGCCGCGCCAGCGTGGCGCTGCTCCAGGGCGCGTACAAGCTCGCCCCCGACGCGCTCGGGCGAGCTCGCCGCGTCGGAGCGATCGCCGCGGCGCTGATCGCCGTGGCCTCGGGCGCGGTAGCGATCGCCCTCGCGATCGGCTGGAGCTTTGCGTAGCCGACTAGCGCATCGAGCCGGGCGCGGGGATCGGCTGCCCGGGGAGGGGCTTGCGCGTCTGCATCGTGCCGGGGCGGCGCACGGGCTGCAGATCGCCGGTGTTCGACACCTCGAGCATGTCGACCACGTCGGGGTTGAAGTCCGTGAGGAAGTCGGCGCGGAGCTTCTCGACGAGGGCGCGCGCCTTCGTCTCGCCGCGCTCGTGCGCGAGGATCGGCTTGATCAGCGACGCCTCCGTCGCGAGATCGCGATCGACGGGCTTCATCGAGTTGCGGCGCCACACCACCGACCAGTGATCGCCGTCCTGCACCGGCGTCTGGATCAGCTCGGAGTCCTTGGCGTTCGTCGCGGCGGCGAGGATCGGCGCCTCGACCTTGAGTCCGGCCTCCGATGTCGTGCCGTCGGGGGCCACGAAGCCGAGGTTGCCGCCGCGGAGGTTGGTCGCGCGATCGGTCGACTGCTCGCGCGCGATCTCGTTCCAGTGCTTGGGCGAAGGGTCCTTCTTCAGGTCGGCGAGGATGGCCACGGCCTCGTCGCGCTTCTGGACCTGGATGCGCCAGATCTGGATGCGCGCCGGCGCGTGGTACTTCGCGCTGTTGGCCTCGTAGTAGGCCTTCACCTCGGCGTCCGACACCGGGGCGCCACCGCCGGCGTCGGCGCGAACCTGGGCCAGCGTGGCGTTGCGCAGCACGCCGCGGACGCGCTCGCCCACCTCGTCGCGATCGGCGAGCTTGGAATCGATCGCGCCCTGCGCGAGCAAGGCCTCGCGGACCATCACCTTCTCGATGAAGGCGCGACGCACCTCGTCCGGCGTGCGGCCGAAGGCGCGGAGCTGGAACGGCGGCAGCTGCGCGATCCGCCGCGATACGTCGGCCGCGGAGATGGTGCGGGTGCCGACGCGGGCGACGATCGTCACCTCGTCCGGCGAGACGTCGGCGAGGACTGTCCGGGCTTGCCAGGTCGTCGCGAAGAGGGCGATTCCAGCGGCGAAGAGCTTCGAGGCGCGCATCGCGCGAAGATGTACGCCGGCATCGGCCCGCGGGTCAAGCCGCGCCGCGCCGCCCGGCCTTCGTGGTCCGGCTCTTCGCGGGCGGCCTCGTCGATCGCGTGCGCGGCGGAGCCGTCTTGCGGGACGGCGCCGTGCTCCGCGGAAAATCGCGCTTCGGCGCGATCACGCCGGCCTTCATCAGCGCCGCGGCGTCGAGCCCCACGAAGGTGTAGGCCGCCGCCGGGAAGGTGTACGCCTCGTGGATCCGCCGGATCCCCTCGACGATCTCCGGTGTCGCCTCGATCGGGCGCGGCCTCGGGCAGGCCTTGCGGATCGACGAAAGCGGCTCGCCGAGCTCGAGCAGCTCTTGCACGCGCGACAGCACCTCGATCGGCTTGAGCTCGCGCTTGCCCCCGCGGACCGTGCCTTGCGACAGCTCTTCGAGGAGGCGACGCCGGCGCCGCTCGGTCCGCCCGTCCACCAGCGGTGCGCCCGCGCCGCCGAGCAGCGCCTCGTTGAAGGCCCGCGCCGCGCGGCGTTTCTCGACCACTTCGGGGCTGCCGCGCCCGCTCGGTACGCGGTCTGCGAGGTTCTGCTGAGGAGGGGTCTTCACGTTCTTCGGCACCGGAGCGATCCGGTCCGAATCATGGCACGGCGCCCCGCATGAACGAAAAAACGCGCGGCCTTTCGCGGCGACGCGCCGGGCGACTACGCCGCCACGGGCGCGGGATCGCTCGCGGCGCGGGCGGCTTCGGCGCGGGCAGCCGCGGCCTTGCGCTTCCTCGCGCGCTGCGAGTAGCCCCAGCCGACGAGCATCGAGGCCGCGAGCGGTGAGAAGGCGATGAAGCTCGTCACGCCCGGGTGCCCGAGCAGCCAGTCGTAGGTGCCGCGCATGTACGGATCGATGCCGTCGGCGTAGATGAGGCCGACGAAGATCGCCACGGCGATGACCGCGGAGATGGCGTTGAGGAGCAGGAAGTAGCCCCAGCGGAGCACTCCCTTGGGCTGTGTGCCCGCCTCGTTCACCAGATGAGAGGGTATTTCGGTGGCCATGGCGGCGCGAAGCCTAGGAGATCAGCGCTTGAAAAGCCACCCCAGCAGGCTCGACTTCGGCTTGGACGCGGGCTCTTCCAGCGCTTCGAGGGCCTTCGTCGCCTCGGCGTCGGGCGGCGTCCGCTTCTGCAAGAGGCGGAGATCGCGGATCGCGCCCGCGTTGTCGCCGAGGCGCTTGCGCAGCATCGCCCGGTAGTAACGGGCGTCGCGGTGATCGGCCACGCTCGAGAGCAGCTCGTCGAGCTCGATCGTCAGCCCCTTCAGATCCACCCCGGCGCGCTGGGCGCGGATCCAGATCGCGAGCACGGCGATCTCGTGGTTGTCGGGATCGGCGTCGTGCGACCAGAGGCAGGCCTCCTGGGCTCCGTCGATGTCGCGCGCCAGCAGCCGCTCGCGCGCCAGCGCGAAGAGCGCCGACGCCGACAGCCCGCGCAGCGACGAGGGCGGCCCCTCGGGGCGCCGCGACTTCGCTTCGTCGTCGGCGCGCATCGCCTCGGTCTTCAGCGTGTTCGGCGCCGCGTCGAGATCGATCACCTCGACCGAGGGGGACCGCAGCCGCTCCGGGACGGGGATGCCGCGCGCGCTCTTCAGCGTCTCGCGATCATCGGACGAGGCCTTCTTCGGCGTGGAGGTGAGCGCGGGCGTGTCGAGCCCCGTCGTCGACGACGCGGAGTCGATCACCACGGGCGGCTCGTCCCGGAGCCGCTGCGTCGACAGGGGCGTCATCACCGGCTTGCGCGGGCCCGTGGTGGGCTTGCTCGACGCCGCGCCGCGCTCGCCGTCGCCGGGCGCGTCGGGCGCCGCGGCGCCGAGCCGGTGCGTCGTCGGCCTGAGCTGCACGCGCCCGAGCGAGCGTGACGTGGTGCGCGTGGGATCGAGCGCGCCCACGGGCATCGCGCTCGATCCCACGTCGAGCTGCCGCGTGATCGCCAGCGCGTAAACGAGCTGACGCAACCTCTCCTTCGAGAGCAGATCGCGCGCGCCGAGCGCGCCGAGGCCCTCGGGGCACGACCGCAGCTGCTCGATCACGCGCGCCTCGTCGCCCGAGAGGGCCAGCTGCGCGACCGTGGCCTGCGGGTGGATCCGCAGCGGCAGATCGCCGAGCCGGCTCAGCGTCGCCTCGACCATCGCCGGCGTGCCGCCGTGCGCCTTGAGGCCCGCCCAGAGGATCGCCAGCGGGTCGGGGCTCGCGGGATCGCCGCCGTAGTCGAGCAGCTCGACGTGCCCGTCGCAGTAGCGAAACGTCGTCTCGACCGGCAGCGTGAAGAGCCGGGTCATCCGCTTGTGGAACTGCGACTCGCACGTCGCCTCGAGCCGATCGCGATCGACGCACCCTGCGAGCAGCAGGACATCGCCGAGCAGGCCCTTCGTCGCCAGCGCCTCCACCAGCGTCGCGGGCGACAGCGCGCCGGCCTCGACCAGCATCTCGCCGAGCCGCGCGAACCCGTCGCCGGGGCGCACCTTGACCGGCGCTCCGCGGGCGAAACGCACCACGTGCTCCACGGGCGAGCCCGCCGAGCCGAGCGGCTCGCGGAGAAAAAGTGCCCCGGTCAGCCGTCGATCGACGGCGTACACCAAGAGGTGTGCGAACGGCGTTCGCGCCAGGTCACCTTCGGCGGTCGCCGCGGTGTCAGATGCCATCAATTCGCACGCTATCACACCGCACGCGCACGATCAGCGCGCGCAGATCGGCGTTCGATCGACGCCCCCGAAGAACTCGCCCGCGATCGCCTCCCAGGCGCGCTGATTCTCGGGTGGTCCGCACTTGAAGCCTGGCTTTTTGAAGGCTTCCCCGCGGATGGCCGCGCGGTTGTCCCGGTAATACCGCAGCCCGAGCTCCGCGGCGTACTCGTGCACGGCGTCCCCGTTGTTCGGCTGAAAGGCGTAATAGGTCCCGCCGCGCACCATCGTGTCGCTGGGCGCATAGGGCGACAGGCACGCGACCCGCGTCCCGCAGCGGAGCACGATCGCGTCGAACGTCGGCCGCAGCGCCCGGGCCGACCAGTCGTCGTGAGCCGCGTCGTCGAGGTGAAAAATCTCGTGGAAGAGCGTCTCGCGCACGGCCTCGGCCGAGGTGTTGAGCGAGCCCGCGACGTTGTACGCGACGCTCCAGCCCACGGCGTACGCCGACGGCGTCGTGCGCTTGACCGAGCGAAAGAAGCGGTACGTGAGGTCGCGAAAGCGATAGCGGAGCGGCGCCTTCGCGACCCGCGCGAGCTCGGTGAAGAACGCGTCGAAGTCGTCGTTGGCCGCGGTGATCCACGCGAGGTGCCGGCGCTCCGCGCCCATCGGCGCCTCGGGCACGAGGTGGATCCGCCCGCGAAATCCGCCATCCATCTCTTCTTCCGGCAGCACGCCCGCGACGCTGCCGACGCGCGCATAGAGCGCCAGCGCGTCGCGCGACGCCGCCGCATCGCCCGCGTAGCGCGCGGCGATCAGGCAGCGGATCCGCGCCTCGTCCTCGCGCTCATTTCGACAGGCGACGACGGCGGGATCCTTCGCCGCGGCGCCGACAAACAGCACCTCTTCGGCGGCGCTCGCGGCGAGGCGATCCGTCGGCGCCGCGAGCACCGTCGCGGTCGACGGCGGCGCCGCGCTCGCGCTCGTCGATGAACGGATCGCGCCCGTCACGCTCGCGGCCGGAGCGGCCGTGATCGCGGCCGTGGTCGACGGACGCAGCGCGGGCACCGACGCCGCCTCCGGCGTCGAGCAGCCGAGCACGACGCCCACCGCCACCGTCAACGCCACGCGATGCACGATCGGTAGGGTCGCAGATAACTGCACCGCGGTGCTACCTTGGCCCCCATGCCGCGCGGACACGTGCTCGTCCTCGATGACGAGCCCACCATTCTCACCACCCTGCAGAAGGCCCTCACGCTCGAGGGCTACGCCGTCGACGTCGCCGGCGGCATCGCCATCGCCGAAGAGAAGCTCCAGAAGCGCAGCTACGACATCGCGCTCTTCGACGTCTCGCTCCCGGACGGCGACGGCGTCGGCCTCCTCCAGCGCCTGCGCACCTCGGGCAGCGATCTCCCCGTGGTGATGATGAGCGGCCACGCGACGATCGACGCCGCGGTGCGCGCCACGCGCCTCGGCGCCAGCGACTTTCTCGAGAAGCCGCTCTCGACCGATCGCCTGCTCCTCGTGCTCGACAACATCCTGCGCCTCGTGCGGGCCGAGGCCGAGGCCACGGCCCTGCGCGCGCAGACGGGTCAAGTCGGCGAGCTCATCGGCCAGAGCCGCTTGATGGCGGAGCTCGCCGAGCAGCTCGGGCGCGCCGCGAAGGCCTCGGCCACGGTGTTCGTCACCGGCGAGCGCGGCACCGGCAAAGAGCTCGTCGCCCGCGCGATCCACCTGCAAAGCAAGCGCGCCAAGGGCCCGCTCGAGAAGATGAACTGCGCCGCCGTCCCGAGCGAGCTGATCGAGAGCGAGATGTTCGGCCACGAGGCCGGCGCCTTCACCGGAGCGACCAAGCAGCGCCGCGGCAAGTTCGAGCGCGCCAGCGGCGGCACTCTGTTCCTCGACGAGGTCGGCGACATGCCCCTCGCCATGCAGTCGAAGCTGCTGCGCGTCCTGCAAGAGCGGGAGATCGAGCGCGTCGGCGGCAACGAGACGTTGAAGGTCGATGTCCGCGTCGTCGCCGCGACCAACCGCGACATCGAGACTGCGTGCAAAGAAGGCCATTTCCGGCCGGATCTCTTCGATCGCCTCAACGTGCTGCCGCTCCACCTCCCGCCGCTCCGCGCGCGCCGCGACGACATTCCCCTGCTCGCGCGGCACTTCCTCGCGCTGGCGACCCACGCCAACGATCGCCACGGCATGAAGATCACCGAGGCGGGCATGGCCTCGCTCTGCGCCTACAGCTTCCCTGGCAACGTGCGCGAGCTCCGCAACGTGATCGAGCGCCTCGTCATCCTCACGCCCGACGACACCATCGACGGCAGCGACGTGAAGAACTGCCTCGGCGGCGGCTCGCCCGGCGCCAACGCCAGCAGCCTCTTTCGCCCGGCCGTCCCGTTTCGCGTCCTCTCCGAAGAAGCCGAGCGAGCCATCCTCGAACAGGCGCTGGCGCACCACGGTGGGCACATGGCGGCGACGGCTCGCGGCCTCGGCCTCGAGCGGAGTCACCTTTACAAGAAGTGCAAAGCCCTCGGCCTGCGCGGCGAAAAAGACGAGCCCGAAGAGGCCTGACGGCGCATCGCGTCCTCGCCCGGGCACGGCGATGACGCCGTCCTGTAACGTCGCTCGTGGTACAAGCGAACCATGAGGCGTGCCTTCTTTCCGATGCTTCTCGGCGTGCTCGTGTCGAGCGTGTATGCGTGCGCTGCGGGCAACCAGGTGCCGACGGGCGCCACCGCGACGGCGGGCGAGGGCGGCACAGGCGGTCTCGCCACCCCAGCGAGCTCGACGAGCGCCGCGAGCACCGGCGGGAGCGTGCCTGACGACGACGGCGGAATCGTCATCTCCGACGCCGCCACCGAGGATCCGCCGATCGAGACCGACGCCGCGTGCGCCGCCGTTGCGGAGGAGGCCACAGCCGTGGCGCTGCCCGTCGACATCATCTGGCTCGTCGACAACTCGTCGAGCATGCAGACCGCCGTCGCCCAGATCAAGCTCGGCCTCAACGCCTTTGCGGCCACCATCGAGTCGAAGGCCCTCGATTACCAGGTGATCATGCTCGCGCTCCGCAGCGCGCAGAGCCCGATCACCGTCAACGGCGGCACCCGCTACCCCGTTTGCATCCCTCAGCCGCTCTCCGGCGACGCCAGCTGCGGTGATGGCCCTCGCTTCTTCCAGTCGAGCATCGATATCTACAGCACCCAGCCGCTCGAGCAGTTCCTCGGCACGATGGGCCAGACGAAGGGCTACACCGCGACGGACGCCAAGGGCGGCGAGCCCTGGGCCCAGCACCTCCGCCCCGACGCCACCAAGACCATCATCGTCGTCACCGACGACAACGCGCGCCTCTCGGCCACCGACTTCGAGACGTTCGCCGGCGGAAAGAACCCGTACAACAGCCTCACCCTCCCGCCGGGGATCCTCGATCCGAGCTACAATGGCCTCTTCAAAGACTACCTCTTCGGCGGCATCTACGGCTGGGGCAACGCCGCTGATCCGAGCGTCAAATGCTCCTTCCCCGACATGACCCAGCCGGCCAGCTCGGGCGCGACCTACACCACCCTGGTCACCAAGACGGGTGGAGTCCGCGCCAAGCTCTGCGACGGCGCCGCCGCCTGGCAACCGTTCTTCGACGCCGTCGCCCAGGCCGTGGTCGCCTCGGCCAAGCTCTCGTGCGAGCTCACCATCCCCGCGCCGACGATGGGCACGCTCGACCCCGCCAACGTCAACGTCGCCATCCAGAGCAACGGTAACCAGGTCTATCTCCCGGGCGTCGCCGACGCGGCCTCGTGCGGCGCGGCCGGCGGCTGGTACTACGATGATCCGGTGAAGCCCACCAAGGTCACCCTGTGTCCCGTGTCGTGCGACACCGCGCAAGCCTCGGTCGGCCCGGGAAAGCCTGGCCACATCGACGTTCTCTTCGGCTGCGCCACCGTCGCACAGTAGCCATCACCCGATCTCGGAGGAGAGGATTCGGGCGCAGGCACAGCGCGACGCTCGCCGCTCTTTCACGATCTCCACCCTGCCCGGCCCGGAGGCGTCACCGCTCTTGTCGCCGCGCCGCCGGTCCCGGGGTCACCTCACCTGGGTCGAACGGGCGGCTCCTCGAGCCATCGTGGCGTCGGCGCGCGCGGTGATGGCCAGCGCGCGCTGCGAGATCGCGCGCGCCGGAACAGCTCGATCAGCGCTTGTTCATCGTGCCCGGCGGGCTGTACGGGTTCTCGGGATCGAAGCGGCCAATGCCGCCGGCGTCGGGCGCGTCGTCGTCGGCGACGAGCGAACCCAGGCTGTTGACGATGAGGTACGATATCCCCGCGCCGCCGGCCGCGAAGAGGAGCGCAACGCCGTAGGCGCCGAACTCCAGGCCGAGGACCGAGCCGAGGATGAACCCGGCGATCTCGCCGCCGACCCAGAAGAGGATCCCCAGCAAACCCCAGGTGCCCGGTCGACCCTTGAGGGTCGCGGTGACGGAGAGCTTGGCGTAGAGAGCGCGGAGCAGAAGTATCTCGAGCACGACAGGCCTCCTGGGGACGGGGTCGCCCGTCGCGGCCAGCGCGGGATCTGGACCTCGACGATGACGCGCCATTTCACGGGCGGATCGCCCCGCGCGTCAAGCAAGAATTCGACGGGTCTTCAGCGCATGGTCAATCCCCGCTCGCCGCGCTCCCGTTCGCCGCGTCAAACCAGGTCTTTTTGCCGATCGCCGGCGTCGCGCGACGACTGCCACGGGACGCGCTGCGCGCGGTGCGCTAGAAGGCGAGCCGCCCCACGATGAGTGAAGACAAAAAGGTCCCGGAAGGTCGCTTCGGCAGGCTTCGGCAGCTCTCGGGGCTGGCGGCGCGCACCGGCGCCAGCCTGCTGTTCTCGAAGGATGGCGCGTCGGCCGCGGTGAAGGCGGCCGAGGTCCTCGGCAATCTGCGCGGCATCGCGGCCAAGGTCGGTCAGATGGCGAGCTACGTGGACGGCGTCGTCCCGGAGGAGCACCGCGAGTCGTACGAGACGGCGCTGCGCTCGCTGCGATCGGCGGCCCCGCGCTCGTCTTCCACCGCGATCCGCGCCCTCGTCGAGGAAGAGCTCGGCGCGCCGCTCGCCGATCTCTTCAGCACCTGGGACGACGTGCCGGTGGCCAGCGCCTCGATTGGCCAGGTCCACCGCGCGGTGCTCTCGAGCGGGCAAGAGGTCGCCGTCAAGGTGCAGCACCCCGGCATCGCCGGAGCGGTGGAGTCCGACCTCAAGAACGCCGGGATCCTGGAGGGGATGGCCATCGCCTTCGGGGGTCGCAAGCTCAACGCCGGAGCGATGCTCGACGAGGTCAAGGAGCGCTTCCGCGAAGAGCTCGATTACACCCTCGAGGCCGAGCGCCAGAACAGCTTCATCGCTCTTCACGAGGGCGATCCCACCATCCGCGTCCCCCGCGTCTGGGCCGAAAGGTCGAGCAAGCGCGTGCTCACCAGCGATTTCGCCCGCGGTACGACGCTGGAAGAGGCCGCCTGTGGCACGCCCGCCGAGCGGCGCGCCTGGGCCGAGACACTCTGGCGCTTCGTCTTCAAAGGCAACCTCGTCGGAGGGGCCTTCAACGCCGATCCACATCCGGGCAATTACCTCTTCCAGCCCGGCGGCCAGATCACCTTCCTCGACTTCGGCTGCGTGCAACCGATCGTCGGCCAGCGCCTCGTCGACGCCGTCGAGGTGCACCGCGCCGCCCTGCTCCGCGACGAGGCCGCCTTCGCCCGCGCCTCGGCGGTGATCCTCGAGACCCGCGGAGGCCGCTACGAAGAGCTGGCGATCGCCTACTCGCGCCGCTGCTTCGATCCGATCTTCGATCGCCCCTACCGCATCACCCGCCCTTACGTGGCCAGCCTCGTTCAGGGCGTGAAGGATCTGGCGATGGAGGCCCGCACCATGAAGGCCGACGAGATAGCCCCGCTCCCGCCGGGGATCCTGTTCATGAACCGCCTTCAGTTCGGCTTCTATTCGGTGCTCGCGCGCCTCGACGTCGAGGTCGATTACGCCGAGGTCGAGCGCGCCTTCATGGCCGAGGCCGGCCTGCTCGCCTGACGGCCGGCCTCATCGCACTTCGTGTCGCTACCCGCCGTGCACCTCGCGCCCATGGGCGAGAGGTGATCGCCGCGCGGGCTCGACCATCGATATTCGTCGCGCGCTCCCCTTGCCGTCGCGGGCGAGGTTCACGAGGCTTCCGTCGCAAGCTCGGCGCCCGCCGCCGGGCGCCGGAAAACCAGAACGGAGGAGCAGGATGACGAGGTCCATTTTATTCGCTGCAGTCCTTGCCGCAGCGAGCTTGCCCGCCGCCGAGGCGCTCTCCCAGAGCCAGCCGCCGCACGACGGTGTTCAGGCCAACCCCAAGCCGGGTCCGCTCGTGAAGCAAGATCGCGAGTTCGTCGACGACGCAGCGCAAGGGGGTCTGTACGAGGTCCGGGCGGGGCAGCTCGCCCAGCAGAAGACGATGGCCGACGAGGTCAAGCAGTTCGGCAAGCGGATGGTCGACGACCACACCGCGGTGAACGGCCGCCTCCAGCAGCTCGCTCAGCAAAAGGGCCTGACGCTGCCGCAGCAGCTCGACAAGAAGCATCAGGACAAGATCGACAGCCTGGCCAAGAAGACCGGCGCCGACTTCGACAAGGCGTACATCGACGCGATGGTGGACGACCACAAGAACGACGTCGACACCTTCGACAAGATGTCCAAGGACGCCAAGGATCCCGACCTGAAGGCCTTCGCGACGAGCACGCTGCCCACGCTGCGTGAGCACCTGACGTCGGTGCAGAGCATCAAGGATCACCTGAAGAAGTGAGCCGGGGCGCGAGAGGGAGGGGCGGTATCTCTGGATATCGCCTCTCTCTCCCTGTCAGCCGTCAGCAGTCAGCCGCCGCGGCCATGGCCCTTCGTCGGACTGCCGTC
This sequence comes from Byssovorax sp., assembly GCA_025362495.1. GTDB lineage: Bacteria > Myxococcota_A > Polyangia > Polyangiales > Polyangiaceae > JANYGI01. The sequence continues at coordinate 86,334 of JANYGI010000179.1, read as the reverse complement.
GTCGTCGTCATGGACCGCGGGCGCGCTGGCGACCTGCTTGCCGTATTCCCGCGCCTTGGCGGCGAGCTCGGGGCTCTTCAGCTTGTCGTACGCCCGGCCGAGCTCGGCGTAGATCTCCGCCTGATCCTTCGGCTTCGGCTTGCACACGATGGCGCTGTTGAGCTCGTACACCGCCGTGACGAAGCGCCCGGTGCGGGCCAGCGCGCGCGCGTAGAGCCGGTGGATCTTGGGGCTGGCCACGTCGACGAACAGGGCTCCTTCCCCGATGGTCACGGCCTCTGCCCAGAGGCCCTTCTGCACGAGCTTCTCGAGGAGCATCCCCCACACCTTGCGATCGTGCTGATCGAGCGAGGCCAGCAGCCGCAGCGTCCGCAGCTCTTCGTCGCCGTCCTGCTGCTTGTGCGCCAGATCGTAGAGGCCTTGAATCGGCTCCACCTGGGTGGGATCGAGCTTCGACGCGGCCTCGAGATCGGTCTTCTCGCGCACCGTGTCCTTGCGGGCCTCGGCGAGATCGGCCGACTTCATCCGCACGGCATAGCCGTCGTGCCCGTCGGCGATCATCGTGGCGACGAGCTTGCCCGCCTCGTCGAAGTTCTTGTCGTGCATTGCCATCCGCAGCTTGACGAAATGCGCGTCGGGCTGCTTCGGATCGAGGCGCAGCGCCTCGGCCAGCATGGCCTCTCCCTCGGGCTTCTGGCCGTCGGCGAAGAGCGCCAGCGCCAGCTCGACCATCTTCTTGGCGTTCGTCGGAGCGGCCTTGGCGGCCTTGCGCGCGTCGTCGAGGGGAGGGGAGTGGAGATCGGGGACGTACTGCTTCGTGTACCGGGAGAGCCGCGGCAACAGCCACGCTCGAAACCGCCGATCGAGCTCGTCCGAGGTGATCCCGAGCGTCTCCTTCACCACCTCCGGCGTCCGCTCTCCGTTGCCCCAGCGCGGCAGCATCGCCACCACCTTGGGGAAGCCGTACTCCTGGGCGATGTAGACCAGGATCTGGCTCGCCGCGAAGTAGGCCATCGTCACGTCTTCCACGTCGTCGACGTGGGTGAAGGCCTTGTTGAAGCTGTCGACCGCGGGGATGCGGCCGCCCTGGAGGCCGGCGAACAGCGCCGGATCCTCCTCGCGCTTCCACTCGGGCCTTCGAACGATGGTCTCGTACTCGCTCAGACCCTCGGTGAACCAGCGCGGCACGTGGTTCTTCGACATCTGGATGGCGAACACGTGGCCGAGCTCGTGCCAGATCACGTTACCCCAGTTGAAGGCGCCCGCCGCGGGGCTCATCGCCGCCAGCGTCTGGCCGAAGCACACGCCCTGGATACCGATGTTGGGGAGCCCGCTCGTGCGGATGCTGAACTGCTCCTGATCGGCGTAGAGCTCGATCTGCACGGGCGTCTTCGGGGTGAAGCCGTAACGCTGCACCATCGAGCCCCAGGCCTCTTCCAGCATCCTCGGCACGTAGCGCTCGAGGATCGCCCTCTCGTCCTTCTGATACCGTATCTTGAACGTCTGCCCGGGGACGGTCACGTACTCGGTCGCGAGATCCTTCTCGAAGAGGTTGAGCGTGTTGTAGACGCGGACGTTGAATTTGTCCTTGTCCCAGGCCTTCTTCAGGGCGACCACGCCCGGATCGTCGTCGCCGCCGCGGATGAGGTTGAGCCCGAGGGTGGCATAGGCCTTCGAGTCCTGCGGATCGACGGTGACGGCCTCGTTCATCATCCGCACGATGTCGGCGTACCGGTGCTCCCACTCGGCGTACTCGCCCACGATCTGGAAGAAGCTCGAATACCCAGGGTTCAGCGCGAAGACTCGCGCCTTCACGCTCTCGAAGCCGGGCTTGTCGTCGGCGAGGAACCGGATGGCCGCCTTCATCGAGAGCAGCTCGAGGTTCTCGGGATCGATCTTCAACCCCTTGTCGGCGGCGGCGTCGGCGGCGGTTATCTCCATGTCGCGGAGCGAGAGCCCGGCGCGCACGAAATAGGCCTCGGGCAGGTTCGGATTCACCTCCAGCGCCTGCGTCACCTCGCTCTCGGCGGCCTCGAAATCCATCGAGTTCTCGAGCTTGACCCGGGCCATCATCACGTGGGCAAAAGGGTCCTTCGGGGCGAGCTTCAGGGCCTCTTTGACGACCTCGCCGGCGTGGCCTGGATCGTACTTGTCGAGGAAGAGCTCGGCCCGCCACAGCAGCGTCTCGACGATCTTCTTGGCGCCGGCCTTCTCGGCGGCGTTGTAGGCCTCGTTGGCGTCGCGCGGGCTGCGGAGCAGGTGCGCCGCGCGCCCCACCATCGAGAGGCCGACGGCGTCCTGCGCGGTGATCTTGTCGTCGTTGTAGTCCTGCACGAGCGTGAGCAGCGGCGCCTTGGCCTCGGTCCGCTTGCCGCTCCGGATCAAGAGCTCACCGAGGAGCAGCCGCGCGCGGCGGGCCTCGTCGAGCGGCTCGACCTCCTTCAGCACGGCGATCGCTTCGGCCGTCTTTCCCTGCGCCGCCAGGGCCTCTCCGCGGATCGCGGCCGCCTCGGCCCTGGCCTCTTTGCCGCCGGATGCAGCGGCCTTCGCCGTCTTCTCGACCTCGGCGAAGCGCCCCGTGAGGAGCTGGATCCGCGCCACGGCGAGCTGCGCCTCGGCGCGCTCCTTCGTCCCGGATCGCACCGACGCGAACTCCTTTTCGGCGAGCGGATAGTCGCCGCGGGCGATCGCCGCGGCCCCGCGGCCGAGGGCCTCGGCCTCGGGCGAGTCGGCGAACGCCGGAGCGGCGAGCGTCAGCGAGGCGGTGGCGAGGAGGACGACCGGGGCAGCGAGGAGCGATCGAAGGCGCATGGGCTCGGGGAGAGCATTACCGAGGTCGGCGCGGGGCGCCAAGCGCGGCCGGTCACGGCGGCGCGGGCGAGCTCGCGAACGAGACGAACTGCTGCACCACCGGGTCGTAGCCGAACACCTGCGCCGTCGCGATCTTGAAGACCCAGCCCGCGACCTTGAGCGTCCCCGCGTCGAGGCGGCTGCTGATGAACGGGTACGAGCGCAGGTTCTCGAGCTGCACGAGCACGTTCTCCTCTGCGGCGGCGACGAGGCGCGCCTCGCCTTCCAGGTGCGCGTACTTGTCGCGGAGGAGGTTCGGGATCACCTCCGACTCGCTCAGCCAGCGCGAGACGAAGTCGAGGTGCCGCACGCGCGAAGGATCCAGGATCGCATCGATCGCGCCGCACTGCGTGTGGCCGCAGATGACGATGTTCTCGACGTTGAGCACCTGGACCGCGTACTCGATCGCCGCCGCGACGCCGCCGATCATCCCGCGGGCGACGGAGGGGACGATGTTGCCCACGTTGCGCACGATGAAGAGCTCGCCCGGCGCGGCGCTGGTGATCAGGTTCGGGACGACGCGCGAGTCGCTGCAGGTGATGAACAGCGTCTCCGGGGTCTGCCCGTCGCGGGCCAGGTGCTCGAAGAGGCTTTGATTCTCGGCAAAATAGTTCTCGCGGAAGTGGTGGATGCCTTCAACGAGTCGCTGCACGGCGCGACCCTAGCGCTTCGCGTGGACGGGCGCACCCTCGCCCGCGTCGTCGCTGCGGATGGCCCCGCCGTGCTTCGCGCCGGCGACGACGAGCTCGACAATGGCGGCGAAATAGCCGGGATCGTGGTGCTCCTGGAAGCGGACCACCCCGCCCATCACCGTGCCGAGGATGACATCGACGATCAGCCGCGCGTCGCTCCGCGCCGGCAGCTCGCCGCGCTCGATGCTCCGCGCGATCACCGTCTTCCACGGGATGAAGTGCTCCTCGCGCAGCGTGCGCACCAGCTCCCGCACCTCGGGCTGATCCATCTCGGCGGTGATCATCCGCGCGATGCAGCGCTTCTCGGGGTTCTCCATCCGGACCAGGAGCTCGCTGATCATGGCGAGCAGGTCGGCGCGGATCGAGCCGAGGTCCGGCGCCACGCGGGTGCCCTCGTTCAGCGATTTGATCGTCGCGCGCACGAGGTCGGGCTTCGTCGGCCAGCGCCGGTAGATCGTGGTCTTGTTGACCCCGGCGGCCGCGGCGACGTCGTCCATGCGCAGCGCCGCGTAGCCCGCGCGCGCCAGCTCTTTCGCCGCCGCTCCTAGCACGTCGCGGACGACGCGCTCGCTCCGGCCGCCGACGCGGGCCGCGTGCTCTCCGGTGCGTCGCTTGCGCTGCTGCGCCTCGTCGTCGTGCGGACTGTCCATGGTGCTGGAAACTACCTCGAAACGGGGGCGGAATGCCCTGACCCAGAATTATGGCCACAACCAGTTGCGAAAGCTAGGGTCGCGGTATATCTTCGCAACAGATGGTTGCCTTAACGGTGTCGCTTCGTGCGCGCCCTGGCAACGAAGAGGATTTGCGATCATGAGCTCGTCCACACCGGCCGTCGCTGCTCGCCCCGAAGTCGAGATCGAGTCGCCTGCTGCCGCCGCCGTTCCTCCGGCGAAGGCCAGGCGCCTGCCCGTCATCCCGATGGCCATCGCCGCCGCCGTCGCCCTCGGCGGCGGAGGCTGGTATCTCGCGCATCGCGGGCTCGAGACGACGGACGACGCGCAGGTCGATTCGGACGTCGTGGCGGTGCCGTCGCGCACCGCGGGCGCGGTGGTGAAGGTCTACGTGACGGAGAACCAGGCGGTGGAGGCCGGCGATCCCATCGCCGATCTCGACCCCGAGCCCGCGAAGGCGCGGCTGGCGCAGGCCGAGGCGATGGTCGAGGCCGCGAACGTCGCCGCCGACGGCGCCGACGTCGACGCCCGCGTCGCCGAGATCAACGTGCGCGGCAACAAGTCGGTCGCCGAGGCCGCGCTCCAGGGCGCGTCGAGCCTCGCGGGCGCGTCTCGACAGCAGATCGCCGAGGGCGTCGCGCAGGTCGCGTCGGCGCAGGCCACGCGCGACAAGGCCAGCGGCGATCTCGATCGCACGAAGAAGCTCATCGCCAGCGGCGCCCTCGCCGAGTCGACGATCGAGCAGGCGCAAGCGCAGTTCTCCACGGCGGACGCCGCGCTCGCGCAGGCCAAGGCGCACCTCGCCTCGCTCCAGGCCTCGACCTCCACCGCCGTCAGCCGCGTGCAAGAGGCCAACGCCAAGCTCACGCAATCGAGCGACGTCGACGCGCTCATCGATCAGGCGCGCGCCAAGGCCCGCACGGCGCACGCGCAGGTCCGCACGGCCGAGGCCGCGCGCGATCTCGCCGCGCTCGAGCTCACCTACACCAAGATCGTCGCGCCGCAGCGCGGTACGGCGTCGAAGAAGACGATCGCCGTCGGCCAGATGGTCGCGCCCGGGCAGGCGATCGTGCAGCTCGTCACCACCCAGTCGTCGTGGGTGACTGGCAACTTCAAGGAGACCCAGCTCGGCGCCATGCGCGTCGGCTCGCCTACCGAGGTGGAGATCGACGCCTATCCCGGGGTGAAGCTCCACGGCGAGGTCGAGAGCTTCTCCGGCGCCACCGGGGCTCGCTTCAGCCTGCTCCCGCCCGACAACGCGACTGGCAACTTCACCAAGGTCGTGCAGCGGATCCCGGTGCGGATCAAGCTCCATGATCTCCCGCAAGGCATGCTTCTCCGACCCGGGATGAGCGCCGAGCTCTCGGTCGACACGCGGAAGTAGCGGAGCCACCATGACCGCCGCAGCCCTCGATAGCAGCCCTGCGCCCGCGGTGGCCCCGCGCGCCAACCTCAAGTGGTTCATCGCCGTCTCGGTCGCGCTCGGAGCGCTGCTCGAGGTCGTCGACACCAGCATCGTCAACGTCGCGTTGACGGAGATGCAGGCCTCGCTCGGCGCCACGCTGAGCCAGGTGAGCTGGGTCGTGTCGAGCTACGCTGTCGCCAACGTCATCATCCTCCCGCTCACGGCCTGGCTGGGCGATCGCTTCGGCAAGAAGCGCTATTTCATCTTCTCGCTCATCGCCTTCACGCTGGCCTCGATCCTCTGCGGCGTCTCCACCAACCTGCCGACGCTGGTCATCGCCCGGGTCCTCCAGGGCCTGGGCGGCGGAGGCCTGCTGGCCAAGGCGCAATCGTTCCTCTTCGAGACGTTCCCGAAGTCGGAGCAGGCCATGGCCCAGGCCTTCTTCGGCGCTGTCGTCATCGCCGGTCCGACCATAGGGCCGACCCTCGGGGGATACATCGTCACCAACATCGGCTGGCGGTGGATCTTCTTCATCAACATCCCGGTCGGCATCGCCGCCGTGATGATGTGTATCTCCTTCCTCCCGGAGGACGTACCCGAGGCCCAGCGCGACAAGAACCGCGTCGACTGGACGTCGATTGCCTTGCTCGCCGCGGGCCTCGGCTGCCTCCAGACGGTGCTCGAAGAGGGCCAGTCGGACGACTGGTTCGACTCTCCCTTCATCGTCGGCCTCTCGGTGATCGCGGCGGTGAGCCTCGTCGTCTTCGTGCGGCGCCAGCTCGCCGCCGATCATCCCGTCGTCAATCTCCGCGTTTTGCGCCACCGCTCGCTCTGGGCGGGCAGCATCCTCTCGGTCATCGTCGGCATGGGCCTCTACGGCGCGCTCTTCTCCGTGCCGATTTTCGCCCAATCGATCCTTCATTTCACCTCGCAGCAGACCGGGATGCTCCTGCTCCCGGGCGCCCTGGCGTCGGCCGTCGCCATGCCGATCGTGGCCAAGCTCCTCGGCAAGTTCGACCCGCGCACGCTCCTCGTCGCAGGCTCGCTGATCATCGTCACGGCGCTGCTCCAGCTCGGCCGGCTCAACCCGGCGACCGGCGCAGGCGACCTGTTCTCTCCCCTGATGATCCGCTCGTTCGGCACCGTGATGATGTTTCTGTCGCTGAACATGGCCACGCTCGGCCCGATCCCGAAGGCGGACATCAGCGCGGCAGCGGGCTTCTTCAGCCTGACTCGCCAGCTCGGCGGGAGCATCGGTGTTGCCCTGCTCACCACCTTGCTCGCGCAGCGGCAGACCTACCACCGCGCCATGCTGGCGGCCCACGTCGGCTCCTCGGATCAAGGGGTGATCGATCGGGTCGGCATGCTCACGGCGGGGTTCATCTCGAAGGGATACGACGCCGTTTCGGCGCACGCCCTCGCGCTCAAGATCCTCGACGGCGCCGTCAGCGTGCAGGCCGCCGTGATGTCGTTCGGTGACACGTTCTGGGTCACCGGCGTGCTCTTCGTGTGCTCCCTCCCGCTGGTGCTCCTGCTCGGCAAGTCGAAGAGCGGGGGCCCGTCGATGGCGGCTCATTGAAGATGCGCCCTTGTCGCGCGCCCATCGTTCCCCAAGGTGCGGCGCGCGCCTCCGCACGCCTGCTGTCCGCTGGCGATCATTCGAATGCTCATGGCTGTGCAAATACAGTTCTTCATGATTTCTCAATGCCAATTCCATTGATTTGATTGAATAATCAGGACAGATAGTCTGCGTGGCGCGAGAGCGCCCAGAACAGGGTTCTTTTGTTCGCACAGGGGTGAATTTTGCCCCGTGCTGGTTCATTCGATGCCGGACCACGTGGTGCTTCAAACCAGGCACCGCCCCGGCGAAGTCGCGCGCAGATCCCGTCGCGGAGCGCTCCCCGAGGCCATCGGCCTTCTGGCGAGGGTTCCTGTGCTCGTGCTCTGCGCCACTTTTTGCCGAATTAATGACCCGAGATTCATTAACTCCACTCTGCGATGATAGAAGCCAGTTTACCTCCAGCACCGCCGGGCGCGAGCTCGTCCACGAGAGGCATGCTCCTCCGCGGAGCGGCCGTCGTGGCCGCGGCGGCGCTGCTGCTTCGCACGCTGCGGGGCGCCGATCTCGCGCGGGCAGCGTCGCTGGCGCTGGCGGTGGGCGCGCCGGTGCTCCTCGTGCTCGTTCCCTATCTCGTCGGGCTCGCTCTCCACGTCGAGGCGTTTCGCCGGATCCTCGCGGTCCTGGGTCAAAAAGTCGCGCGCTCACGGCTCCTCCCCGTGGTCCTCTCCACCGAAGCTCTCTTGATGAGCGTCCCCGCGGGGGCGGCCGTCTCTGGCACGCTCAACCCGTATCTCCTCCTCCGCCGCTGCGGCGTCGCGCTGCCGGACGGGCTCGCGGGGCTCGGCGCCAAGAAGGCGCTCGTCGTCCTCTCCAACGCCCTCTACGCGGCGCTCGCCCTCGGCCTCGGCTTCGCGACGCTGCGGCGGGTCTCGACCCCGCTCCTCGGCCTGCGTGGCCTCCAATGGATCGTCGCTGCGGCGGCGCTGGGGCTCTTCGCCTCGGCCCTCCTGCTCTCGTGGGCGCTCGTCGCCGGGCAGCTCGCCGGTCGCTCGCACGGGCTCCTGGCGCGGCTGCCGATCCCGGCGCTCGCCCGCTGGCTCGAGCCTCGCAAAGGCTCCTTCCTCGACACGGATCGTCGCTTCGCGGTGCTCTTCCGCGAACGCCGCGCCGCCCTCCTCGGCTCCCTGACTCTGCTCCTCGGCATGTGGCTCACCGAGGCCGTCGAGACCTGGGTGATCCTCCAGCTACTCCACGTCTCGCTCGGGTTCACCGAGGTGCTCTCGCTCGAGGTCGTGGTGGTGATGCTGCGCTCTCTGGCATTCTTCGTGCCCGGGGCCCTCGGGGTCCTCGATGCCGGCTACGTCGCGTTCTTTGCTGCCCTGGGCGTCCCCGAGGCGGCGACGGTGGGGGTCGCCTTCGTGCTCATCAAGCGGACGAAAGAGCTGTTTTTCATCGTGCTCGGCTACCTCGCCCTCCTGTTGATGAAGGACGAAAAATCGATCCACACGCCTGCTCCTTCCACACTGAGCGGCCCCGGAGGAATCCAATCATGAACGACCGAAAACGGATCCTCTTCATCTGCGGATCGATCAACCAGACGACGCAGATGCAGCAGATCGCGAGCGAGCTCCCCGAGCACGAGCACGCCTTCTCTCCCTACTTCGGCAACCTCGACTTCGAGGCCGCTTTGCGCCTCGGAGCGCTCGAGTCGACCATCGGCGGCCACAAGCTGCGCGAGCGCTGCTTCGATCACCTCCGGGCCCACGATCTCCCCATCGACGATCGGGGCGCGCGCGGGGGCTACGATCTCGTCTTCCACTGCTCGGACCTGCTCACGCCCGACCTCGTCCGCCGCGTCCCATCCATCCTGGTGCAAGAGGGGATGACCGACCCGGAGAGCGTGCTCTTCCCCCTCGTGAAGCGCGTCCGCGCCCTGCCGGGCTGGCTCGCCGGCACCTCGGCGACCGGCCTCAGCGACAGCTACGACCGCTTCTGCGTCGCCAGCCCCGGCTACCGCGACCTCTTCGCCAGCCGCGGCGTGCGCCCCGAAAAGATGGTCGTCACCGGCATCCCCAATTTCGACGACTGCGCCCGCTATCAGCGTAACGAGTTTCCGCACCGCGGCTACGTCCTCTGCTGCACCTCCGACGTGCGCGAGGTCTTCTGGTACGAAGATCGCCAAGGCTTCATCGACGAGGCCAGGCGCCTCGCCGCGGGGCGCCCGCTCTTCTTCAAGCTCCATCCCAACGAGAAGCTCCCGCGGGCCCTGGCCGAGCTCGCGCGCTGGGCGCCGGACGCCCGCGTCTTCACCACCGGCAGCGCCGAGGAGATGGTGGCCAACTGCGACGTACTCCTCTGCAAGTACTCCTCGCTCGCCTACGTGGGAGTCGCTCTCGGCAAGGAGGTTCACTCGTTCTTCCCCGACGAGGAGCTGCGCCGCTTGCTCCCGCTTCAGCACGGGCGCGCGGCCTCGAACATCGCCGCCGTGGCCCGCGCGCTGCTCGAAGAGAGCCCCGTCAACCATTCTCGAAAGAGCCGCCCCGCGCGGCGCGATGAGGTCCACGCGTGAAGACACTGGTCGTGATCCAGGCCCGCACCGGGTCGACGAGGCTCCCCGACAAGGTGCGCTTGCCGCTCGCCGGCGCGCCCCTCTTGCAGCGGATGATCGAGCGGGTCGCCGCGGCGAAGACGCCCTTTTCGGTCACCGTCGCCACCACCACGAGCCCCGCGGACGATCCGATCGTGGACATCGCCCGGGCCGCCGGGGTCGACTGCTTTCGCGGCCACCCGACCGATCTCCTCGACCGCCACTACCACGCGGCCCTCGCCGCCAGAGCGGATGTCGTCGTCAAGATCCCCTCGGATTGCCCTCTCATCGATCCGCGCGTGATCGATCGAGTCCTCGGCTTCTTCCACGAGCAGCCCGACGCCCACGACTTCGTGAGCAACCTTCACCCGCCCACCTACCCCGACGGCAACGACGTCGAGGTGATGACGATGGACGCGCTCGAGCAGGCCTTTCGCGAGGCCGACCGGCCCTTCGAGCGCGAGCACACCACTCCCTTTCTCTGGGAGCGCCCCGAGCGGTTCCGCCTCGGGAGCGTCGTCTGGGAGAAGGGCCGGGACTACTCGATGATCCACCGCTTCACCATCGATTACCCGGCAGACTATGCCTTCATCCGCGCCGTTTACGACAAGCTGTGGACGGCGGCGCGGCCCATTTTTCCCCTCGAGGACATCCTCGCCCTCCTCGTCGCGCGACCGGACATCTTTGCCCTCAACCACGAGTACGCGGGCGTGAACTGGTATCGCCATCACCTGGACGAGCTGCGAACCGTGAGTGGCGCGATGACGCGCGCGCTGGAGACGACCACGTGAAAGACCCCAGAACGACGCCTTTCGGCGCGGCGGAAGAGGCCGATCTGCGCGCCCTCGCGCTCCGCGTGCGCGAGCACATCCTCGGCATGGCCACCAATGGAGGCTGCTTCATCGGCGCTTCCCTCTCGTGCGCGGACATCCTCGCTCACCTGTACTCGCGGGTCCTCCGCGTCTCGCCGGCGACCGTGCGTGATCCCGGCCGCGACTACTTCTTCCTCTCGAAGGGGCACGACGTCCCGGCGCTCTATGGCACGCTCGTCGAGCTCGGCTTCCTGGAAGCGCGCCGCCTCGCGAACCACCTCGAGACCCACGACTCGATCTACTGGCACCCGAACCGCGCGGTCCCGGGAATCGAGTTTCACTCGGGATCGCTCGGACACCTGCTCTCCGTCTCCATCGGCGTCGCCCTGGATATCAAGCTCCGCGGCGGCGACAACCGCGTCTTCGTCATCGTCGGCGACGGCGAGCTCAACGAGGGCTCGATCTGGGAAGGGTGCCTCGTCGCCCAGGCCCACAAGCTCGACAACCTGGTCCTCATCGTCGATCGCAACGAGTTTCAGGCCAACGTCGCCACCGAGGATCTGATCCCGCTCGAGCCGATCGACGCGAAATTCAGGGCCTTTGGCTGGTCGGCGATGACGGTCGACGGTCACAATTTCGCCGCGCTCGATCGGGCCTACCAGAAGCTCCCGGTCGAGCCCGGCCACCCGACGGCGATCATCGCCCGCACCGTCCGCGGCAAGGGACTGCCCAGCATCGAGCGGCGCGCCGACCGCTGGTTCGTCGACTTCACCGCGGCCGAGATCGAGGCGCTGAAGCGAGAGCTCCACGGCGAGGCGAGCGCCGAGCTCACCTCCGAAACCCTGATGGTGCGCTGAGAGGATCCGATGAACCCCACCTACGAAGAGACCCTCCTCTCCATCGCCGAGCGCGATCCCGATCTCGTGGTGATGACCGCCGAGAACCGCGGGGCGATCCGCAACCTGCCCGGCAAGCTGGGCGCGCGCTTCATCGACGTCGGCATCGCCGAGCAGACGATGATCGGCGCCGCCGCCGGCCTCGCGCTCCGCGGTCGCACCCCCGTCGCGCACGCGCTGGCGACGTTCCTCACGCTCCGCGCCTTCGAGTTCATCCGCACCGACGTCGGGATTGCCAATCTCCCGGTCAAGCTGGTCGGCGCCGTCCCCGGGTTCCTCTCGGACGGCAACGGCCCCACGCACCAGGCGATCGAGGACGTGTCGCTGATGCGCGGCATCCCCAACATGCAGGTGTATTGCCCGGCGGATCGCGCCGAGCTCGTGGCCTGTCTTCCCACCTTCATCGCCTCGCGCGCGCCGGCCTACCTGCGCTTCTGCGGCGTCGAGCCCGCCGCCCCGCACCACGAGCCCTTCGTCGCCGGCAAGGCCGAGACGTTCGGGACTGGCACCGACGTGGCGATCCTCACCTATGGTTTCCTGCTGCGTGAGGCCCTCTCGGCGCGCGATCGCCTCGCCGAGCAGGGGATCGCCGCGCGGGTCGTCAACCTGCGCACCGTGAAGCCGATCGACGAGGCCGCCGTCCTCGACGCCGTCAGCACCTGTCGGCTCACCGTCACCGTCGAGGATCATTTCCTCACCGGTGGCCTCTATTCGATCGTGGCCGAGCTCTTGCTCTCACGCGGAGTCACCGGCCGAGTCCTGCCCTTCGCCCTGCGCGAGCGGTGGTTCACCCCGGGCCGCCTCGCCGGCGTGCTCGCCTTCGAGGGCTTCACCGGCCCCCAGATTGCCAATCGGATCCAGGAGGCGCTCGCCTGAGCGCCCCGCGAGGAAAACCCATGTCGACTCTCCCCGAGCAGGCGCGATACCCCGAGATCGCGCGGTCGAACCAGATCTTCGAGCGCAGCATCGGCCTCATCCCGGCGGGCACCCAGACGCTCGCCAAGGGGCCTGGCCAGTGGATCCGCGGCGTGGCTCCCAAGTACCTCGCGCGCGGCAAGGGCTCGCACGTGTGGGACGTGGACGGCAACGAGTACATCGATCTGGTGATGGGCGTGGGCCCGCTCTCCCTCGGGTACGCCTATCCCGCCGTCGATCAGGCCATCGTCGCTCAGCTCCAGGAAGGCATCACCTTCTCTCTCATGCACCCGCTCGAGGTCGAGGTCGCCGAGCTGGTGCGCGAGGTGGTCCCCGGCGCCGAGATGGTGCGTTACAGCAAGACGGGCTGCGACGTCACCACCGCGGCCGTGCGCCTCGCCCGCGCCTTCACCGGCCGCGACAAGGTGCTCTGCTGCGGCTACCACGGCTGGCACGATTGGTACATCGGCGTGACCGACAGGAGCGCGGGTATCCCCCAGGCCTCGAAGGACCTCACGTTCACCTTCCAGTACAACGATCTCCGCTCCGTGGAGGAGGCGCTCGACGCCGACGTGGCCTGCATCATCCTCGAGCCGACAGTGTTCGAGGCGCCGAAGCCGGGCTTCCTCCAGGGCCTCAAGGCCCTCTGCGAGAAGAACGGCACGCTCCTGATCTTCGACGAGATGTGGACTGGATTTCGCATGGCCGTCGGCGGAGCGCAGGAGTTCTACGGCGTGCAGGCCGATCTCGCGTGCTTCTCCAAGGCGGTCGCCAACGGCATGCCGCTCTCGATCCTCAGCGGCCGCCGCGACGTGATGAAGCTCTGCGAGAAAGACGTGTTCTTCTTCACCACCTTCGGTGGAGAGGCCCTCTCGCTCGCCGCCGCCAAGGCCACGATCGAGGAGCTCCGCGACAAGCGCGTCCCCGAGCACCTCGCCCGTCAGGGCAAGAAGCTCAAGGACGGCTACAACGCGCTCGCGAAGGAGCTCGGCCTCGACTGCACGAGCTGCGCCGGGTACGAGTACCGCTCGATCGTCACCTTCACGGGGAGCCGAGCAAACCCGCTGGAGATGAAGTCCCTCGTCCAGCAGGAGATGCTGGCGCGCGGCGTGCTCTGGGGCGGGTTTCACACGATGTGCTTCTCCCACTCCGACGCCGACGTGGAGCACATCCTGAGTGCCTATCGCGAGGTGCTCCCGATCCTGAAGGCCGCCGTCGACGCCGGCGACGTCAAGGCTCGTCTCCGCGGCGAGCCGGTCGAGCCGGTGTTCCGCAAGACGACCAACTTCCACATGAAGCCGAAGCCGCAGAGCTGAGGATCCCTCGATGAGCCACCACGAACTCTTCTCGCTCGACGGCCGCGTCGCCGTCGTCACGGGCGCGGTCGGCCTCCTCGGCCGGAACCATTGCCGCGCTCTCCGCGACGCCGGCGCGCGCGTTGTCGCCGTCGATCTCGACGAGAAGGCCTGTCAGGGCCTGGCCCTCGAGCTCGGCGGCGGAGCCCTGGGTGTCGGATGCGACATCACCCGTCGGGAATCCGTCGACGGGCTGCGTGCCCGCGCCCTCGACGCCTTCGGCCAGATCGACGTGCTCGTCAACAACGCTGCCATCAACGACATGTTCGAGAGCCCGGCGGCCGGCGCCGAGCTCTCGCGCTTCGAGAATTACCCGCTCGAGCTCTGGCAGCGCTCGCTCGACGTCAACGTCACCGGGACGTTCCTCTGCTGTCAATCGATCGGCGCCGAGATGGCGCGCCGCGGCCGCGGCAGCATCATCAACATCGCCTCGACGTATGGCATCGTCGCGCCGGATCAGGCCCTCTACCAGAAGCCTGACGGCACGCAGTCGTTCTTCAAGTCGGCGGCGTACCCGGCCACCAAGGGCGCCGTCATCGCCCTCACGCGCTTCGTCGCCGCGTACTGGGGTAAGGCCGGCGTTCGCTGCAACACGCTGTCTCCGGGCGGCGTCGAGAACGGGCAAGACGCCTACTTCATCGCGAATTACGCCCGCAAGACGCCGCTCGACCGCATGTCGAAGCCGACCGAGCTCGCCGGAGCGCTGGTGTTCCTCGCGAGCGAGGCGTCGAGCTACGTCACGGGCTCCAACGTCGTCGTCGACGGCGGCTTCACGGCCTGGTGATCCGGTGATCACCAATCGACACACTCCGCCCCTGCAAGAGCTTGCCAGTCGAGCCCGGCGGACCAAGGTTGTGCTGACGGACTGCGACGGCGTGCTCACCGACGCTGGAGTGTACTACTCGGCGCGCGGCGAGGAGCTGAAGCGCTTCAGCGTCCGTGATGGCATGGGCGTCGAGCGCCTCCGCGACGCCGGCATCGCCGTGGCCATCGTCACCGGCGAGCGCTCCGAGTCCGTGGCGCGGCGCGCCGAGAAGCTCGGCATCCGGGCCTTCCTCGGCGTCAAGGACAAGGGTCGTGAGCTCGACGGCATCCTCGCCGAGCTTGGCTTCTCGGCGGACACGGCGGCGTACATCGGTGACGACGTCAACGACGTCGCCGTCCTCGAGCGCCTCGGCGCGGTGGGCCTCACCGGCGCGCCCGCCGACGCGATTCCCGCCGTGCTGGAGCTCGTCCACCACCGCGGCCTCGCCAGCGGCGGCCACGGAGCGTTCCGCGGCTTCGCCGAGTGGATTCTTGATCTCATCAAACAGTGAATGTGTTGATCGGCCCGGGCAGGGCGCCCGGGCGACGAACGATGCGAGGAGCTCCCCATGGGTTCGACGTCTGCAGCGGTGAAGATTGGAAATCGTACGGTAGGTGATGGGCACCCCGTCTTCGTGGTCGCCGAGATTGGCATCAACCACAACGGCTCGGTGGACATGGCCAAGAAGCTGATCGACGGCGCCGCGCTGGCGGGCTGCGACGCGGTGAAGTTCCAGAAGCGCACGCCGGAGAAATGCGTCCCCCGGGACCAGTGGTACATCGAGCGCGACACGCCCTGGGGGCGGATGACGTACATCGACTATCGCCACAAGATCGAGTTTGGCGCGCGCGAGTACGCCGAGATCGATCGCTACGCGCGCGAACGCAACATCCTCTGGTTCGCCTCGTGCTGGGACGAGGACGCCGTCACCTTCATGGAGCAGTTCGAGCCGCCCTGTTACAAGGCCGCCTCGGCCGCGCTCACGGATCTCGAGCTGCTCCGCGCCATGAAGCAGACCGGGCGTCCGCTGATGATCTCCACCGGCATGTCGACGATGGACGAGATCGAGACGGCGGTGGAGCACCTCGGGCACCCGGGGCTCCTGGTCGCGCACTCGACGTCGATGTACCCGTGCCCGCTCGATCAGCTCAACCTGCGCATGGTGACGACGCTGAAGGACCGGTATCCCGATCTGCCGATCGGCTACTCCGGTCACGAGACGGGGCTCGCCCCGACCTGGGCCGCGGTGTCGCTGGGGGCGACCTTCGTCGAGCGCCACATCACCCTCGATCGAGCGATGTGGGGCACCGATCAATCGGCCTCGGTGGAGATCGTCGGCCTCGTCAAGCTGGTGGCGACGATCCGCGACATCGAGGCCTCGCTCGGCGACGGCGTCAAGCGCGTCTACGAGAAGGAGCTCGCGCAGAAGAAGAAGCTCTCCCGGGACAGGTCCCCGAAGAGCAACGTCGTCGCGCTCGCGCCGCCCTCGCGCGCCAACGGCGCCCACGTGGGCTGAGCCCGAGAGAGCCGATGTCTCACCTGACCGACTGGGCGATCCTCTCACCGCTCGCCATCGCCCTCTCGGCGCTGGTCTACATCGCGCTCGAACGACGCTTCCCGTACGATCCCGGCCAGCAGATCTTCCGCAAGGGCTGGTTCGACGACTTCGTGCTTTACACCCTGGTGCAGAGCTACGTCCTCGGCCTCGCCATCAACGGTCTCATCGCGTGGATCGACGGGAAATCAGGGCTCTCGCGCCTGCACCTGGTCAGTGGTCTCCCGGTCTGGGCGCAGCTCGCGGGGTTCTTCGTCGTCCACGATTTCTACATCTACTGGTTTCACCGGCTCCAGCACCGGAATCCGGTGCTCTGGCGGACGCACGAGGCCCACCACTCGGCCGAGCAGGTCGACTGGCTGGCGGGCTCGCGCTCGCACGCCCTCGAGATCATGATCAACCAGACCATCGAGTTCGCGCCGATGGTCCTGCTCGGCGCCGCGCCCGAGGTGGCCTTGATGAAGGGCACCCTCGACGCGGTGTGGGGGATGTTCATCCACTCGAACATCGACGTTCGCCTCGGCGCGCTCCAGCGGGTGATCAACGGGCCCGAGGCGCACCGCTGGCACCACTCGAGCCGGTGGCGCGACCACGGCTTCAACTACGGGACCAAGCTCGCCATCTGGGACTGGATGTTCGGGACTCTGTATCTCCCCGAGGGGCGCAAGCCGCCGGGCTATGGCCTGCTGGGCGAGTCGACGTACCCCACGAGCTTCCTCGGGCAGCAGCTCGCCGCCTTCCGCCGCTTCACGAAGAAGGACTGGAGCGCCGAGTTCGGCCTCGATCCCCGCTGGAACGAGCCCGGAGCGGTGCAGTCATTGCCTCGCGCCACCGGGAGCCGGCGCGCGGCTCCGCTCACCCTCGCCGCCGGGAGCCATCGTGACGACGGCACCTCGTGACAGGTTCTTCCACGGCCTCGCGACGCTCCAGATCGAGAGGCCGTTTCAGGTCCTGCTGGCCGCTCTGGTCCTCACCGTCGCCTCCGGCGCGCTCGCGCTCCGCCTGCGCTTGCTCACCGGGTTCGAGCACCTCTTGCCGGAGGGGCGCGCCAGCGTGGTCGAGCTGTCCCGGGTCGCCGGGAAGACGGCGGGTGTTTCAACCCTCTTCGTCGTGCTCCACGCCGGCGACGGCCCGGCGGGCCCGGCGCCGAAGGAGGCTTTGCGCAAGGCCGGCGACGCGCTGGTGATCGAGCTCGAGAAGCTCGGGAGCCCGTGGATTGGCAGCGTCGAGGACGGCCTCCACGAGGCGAAAGGCTTCCTCGGCCCCCGCGCCGGCCTCTACGCCGGGGTTGAGGATCTCGCCCGGCTGCGCGACGACATCGACGCTCGCACCGAGTACGAGGTCGCCCGGGAGACGGGCGCCTGGCTCGACTCCGAGCCTCCGCCGAAGGCCCTCGATCTGGCCGAGATCCGCGCTCGCTTCGGCGCCACAGGCGATCTCGGCGAGCGCTTCCCCGACGGCTACTACCAGTCGAAGGACGGCAAGGTCCTCGTCGTCGCCGCGCGCTCGCAGGTGATGGGCAGCGATCTCGGCCGCAGCACCGAGGCGCTCCGGCGGGTCAAGGGTGCGATAGAGCGGGTATCGCTCGCGTCGTATCACCCCTCGATGACGTACGGCCTCGCCGGGGATCTCTACAGCGGCAACGCGGAGATCTCGGCGATCAACCGCGATCTGATCGAGGTCGGCCTCACCGGCGTCGCGTTGATTGGCGGCGTGGTCTTCCTCTATTTTCTCCGCATCCGCTCGATGGTGGCGATGCTGGTCACCATCCTCGTCGGCGTCGCCTGGACGTTCGGCTTCACCGAGCTGACGATTGGCCACCTCAACCTGGCCACCGGGTTCCTGTTCACCATCGTCGCCGGCAACGGCATCAACGCCGGGATCATCTATCTTGCCCGGTATCTGGAGGCTCGCAAGAGCGGCTCCGGCGTGGCGGACTCGGTGCGGATAGCCCACGCCGAGACCTGGGTTGCCACTCTCGGCGCCTGCGCAGCGGCCGCCGCGGCCTATGGATCGCTGATGATCACCGAGTTCCGCGGCTTTCGCGACTTCGGCGTCATCGGCGGCGCGGGCATGCTGCTGTGCTGGCTCGCGACCTACCTGGTGATGCCGAGCCTGCTGGTGGTGATGGAGCGGGTAGCGCCCTTCGAGTCCAGCGCTCCGAAGGGCCCTTTCGGGCGATTCCGCAGCTCGTTCGCGGGCGCGTTCGGCCGCCCCTTCGCGTGGCTCGTGCCGCGATTTCCCGGGACGATCGCCGTGATCGGGCTGGGCCTCGCCGCGCTCGGCGCGGTGAGCGTCGTGCAGTACATCCGTCGGGATCCGATGGAGTACGACATGAAAAACCTCCGCAACGAGCTGGGGGCGCGCGCCGAGGAGTCCCGCAACAAGGCCCTCGCCGACGAGATCACCGGCTATGTCGGCTCCGACGCGATGGCCATCCTCGTCGATCGCCCCGAGCAGGTGGCGCCGCTGCGAGCGGCGTTGTACGCCCGCCGCGACGCCGCGCCGCCGGGGCAACGGCCCTTCGAGGATCTCCACGCCCTCGAGGACTTCGTGCCGGAGCGCCAGCCGGAGAAGATCGCGCTGCTGCTGGAGATCAAGGCCCGCGTCGAGCGCGCGCGCCGCCGTCATCTGATCTCGGACGCGGCGTTCGACTCCATCGCTCCCTACCTGCCGCCCGCGGATCTCCGGCCCTTCGCCATGGCCGACCTGCCGCCCGAGATCGCTCGCCCGTTCACCGAGCTCGATGGAACCCGGGGCCGGATCGTCTACATCAGCCCGGCCGAGGACACCGAGGACGCTCATTATCTGCTCCGCTGGGCCGACGCTTATCGCAGCACCGCGCTCCCCGACCGGAGCGTGGTCCTCGGCTCGGGTCGCGCGGTGATCTACGCGGACATGTGGGGCGCGATCCTCGCCGCGGTGCCGCCGGCGGTCTCGTTCTCGTTCCTGGCCACCCTCGTGGTGGTGCTGTTCGCGTTCCGCGGGCGGCGTCATGCCCTGTACGTGCTGGCCTCGCTCCTCGTGGGCATCGCCTGGCTCGGCGGGCTCCTCGTGCTGATGAAGGTGCGGTTGAATTTCCTGAACTTCATCGCCCTGCCGGTAACCTTCGGGATCGGCGCCGACTACGCCGTCAACATCGTGGAACGGTGTCGCCGCGAGGGCCCCGGCAGCGTCGTCCTCGCGCTGCGCGAGACGGGCGGCGCGGTGATCCTCTGCAGCCTGACGACGACGCTCGGGTATCTGGCCCTGGTGAGCTCGATGAACCTCGCGGTGCGGAGCCTCGGTGTCGCGGCGGTGCTCGGCGAGATAGCCTGTCTCGGGGCCGCGGTGCTCGTCCTTCCCGCCGGGCTGTACTGGCTGGATCAGCGCCCGCGCGCCGCGCGAGCCGCGGCGCCCGAAGTGGGGTAGCATCGCCCTCGGTGCTGCTCTCGCAGATTCGACTCTCCGGCGCGTCCGCGCAGGAAGACCTGATCCTCCCGCTCGACGACGAGCGCGGCGCGCCGCGGCGCCTCGTGGTCCTCTACGGCGGAGACGGCGTCGGAAAGACCGCGATCCTCGCGGCGATCGCCGCCACGCGGCCCGGCCACGCCGTGGTGCAGACGGCGCGACCCGGCGGCCCTCCCGCGTTCGCGGTGGCCGACTGGATCCTCGGCGACGACGATCCCGCGCGTCCCCACCGGCTCCGCGTGCTCAACCCCAACGCGCGCCTCGAGGCCGAGCGCGACGAGGAGGTCGTCCTCCGTCGCCGTGAACAGACGCTCTTCGATCGCCGCGCCGCCGAGGGCGGCTTCGCCTTCACCTCGTTCTCGGGAGCGCGCTGGTTCTCGCGGGCGCCGGTGCTCCTCGCGGCGCCCGCGCGCACCTGGCTCCGCCACGACGTCCGCGCCGCGGTGAGCTTCGACGACGCGACCCACGCCGATCTCACCCGCGAGACGAAGCAAGTCCTCGCGTTCGCGGGCATCGCCGCGGCGCTCGCGCGGTCGAGCGGCGCCGAGCCCGGTCGATTCGATACCTTCGCGAAGGCGCTGCGCGAGGTGCTCGCCGCGCTCCTCGAAGACACCGGCGTGGAGCTCAAAGGCATCGACTCGGCGCGCCTCGAGCCGACGTTCGACGACGATGGCCGCAGCGTCGAGCTCGACGAGCTCCCGCGCCGCATCCGCCACCGGATCGCCTTCGGCGCGCTCGCCCTCCGCGCGCTCGCCGCCGCGTACCCCGACAAGGATCCTCGCGAGGCCGAGGGGGTGATCCTGATCGACGATATCGAGTCGCAGCAGGACCTGGCGTCGCAAGCGGCGTTGCCCGCGCTCCTGCGCCGGGCGCTCCCGCGCGTGCAGTGGATCGTGAGCACCTCGTCACCCGCTGTCGTGAGCGGCTGCGACGCGAGCTGGGTGCTGGCTTTGCGGCGGATGACGGCGACGGGCCCTGTCGAGATCCACCAGGGCGCCGGCGCGGTGATGCATTGACAGTCCGCGGCTCGCGGCCTTCCGGAAAGCGATGAAATGATTCCTGCTCTCACGGCCATCGATCACGTCCACGTCCATGTCCTCGATCGCGACGCCGCGGAGGCCTGGTATGCCAGGATCCTCGGCCTCGTGCGGGTCCCCGATCTGGTGTTATGGGAGGCCGGGGGCGGCCCGCTCACCCTCGCCAACGCGTCGGGCACGGTCCACATCGCCCTGTTCGCCCGCCCCGCCGGGAAGCGCCACGCCACCATCGCCTTCGCCGCGACTGCCCGCGATTTCCTCGCCTGGCAATCGTATCTCCCCGCCGCGCTCGGCCACCCGATCGAGCTCGAAGATCATCAGGTCTCGTGGTCGCTCTATTTCGCCGATCCCGACGGGAACCCCTGCGAGATAACCTCGTACGAGTACGCCGAGGTCGCCGCTGTTCTCCGTCGATCGGCTGGCTAATCGCGACGCGCGCGGCGCGCCCCGACAATCTTCCGAGCTTCACGTGGCTATTTCGGCGCTGGCCGACGTAGGATGCCCGCGTGGGCTACTGGACGTATTACCTCGCGATGTTCTTTCTCTCCTTCGCTCTGGCGCGGCCATGGGTGATGGTGGGGGCGGTCGTCTTCTTCGTGGCGCGGCCGTGGCTGCCCGATCCGTTCGTGCTCTGGTCGACGATGGGGCGGATCCGGGCCCTGAAGGGGCAGATTGCCGTCAACTCGTCGAACGTGACGGCGCGGCGCGATCTGGCGCGGATTTACATCGCGCGGCTCCAGCCTCGGTCGGCGCTGGTGCTGCTCGACGAGGCGCGGGCGCGGCACCCGGACGATCCGGAGCTGCTCTTTCTCACCGGGCTCGGGCGGCTGCGCTCCGGCGACCCCGAGGGCGCGCTCGAGCCGCTGATTCGCGCGGTCGAGGTCGAGCCGCGGCTGCTCTACGGCGAGCCGTTCCGCGTCGCGGCCGAGGCCCTGGTGAAGCTCGGGCGCCTCGAAGAGGCCGAGGACGCGCTCGATCGCTACGTGGGAATCAACAGCTCGACGGTCGAGGGCTACACCCAGCTCGCGCGCGTGCGCCAGAGTCGCGGCGACGGCGAGGGGGCGAAGCGGGCCATTCACGAGGCCCTGCAGACCTTCGCCCAGCTACCGGGCTACCAGCGGCGCAGACAGATCGAGTGGTGGCTGCGCGCCCACTACACGAAGCTCCTGATGTAGCGGATCACTGAGCGACGGGGTCGGCCGGGGCCGACGTCGTCGAGCCGGCGCCCCAGAATTGCAGCTTCGGGTTGCCCGGGATCGTGATCTTCTTGCTGGTGATCCCCGTCATCGTGAAGCTGATCTCGAAGACATCGCCCGGATCGGTGAAGCCGTAGGCCTTGCCGGCCCAGAAGGCCAGTCCGAAGACGGCGTTGTAGCCGACCTCGCCCCAGTTCTTGACGAGATCGCCCGTCTTCGGGTTGATCTCCAGCAGGCAGTCGCCGTTGACGCAGTCCGAGCCGTTGGCGGTGAGGAACGTCTTGCCCTTGACGGACACCACGTCTCCGCTCGACGAGTAGCCGCCGCTGAGCTGGCCAATCGTCGTCACCTTGCCCGTGACCGGATCGATGCGGATGTACTGCGATCCGAGGTAGCCGACGAGCGCCTCCTTGGCCGGATCGACCGTGCCGGCGGGGACGAACGAGAGCGAGTTCGGGTAAGAGCCACTGGCGATCAAGGTGCACTGGGCCGTGACCTTGTCGATGTGGACGAGGGTGCCAGTCGTCGTGCCGTAGAGGTTCGAGTCCTTGTCGAGGGCGATGTCGATGATGCCGCCGTCGCAGCCCTTGAACTTGCCGATGGTGGTGACGGCGTTGTTCGTCGGATCGAGCTTGTACAGCGTGTCCGGGCTCTGGCCCCAGACCTCGGCGATGAGGGGCGTCGAGCCGCCCGTCCCGCCGCCGCCCACGCCGGTGGTGAAGCTGCCGCCGACGCCTTCGCCGGTGGAGACGGCCGCCCCTGTCGCCCCGGTGCTGGAGGCGCCGCCGGAGCCGCCGCTGCCGGTCCCGGTGCCGAGGACGCCGGTGCCGTTGCTGGCCGAGCAGGCGGCGGACGCGGTGAGAAGCAGGACGAGGACGGAGGGGCGCAAGGAAGTCATGGGAAGCTCCTGGTCGGGGATCCGGGACTATAGCCGAAGTCGGGTCGATTCGCCGCGGCGAGATCAGGCGCCGTACGTGGACTCTAGGTACGCGACGATGTCGGCCGACTCGGGCATCTCTTTCCCGGTGTTCGGGTCGGCGAGATAAGGCACCATCATCTTGCCGGAGCGGGCCGTGAAGGCCGCGCGCTTCGCGCTCTTCACCGCCACGTTGTGGAGCAGATACGGGATCTCCAGATCGTTCAGCGCCTCGCGGGCGAGCCGCGAGTACACCGACGCCTCGTAGCTCCAGAGCTCGAGCGGCTGCGCCGGCGGGCGCGAGGGGCGCACCTTGCGGCCCTTTCCGGCGCGAACGGCGGCGGCCAGGCTCCCGCTCACGATCGTCAGCGGGCCGAGGGAGAGAGGCACTCTCCCGTCGCGGTAGGTGTCGGCGAGATACTGAATGATGTCGGCCGACTCGTACATCTCCGTGCCGGTGTTGGGATCGACCAGGAAGGGGAATTGCAGCTTTCCGCCCCTGGCCTTGACCTCGGCGCGGAAGCGGCCGCCGCGCGGACAGGGGTAGATCATCGCGTCGAGATCGAACCACGAGAGCGCCTCGCGCACCTTGCGGCAATAGGGGCAGGCCTCGAATTCGTAGAGCTCGAGCGGCTTCGCGGGCTGGGTGCCGGGCGACCCGACCTTTGCTCCTGCGGCGAGCCGGACCAGCGTCGCCATCGCCGAGGTGGCCACATCGAGCGTGCGATTCATGGACGACGCCCATAACAAGGTGAGCCCGGGCGTGCCAACGGATCCGGCGGGCGTCACGTTCGCCGCGTCGCGCCGCGCTTGAACCAGCCCTTGCTGCTCGGCGAGAACCCCGCGGCGACGAGGTGCGGCCCGAGCGGGGATCGGTCGGGATCGTCGCCGTCGATCCGGCCGAGGATCAGCGTGCGGCGCGCGTGATCGTCGACGAGCGCGGCGAGGCCCTGCGCGAGGGCCTTCGCGCTGCGGCTCGTGGCGCTGAAATTGTCGGGGAGGAACGTCAGGAGATCTTTCTCGGTGCGGCCGAGATAGCCAATCAGGCGGCCGTCGAGGAGGAACACCTGCGCTCCGGCGGCGCGCTGCGGGCGGGCGCCCTCGCGGCCGTCCTCGGGCCAGGGGAGCGCGGCGCCGTAGGGGTTTGCGGGATCGGTCGCGGCGAGCACCTGGACGCGGGAATCGTCCTGCGGATCGCGGCACGCGCGCAGGCGATCGTCGGCGCCGGGCAGGGCGAACTGCGTCGCGCCGAGGCCGGCCACGAAGTAGCCGCGGCGCACGCGCGCCGACTGCTCCATCGCCTTGAGCACGTCGTAGATCGAGGTGAACCCGCCCTCGAGGCCCTCGGCGGCGACGGCCTCGCGCGTGAGCACGCCGTGGCGATCGAGCAGCGCGCGGGTGAGGGCCGTGCGGCGGCTGGTCTCGGAGACTGGCGCGAGGCCCGGGCGCGCGATCAGCGACCAGCGACCCTCGCTCCCGGGCGGCCCGTGGCGGCGCGGTTGAAACGCGGATCGACCGCGGATCGAAGCGCGCTTCGTCGAGGTCGTGCCTTCACCGGCGCGGAGGCTGCGGAGCGGCGCGAGGGTGTCGTTGGTGACCTCGCCGGCCCACACGAGGTCCCACAGAGCGCCGAGGAGCTCGTGCGAAAACACCGCGGTCGCGGCGACGAGGTCCGAGAAGAACAGCGCGCCTCGCTGCTGCAAGAGGGCGCGGAGGCGGGCCTGCAGCGCGCCGCCCGCGGGCTCGCGCACCGGGGCGAGGAGCGGCGCCTGATCCGCGAGAAACAGCGCGATTCGCCCGTCTTTCGGGCCCAGCGTCTCGATCCCCATCCACACGATCTCGCCGGCCGCAGAGAGGTGATCGAGATCGCCGCGGCGGTAGTGGGCGACGCGCGCGGGCAGGATCGAGTCCTCGAGGACGGAGGCGGGGAGCGGCGCTCCCTGGAGCTGCTCGACGACGGTGAGCAACCCGTCGGCGCCGGCGCGCGGGCGACGCAGGCCGTGCCATTCGAGCAGGAAGCGGCCGAGCGCCGCGGGCTCCACCGGCTCGACCTCGCGGCGAAGCTTCGCGAGCGAGCGACGCTTGAGCGAGCGCATCACCTCGGCGTCGCACCACTCGGGAGCGCGGCGGCCCGGGGTGATCACGGCGGTGATCACCCGACCTGCGCCCGCGAGGCGATCGAGCGTCTGGCGCGCGACGGCGACGCCGAGGCCGAGGCGCGCCGCGAGATCGTCGATCAGGAACGGCGCGTGGGTGCGGGCGTAGCGCGCGACCAGATCGCCGAGCGGATCCGCGACCGGCTCGAGCAGGGCCGCGGGCAGGCCCGAGGGCAGCGTCGTCCCGAGCGCGTCGCGGAGGCGCGCGGCGTCCTCCGCGGCGATGAAGCGGGGCTCGTTCGCGACGGTGACGGGGACGATCCGCTGCTCGCGCGCGAGCCTGGCGATCCAGCTCGGCGCCTGCTCGGGTGGTGTGGATCGCCTTTGAATCTCGGCCTCGGAGAGATCGCCGAGCGAGAGCAGGAGATCGTGGAGGCCGTCGGGGCTCTCGGCAGATCGCCGGCCGTCGAGGCGCTGGAGCGTGAGCGCCGCCTCGGTGATCGCCTCGGGATCGAGCAGCTCCGAGAGGTTGGCCTCGCCGAGGAGCTCGCGCAGCTCGGCGGTGTCGATCGAGAGCGCGTGGGCGCGGCGCTCGGCCACCGGGGCGTCGCCGTCGTAGATGAAGCTCGCCACGTACGAGAACAGGAGCGACGCCGCGAAGGGCGACGGGGCGCGCGAGTCGACGGTGAGGACGCGGATCGATTTCGCCTCGATCTGCCGGAGAATGTCGACGAGGCCGGGCAGATCGAACACGTCGCGCAGGCACTCGCGGTAGGTCTCGAGGATCAGCGGGAACGACTGGAAGCGCGAGGCGACGGCGAGCAAGTCGGCGGCCTTCTTGCGCGTGGACCAGAGCGGCGAGCGCTGGCCGGGGCGGCGCTTCGGGAGCAGCAGCGCGCGGCCGGCGTTCTCGCGGAAGCGCGCCGCGAAGATCGACGACGCGCCCAGGTTGCGGACCACGAGGTCCTCGATCTCGTCCGCGCGCGGCAAAAATGGCTCGATCGCCGGTGGCTCGTCGGCGCCGGGGAGGCGGAAGACCATGCCGTCGTCGGACCACACGCCCTCGATCGCGCCGTCGATCGCCGCGCGAAGGCGGCCGAGGACGGCGGTGCACCACGGCGCGTGGACGCGAGCGCCGAAGGGCGAGAGCACGCAGACGCGGTAGTCGCCGAGCTCGTCGAGGCAGCGCTCGAGGATCACCGCGCGATCGCTCGGGACGTCGCCCGTCGCGGCGGCCTGATCGGCGAGGTAGCGGGTGAGGTTCTGCGCCGCGAGCAGATCGAGACCGTGATCGTTCTGCAGGCGTTTTTCCGCGTCGCGGAGCGGCATCGCCAGAAGCTCGCGCGCCAGGGCGCCGACGGCGCGGCCGAGCTCGGGCGGGCGCCCGGGCCTGTCGCCGTGCCAGAAGGGCATCTTCCCGGGCTGCCCGGGCGCGGGGCTCACGAGCACGCGATCGTGGGTGATCTCGTCGATGCGCCACGACGACGCGCCGAGGAGGAAGACCTCGCCCGGGCGCGCTTCGAAGACCATCTCCTCGTCGAGCTCGCCGACGCGGCGGCTCCCGCGGGTCTCCTCGGAGCTGAGGTACACGCCGTAGAGGCCGCGATCGGGGATGGTGCCGCCGTTGATGATCGCGATGCGCTTGGCGCCGTCGCGCGCCTTGATCGTGCCCTCGTTGCGATCCCAGGTGAGGCGCGGGCGCAGCTCGGCGAACTCGTCCGACGGGTAGCGACCCGAGAGCATGTCGAGCACGCCCTCGAACGATCCACGCGGGAGCTCGGCGAAGGGCGCGGCGCGGCGCACCAGCGCGAAGAGGGCGTCGACGCCGATCTCGGCGTCGCTGGCGATCGCCACGATCTGCTGGGCGAGGATGTCGAGCGGGTTCCGCGGGTAGAACGTCTCCTCGACGGTGCCCGTCATCATCCGCGCGGTGACGGCCGCGGCCGCGAGGAGATCGCCGCGGTACTTGGGGAAGATGATCCCGCGCGAGACGGCGCCGACCGAGTGGCCGGCGCGGCCGATGCGCTGCAGACCCGACGCGACCGAGGGCGGCGCCTCGATCTGCACGACGAGATCGACCGCGCCGATGTCGATGCCGAGCTCGAGCGACGAGGTGGCGACGATGGCCGGGAGATCGCCCTTCTTGAGGCGCTCTTCGATCTCGAGGCGGCGCTCGCGCGCGACCGAGCCGTGGTGCGCGAGGGCGATCTCTTCGCCCGCCGCCTCGTTGATCGCCGAGGCCAGCCGCTCGGCGAGGCGGCGGCTGTTGGCGAAGATCATCGTCGAGGTGTGGGCGCGGATCAGCTCGACGAGGCGCGGGTGGATCGACGGCCAGATCGAGGTGCGCTTCGGCGGCGCCTTGCGCGAGCCGCGCTTCGGAGGCCCGCTCTCGGCCTCGATTTGACCGATCCGGCTCAGGTCCTCGATCGGCATTTCGACCCGTAAATCCCAGGCTTTCTTCGCTCCGCCGTCAACGATCGTGACCGGGCGCGGCGCGAACGTCCCGCCCCCGCCGACGCCGACGATCTCGCCTCCGCCGAGCAAGCGCGCGACCTCGTCGAGCGGGCGCTGCGTCGCCGAGAGGCCGATGCGCTGCAGCGGCCGCGCGCCCGGGGGCCGCAGCGCCTCGAGGCGCTCGAGCGACAGGAAGAGGTGCGCGCCGCGCTTGGTGGGGACGAGCGAGTGGATCTCGTCGACGATCACCGTGTCGATCGATGCGAGGATCGAGCGCGCCTGCGAGGTGAGCAGCAGGTAGAGCGACTCGGGCGTGGTGATGAGAATGTCGGGCGGTGTGCGGGCGATGCGCGCGCGCTCGCTCGTGGGCGTGTCGCCCGAGCGGATCGCGACGCTCGGGATCCGGAAGGCGACGCCGCTCTCCTCGGCCACGCGGGCGATGCCGGCGAGCGGCCCGCGCAGGTTGCGCTCGACGTCGGCCGCGAGCGCTTTCAGAGGGGAAATGTAGAGGATCCGGCATCGCTCCGATCTGTGCGGCTCGGGCGAGAACATCACCCGGTCGATGCCGGCGAGGAACGCCGCGAGCGTCTTGCCCGAGCCGGTCGGCGCGAAGAGGAGCGCCGACGAGCCCGCGAGGATCGGCGGCCAGCCCTTGATCTGCGCGGGCGTCGGCGCCGGGAACGAGGCCTCGAACCAGGCGCGCACCGGCGCATGGAAGCCCGCGAGCGCGGCGCTGGGAGTGACCTTCTTCGGCGGCAAGCGCGGACTATAGCGGAGCGCGCTCGTGAAGCCGCCGGGCGCGCTCGATCAGCAGCGCGAGGCCGTCGCGCAGCGGCCCGAGGCCGAACTGACTCGATGAGCCAGATCCACCTGCCGTGCTGGTCGAGCGGGCGAGTCGCGCTGATCGGCGACGCCGGATACTGCAGCTCGCCGCTGTCGGGACAGGGCACGAGCCTCGCGCTCGTGGGCGCCTGTGTGCTCGCCGGCGAGCTCGCGGCCGCGGGCGGAGAGCACCGGACGGCGTTCGCGCGCTACGAGGAGCGGATGCGCGATTTCGGGGCGCTGAACCAGGCCTGGCGCTGCAGAGCCAGGAGGGGCCGCCGCCGCGAGAGTCGGTGGTGCGGGCGGCCAATGGCATCACGCTGGGCAGCTACGCTGGCTGACCCGCGAGGCCGAACGAGGCGCCTCGGCCACGCAATTCGTCGGGCCGTCGGCGGCGTGAGGCGGTACGCTGGCGCGCGTGCCCACGACGCCCGATCCCACCCTGTACGCCATCCCGTTCTACGTCGTGTCGATGCTGGCCGAGTGGGCGATCCTGCGGCGCGCGCAGCGGCGAGGCGGAGATCTGCTCGGGTACGGCAACTGGCGCGATACCCTCGCTAGCCTGGCGATGGGCCTGGGATCGGTGCCGTTCGTGGCGCTGATCAACCTCGCGACGTACCTCCTCGCCGTGGTGCTCTGGCGGCATCGCTTCGTCGATCTCGGCGAAGGGGTGCTCGGGTGGAGCGCGGCCATGATCGGCTGGGACTTCGGCTTCTACTGGCATCACCGCATCGAGCACGAGGTCCGGCTCTTCTGGGCCTGCCACGTCAATCACCACTCGAGCCGCGCCTACAACCTCTCGACGGCGCTGCGCCAGCCGTGGACACCGTTCCTCGGCATCGCGCTCTACCCGCCGCTCGCGCTCGTCGGCGTGCACCCGTGGATGATCCTCTTCGCGGGCGGGCTCAACCTCGTCTATCAGTTCGGCATTCACACCGAGTACGTGGGCAAGCTGCCGCGGGCGATCGAGCTGGTGCTCAACACGCCGTCGCACCACCGCGTTCATCACGGCTCGAACCCGTGCTATCTCGACAAGAACTACGGCGGGATCCTCATCGTGTGGGATCGCCTCTTCGGCTCGTTCGAGGACGAGGGCGAGCGGGTGGTCTTCGGCTTGACGAAGAACATCGCGACCTACAACCCGCTCCGCATCGCCTTCCACGAATACGCGGCGATCGGGCGCGACCTCGCGCGCTCGCGATCGATCGCCGAGGCCTTCGGGTACGTGTTCCGCGGTCCCGGATGGCAGCCCGCCGAGGCCGCGCCCGCGCGATCGAGCTGAGAGGCTCCTTCTGCGGTCCGCGCCCCGGCGCTTCGTGGTAGAGCCAGGGCCGGCTCCCATGCTCCGATCTCCGCTTCTCCCGATATTCCTGACGGTCTTCGTCGACGTCCTCGGCCTGACGTTGATGCTCCCGCTGCTGCCCTTCTACACGGAGCACTTCGGCGGCACGCCCTTCACGGTGGGGCTCTTGATCGCGTCGTACGGCTTCTGTCAGCTGATCTCGGGGCCGATCCTGGGGCGGATCTCGGACCGCGTCGGCCGCAAGCCGGTGCTGCTCGTCAGCCAGGCGGGGACGTTCCTCGGGTTCCTGACCATCGGCTTCGCCAACACGCTGTGGATGCTGTTCCTGGGTCGCATCCTCGACGGGCTCACCGCCGGTAACCTCACGATCGCCCAGGCGTACATCAGCGACGTGACGCGTCCCGAGAACCGGACACGAGCCTTCGCGCT
Source organism: Byssovorax sp. (assembly GCA_025362495.1). Taxonomy (GTDB): domain Bacteria; phylum Myxococcota_A; class Polyangia; order Polyangiales; family Polyangiaceae; genus JANYGI01. Next base: position 56,527 of record JANYGI010000179.1, on the reverse strand, counting down.
GATCGGGATCGCCTTCGGATCAGGGTTCCTCATCGGTCCGGCGATCTCCGGCATCCTCGCGCATCGCTTCGGATACGCGACGCCGGCCTTCGCCGCCGCGAGCCTCTCGCTGCTCTCGATCGTGCTCACGGCGACGCTGCTCCCGAAGAACCCGATTCGCCCCGACGAAGACGGCGTCGCCGAGCCGGCGGTGTCGGGAGCCTCGGGAGCGCCGCGGCCCGCGCCGCCGCCCGCGGGCAGCCGATCGCTCGCGTTCGAGAAGTTCTTCTCGCGCCCGCTGCCTCGCCGCCGGCTGCTCGAGTTCTTCGCCTTCACGCTCTCATTCTCGACGCTGATCGGCGGCCTCGCGCTCTTTCTCAACCGACGCTTCGGCTTCAACGTCGAGAACGTGGGCTGGGTCTATGCCTTCTCGGGGCTGGTCGGCGGCTTCATCCAGGGTGGCATCATCGGTCGGCTGGTGAAGCGCTACGGCGAGGCGAAGCTCGCGCTCTCGGGCTTCGTCACCATGGCGATTGGCTACTGCTTCCTCGGCCTGGCCCACGGGATATCGGTGCTCCTGGTGCTCGTGGCGATCTCGGGCTTCGGCGTGGCGGTGACGCGCCCGGCGCTGACGACGCTGCTCACGAAGAGCGTCGGCCGCGACGAGCAGGGCGCGGCGCTCGGCGTCAGTCAGTCGCTGTCGAGCATCGCGCAGATCGTCGGGGCGCCGGTGGCGGGCCTGCTGATCGAGCACGGGTGGCTCTGGCAATACGGCGTCGCGGCGGGCAGCGTGGCCCTCGTCGGCGTGGTGATTGGCATGCAGCCCGAGCCCGTCGCCGCGTCGTCGTGAGCCGGCGATTCGCGGGCACGAGGGGGCTTCGGGCCGCGCTCATTCCTTCGTCGCGTGCATGAACGGCGGACTGGTACCCTCGGGCGATGATCCCTGACCGCGTCGACGAGGCGATCTTTGTCGCTGCAAACGCCGTCGTGCTCGGGCCGTGGCTGCTCCTGATCGTCGCGCCGAAGGCCCGGGCGACGCGCGTCTTCGCCCACTCGCCCGTGCCGGCGCTGGCCCTCGTCCCGCTCTACGTCGCCTGCATCTTCTTCGATCCTCGCGGACCCACCGGGGGGAGCTTCTGGAGCGTCGCGGGGGTGCTGGCGATCTTCGCCTCGCCGCGCACGGCGGTCGGCTGCTGGATCCATTTTCTCGTGTTCGATCTCTTCGTCGGCGCGTGGATCGCTCGCGATGCGCGCCGGCTCGGCGTGCCGCACCTCGCCACCGTGCCGTGCCTGGTGCTCACGCTCCTGTTCGGGCCGATCGGCTACGCGAGCTGGATCGGCGTACGCGCCGTGGCGCGGCACCGCTTCGGGCTCGACGAGGCCGCGCCGGCGCCGCTGTCGTAGTCGGTCTGATCGAAGATCATGACTCTCGTGGGCAGTCGCACTCAGGGTCGCGCCGGGGCCGCCGTAGAGGATCTCGTCCACGCTGCACCCGGTCGTGTCCTCCGGGGGCCCGCGTTCAGGAGCCAGGAACATGCGCGCTCCGTTGCTGCCGATCCCGTTGCTTCTCCTCGTCGCGGCGAGCTGCGCGGCGCCGCCGCTGCCCGCGGCGGTCGCGCCCGCGTCGTTGCCCCTGGATCCCACGACCGTGATCCGCGCGCGAGGTGGTGAGTTCGATCCGACCGATCGCGACGGCGACGGCATCGGCGACGCCTACGATCTCTGCCCTACGCAGCTCGAAGATCAGCTCGGCGAGCACCCGCTGGACGGGTGCCCGAACGAGCTCGATCCGGCGAAGCTCGCGGCGCGCTGGGGGCGCTCGCCGCACCGGAGCGTGACGGTGGCGCACGGGCAGATCCAGATCGATGAAGAGATCCGCTTCGCGTGCAGCTCCGACGCCATCGATCCCGCGTCGATGCCGCTCGTCGCGAGCATTGCCCAGGTGCTCGAAGATGCGCCCGAGATCGAGATCCTCGAGCTGGCCGGGCACGCGGACAACAGCGGCACGGCGGCCGAGAACACGCGCTTGACCATGCGGCGCGCCGTCTCGGTGATGCGCGCCATCGTCGCGAAGGGCGTGAGCCGCGAGCGGCTCCGCGCGTCGGGCTACGGCTCGTACTGTCCGGTGGACGGCGCCGCGAAGAGCGCGACGGTCGAGGACGGTGATCGGCGCGTCGAGTTTCGCATCCTGCGTCGCGATGGGATCGATCTGGAGCCGGGCTGGGGCGGCTGCGCCGAGGCCGCGGCCCATGGAATGAAGCCGCCGGTGCTCCCCGCGCGAGGCCGCCGCGGCGGGCCCGGGGCCGTGGATGATCCGGCCAGCGAGTGCACCGAGGTGATGCCGACCGCGTGCAAGGTGCGCTGCAAGCTCGGCGAGGCGGGGGCGTGCATGGTCCTCGGGGCGACCCTCGCGCGCGGGATCGAGCCGGACGGCAAGCGCGGGCGGCCCGATCCGCGCGGGGCCTTCGGCGCGCTCACCAGGGCCTGCGTGCTCGGTCGGCTCGACGCATGCGCGCTCGGCGCCCGGGCGGTTCGTGATGGCGTCGGCTCGCCGAAAGATCCGAAAAAAGCCCTGTCGCTCGACACGAGCCTCTGCGCGAAGGGCAGCGCCGAGGCGTGCGCCGATCTCGGGCTCGCGCTCCACGACGCGCCGGAGAAGCTACGGGACGAGGCCGGATCGATGGCGGCCTACCGTCGCGCGTGCGAGCTCGGCGACGGCGGCGGCTGCGAGGCGCTGGGCGCGCGGTACTGGTCCGGCACCGTCGTGAAGGCCGACCGCGCCCGCGCCTTCGATCTGTTCATCAACGCGTGCGAGATCGGCCGCAGCGGCTGCGCGGTGCTCGGCGATCATGTGAACGAGGATCCCGCGGCGCTGCGGAGTCGAGCGCGGGCGCTGGTCGCGCTCCACGTCGCCTGCGAGCAGGACGGGGACACGCCGGCGTGCGCGGCGATCACCGCGCTGCGCGAGATGGCCGGTGAATACAGCCCCGTTCCGCTGTGCTCGGCCGGCAGCTACGCCTCGTGCCGCGCGGCGTGTGACGCGGATCCCGCCGGCGCGGCGTGCCTCGAGCTCGGCGCGGCGCTGCTCTACGGGACGGGCGCGCGCCGCAAGCCCGCCGAGGCGGCGGCGACGTTCGAGGCCGCGTGCGGGAAGGGCAGCGCGCGAGGCTGCGCGATGAGCGCGCTGCTGCGCCAGGCGAACGCCAGCGGGGCCCACGATCTGCGCCTCGCGGCCGACCAGTACGAGACGGCCTGCGTGCAGGGCGAGCCGAGCGCCTGCGTCAACCACGCGCGCCTGCAGATCGACGGGCTCGGGACCTACCGCGACGAGGCGATGGCCGCGAAGATGCTCGACGTAGCCTGCGCGAACCGCATCGGCATCGCCTGCGCGCACCTCGCGCTGCTGACCGACAAAGGCGTCGGCGCCCCGATGGATCCAGCGCGCGCCCGGGTGCTCGGCGAGCTCGCGTGCGCGGCCGGCTTCCGCACGAGCTGCCCCGCCGCGTCCAGCGACGCCGTCCCGCTGACGATGAACCCCGACGCCCTCTGGGAGTGACGATCGTTCGGTGAATGAAGGGATCCAGCGCGATCCGGCGATCGCCAGGTCGACGCGACTCTCTCAGCTCCCGAGGTAGAGCCGGAGAGCCCGCGCGGCCTCGCGTCGATCGAACGCCACGCCGACGAGCTCGTCGCGCTTGGAGATCTGCTCGAAGAGCTGCGTGAGGTACGTGAAGAAGGCCTCGCACTCGCGCGCCGCGGCCTCGAGGCGCTGCGGATCGAGCAGATCCGTGTCGCCGAGGCCGCTCATCGCGGCCATGAAGGCGTCGACCTCACCGTAGTCCGAGGAGCGGAGCAGGGGATACCCCATGGCCCGGAAGTACGAGAGGAACTCGCGCACGAAGGCGAAGCTCTGGAGCGCTCCCCAGCTGTCGGCGGCCTGATCGGCGTGGCGCGCCTTGCTGGCGAACGCCCGCGCGATCTGGGCGAACATCCACACGTCGCGGCGGAGGCGCTCGCTCGTGGCGCGGCGGACGGCCTGATCGTCGAAGACGCGCCCCTCTTCGAGCTTCACGCCGAGCGATTTGCCGAGGAAGAGGATCGCGTTCTGGAGCGCGGGGCGGAGGTTCGTGGTCACGAGCCGGAGGCGACCGCGGAGCTCGTGCTCGGGCGTGGCGGCGTCGGCGGGCGGGAGATCGTGCTCGAACGCGCGGCGCATCTCGAGGCGCAAATTCGCGGCGAGGCCGGCGAGCGCGCCCTTGATCGCCACGAGGCGGTGGCCCTCGGAGTGGAGATCGTCGTAGCGGCCTCCGAGGTCCGCGGCTGGCACACGGAAGAGATCGCGCTCGTAGCTGTCGGCGAGCAGCGCGCCGGCGCGGCGGCGGAGGTAGTTCGAGAGCGCGCGCGCGTCGCTGCGGAGGACCGCGCAGACCAGGTACGCGCGGCCGCCGACGCGGCGATCCGAGTGATCGAGCGCGATGCTGTCGACGAGCCGCAGGTAGCGCAGCATGCGGAAGAGCGAGAGGAACGTGAGCGCGATCAGGCGGTGGGCCTGCTCGCCGGGGACGCTCTGGATCAGCTCGAGCACCTGGGTCGAGCTGATGCGATCGAACTCGGGGCGAAACTCCAGCGCCGAGAGCGGGTTGAAGAAGGCGCTCTGGGCGACCTCGCGCATGCCCGTGGCGAGGTGCGCGTAGAACAGGCGGAAGTTGAGCCGCGTCAGGCGGAGCAGGCCGGTGCCGACCTCGATCAAATTGGTGAAGCCGTGCCGGAGGACGACGAGGCTCGTCTCGGGCGTGTCCTGGTCCATCGTCGCGTTGAGGAGCCGGGTGCGCGCGGTGTCTTCAGGCAGCACCGTCTCCAGGTAACGCTGGAAAACGAAGGCCCGATCGCGATCGCCGAGCATGGTCCGCGCGAGCTGGACGATGCGCGCCATGCCGTCGCGCGCGAGCCCGAGGTGCTCGCGAAAATCGAGGCTGACGATGGTCTTGCGGCGCCCGTTGCCCGGGTGATTGCGCGGGTTGGCGAAGCAGGCGACGCCCTTCAGCAGGATCTCGAGCTCGAAGAGGGCGTCTTCTTTCTTGTCGGCGGCGAGGCGCGCGTACCACGCCTCGCGCGCCTGCTGCTGCTCGCGGCGCAGCCCGCGCGTGTCGCGGAGGAGCTCGGCGTAGGCGTTGTGTCCGGCCGCGCCGTCGTTCTGCGGCGGCGGCGGCGCGGCTTCCGGCGGGTGCCCGGGCGCCATCGGGAAGCGCGTGTCGGTGCTCACGGAGCCTGGTGACGGACCTTGAACTGGAAGACGTAGGTGAACTTGGTGAGCTTGCCGCTCGGCGACGGAGGGTACGTGAGCGTCTTCGAGATGTCGACCATGCAGCTCGACACCTCGGGCTCGTCGAGCTGGCTCGCGGACTTGTCGACCTCGGCGCTGTCGAGCGTGCCGTCGGGCTTGAGGTTCCACTGCACCTTGATCGGGAGCTCTTTCCCGGCGGCCTCGGGGTGCTTGCGCGCCCAGAGATCGAAGCAGCAGCGGTAGCCGTCGTTCTTCGATTTGATCAGGTCGGCGACCGACTGGAAGCGATCGCTGTGGCCCGCGTCACCCGCGGTCATCGCGTTGTTCATCACGACGCCGCCGTCGGGCACGGCGTTGGTGATGTCGCTCAGCACCTGCTTGCAGTCCGCGGTCGAGTGCGGCGCGGCCTTGAGCCTGGCCTCGGGCGTCGGCGGAGGGGGCGCGAAGAGCGGGGCGACCGTCGTGACGGTGGTCTCCGAGGTCGGGGTCGCGGGCGGGGAGGGGGCCTGTCCGCTGGAGCACGCGGCGAAGCCGAAGGCTCCGAGCGCGAGCCCCGCGAGGACGGCATTGGCGGTGGCACAAGCACGCATGCCGCGGATGGTAATCGTGTTTGCCGCCGCCCGCGCGGCGAAAGCGGCGACGCTCCGGAAACGTGGAACGCGCCACGTGGAAACCCCGTGAGCCGCCCTCTCGCCGCTCGTGCTAGACGTTCGCCGATGAGAGCGATGCGCTTGGTTCGCGCCGCGGTCGTCGCGGTCGTCGCAGCCTCTGCGCCGGCCTTCGCCACGCTGCACGCCGCGGGCTGCAACGACGGCGATCCGCTGAAGCTGTGCGGCGAGATCCCCGCGAACGGCTGTCCACTCGGTCGCGGCGGCACCTGCGACGAGTCGATCTGCGCGGGCCTCTACGACTGCGTCGAGGGAAAATGGACGCTGGCGGTCGACTGCTCGGCGGACGGCGGCAAAGGCGGCGACGCCGGTGGTGACGGCGGCGTGCATCCTGTCGACGGCGGCGCGGAAGCGGATGCGGCCTGCACGCCGGTCATGCTCTCGCACGCCGGCGAAGCGATTGGCTGTCAGCCTGATCTCGAGGCCCCGGATTGCCCCGTCGCCGTGACGGACTCCGCGTGCGCGGAGACAGTCTGTCTGTCCGGCTGCACCGACTTCTACCTGTGCATTCAGGATCCGATGCAAGCGAACGGGAAGAGCTGGTCCGCCGTCGCGTACTGCGACGATCAGGGGCAGCTGGTGGTCGGGCAATGAGGCGCGCGGCCCGGGTCGGCGTGGTCGCCGGAGCATGCCTCGCGCTCGTGATCAGCGGGTGTGGCAAGGATCGACGCGACGAAGGCCCGGTGTCGGTGCCCGTCCCGGCGCGGCCCGCGAGCCCGTCGGGGCCGACGATGCGCGTGGTGGTGAGCGATCTCGCGACCGATCCGACCATCGATTCGCAGGGCGTGCGCTCGGTGCTGCGCGACGCCGAGACGAGCCTGCTCGAGTGCGTCGACGACAAGACGGCGCCGGGCGTCGTGGCGATCTCGTTTCCGCTCGAGCACGACGGGGCCGTGGGCACGCTGGTCGAGGGATCGAAGACGACGCTCAAGGACGAGCGGGCGCGCCTCTGCATCGAGCGGATCGTGGCGGAGCAGCGCTTCTCGAGCGCGGCGGGGAGCCGCGCCGAAGTCGCCGTCTCCCTGGAGGTTCGCCCGCGTCGCGCCGTGGAGTGACCGCCCGCTCAGCCGGCGCCGAGGGGGTGATCGGCGCGGGCGGAGCACCGGGAAAAATGAGCTTGCTCAAAAATGCGCTAGCTCAGTTTTCTACGAGCGGGATCACCAGCGTGAACACGCTGCCGTGGCCCTGCTCGCTCGCCGCGAGGATCTCGCCGCCGTGCTGCACGGCGATCTCCTTGGCGATCGCCAGGCCGAGGCCGTGTCGCGGCGGCTCGCCCTTCGCCGGCTCGCCGAGCGAGACCGAACGCTCGAAAATACGCGGTAGAAACGCGGGATCGATGCCATCGCCGGTATCGGTCACCACCACGCGGAGCGCGGCCCGGTCGCGCGTCGCGGCGAGCTTGATCACGCCGCCCGCGGGCGTGTGACGGATGGCGTTCGCCACGAGGTTGGCGAGCGCGATCGCCACCCGCTCCGGATCGAGGCTGACCAGCCCCGGCGCGTCGACGGACGCGACCTCGATGATCACGCCCTTGTCGCGCGCCACGGTACGGTGCGCGTCGGCCACCTCGCAGAGCAGCCCGAATGGCTCGACCGCGACGCGATGGAGCGCGCCGGCCTCGGCCTCGATCCGCACGACGTCGAGCAGATCCTCGACCATGGCGCGGAGGCGCTCGGTGTCGTCGCGGGCGGTGGTGACGATCTCGCGCTGCGCGTCGGAGAGCTCGCCCATGCCGGGCTCGAGCAGCAGGTGCGTCGCCATCCGGAGCGAGGTGAGCGGCGTCTTGAACTCGTGGCTCACCGTCGCGACCAGATCGCTCTTGAGCTCGTCGATGCGGCGGAAGCGGGTGACGTCCTGCGCGACGACGATCGCGCCGGCGGGCTCGCCGGGCGCGGATCGCAGCGGCGCGGCGCGCACCAGGTAGTGACGATCACCCCCGGGAGCGTGCCGCGGCATGGCCTCGGCGAGGCTCCGCGGGAGCACCGGGAGGCCCGTCGCGAAGACCTCGTCGCGCGCGATGGTGATGGCCTCGGGGACGGGGCGGCCCGAAGATCGCAGCTCGTCCGCCGTGCCGGCCTCGATGCCGAAGGCCTGCGTGGCGGCCTCGTTCGCGAGCAGCGCGGCGCCGTCACGGCCCCAGACCACGACGGGATCGAGCATGCACTCGAGCGTCGATCGCGCGAGATCCTTCGCCGCGAGCAGCTCGCCGAGCGAGCTCTCGCGGTACGCGCGCAGGCGGGCCGTCATCCGCGTGAAGGCGAGCGCGAGGGCCGCGAGCTCGGTCACGTCGGGCTCCTCGACCACCACGTCGAGGTTGCCCTCGCCGACGGCCCGCGCCGAGCGCGTGAGCCCCTCGATCGGCCGCGTGATCGAGCGCGGCAGGCGCCAAGCGAACCACAGCGCGAACAGCACCGCCGACACGCTGACGAGGATGGCGGTGCGCACCGTGCGTCGAGCGAGCTGCTTGGCGGCCTGATCGGCGTTCTCCATGCTGCTCTGGTTGAGGCGGAGCACGTTCTGAACGCGATCCTTGATCGTGGTGAAGCGGGGCAGGAGCTCGCGAAAATAGGCGTCGGATCGACCCTCTTTCGGGCTCCTGAACACGCGGTCGACGGTGGTGACGTACTCGCGGTAGAGCTCGCCGATCTCGCGCACCAGCTCGGCCTCGCCGGGCACGGTGAGGTTGTCGGACTCGCGCGTGAACGCGACCTCGAAGCTGCGGCGGTTCTCGTCGAGCATCGGATCGGCGATGCCCTCGTGGCCGACGGCCGCGAACAGCGCCGCGGAGTCCTGGCGCTCGAGCGCCTCTTTCATCTGCTCGCAGAGGATGACCGACGCGTAGTTCTCGCGGAGGATCGTGGCGACGGCGCCGCCGAGGCGATCGAGCGAGAGCACCGCGGCGACCGAGAGGACCGCCAGCGCCAGCACCATCGCGCCGAGGCCGAGGCGGAGCCGCGTGCGGAGCGAGCTGCGGAAGCGCTTCATCCTTTGAGCCCGTAGCGTTCGCGCTTGCGATAGAGGGTGGACGGGTCGACGCCCAGCGCCTTGGCGGCCGAGTCGAGCGTGGCATGGCGGGCGAGCACCGCGGCGATGTGGCGGCGCTCGGCGGCCTCGAGCGACTCGCCCTCGTCGCTCACCGGCGCGCGCGTCGGCGCGAACGATCGCAGCTCTTCCGGCAGGAGATCCGGGGTGATCTCGCTCCCCGTCGAGAGGATCACCGCGCGCTCGAGCACGTTGACGAGCTCGCGCAGGTTGCCGGGCCACCCGTAGGCCATCAGCGCGGCGATCGTCGGCTCGGTCAGCCGGAGCGCGTCGCGGCGGTGCTGCGCGGAGAGATCCTCGACGATCGTCGCGGCGAGATCGGCGATGTCCTCGCGGCGATCGCGCAGCGACGGCATCCGCAGCGAGACGACGTCGAGCCGGTAAAACAAGTCTTCGCGGAACGATCCGGCGGCCACGGCGGCGCGGAGATCGCGGTGGGTCGCGGCGATGACGCGGGCGTCGGCGCGGCGCGCCTCGGTGTCGCCGACGCGCACGTACTCGTGCTCCTCGAGCAGCCGCAGGAGCTTGCCCTGCGCCTCGCGCGGCAGATCGCCGACCTCGTCGAGGAAGAGCGTGCCCGTGCCCGCCGCCTCGACGTGCCCGACGCGCGCGCCCTCGGCCCCGGTGAACGCGCCGCGCGCGTGGCCGAAGAGCTCGTTCTCGATCAGCGTCGGCGAGATCACCGCGCAGTTGACGGTGACGAACGGGCGCTCGCTCCGGGGCGAGAGGCTGTGGATGTGCCGCGCGAGCACGCCCTTGCCGGTCCCGGTCTCGCCGAGCAGGAGCACCGTCGCGTCGGTCATCGCCACGCGCCCCGCGACCGTCAGCGCTTCGCGGAGCGCGGCGCTCTTCGTCTCGAAGCGCGGGCGTACGCCGCGCGCCGTCGTCCCCTTGAGCTCGGCGAGATCGGATCGCAGCCGCGCCGACTCCACGGACTTTCGCACCGCGTGCAGCACCTGCGCCGGCGTGAAGGGCTTCGGCAGGTAGTCGGTCGCGCCCGCGCGCATGGCGTCGACGGCGTTGTCGATGGTGGCGTAGGCCGTCATGATCACCACCGCCGTCGTCGGCACCTCCTGCGCGAGCGCGCGGGTGACGGCGATGCCGTCCATGCCGCCGAGGCGGAGATCGACGAGCGCCAGATCCGGCGGCGCGCGCTTCGCAGCTGCGACGGCCGCCTCGCCGCTCGGCGCGAGCGTCACCCGGTAGCCAGCGCCCTCGAGGCAGAGCCGCAGCATCCGCCGGATGCTCTCCTCGTCATCGACGACGAGGACCCGAACATCACCCTTCTTGCCCATTTCGCCCATCTCTCCCGGCTCTTGGCAGCCTCACCTCGAACGATGAGCCCTGACCTTCGATCGACCGCACCGCGATGCTACCCCCATGGGCTTCCACAATCTCGCGGGCGAGGAATAGCCCTCGCCCGGCCGCGCGATCGAAGATCCTCGCGGCGGCCTCGGCCGAGAGGCCCGGCCCCCGATCGTGGACGACGAACCGCGCCTCGCCGTCGTCGAAGCCGAGCTCGAGCTCGATCGTCGCGCCCGGGGGCGAGTGGCGGAGCGCGCTGCCGAGCAGGCTGGTCGCCACCCACGCGAGCTTGACCGGATCGACGACGACGTCAACGCTGGGTGCCAGCGTGGACGCGAGGTGAACCCCCTTGTCCGCGGCCTGCGCGGCGATCGGCAGAGCGGCCGCGCGGAGCAGCTCGGCGAGATCGAGCGGCACGCGATCGATGGGCCCGGCGTAGACGCCGAGGCGATCGGTCTGGAGGTCCCCGTCGACGAGGATGGCGAGGCGCGCCGCGTCGGCGACGAGCGCGCGCACCACGTCGCGCTGGGTCGCCGTGAGCGGCCCGAGGGCGCCCTCGTCGAGCAGCCCGAGGCCGAGCGAGAGCGACGTCAGCGGGGTGCGGAGCGCGTGCGCGAGATCGAGCGTGGCCGCGGCGGCCGGCGGTTCACGGCGCTTCATCGCAGCGCCTCGGCGCGCTCGAGATCGATCCGCTGCCGCGTCGCCTCGCCGCCGAGGAGCTTGCCGCCGCCGAGCCGCGCGCTCGCGGCCGCCACCGCCCCCTCGCGCGCCGCGCCGGCCATCAGCGCGAACGCGCGCGGGCCAGGGCCTTCACGCAGGTAGAGAGCGCCCGTGCCGCTCGTCGGGAGGCCGAGCGGAATCAGCACGATGCCCCGCGCCTCGCCGCCGGGCGGCCCTCCCGCGAGCTCGTGGATGGGATCAGTGACGAGCCAGATCGACTGTGATTTGCGGGCTTCCGTGAACCCCACGGTCGGCCGCGCGCCGTCGTAGGCGGCGAGGCGAGCCAGCCCCTCGAACGGATCGGGCGGCACGCCGTCCTCGTCCTGACGGAGCGCGATCGCCGCGCGGTAGCCGCGATCGGCGTCGGCGTCGCGACCGTCGAGCTCGGCCAGCAGCGCGCGCATCGCCATCGCTTCCGCGTCGAGCGGCGACGCGGCCTGGGCGCGCGCGAGGGCCGGCGCGGCCGCGCCAGGGCGCCCCGCGGCGATCGCCTCGCGCGCGATCCCGAGGGCCGCGGCGTACTCCAGCGCCTCCGGGTGGAGCGCGCCGGCGCGGGCGACGGCGCGGGCCACCGCCTCGCGCAGCTCGGTCGGCGTGAACGGCTTGCGCAGCGCCTCGGCCGCGCCGACGCGCAGCATCTCTTCCAGCGTGGGCTTCGCGAGCCGCGTGCCCGTCACGATCACCGGCAACGACGGGTGCCGCGCGCGCAGCCACCGCACCTCGTCGAGCAGCCCGCGCCCGCCCGCGAGCTCGTCGACGATCGCCACCTCGATCGCGCCCGCGTCGAGGCACGCGCGCGCGTCGTGAACCGTGGCAGTTGTTTCTGCCACGAAACCGAGGGTCGCCAGCGCGCGCTCCATCATCGCGCGGCTGCCCACGTCGGGCTCGATCACCAGGAGCCGCCGGCTCATGACGCGCCCTCGCCCGACGCGTCGGGATCGGCCCCGGGCTCGATCCCCACCACGAGCACGTCGACGCTCGGCGCGAGGCGCATGAAGCGGTCGAGCACCGAGCCGCGGATGCGCTCGTGCCACGCGGGCCGGCGCGTCCGACCGAACACGGCGTGGGTGATCCGGCGCTCGCGGGCGAAGCGCGCCAGCGCCTCGGCGACGTCGGTCCCCTCGAGGCGCACGACCTCCGCGCCGAGCTCTTTCGCGAGCGTGATGTTGTCGGCGAGCGAGCGCAGCGCCGCGGTGTCGATCCGTTGCGGCGTCTCGCCCGGCGTGCGCACGTAAGCGACGAACCAGGTGCTGTTGAGGCCCCCCGCGAGCCGCGCGCCGCGCCGGAGGAGCCGCCGCGTCGCCGTGGGGATCGACGACATGCACACCAGCACGCGCTCGGCGTCGGCGATCCCGCGGATCACCGGCGGCGCGGCGGTCTTCTCCTCGTCGGGCCGCGTGGCCTGCACCTGCGAGCGAGCGCGGAGCTCGACCGCGTTGGCGACCTCGCGCAGCGCGAGCTGCCGGAGCGCGGTGAGGTTGTCGAGGCGAAAGAACCCGCCGAGCGCCCGCTCGACCCGCTGCGGCGCGTAGATCTTCCCCTGCCGCAGCCGCTCTTGCAGATCCTCCGGCGGCAGATCGATCACCACGATCTCCTCGGCGCGGTGGAGGAACCGATCGGGCACGCGCTCGCGCACGTCGACGTCGGTCTCGCGGAGCACGAGATCGTGGAGGCTCTCCAGGTGCTGCACGTTGAGCGTGCCGATCACGTCGATGCCGCCGTCGAGGAGCGCGTCGACGTCCTGATACCGCTTCTCGTGGCGGCTCCCGGGCACGTTGGTGTGGGCCAGCTCGTCGATGAGCGCCACGTCGGGCCGGCGCGCGAGCACCGCCTCGAGATCCAGCTCGGTGAGCGGCACGCCGCGGTAGGCAATCGTTCGCCGCGGGATCACCGTGAGCCCCTCGAGCTCGGACATCGTCTCGCTCCGACCGTGGGTCTCGACCACGCCACAGACCACGTCGATCCCGTCGGCCTGCAGGCGCTTGCCCTCGCGCAGCATGGCCACCGTCTTCCCGACGCCGGCGGCCATGCCCAGATAGACCTTGAGTCGACCCGAGGCGATCGGAGACACGCGAACGAGCGGATCGTCAGTCACGGCGGCATGGCCCTCAATCGAGGGATCGCGAGCGTACCATCATTCCCGCGCGGCGATCCTGGACTCGAAAGTAGACCTCGCGCAGCGCGCCCCAGGCGCAGAGCAGCGTTGCGCCGAGCGCGAGCGTCGGCTCCACCCCGAAGGCCTCATGGCCCGCAAACGGTGGTCCGAGACGGATGAGCGAGGCGACGAAGAGCGCCACGGACGCGAAGATCATCGCCGGATCCGCGTCGCTGCGCAAAGCGTGCTCGTCGTCCGGCGCCGCGTCGGCGACGATCCGATAAGGGCTGTACGAGCGGGGAGCCTCAGCGCCATCGAGGTTGATCGCGTCCATGATGGACGCGCTCTCAGCAGGAACAGTGCCGACCCCGGATCACCGCGGTTTTTGTGGGTCCATCGCGGACCTCGTGCGCCGCTGCACGACCGCGCAGATTCGCGACGTGCGCTGGTGCATGTGCTGGCGCCTCCGCCCGCGTCTCCCGGCCAATTACCCCTCTTGGCTCGACTCCTGCTTGGCGCTCTCCACGTTCGGGAAGGAACACATCCCATGCTCGATATCTGGATTGTCGCACTGACTCTGGGCTTGTTCGGCCTCGCGGCCGGATTCGTCCGGGTCCTCGAAAGGCTGTGAGCCTCATGGCACTCGATACGCTCCTCGGCCTGGCTGCCAGCATAGGCCTCGCTGCCTATCTCTTCTACGTCCTGGCTCGCCCGGAGAGGTTCTGACCATGTCTGCCAGTCTGGGGATACTGCTGCTCGTCTTCTTCGGCCTGATCGCGCTCGCCACCGTCCCGCTCGGCCGCTTCATCACGCGGGTCTTCACCGGAGAAGCCACCACGACGGGGCGCGTCCTCGGGCCGGTCGAGCGCCTGATCTACCGCGCCGCGGGCGTCGACTCCACGCGAGAGCACACCTGGAAAGAGTACGCGCTGGCGACGCTGGCGTTCTCGGTCCTGACGCAGCTCGTGACCCACGTGATCCTCCGCGCCCAGGCCGCCTTGCCCGGCAATCCCACGCACCTGCCCGGCGTCGCGCCGTGGCTGGCGTTCAACACCGCGACCAGCTTCACGACCAACACCAACTGGCAGAGCTACGCCGGCGAGTCGACGATGAGCTACCTGTCGCAGGCCGTCGCGCTCACGTCGCACAACTTCTTCTCTGCCGGAGTCGGCATCTGCGTCGCCATCGCGCTCATCCGCGGCATCTCGCGCGCCGAGACCGACAAGCTCGGTAATTTCTGGGTCGATCTCGTCCGCGTGCACCTCTACGTGCTCTTGCCGATGTGCGTCGTCTATGCCCTCTTCCTGGTCTCGCAGGGCGTGATCCAGACCTGGGCCGGCCCGGCGTCGTGGACGACGCTCGACGGCGCGACCCAGGCGATCCTCCGCGGCCCCGTGGCCTCGCAAGAGGCGATCAAGATGCTCGGGACCAACGGAGGTGGGTACTTCAACGCCAACAGCGCTCACCCGTGGGAGAACCCGACGCCGCTCTCCAACTTCGTCCAGATCTTCTCGATCTTCGCCATCCCCGCGGCGCTCTGCGTGACGCTCGGAGAGATGGTCAAGAACCGCCTCCACGGCTGGGCGGTCTTCGCGGCGATGACGATGATCGCGATCGCCGGCATCGTCACGATTGCCCACTTCGAGCACCAGGGGAACCCCGTGCTCTGGCACGAGGGGGCCAATGCGGTCGCCAGCGCCATCGATCCTTCGGGCAACATGGAAGGCAAGGAGGTGCGCTTCGGCATCGACGGGACAGCCCTGTTCGCCGGGGTCACCACCGACGCCTCGTGCGGCGCCGTCAACGGCATGCACGACAGCTTCACGCCCCTCGGCGGCCTCGTCCCGATGCTCAACATCCAGCTCGGCGAGGTGGTGTTCGGCGGCGTAGGCGCCGGCATGTACGGCGTGCTCATCTACGTGCTCATCGCGGTGTTTCTCGCCGGCCTGATGGTCGGGCGCACCCCCGAGTACCTCGGCAAGAAGCTCGACAGCCGCGATATCCGGCTGGCCTCGATCTACATCCTGATCCCTGCGTTCCTGATCTTGATCTTCACCGCGGCGGGCGTAGCGACCGAGGTCGGGCGCGCCGGGATCCTCAACACCGCCGCTGCCGATGTCGCCGGCACGACCTGGAAGCCGGCCCCGCACGGCCTCAGCGAGGTGCTCTATGCCTTCAGCTCCGCCGCGGGAAACAACGGGAGCGCGTTCGCCGGGCTCACCGCGTACTCGGCCGATCACCCCACGTTCTACTCGCTCTTCCTCGGGATTGGCATGTTCTTCGGGCGCTTCCCGCTCATCGTCGCGGTGCTGGCGATCGCTGGCAACATGGCGAAGAAGAAGCGCGTCCCGCCGGGCCCCGGGAGCTTCCCGGTCTCCGGTCCTCTGTTCACCGGCCTGCTCGTCGCCGTGATCATCGTCGTGGGCGCGTTGACGTTCTTCCCCGCCCTCTCGCTCGGCCCGATCGTCGAGCACTTCCAGCTTCACTGATTCCCACGGCGAGGGCACGCGCCCTCGCCTGAGGGCAAGGGCCCACTCCCCGCGTCCGAGGCACCCTGTCATGGCCAAGCACTCTGTTCACAAGTCCAAATCGCTCTGGGATCCCGCGATCCTCCGCCCCGCCGCGCTCGACGCTCTGAAGAAGCTGAACCCGCGGACGATGGCGAAGAACCCCGTCATGTTCGTGGTCGAGATTGGCTCTCTCCTGGTGAGCGTACTCTTCGTCTACGATCTGGCGCGGGGCGCGCCGGTCGACGTCAAGTTCCAGCTCCAGCTCATCGTCTGGCTGTGGTTCACCGTGCTGTTCGCGAACTTCGCCGAGGCCATGGCCGAGGGTCGCGGCAAGGCCCAGGCGGCGACGCTGCGGAAGATGCGCACCACCACCACGGCGGTCCGCATCCGCGGCGCCGGCGACGCGAAGCCACTCACGCCGGGCTATGTGGTCGGCGCAGGAGACACGGTATCTGCGACGGACCTCCGCCGCGGCGACGTCGTCGTCGTCCCGGCTGGCGAGCTCATCCCCGCCGACGGCGAGATCATCGAGGGTATCGCCTCGGTCGACGAGAGCGCGATAACCGGTGAAAGCGCTCCTGTCGTCCGCGAGGCCGGCGGCGATCGCAGCGCAGTCACCGGCGGGACCCGGGTGCTCTCCGACTGGCTCAAGATCGAGGTCGCCCAGGATCCCGGCTCGGGCTTCATCGATCGGATGATCGCCCTGGTCGAGGGCGCGGAGCGGCAGAAGACGCCCAACGAGATCGCCTTGACGATCCTCCTCGCGGCGCTGACTCTCATCTTCCTCGTCGCCGTCGCCACGCTCGAGCCCCTGGCGCGCTTCTTCGGCGGCAGCCTCGGCGTGGGCGTCCTCGTCGCGCTGCTGGTCTGTCTGATCCCGACCACGATTGGCGGTCTCCTCTCCGCCATCGGCATCGCCGGGATGGATCGCCTGGTGCAGCACAACGTGCTCGCCACCTCCGGTCGCGCCGTCGAGGCCGCGGGCGACATCGACGTGCTCATGCTCGACAAGACGGGCACGATCACCTACGGAAACCGGCAAGCGGCGGAGCTCATCGTCGTTCCCGGCGTCGACGCGGCCGTCCTCGCCGAGGCCGCGTGCCTCGGTTCGCTCGCCGACGAGACCCCGGAGGGCAAGAGCATCGTCGAGCTCACGAAGAAGGGTGGTGCCGAGTTCGCGCTGCCGCCGGGCGCGGTCTTCGTGCCCTTCACCGCGCGCACCCGGATGAGCGGTATCGACGCCGGAGACCGCGTCGTCCGCAAGGGCGCGAGCGACGCGGTGATCGCCCACGTGAAGGCCCTCGGCGGCGCCATCCCCGATACCTTGCAGCCCATCGTCGATGGCATCGCCGGCAAGGGCGGTACGCCGCTCGTCGTGACCGATGGAGCCCGCGTGCTCGGCGTGGTCTACCTCAAGGACACCGTGAAGCCGGGCATGCGCGAGCGCTTCGAGCGGCTCAAGGCCATGGGGATCAAGACGGTGATGATCACCGGCGATAACCCCCTCACCGCGCAGACCATCGCGGCCGAGGCCGGCGTCGACGACTTCCTCGCCGAGGCGACGCCCGAGGCCAAGCTGGCTTTCATTCACAAGATGCAGGAGGGCGGCCGCCTCGTGGCCATGACCGGTGACGGCACCAACGATGCTCCCGCGCTCGCCCGCGCCGACGTCGGCGTGGCGATGAACACCGGCACGCAGGCCGCAAAAGAAGCGGGAAACATGGTCGATCTCGACTCCGATCCGACCAAGCTCATCGAGATCGTGGAGATCGGCAAGCAGCTCTTGATGACCCGAGGATCGCTGACGACGTTCTCGATCGCCAACGACATCGCCAAGTACTTCTCCATCCTCCCCGCGATCTTCACTGGCCTGCTCGCCTTCCAGGCCACCGCCGGCAAGCCGCAGACCTCGGCGTTCTGGGCGCTCAACGTCATGCGCCTCGGGAGCCCGCAGAGCGCCATTCTCTCGGCCGTCATCTTCAATGCTCTGGTGATCATCGCGCTGATCCCTCTCGCCCTGCGGGGCGTGAAGTATCGGCCTCTCGGCGCCGCGGCGCTCCTCCGCCGGAACCTCGTCGTCTACGGCCTCGGCGGGGTGCTCGCGCCCTTCGTCGCCATCAAGCTCATCGATCTCGCCGTGCGCGGCCTCAACCTCGGGTGATGCCATGAAGACTCTCCGTCCCTGCCTCGTGATCACTGCCATTCTGCTGTTCCTCTGCTGCGGCCTCTACCCGGCCGTCGTCACGGCCGCCTCGGCCGCGCTGTTCCCGCAAAAGGCCGACGGGAGCCTGATCGTGAAGGATGGCAAGGTGGTTGGCTCGTCCCTCCTCGGCCAGACGTTCGACAAGCCCGAGGCGCACGCGGAGTATTTCTGGGGCCGTCCCTCGGCGGCGAGCGTCGACGCGGCGACCTCGGTGCTCGTCTCCGGCGGCAGCAACTATGGTCCTCTCAACCCCGCGCTGAAGGACGAGGTCGCGGCGCGGATTGCCTTGCTCCGCGCGACCGGCGTCACTGGCCCCATCCCGGTGGATCTCGTGACGAAGAGCGGTAGCGGGCTCGATCCGCACGTGTCGATCGCCGCCGCGCGGATCCAGGTCCCCCGGGTCGCGAAGGCTCGCGGGATGCGCGAAGACGAGGTGCTCGCGCTCGTCGCCGCAAACACCGAGTCTCCGACGCTCGGGATCCTCGGCGAGGCGCGGGTCAACGTGCTCGAGCTCGACCTCGCGCTCGACGCGAAGAAGCCGGCGCCCGCCACCGCGGTCCCCGGCTTGCCTGCCGCTGCTCCGTC
Source organism: Byssovorax sp. (assembly GCA_025362495.1). Taxonomy (GTDB): domain Bacteria; phylum Myxococcota_A; class Polyangia; order Polyangiales; family Polyangiaceae; genus JANYGI01. The sequence continues at coordinate 38,136 of JANYGI010000179.1, read as the reverse complement.
CGCTGCCCCCGCCCCCGCCATCGTGCCTTGATCGGCGCGCCGCAAAGCGATCTCCTCGCGGCGCGGCGCCAGCGCACGTTCATCCGGCCCGCAGCAGGCCGGCCAGCTTTTCGTGGAGGAACGTGAGAATGGATCGGCGCCGCACGATGCCGATGAACACCCCTCGATCGTCGAGCACAGGCACGAAGTTCTGGTCGAGGGCGAGCGCGAACAGCGCCTCGATCTCCGCGTCGAACGCGATCGGCTTGACCACGAGCCTCCGCGTGACCGCGGCGAGGGCCACGTACTCTGTGTCGGCGAAGCTCACGTGTGGGTTCTGCTTCAGATACCAGAGCAGGTCACCCTCGGTGAGCGTCCCGTCGTACCGTCCCTCCGGCGTCAGGAGAGGCACCGCCGTGTACCGGTAGTGCTCCATCTTCTCGATGGCCTGACGCACCGTCGATGTGGTGGATACCCACGCAACCTGCGCTTTTGGCGTGAGGAAAAAGGCGATCTTCATGGACTGCTCCTGCGGAGTGGCTTGCAGCTGTCATGCCGGACCCGGCTCGCATCGAACGAATTCTGGCGCCCGGAGGGTTGCGTGCGCGGGCGCGCCGGTTGCGCGAGGCTCGATCCAGCGAGCCAGCGAACAAGGCATGTACCGTCGCACGCTGGAGGCGCTGGAGGCGTGCAAGCTCGCATGGTCGTTGTGGCCGATACGCGCCCGTCGAGGCGTTTTCGTGTCCATTCGTGTGTGGCCCGGAACGTGCTCCAAGGCACGCATCATGCGATCTTCCCTCGTGAGTCGTCCCTGCCTGTCAGCCGTCGGGTTCCTGCTCCTGATCTCTTCTGCTTCCATGGCCCGCGCCCAGGGAGCGCCGCCCGTCGCCGCGCCGCCTTCGCCCGCGGTCGAGCCGCCCGCGGTGGCAGCGCCGCCGCCCGTCGCAGCGCCTCCCGCGCCGGTCGGGGTCGATCCGGAGGTGGTGAATCGTCTGGCGAAGCGCATTGCCGATCTCGAGGCCGCCGCCGCGCAGAGCAAGGCCACTCCCGCGCCCGCGTCCGTCGAGGAGAAGAAGCCCGACGCGGCGCCACCTGCCGCGGCGGATCCGTTCGCCTTCGCCGACTTCGCCTGGCTGCCTGGCAACGCCGGATCGAGCGACAGGCCCCTCAAGTGGGGTCCTTTCACGGGCGAGCTCCGCGTCGACACGGCCTATCATCACAGCTTCAACAACCCCAAGGACAACACCATCTCCGGCTCCAGCGAGGTGTTCCGGCACGGTGAATTCCAGCTCACGCAGCTCGGGATCGGCGGCGATTTCAGCTACAAGAACGTCCAGGCGCGCCTGATGACCCAGTTCGGGATGTACTCGCAGACCACGCCCCGCAACGACGCGAGCACCGGCCGCGGCGAGTGGAACCTGGCTGACGCGTACCGGTACATCTCCGAGGCGTACGGTGGATATCACTTCGACGTGATGAACGGCATCAACGTCCAGGCGGGTATCTTCATGTCGTACGTCGGGCTCTGGAGCTACTACAACTTCGACAACTGGACCTATCAGCCCTCGTACGTGTCGTCGAACACGCCGTGGTTCTTCAACGGGGTGCGCGTCCAGGTGTTCCCGAGCGACAAGCTCAAGATCGAGGGGTGGCTCGTCAATGGATGGCAGTCGTACGGGAAGTTCAACCAGACTCCCGGGCTCGGACTCCAGATACAGTATCGACCCACCGGATCGGTGGCGCTCCTCGGCAACCAGTACTTCGGGACGGACACGCTCGGCGTGCCCGGCCGCAAGCGGATCCACACCGACGACAGCATCATGGTGAAGTACTACGACAACCCGGGCGGCGCGCTGAGCAAGGCCGCCGCGTCGCTCACGCTCGACGCGGGCTGCGAGTTCGGCGACGGCAACCCCGCCGTGGGCGTCCCCGCCGTGGAGTGCAAATCGCAGTTCTTCCTGGGGTTCATGGCCTACATGCGGCTCTGGTTCGCGGGGGACAAGATCGCCGCGACCGTCGGCGGCGGCGCCATCACCAACCCTGGCCGGTATCTGGTGCTCCTGCCGCCGATCAACGGCGCCACGGCGCTCTCCGGAACACCGTACTTCACGGCCAACCCCGGCGACACCTACAAGGCCTGGGACATGCAGCTGACGGCCGACTACATGCCCCGGGAGTTCGTCACCTTCCGCGCGGAGTTCAACCATCGAGCCGCGAGCGTGCCTTACTTCACCGGCGCGGGCGGCGTGACTCCGCCCGGCGGCAACCAGGGATCGCCTGGCTCGGCCGTCGACGGCTGGTCGCCCGATCTCGCCAAGAGCGAGGACCGGCTGACGTTCGCGCTGCTCCTCAAGCTCTGAGCTGGACTCTGCTGCTGATGAGGGTTCAGGGACGCCGACACTGATCCGAACGACCGTGGCATCGGCGCGGCCGCGTGGCTCCCGGTGTCTGCTTGAAGGAGCTCTCATCATGCGCACCACCCACCGTATCTGTTGCTCGGTGTTCGCCTCTCTCCTTGTCCTGGCTTCGGCGCGCCTCGCTCGCGCCCAGGGCGAGCCGACGGCGCCCGCCCCGGTCGCGGCGCCGCCGGCCGCTCCCGCGCCGCCGGCCGAGCCGAAGCCAGCCGAGGAGAAGAAGCCTTCGCCGTCCGAGGATCCGAGGGCGGCTCCCTTCAGCGTCGGTGACTTCACCTGGCAGAACGGGCAGAGTCGACAGAAGTCGTTCCCGCTCAGCGTCTCCAGCGTGATCACGCCGAGCATCTACCTCGACGTCAACTACTCTTACTCGTTCAACCACCCCAAGGACGACACGCTGACGGGCTCCGCGGCGGTCGGGCGCCACAACGAGCTCCAGATCAACCTCGCCAGCATCGGGCTGGAGTGGAACTTCAAGAACGTGATCGGGCGCATCTCTCTCCAGTACGGATCGATGCTCAACATCATCCAGGATCTGGACGGCACCGTCGCGCGCGGTCGCAGCCTCAGCGCCGTCGATCTGAGCTACATCCGCGAGGCGACGCTGGGATATCACTTCGACGTCGACCACGGCCTCAACGTCGAGGCCGGCATCTTCATGTCGTACATCGGCCTCGAGAGCTACCTGCTGGCCGAGAACTGGAATTACAACCGATCGATGGTCTGCGACTTCACGCCGTTCTACTTCCAGGGGGTGCGCGTGCAGTACTTCCCGAAGGAGAACGTGAAGATCGAGCCCTGGCTGATGAACGGATTCCAGAGCTACGGCAAGTGGAACTACGCTCCTTCCGGCGGCGTCGCCTTCCGCTGGGCGCCGAGCGAGGCGCTCGGCCTGACCCTCAACACCTATGTCGGCACCGACACCCGCGGTCAGCCGGACCGGGTGCGCTTCCACAGCGATCACAGCGTCCTGGTCCGGTACTACAACGCGCCGGAGTCGAACGGGATCTCCAAGGCCGCGTTCACCATCAACAACCACGCGGGCTTCGAGGGAGGAGGCACGCTGCCCGGCCCCGGTAAATCGTACTTCCTCGGGACGTCGATCGCCCATCGGATCTGGTTTCACCGGGATCTGTTCGCCCTCTCGCTCCGCGCCGAGGCGCTGAGCGAGCCCGGCCGCTACATGCTCCAGTTTCCGCCGCCCGGGTTCGACACGGCCCCCGGTAAGCCCTTCTGGATCACCGGCCTGACTGGCACGCTCGAGTTCATGCCGAGAGACTACTTCGGGATCCGCGCCGAGGTGATGGGCCGCTACGCCAGCGAGCCATTCTTCGCGGGACCGAACGGGACGACCTCGCCGGATGGCTTCCGGGACACGGCGACGGACACCTTCGTGCCCGACGTTCGCCGGGGTCAGCTCCTCTTGACGGTGGCCGCGAACTTCCGGCTGTAGGTGGCTGTCGAGCCTGGATTGCGCGCGCCCTGACCCTCACTCGATGCTGATCGCCTGGGGCAAGAACGGGAACGCCTCGAAGATCGCGAGGCCGCTCAGGGTGGGGGAGACATCGCTCTCTCCCAGGACGAGCTTCACGTGATCCACCAGGCCATACTGGTCGAAGCCCCAGCAGCCGAGGACGCTGCTCACGCTGGTGACGACGTCGACGAGGCGGTTGTGCAGGCAGCTCGTTTGCCCGATCATCTTGAGCTCCCGCACGACGCACTCCGCGTCGCGCGCCCCTGGAAACGGGCTCTCCCAGAGCATGACGTAAGCGCACGATCCCGTGGGACCATCGTAGTCGCGTAGGTAGATGAAGGTCGCGGTCCCCGCCCGACCGCCGGACACCGCGACCGCGCGGGGGGCTCCCTCCGTCAGCGCCAGGGCCGCGCTGGAGGTGAGCATCACCGCGAGAAGAGCCATCGACATGTGCCTATTCATGATCCCCTTCAAGCAAGAACAGGTGAAAGCGCGGGCCCGAGATCGACCTCGCCCGGGCGATCTCAGGGGCCGAGATCGGCCGGGCCCGGGATCTCGGGGCCCGGCAAGAGCAGGTGAGTCCCGCTCATCAGCCAGACCGCCATCCGGGTGGGAGCAGCGTTCTGCCAGATCGCGTCGGCCATCCCGTCGAAGTTGAAGTCAGCCGCGTAAGCGACGCTCCAGCCAGCGCCGATCGGCCCCGGGAGCTCGGGGCCGGGGTGGCGGAGCAGCGGCCCGTTCATCAGCCACACGGCCATCGAGCCATGTGCGGAGTTGGTCCAGATCACGTCGGCCATGCCGTCGAGGTTGAAGTCTGCTGCCGTGACCGCGCTCCAGCCGGCGCCGCTCGGCCCGGGGATCACCGGGCCCGGCGCGAGGAGCTCGGTCCCGCTCATCAACCACACTGACATCTCGTTGCTCGTCGGGTTGTTGAAGAGCACATCGGCCATGCCATCGTAGTTGAAGTCCGCCGCCGTGGAGACGATCCACCCCGGCCCCGGCGGCGCGGGCAGCTCGGGGCCGGCCTGGAGGAGCCGTGTCCCTGCCATGAGCCACACGGCCATTCGATTCGTCCCGGCGTTGTACCAGAGCATGTCGGCAAAGCCATCGAGGTTGAAGTCCGCCGCGGTCACCGCGCTCCATCCCTCACCGACGGGCCCGGGGATCTCCGGCCCTGGCAAGAGCAGGTGAGGCCCCGCCAGGAGCCAGGTCTCCATCGTGCTCGTGCCGGCGTTGCTCCAGGGCACGTCCGCCAGTCCGTCGAAGTTGAAGTCGGCCGGCGTGAGCGCGCTCCAGCCGGCCCCGAGCGGACCCGGGATAGCGGGCCCAGGCAAGAGCAGGTGAGTCCCGCGCATCAGCCAGACGGCCATCGCGCTCTTCACCGGGTTGGCCCAGAGCACGTCGGCCGAGCCGTCGAGGTTGAAGTCGCCGGCGCCGATCACCTTCCAGTCGCCGGCCGTCAATCGCTGCGTGTCCGCTCCGAGCGCGGGAGTGACGCGCCCGGACTCGGGCCCGCTCTCGGGGCGCCCCGTGCACGCGAGCAGCGCCGCGCCAGCGGCGACGAGGACGGCAATGTCGAGCCGGCGCACCAGGGACTTCATGAAGATGCCTTTCGAGAAGGAAGCCGCGACTCACCCGGTCCGTCGCTCCTTCGCTTCATGCGCCGCCGGCGCCGGTCGCGCCGCTGGTGTTCGTCCCGCCGCCCGCGCCGCCCGCGCCGCTCGCGCCGCTCGGAGGCGGCCCGCTCAGCATGGGTCCGCCGCCGGCTCCGCCTCCGATGACGCCGCCGCCGAGCGAGCAGTCGAGGGCTTCACAGGTCTTGAAATAGACGCCGACCGGCTTGAACGATACCCCGGTCCCGCCGTCGACGGCGCCAATGCAGTTGGTGCCGACGATATCCCAGGTGGTCATCGCGAAGCTGGCGAAGGCCTGCACGCGCGCGTAGCCGCCGAACGGCACGAGCACGGACGTCGAGGCGTCGAGCTCGAACGTCGCGCTGAGATCGTAGCCCACGGAGCTGGAGATCTCGGAGTTCGAAGGGGTGTAGGTGCTCGACTCCGAGGCGGAGGGTGAGATGCTGTCCGCGACGGTGAGGCTCAGTGATCGCGGGCCGAACCCCTCGGCGGACGTGAGCAGATGCAGCGGGTCTTCCCAGTGGTAGGTGCCTGGCGCGAGCGTCACGTTGACGATCGAGTGGCTGGCGCAATAGCCTTCCTGGATCGAGCGCAGCACCCCGCTGTCGTCCGTGGGTGAATAGGGCCGCTGGGAGTCCGAGCAGCCCGCCGTGGAAATGGCGAGCAGCGCGGCAAAGACGCCCGCCGTCGAGCAAGATGAAAGCATGAAGCACCTCCGGCAGGACTTTTTAACACAATGACTATCGACCGCAACCCGCGCGTGGCAGACCGCCGTGGTGGCGCTCGCCCGACTGCCGTGCTCCGGCGCCGCGCCGGGCGGTGAATGAGCAGCACCGGCGCCGCGCTCGCCGGAGCGCCGACGCAGCTCGGGCGTGCGTGCACGATTGATCGGGCTTTTTGCCCAGAGCCACGCGCGAGAGGCCCTGATCCTGCGGACATCGGAGTGGCACCGATCCTGCTGATGATCCGTCAGGAGATCTCCCATGGACGACACGGATTGGCTGGTGATGCTTGGCGGAGATGGCGTGGTGACCGCCGTCGAGGGCGGCGCGCCGGTGGCGTGGGTGCGGCGCCGGATCGACGACTGCGCGGGGGTACCCGCGGCCGTCCTCGTCGCGGCGCGGGCCTTCATTCGCGGCCTCTCGCGCCCGTTCGCGGGCTCGGTGGTGCGTCGGACCAGGCTCCCGCCGGACGGCCCGGGACTGCCCTCCTTCACGCTGATCGCCGTCGAGGCCATCCCGCTTCGCCCGGTCGAGGTCTCGATCGAAGCGGTGGTGAGGCGCGCGCTCCAGCCCCTGATGGTGCAGGCCGACGCCGCCCAGGTATCGCTCCGCGTCGAGGTCGCGGACGAGCTCCCCCAACGCATCTCGATCGATGGAGACAAGATCGCCTGGGCCGCCACGGTGCTCGTGGGCAACGCGCTCCGCCACGTGCGGCGCGGCACCGTGACCCTGCCCGGCTGTCAGATCGTCGTGCGGCTGGCGCACAAGGCCGCTCAGGGCATGATCAGCATTCATGTCGAGGACGACGGCGACGGCATGCCGCCCGGCGTCCGGCGCTGGCTCCTCGAGGAAGATCCCGATACCGGCCTGGCCGCGGGCATCGCGCTTCGACTGGTGCACGACGTGGTCGCCGCGCACGGCGGAGGCATGGTGATCAAGAGCAGCACCGAGCTCGGCGACCGCGGGACGAGCGTGACTCTGTGGCTCCCGCTGCCCTCCTGAGGCGGACGCCGCGCCTCTCCGCTCCGCGGTCGAAGGGAAATACCATGTCTGTCCAGATTCACGGCGAGGTGGTCCCCCAAGGCGAGGCGCGTGCCGCCGACCCGTCCACGCAGGGTATCGCGGCGACGTGGGCAGTCGGCGAGCGAATCGCCGTCTGTGTCGGCCCGGGGCCGTTCTCTTCCGGTCTCATCCGCGCTGCGCGGCGCATGGCGAGCGGGCTCCTCGCACCGTGGTTTGCCGTGTTCGTCGAGACGGCGGCGTTCCGTGAGCTGCCCGAGGTCGAGCGCGATCACGTCGATCAGCACCTCGAGCTGGCCGCGTCGCTCGGCGGGACGCCCGTGCGCCTCCAGGGTGAGCGCGTCTCCCGGTCGATGATCGACTTCGCGCGCCGCGAGAACATCACCCAGATCATCGTCGGCAAGCCGACCCATCCTCGCTGGCGAGACTTCGTGTATGGCTCGCTCCTCGACGAGCTCCTCCGCAACAGCGGCAACATCGGTATCTACGCCATCCACGGCGAGGTCGCGGCCCGCCCGGCCCCGGCGGACGAGCCCCGCGCCCCCTGACCGCGGTGTCGTGCGCGGCGGAGCGGATCTTCACAGCGACAGCCTTTCGAGTAGTGTTCACGATGGCCAGGCCTGGTCCGCCTCTTGCGTGGGCCCCGGCGAACGCTTTCTTCGAAGGAGACCGAGATGATCCGAAAACTTCTGCTCTTGCTCCCCGCCGCGGGGCTGCTCGTCCTCACCGGGTGTCCAGTGACCGACGCCTCGACGGGGGAGCTCAGCAATGGTCGCTTTGCGTACCTCTGCGTCGACTCCAGTGATCCCACGTGCGACGGCATCGTCGGCAAGGCGGTGATTCCCGATCTGCTGGCGGTGGGCGGCGCGTTCGATCTCGAGTACGCTGGCGACAGCGGGGCTGGCCTGGTGCAGGTGCAGCCGGCCTCCGACGTGATGATCTCCAGCACCGCGGGCACCTTCGCGTTCCGTATCCCCGGGATCGCCGCGATGCTCGCGAAGAACAACGGCGGTGTGGTCGCGGACTTCGTTCATCTCCGCGGCGTCGACGTCGATCACCTCGACGTCCTGGGGGAGAGCCTGGCGGAGTCGATCAAGACCCTCGAAATGACGACCGGCGTCGCAGCCGCTCTCGCTGTCTCGCCGCGCGACCGCCTCGACGCCCGGCTCGGCGGAGCGCTGGCCTATACGTGGGCCTCGTCGGACCCGTCGATCGTCGCGGTGAACATGGCCAGCGCCAGGAACAGCGTCATCCTGGCGGGGATCGCGGCCGGGACGGCGACCGTGGAGGTGAGCCTCCGGAGCGGCCTGAAGATGGCAGTCCTGGTGACGGTCAAGCAGGGCGTCCCGATGACGACCAGCAGCAGCTCGGGTGCGGGCGGCTCCAGCTCCAGCGGCAGCGGCAGCGGCAGCGGCAGCGGCACGACGACGACAGGCGCCGGCGGCGCGGGAGGTGGCAAGTGAAGACTCGTGATCTCGGCTCCGCGGCGGCTCTCGCGATCCTCGGTCTCCTCGCCGCGGGGCTCGCGGGGTGCGCGCCGGGTTTTGATCATCTCGAGATCAAGATCGACACCCTCCCTCCGCTCGCGGTCTCGGTCGATCCGACGAACGTCGAATTGCCGGTGGGCATCGCGGTCGGCATCACCGCCACCCCCTTCGACACCAGCGGCGACAAGATGGACTCCGACGTCGTGCTGAATCTGGTCCCGAAGAACCAGAAGGTGCTCGCCGTCGAGACCTCGCTCGATGATCGCTCGTTCGTGCTCTTCGGCGTCGGTCCCGGCACGACGTCAATCAGCGTGCAGGTCGACCACGAGTCACGCACGGACATCCCCGCGACGGTCAAGCTCCAGCCCATGGAGTGACCACTTGGTCACCCCGTCTTCAGGAAAGGCCCCCACTCCTCGAAGGGATCCGGCGCGCCCAGCAAGAGCTCCATCGCCGTCGTCCAGCGCGGCGGCCCCGGGACCTTGAGCAGGTGCATCGCGGCTTCGTCCGGCGTGCGCCGGCCCTTGCGGAGGTTGCAGACGCGGCAGGCGGTCACGAGGTTCTCCCACGAGGCCTCGCCGCCGCGGGAGCGCGGGAGCACATGATCGATGTTGAGCTCGCGCACCGGGGGGCGGCGCGCGCAGTACTGGCACTGATGCGCGTCGCGCAGCATCAGGTTCTTGCGGTTGAGGCGCACCGGCTGGCGCCGCATGCGCTCGTAGCGGCGGAGGTGAAGCACGCGCGGGACGCGGAGCGAGCCGGAAAGGATCGGCAGACCGTCGTCGTGCTCACGGACGGGGAGCTGCCGCCAGGCCGGGAAATCGTGGAGATCGCCGTCGTCGTCGATGGCCTGCGCCGAGCCGCCGTAGAGCAGCAAAAAGGCGCGGCGAGCCGAGGTGATCTGGACTGGCTGGAAGAAGCGATTGACCACCAGGACCGGTAGCTCCAGGGGATCACGCTGACGGCGAGCCGTCGCAGCCGCTTCGTGAGGCTCGGTCGCGCCGTTCTCCGGAGCTGCCTGCGAGCCACCGGGCGCGCTCGAAGCGGCCTGGCCCGGCAGGATTGCGACGCTGCCGGGGCGCGCGGAAGACGGCGCCGCGCGCGATTTCCCGGCGGGAGCGTCGTCGACATCGCGCGGACCGCGCGGCCCTTCTGAACCAGAACCCCTTGGCACGGGCGCAGTGTAGCAACGGATCGGACCCCTTCGCACGTCCCCGTGGGGCGGTTCGATGCGGGTGGACTTTGAGCCGGAGCCAAGCTCGGGTACGACAGCCTTCATGTTCAAGGAACGATGTCTGGAAGGGCGCACGGCGATCGTGACCGGCGGTGGGACGGGGCTCGGCCTCTCCATGGCCCTCAAGTTCGCCGATCTCGGGGCCAATCTCGTCATCGCCAGCCGCAGCCTCGAGCACGTCGAGTCGGCGGCCGAGCGCGTCCGCGAGCGGGGCGCGAAGGCCATCGCCGTGGCCTGCGACGTGCGGAAATTCGAGGAGGTCGAGGCGATGATGGACCGCGCCGAGGAAGACCTCGGCAGCGTCGACATCCTCGTCAACAACGCGGCGGGCAACTTCCTCTGTCCCACCGAGGACCTCACGCCCAACGCCTTCGCGACCGTGATCGGGATTGTCCTGCAGGGGTCGTTTCACTGCACGCTCGCGGCGGGGCGGAAGATGATCGCCTCGGGGAAGGGCGGGACGATGCTCAACATCCTCACGTCGTACGCGTGGACGGGCAGCGGCTTCGTCGTCCCGAGCGCCGCGGCCAAGGCCGGCGTGCTGGCGATGACGCGCTCGCTCGCCGTCGAGTGGGCCAAGTACAAGATCCGCGTCAACGGCATCGCCCCGGGGCCTTTCCCGACCGAGGGCGCGTGGGCGGCGCTGCTCCCCACGCCCGAGATGGCCGAGGCCGCGAAGAACAAGATCCCGCTCAAGCGCTTCGGCGAGCACGAGGAGCTCGCCAACCTCGCGGTCTACCTCGTCAGCGACTACTCGGGCTACATCACCGGCGACACCGTCACGATCGACGGCGGCGAGTGGCTCGCCGGAGCGGGCGAGTTCAACCAGCTCGCGATGGCCGATCCCGCGGCCGTGAAGCCCCTCATCGCCGCCATGCGCAGCGGGCAGAAGAAGGGCGGGTGAAGACGCCTTCGCCCCTGGAATCAGGCCGCGGGGCGACGCCGCCGCCGGCGGGCCCGCCCTGGGATTTGCCCCTCGGCGAGGCCCCGCTGGTGTTCCTCGATCTGGAGATGACCGGGCTCCGCCCCGCGACCGATCGGGTGATCGAGATCTGCGCCGAGCGGGTGCGCGGCGGCGTCGTGGAAGACACGCTGACGTCGCTCGTTCGCCCCGACTGCGGCACGTTCGGCAACGCGCAGATCCATGGAATCGAGCCGGCCGATCTGGAGTCTGCGCCTTTATTTCCCGACCTTTCGGAGAGGATCGAGCGCATCCTCGACGGCGCGGTCGTGGTCGCGCACGCGGCCGCATGGGACGTCGCGTTCCTCGAAGCCGAGCTCGCGCGGGCGGGGCGGCCGCGGATGATCGAGCACTACCTCGACACGCTCACGCTCTCGCGCCGCGCCTTCGCGCTGCCGAGCCACCGGCTCTCCGCGCTCTGCGACGAGCTGGGGATCAAGCGCGAGCGCGCGCATCGCGCCGGCGACGACGTGCAGGCGCTGCGCGCCGTGTTCGATCGGGTGATCACGGTGCTCGCGCCGGCGACCGCGCGCGATCTCTGGCATGTCCGCATCGGCGAGCGCCACGCGCGGCCCGACGTCATCGCGGCGGCGCTGCGCGCGCTCGAGGGCGAGGTCCCCGTGAGGATCCGCTACCGCCCCGCGCGTCGCGGTACGGAAGACTTGACGGTGCGGATCACCGGGGTGCGAACGGACCTCGACCCACCGCGGGTTCTCGGCTATCTCCTGCCCGCCCGAAGCCGCCGGGAGCTCCGGTCCGACCGCATTCTGGCGATTGAACCCGCCGAGCTCGACAGCCCGAAAGCGCGCCCCGGCGGCAAGTGAACCCACCGTGAGATCCTCCGTGCAAAGCTCTTTTCTCTCTCGCAGCGCCCGCGCCTCCGGTCTCGCGCTCGTGCTCGCCGCGTCCGCCCTCGTCGCCGGCTGCTCCAGCGGCGCCGCCTCGCCCGACAATGGCCGCCCTGAAGGCGCCGAGAAGTGGTTCCGTCGCGCCCAGACCAGCTTCACGCAGGCCGACTTCGAAGAGGCGCACGACTCGATCGCCAAGGCCCTGCAGCTCGTCCCGGAAGACGTCGAGGTCAAGGCGCTCGCCGCGAAGATCGCGCTCGCGTCGCTCGATTACGCCGAGGTCCTCCGCCTGCTGAAGGGCGTGCACACCTCGGAGGCCGCGGGGCTTCGTGGCCGCGCGCTCTGGTACAAGGGCGAGCTCGAGGCCGCGGCCGACGAGCTCGACGCGATGCTCAACGATCCCGAGGTAAAGGACGACTGGGCGAAGTCGATCTCCAAGCTCGCGCGGCGCGGCGCGGGGCGCACCCCGTTCGTGCTCTCGGGCGGCATGCTCGCCTCGATCGAGATGGTGCACGTCAGCCCCGTCGCCCCGTACTTCATCATCCCGATCGAGATCGACGGCGAGAGCGCCCTCGCCATGCTCGCTACCGGCAGCGCCGAGGTGGTGCTCGACAGCGCGACGCGCCCCGAGCCGAGCTGGGTCTCGCTCCGCCTCGGCCAGCGCCTCGAGGTCCACGACGTGCCCGCCCTCGCGCAGGATCTCTCCGGCGTCTCGAAGGAGGTCGGCGCGCCGATCAAGGCCCTGCTCGGGGTCAACTTGCTCCGCCACCTCAACAGCACGATCGACTACGACGGCCGGCAATTCGTGGCGCGATCCTACGCGCCGCCGCCGCCGCCGAGCGCGACGCGGCTCAACCTTCACTACGTGCGCGGAGGCGGCATGGTCGTGCGCGGCACGATGGGCGGCGAGAAGGGCCCCGGCACCGCGCTGCTCGTCGACACGTCGCGGCCGTTCCCGCTCGCGCTCGACGACGGCGGCTGGAAGAAGGCCGGCGTCGCGCTCGACTCGCTCAAGCTCGTGCAGGGCGATCCCGAGCAGAAGCTTCGTGAAGGCACCGTCCCGCTGCTGCGCCTCGGCGCGTTCGACATCCCGCGCGTCCTCGGCCTCGGCGGCGTCCCCGTGTCCGAGCTCGAGAAGGTCATGGGCGTCGACCTCGACGGCGTGATGGGCGCGGGCCTGCTCTACCAGTTCCGCTGCACCTTCGGCGACGACGGCCGCGTGCTCTGGATCGAGGACGACAGCGAGCTCCTGCGGATGATGTCGCAGCCCTCGCAGCCCGGAGGCCCGGCGAACGTGGGCTTGCCGCCCGCCGAGCCCGAGCTGCCGCCGGCTCCGCCGCCGTCCCCCAAGGCCCCCCCGGCCCCGAAGAAGAAGTAAACGAGACGAGCCATGCGCGACCTGATTGCGGTCTACGCCGGGAGCTTCGATCCGGTCACGCTCGGCCACCTCGATCTGATCGAGCGCGCCGGGAACCTCTTCGATCAGGTGATCATCGCCGTCGGCCGCCACCCGACCAAGAAGGCCTTCTTCTCGTTCCAGGAGCGCATCGATCTCCTGACCGAGGTGACGAAGGGCTTCTCCAACGTGCGGATCGACTCGTTCGACGGCCTGCTCATCCAATATTGCGAGAGCATCGGGGCGCGCCTCATCGTGCGTGGTTTACGCGCGGTGACGGACTTCGAGTACGAGCTGCAGATAGCGCACGCCAACGCCGACATGGTGCCGAAGATCGACACCATCTTTCTGCCGACGCGCACGCAATACGGCTTCGTCTCGGCCTCGCTCGTGCGCGAAATTGCCAGTCACGGCGGCGACGTGAGCCACTACGCCCCGAAGCCGGTGTGCGAGGCGCTGAAGGTGAAGTTTGGCGCGGTGAAGGCTGGCGCGTAACCCCGTTGCCCCGCTCCGGCGAGGTGCGGTAGGGCGATCGGCACACTGGCAGGTGCGCGCGTGCATCACATCGCCGGCGAGCGGCAATCACCTCAGGCGTCATCGAGGATCGACGACGGCGGCCCACGGCACCACCGACGGGGGCTCGCCGCTGGTCACCTCGGGAGGAAAACATCATGGGTTTCATTCCCGCGAAGGACAAGAGCGTTTCGGCGGAGCCAGGCGAGCACGGAGGGACGGACGACGGCGGTCCGCACGGCCCCGGCGGCCCCCACGGCGAGTACGATCAGATCATCCAGTTCAAGGGCGATCCCACGCAGTTTGCGCGCTATCAGCTGCTCCAGAACGGTCGCGAGGTCGGTTGGGTCTACGTGGCAGGAAACAGCACCAACGACTCCACCGAGATGTGGCAGCTCTACCGGTCGACCGTCACGGGCTACGGCGAAGCGAGGGCGGACGAGTCCGCGCCGGGGCGCGCCGGCTACACCTGGCCCAGCCCGGACAACGCCAGCGGCGAGCAGCAGGACGTGACGACGCGCATGCGGTACTTCGACGCCACGCCCGCGGTGCGCGCGCCCGCGAACCTCCAGGAGGGCACGCACTACCAGCAGGTCAAGGCGCGCTGCACCTGATCCGGGCGTGCGCGTGCCGCAGTCGACTCAACGCCTCGTCGACGGAGAGGATGTCAATCCGTAGGTGCCAGTGCTGCAAAGGCACCTGGGCGGCGAGCGCGGCCACGCGCGCAGCGTCGAGCGCCCCGGCGTCGAGCCAGGGCGCCAGCAGACCGAGCGCCTGCACGCCGACACCGGGCGTGGAGCATTCGAGTGCTCGTCGCCCGAGCGCGGCGGCCTCGTCCGGTGAGCAGCCCCCCGGTGTGCAGGCGATCGCCAGCGCCGAGACCAGCAGCAGGCCGCCCGCGCGTTCGCCCACCGCGGCCCAGGTGCGCTGCGCCCGGAGCGCGAGGTCGCGGGCGAGCTCGACGTCGCCGGCGCGAAAGGCGAACGAGGCCTCGGTCGTGCAGGTCAGCGCCTCCAGCGCGGCGACGTTGAGCTCCGCCAGCGCGTCGATCCAGCCGAGATCGGCGCGCAGCGGCGTCGCGCGGCGGTAGGCGATCATCCGCGCCGTCACCTCGGACTGGGCGCAGCCGATCGCATGGCGGCTGGCGCGCGAGAGGACGAGGGCCTCGTCCGCCGCGGCGGCCGCCTCGTCGAAGCGAAACGACTCCATCACGGCGCGCGCCGCGCTCGTCAGCGCCGCGGCGCGCGCCGTGCTCCACAGCGGCGACGCGACCGCGCGCGCGTGCAGCGCGGCGGCCTCGTCGTAGCGGCCCTGGCGGTAGCGGAGGCGTCCGAGCCACCCGGCGTAGGCCGCCCTCCGCCACGGGATCCGGCGACGTCGCAGGCCACGCGGCGAGCTCGGCGATCACCGCCTCTTCGTCCTCCAGCGAGCTGCGCCGCGCCGTCGTCACGCGGAGCGCGTGGCGCCAGCTCTCGAGCCCGGGGTCGGCGAACGGACGCGCCGAGGAGGCCAGATCGAGGGCCCGCCCCGTCCACGCGCCCACGGCGAGGGCCGCCCGCACGAGCACCGCGATCTGCTCGATTTCCGGGCAGATCGGGCCTGTTCGGGCGATCTCGTAGAGCGCGCGGTCGAGGGCCCGGGGCGCGCCGTCCGCGAGCGCGACCTCGACCCAGAGCCCGAGCACGCGCGCGAGGTGCGCGGCGTCCGGCGGCGTGGCGGCGCGGATCGCGGCGAGCCCCCGGGCGAGCGTCGCCACCGCGAGGCCGAGGCGGCCGGCCTCGGCGACCGAGCGCGCGCGCGCGATCCAGGCGTCGATGAGCTCGTCGGCGTCGAGCGTGGAGGCGGGCGACCACCCGGCTGCTTCGAGGCGATCGATCGTGTCGCGCGTGATCACCAGGCGTGGCTCGTCATCCGCGCTGAACCGGCAGCGGTCCACACCGCCTCGGCGAACTTCGAGAACACCTCGGCGGCCTCGTCCTCGTCGCGGTGGCGCGCCGCGAGGAAGCGCAGGACCTCGGGGCCGTACCCCTGGAGGAGCGCCGTCACGGCCCGATCGGGATCACCCGCGGACAGGGCCGTGTGGATGCTCGCTTCGATCTCCTCGCGCTCGACGCTGACAGCGGCCTCGGGCATCGCGCCCGAAGGTACCACGCGCGCCGAGGGCGCGGAAGCTGCGCGCGCCGGCCCGCGAGAGCGATCGATTCCGCGTCACACCGTCGAGCCGCGGAAACCAACCGAGCAGCAAGAAGAACCTCGAAGCCTGCCGCGGCGCTCGGAGCGCTCCGCGGGATTATCGAGGCTCGAACCCAACCTCGAACAGGAGAAGAATCATGAGTGCATCCCTCAAGATCGAGCTCGGACCGTGCGACGACGACGCCAAGCTGTTCATCGACGGCCACGTGGCGATGGACGCGGGTCTCGGCGAGTCCCGGACGGCGGTCCGGGCCTTCCAGGACGGCGATCACAGCGTCGGGCTCTACGTGATGAACTCGGGCGGCTGGGCCTGGCAAGCGCGGCTGCGCTTGGTGGCGAACGGGAACGAAGCCGTGGTGGACAAGTCGGGCGGCACCGGCTTCTGGACGGGCCAGGTCTACGGCACCACGTGGCAATTCACCGTCAAAGACGGCAAGTTCTCGGAGTTCATCGCCGCCGGCGGCAACGGCTAGCGCGGTCCGGCGTGAGGCGAGGGGGCCTGTCCGGCGACAGGCCCTCTCGCGCCACGACCTCGTCGCTCGCGCGGGAGCCCGCGACGCGCAGCCCTCGATTCGGTCACGTTCCGCCATGGCGGTTTCCGCAGGTGCGGTATGGACTGCCACGCCCGCGCCCACCAGGGCGCGAGCGGGGTCGCGATACCGAGCACAGCCACTGTCGGCCTCGACGACGCGACGACGGCGAGCGGCCTTGCGTCGACCTCGGATCGAGCCGCAGGCGCCCTGCTTCAGGGGGCGATGTCGCAGACCATGGTGGCCATGGCGCCGATGTTCATCGCCATGACGCAGGCGTAGCCCATGCGCGAGCAGTCCGCCGCGACAGCGCAGGACTTGTAACACTTCTTCTCGTCGGTGCAGGTGCTGCCCGCGGGGCAGTCGGCCTGGGCCGCGCATGCCTTCACGCACTGACCGCCGGGATCGGTGGTGGCGCAGTCGTCGCCCTTCTCGCAGTCGGCCGTCGCCGCGCAGGCGTCGCCGATGCCGCCGAGAGGCTTGATGTCGCAGGTCTTCACGGCGGTCATCGTCACCGTCGTCGAGTCGACGCACGCGTAGCCGTCGCGCGGGCAATCGGCCGCCGCCGTGCAGGTCTTGTAACACTTCTTCTCGTCGGTGCAGGTGCTGCCGGCGGGGCAGTCGGCCTGGGCCGCGCACGCCTTCACGCACTGTCCGCCGGGATCGGTGGTGGCGCAGTCGGCGCCGGCCTGGCAATCGGCCGTCGCGGTGCAGCCGTCGCCGATCATGCCGTTGCCGGCGCCGGTGGTGCCGGTGCTCGTCCCGCCGCCCGCGCCGGTGCCGCCGCCCGCGCCGGTGGTGCCGCTGCTGCTGCACGCGCTCAGCGAAAGGATGCCAGTGAGTGCCAGACCGAGGGTGATCGACGTCTTCATGCGTGCTCCGAAGCTCGCGACCAGGGTGTCCAGTGCGCGGCAGACAGGGACCGTCGAGCGCGCGGGCGCAGGCGGTCGTGGGGACGCCCTTCGTACGTCGATCCGGGGCCGCTCCGTCACCCTCCATTCGCGACAGGAGGTTTTCCTGGCAAGAAAACCAGGCGTTTTCCACGGGGAAAATCAGCGTTTCTTCGCGCGGCGGAGGGCGGCGCGCGGGCTCGTGACGGCGGCCTCGGCCGCGATCGGCGTCGCCTCGTCTGGCCCTGCGAGCACGCGCGCCACCGCGCGGACGACGCTCTTCTGCACGCTCGCCAGCGCGTGATCGCGGTGACAGGCGACCTGGAGCGGATCGGAGACGCTCCACCCCACGACGGGTACTTCTTCGAGCATCCCCCGCGCGACCAGGCCGCGTGACGCGATGACGGGCCCGAACGCGAGCTGATCGGTGTGCGCCGCCAGATCGAGCGCGAGCCCGAAGCTCTCGGCTTCGTGGCCGAGGCGCCGCTCCCCGCGGCCGAGCGGGCAATCGTCGGTCGCCGGGACCGTCTGCCCGTTGACGAGGACAATCGGGCTCACGAACGGCAGAGCCGAGAGCCGCTCCGGCGGCACCGGGAAGGGCCGGAGGCGCTGCGCCAGGCGCGGGCTGGCGAAGAGGCCTTTGCGGAGCTCACCTACGCTCTCGCTCAGCCAGGCGTCGGAGAGCCCCGCGCTCCCGATGGTGATGGCGACGGCGAAGAGCCGCTCGGTCGCGTGAGCCCGCATCTGCGACGGCCCGAGCCGGAGCCCGCGCACCCGGAAGCGCGGAAGGGCCAGGGCGATGGGCGAGAGAAAGTGATCGATGAGATACGATGGCGCCGCGACCGTGAGCTCCGGCGCCGGATCCAGCTCCCCCCGCATCCGCGCGAGCCGGCCGACGATCTCCGCCATCGTCGGCGCGAGCCGCTCCGCATCTTCGGTGAGCGCGACCCCGCGCCCCGTTCGCACCAGCAGCCGCTTGCCCAGCTCGTCGCTGAGCCGATCAATCGCCTTGCTGACCTGCGACGGCGTGACCTCGAGCTCCCGCGCCGCCGCGCTCACTGACCCATACCGCCGCACCGCCAGGAACGTCACCACGTCGGCGATGCGCAGATCGCCGAGCTCGTTTCGCTGCTTCATGAGGCCCGTTTGCCGTACCGCGACCGCGAGCCTGCTTCCACGGAAACCCACGGCGCGAGCTAATTTTTCCCCCGACATCAGTCGGCGCAGGCACGGCCGGAAGGCTCACCGTCGTTTCATGATCTCCATCTCGATGGGCGGAGGCCCGGAGTCGGAGCGCGCCCGCGCACCAGAAGCGCACGGTCGACGGGTGAAAGGGGAGATGTAATGGGAGCAGCAAAATCGTCCTTGACGGCATCTGTCGACCCGTGATGTGTTCGAGACCACGGGGGTTCAGGGAGGAACCACTACGATGCCGAACGATAAGAAGACCCACACGTCCGATAAGGCCCACGCGACCGCCGCGCCGGTATGGACCAGCGTGATTGATATGCCGCTCGACGAGCTGGAGCGCCGCGTCGCGCAGGCTCACGGGTTCATGCAGCAGGCCGTCGCGCTGTTCCCCGGTCTCCACGTGATGACCGAGGAAGAGCGCAAGTACTCCACCGGTCGGATCTGGAACGGGGAGGGCCCGCAGTTCCTCAGCCTCATCTCCATCATAGAAGCGTTCCCGAAGTTCTTCGAGGGCCTGGCCGATCTCGACGAGGGAGTCGACCCGACGCAGGTCGAGACCCCGTTGATGCGCGATCGCGTGCAGCGCGCCGAGATCCTCGCAAAGCTCATCGACGATGCCGCGAATCTCAGCGGCATCTCGGACACCGTGCTTCACCTGCGCGCGCTGGTGCGCGATCCGATGAAGGAGACCTACGCAATCGCCAAGGTCATGGCGAAGAGCAGCGACAAGCTGAAGTCGATGCTGGCGCCGGTGATCGACTTCTATGCGGCCCTCGCGAAGCTGGCCGCGGCGTCGCCTTGAGGGGCGTCCTCGCAGCCGAAGGATTTCGGTCATGTCAACAAACGCCAAAGAAGGCTCGTGGTTCGAGGCGCAGGTAGTCGCGCGCGATCCTCGAACGACATGCATCTGCAATCGCAATGATGGGCCGGCAGGGTGACATCGTTCGAGCATCAGGCGCTGCCGTTTGGTCGATGCGGGCTCAGGTAGTACCTTGTCGCAGGACCGGCTGCTAACCGCGCTTCTCCTCCTCCGCGCGCTCCCGCTCCCTCTCTCGCCCCTCGTCGATGCACAGCGCGACCAGGACGAGAAACGGCAGCGGGGATAGGATGCTGATCAGGTGCGCCAGCTCCATCCACCGCGGCTGGGCGCCCGTGAAGCACATGCCGGGAGGCACGAGCAGCATCAGCCCGCAAAGGATGATGCCAGTCACGCGGAGCGGCTTCGGGATGATCTTCACGTTCGCCCTTTCAGAACGGGATGGCGCACAGGATGGTGATGGCGGCGCCTCCGAAGTTGCCGACGTGAGCGCAATTCTCTCGGTCTTGCGGTGACGTCGCGCGAGGACACAAGACTTCGTTCAGGAAGAGGAAGCTGCCCGCCGCGAAGAGGCCGCAGGCCACGAGGCTGATGGGGCCGATCTTCTGCTGCGTTTGCCCGGTCGACTCTCTCTCGGTCGTGAGTGGGGCGCCGGCCTGGCTCGTCGACCCGTCAGCCAGCGCCGTGGAGCAGGCGAGCTCGGTCACGTCGCCCGCGGCCAGCGGGCTGACGACGCGAATCGACGCTCCTGGATCCGCGGCGCATGCAGTGACGAGCTGATCATGGCCCGCTGCGAGGATCGCCGTGATGACGTCTTCCTGGCTCATCGTGCCGCCGAGCCGCACCTCGAAGGTCGGTACGACGGAATCGGCCGGCTCCTTCACCGAGCCCGGAGCGGACGTGTCGAGCGGCGTCGTGTCGGCGGCACAGCCAGTCAGCATCGCGCCACAAGCTAGCACTCCGAGGAGCAGGGTCTTGAACATGGTGTAGCCTCCGACCGGGACCAATGCGACGGTCACGCCAGCGGGGACGTGCACGGCGTGTCGTTGCGTCGGAACGGTCGTATTCGGAGGTGCCCGGTTGGCCGCAGGCTCTTCCGTGCAGGATGGTGATCGTGAAAGAAGGGTGAGGTTCAACGCCCTGCTTGCGCCCGGAAAATGCCTTTGATTCACGGCGAGCGCGGCGCTCGGCCCGGGTCGACGCGTTTGCTGTTGACCTCCGCGGGCTGCGGCGCCCGCTCTTCGCCGGGGGAGGTGGCCGCCACGTGTGACGGGGTGGCCTGCGACACGCCGCGCGTGCCGGACTGCAAGCGCCTCACGCCGGAGGCCGTCCCGCTCGCGCGGCTCGCGCCGTCGAGCCCTGGAGCGGGCGACGTGAACGCCTTCGCCCTCACGGCGGATCACGATCACCTCTACTACTTCTCGGAGGGCCGCATCTGGCGGGTCTCGATGAAGGCCGGAGCTCCCGAGGCGCTCACCCCGGCCGGCAGCGGAGGTAGCCGGATCCTCGTGTCGGGTGACACCCTCGTGTGGTCAAAGCAGGGCGAGATCCGGCGCATGCCGAAGACCGGAGGCGCGCTGACGACGGCCGCGACCTTCCCCACTATCCCGCTGTGGACGGTGATTGGCTTCGATATCCTCTCTTCCGAGCAGCAGAAGATGCCCGCGCCGATCCTGATCACGCCCCTCTTCAACGGCACTCCGAGCGAGCTACTGCCGTCGTCCGCGGACACGTTCGTTTACGACATCGGCGAAGACGGCGACACCGCGCTGGTGCAGCGATCCCAGGATCTGCTCACGGTGCCCTTGAACGGCGACCCACCCGCCGTGCTCACCACCTTCTCGGCGACGGCAGCGCGCGCCCTCTGGCAGACGCCACGTCGATTTACTTCGGCGCTCGGCCGCCGACCTCGCTCGATCCAGCCATTTATCGCATCTCGAAGCAACCCGGGTCGACTCCAGAGCTCTTGCTCAGCGGCTTCCCGGTGTCGACGGCGCTCGACGGCGCGACCCTCTACGCCAACATCGCATTGCCCAACCAGGACGGCACATTGACGGGCGCACTGGTGCGCTTTCCGACGTCCGGAGGAGAGCCGGTGAAGATGGCCGCGACCGACGCGAAGGGGAAAGTCCACGGCATCTTCGAGGAGACGACCGCTGGGCTCATCGTCGGGGACGAGTACGTCTATTTCTTCCAGGTTTGCGACCCGTCCGACGACGGCGGCTCCTGCCGGCTGGTGAGCCTGCCCAAGGACCATGTCGCCTCGCCGTGATTGACCCGGCGGGGACACGCGCCCTGAAATGGCTCACGTCCTCTTCGTGGAACCCACGAACGTCGCGAGTCTTCCGCCTCAGTACTGCGCCATCGGCGTGGGCATGAAGAGCAGCACGAACAGCACCAGCGAGAACAGCGCGATCGCCTTGCGCACCGGGCTCAGCTCGCCCGGCTCGGTCGGCGGGTGGTCCCGGCCACCGCCGCGCATGATCAGGTGAAGCATCCCGTACCAGACCAGCCAGGGCAGGGCGTTCCCGAAGGCCTGCCCCGACTGACTCCACGCGTGCGCCCTGGCGATCGGGATCATGAAGCGCACGAAGTTGAGCACGAACATGCCGAGGAGCGAGGCGTGGAGCACGCGCGCGAACCGGTTCTGCCGCAGCCCGAAGAGGGCATAGGCGATGTGGCCGCCGTCGAGCTGGCCAATCGGGATCAGGTTGAGGGCGGTGATGAAGAGGCCAGTCCACCCGGCGAAGGCCATCGGCCCGAGGAAGACGTCCTGTCCGTCGGGGATGGGCCCGAGGACGATCCGCTTCAAGGCGATGTAGAGCAGGCTTTGTCCTTCCTGGGTGCCGTGTGCCACCGCGGGGCCAACGTGGGAGTGGGCGAGCCCGACGATCAGCACCGGCAAGGCCACGACGAGGCCGGCGAGCGGGCCCGAGGCGCCGATGTCGAGCAGGGCGTCGCGCGAGCGGATGCGCCCGCGCATCGAGATGATCGCGCCCATCGTGCCGAAGGGGCTGAAGCGCGGCAGGGGGATGAAGAACGGCAGCGAGGCGTCGACTTTGTGGATGCGCGCGGCGATGTAGTGGCCGAACTCGTGCGTGAGCAGGATGGCGAGCAGCGGCACGGCGAACGACCAGCCGCTCGGGAGCGATCGCAGCGTGTCGCGCCACCCGGCGGGGCCCGGCCCTTCGTCGGCGTAGCGCGCGCCCGTGAGGAACACCGAGGCCACCGTCGCGAGGAACAGCACCAAGTTGAGCTTCCACCGGAACGGCTCGGGCGCGTCGGAGCCCGGCGGCCCGCCTCCGTCGTCGTCGGTCATCGAGCTCTCGACGGAGGCGGAGGCGGGGGAGGCGAGGGGCTCGTCCTGGGGCATCTCGGGCGTCACCTTGGCCGTCTCGTGGCTGCGGCTCAACCCGATTCGCCGTGCGAACACGGGCGCGCAGCGCGAAGCGGCGCTCGCGGCCCGGGACCGTCGAATCTTGGGCAAGCGTCGATTCCAGGCGTTCGCTCGAATGGAACGCCCTCGTCACGGGGCTTGCACAGCTCGATGGACATGGTGTCCACGATGCAGCCTACGCCGTCCGCCAAGGCCCCCGCGCTCACGCGCTTCACCACCTTCGCCCGCTCGGCGCTCACCGGCGGCGCGGCGACGCTCGCCGATCTCACGGTGATCGCCTTCGCGACGGGCGTGCTCCACGCGTCGCCGAAGGCCGCGAACGTGCCGGCGCTGCTCGTCGGCGCCGTCGTGCAGTTCTTCGGCAACAAGCACTTTGCCTTCCGCGCGCGCGGCGGGGATCTGCGGCGTCAGGCGGCGCTCTTCGTCGCCGCCGAGGCCGTCGCGCTGGTGCTCAACGCGGCGCTCTACCACGGCGTCGCGAGCGCGTTCCCGCTGGTCCCCGCCACCGCCGTGCTGGCCCGCGCGATCACCACCAACCTGGTGTTCCTGCTCTGGAGCTACCCGGTGTGGAAGCGGGTGTTCGCGGCGCCCGGGCCGCGCCTCACCGCCTGAATCGGCACTATGCTCCGCCGCGGATGTACCGCGGTCGCTTCGCTCCCTCGCCCACCGGCGATCTCCACCTCGGCAGCGCGGCCGCCGCGCTCTTCTGCGCTGCGGCGGCGCGGGCGCGCGGCGGGCGCCTCGTGCTCCGCATGGAAGACCTGGATGGTGATCGGGTGATCCCCGCGGCGCGCGCGGCGATCCTCGACGATCTACGCTGGCTCGGCGTCGCGTGGGACGAGGGGCCGGACGTCGGCGGGCCGGCCTCGCCCTACGTGCAATCGGAGCGGGTCGCGCTCTACGCGGATGCGGTAGACCGGCTCGCGTCGCGCGATCACGTGTACCTGTGCGACTGCTCGCGGGCCGAGATCGCGCGGGCCGCGAGCGCGCCGCACGCGGGCGACGAGGGGCCGCGCTACCCGGGCACGTGTCGCCCTCACGGCATGCGGTCGCGCGCGTTCCGGCGGCCTCCCGCGGTGCGCCTCGCCGTGCCGGAGGGGCGCGCGTCGACGGTCGTCGTCGAGGACGCCGTGCTCGGTCGGCTCGAGGAAAATGTCGCGGAAATCACGGGCGATTTCGTGCTGCGGCGCGGCGACGGCGTCTTCGCGTACCAGCTCGCCGTCGTCGTCGACGACGTGACGATGGGCATCACCGAGGTGGTGCGCGGGGCCGATCTCGCCGCGTCGGCGCCGCGACAGGCGCTGCTCGCTCGCCTGCTCGGCGCGACGCCGCCCGCGTTCGCGCACGTGCCGCTGCTGCTCGGCGAAGGCGGGGCGCGCCTCGCGAAGCGCGCGCGCGGGATGACGCTCCGCGATCAGCGCGCCGCGGGCCGCGATGGCCGCGAGCTCGCGCGCGCGATCGCCAGGGCCTACGCGCACGATCTCGGGGGCGCCGCCGATCCGATCCAGGCCCTCGCCGAGCGGCTCTCGTTTCCGTCGCTGCGCGGCCTCACCGTGAAGGTCGACGCCGAGCTCGAGGGCCCCTCGCCGACCTGAGCTTGCGCCGGTGCGTCGCGGCGCGGCCGCACGACGACCATGAGAAATCGCCGCGGTGGTGCTAGGAGTTGCGCTCGATGCGAACGTCCTCCGCCCCCCCGCCCCGCCTCGTCGGCACGGTCGTGGGCGGGCGTTACCGCGTGATCCAGCTCCTCGGCAGCGGCGGCACCGGGCAGGTGTACCTGGCCGAGGTCGGCGACGAGCGGCGCTCGCCGAGGCGCCTCGCGCCGCGAGCGCGCGTGGCGATCAAGGTGCTGCGCGACGAGCACCGCGACGATCCCGATCTCTGCGCGCGCTTCGATCGCGAGGCCGTGGCCGCGGCGCGGATCCGTCACCCCAACGTGCTCGCCATCGAGGGCGCGCCGACGCAAGGGGAGGGCGAGCGCTCGCGCTTCTTCGTGATGGAGCTGCTCGTCGGCCTCGATCTCGCCGACACGCTCTCGTTCGTGGGCGCGCTCGGCGCGGCCCGCGCGGCGCGCATCGCCGAGGGCGCCGCGCTCGGGCTCGGCGCGGCGCACGCGGCCGGCGTCGTTCACCGCGACGTGAAGCCCGAGAACCTCTTCCTCGTGCACGCGCCCGACGGCCGCGAGCAGGTGAAGGTCCTCGATTTCGGCTTCTCGCACCTCCCCGGCGATCCCGAAGAAGCACCGCCGCGCGTCGTCGGCACCCCCGAGTACATGGCCCCCGAGCAGTCGCTCGGCGCCCCCGCCGATCCCCGCGCCGACATCTACTCGCTCGGCGTCGTGCTCTACGAGATGCTCGCCGGGCACGCGCCCTTCACCGGCGAGTACGCCGAGATCGCCCGGAGCCACGCGCACGCGCCGCCGCCGCCGCTCCTCGGGGCGACGGCTTCGGGCGAGCTCGACGCCGTGGTGCGACGCGCCCTCGCGAAGGCCCCGGAGTCGCGGTTCTCCTCGATGGAGGCCTTCCGGATGGCGCTGCGAGCGTCGCTCCCCGGCGCCGGCTGAGCCCGTCGAGCGGCCTTGACGACTGGCTCGCTCGGGCGGCGGCGAACGCGCCCCTGGTCGGCCACTGTCGCGCTCGATCGCCTTGAATCAAAGCGATTCTGGTGACACCGCCGATACCGATGCTCGCCCCGTCATGGCAGAATTCGGAGCCACATGCATGGTGCCCCGAAGGAGGGTGAGCCTCCGTCCATTGCTCTGCGCGCGCTCCGCTGCTTCGGCGAGCGATCACCCACTCCGCTGCTCGTCACGGAAGGTCCGCTGCACGTCGTGCTCGGCGCGAACCCGGCCTTCGTCGAGCTGCTCTGCGGAGACGACGCGCGATCGCCGGTGAGCCGCCGGTTCGTCGACGTGTTCCCCGAGCTGCCCCCCGGAGCCGGCGCCGCGCTGCTCGACGACGTGTACGCGACGGGCGCGGCGCGGCAATCGCCGAGCTTCGAGCGGCTCCACTCGCGCCGCGGCGAGCGCGTCGTCACGCTCTGCGTGTGGCCGACGCTCGACGACGGCGAGGGGCCGCGGCGCCTGGTGATCGAGGCGCGTGACCGCACCGACGAGGCCCGCGAGATCCAGCGCGGTCGCGAGCTCGCCGAGGAGACTCGCCGGATCAACGAGCGGCTCGTCGTCGCCGGTGTCCGCATGCAGGAGCTCGTCGATGAGGCCGAGTCCGCGCGCAATCGCCTGGCGATCATCGCCGAGTCCGGCGGCCTGCTCGGCGCCTCGCTCGACGTCGCGGCGATGAGCCAGGGGGTGGCGCGGCTGCTCGTCGGCCGCCTCGTCGACGTGTGCGCGATCGAGCTCCTCGAAGCGCCCGGCGTCGCCGCGCGCTCGGTGCTCGAGCCCCGCGTGCTCTCGCCCGACGCCGCGCACGCGATCGCCCGCCTGCGCGCCCGCAGCCTCGCCGCCGACGACGCGACGGCGCGGCAGATCCACGCGCTGGGCTTCGCGGGGGGCCTCTCGATCCCGCTCCGGAGCCCCAACCAGCTCGTCGCCGTGCTCACGGTGCTGCGTCGCCGCGGCGCCCTCGATCCTCTCGAGACGTGACCACCCTCCACGAGATCGGGGGCCGCATCGGGGTCGCGATCGAGCGCGTCGATCACTACCAGAAGGCCGTCGGCGCGGCGCGGGCGCGCGAGGAGCTGCTCTCCACCGTCTCCCACGATCTCCGCAGCCCGCTCCAGACCATCCTCTTCAGCCTCGCGCTGCTCGAGAAGGGCGCCATGGGCGCCGCGCCGCACGAGGCCGGGCACCTGGCGCGGATCCGCCGCACCGCGGGGTACATGCAGCACCTGCTCGCCGATCTGATCGACACGGCGAAGATCGAGGCCGACCGCTTCCTCGTCGATCGCGAGCCGGGCGCGATCGCGCCGCTGATCCGCGACGTGGTCGAGATGATGCTGCCTCTCGCCTCCCGGAAATCGATCCGGCTGGAGACGGTGATCGACGCGGCGGCGGCGGGCGCGATCGTGCTCATGGATCGCGATCGGATGACGCAGGTGCTGACGAACCTCCTCGGCAACGCGGTGAAATTCACGCCCGAGCACGGCTCCATCGTCGTCCACGTCGAGCGCGGCGAGGTCGACGTGCGCCTCTCGGTCCACGACACCGGCCCGGGGATCCCCGCCGAGGACCTGGGGCGCGTCTTCGATCGCTTCTGGCAGGCGCGTCAGACGGCCCAGCTTGGCTCGGGGCTCGGCCTCTTCATCGCCCGCGGCATCGTCCTCGCCCACGGGGGCACCATCCGGGCGGAGAGCGCTCCCGGCGCCGGCAGCACTCTTCACGTCACGCTCCCGATCTGCCCGGACCAGGACCGCCAGGGCGGCGCGGAGATGGGCTGAGGCGAATCACCTCTTTGCACGCTTCACGACGCGGCCTGGAATCCCCGTGAGGATGCCGCGATACCCCTCGAGCGAAGGACCGATGTTGATCCCATCGCTGGCGATGGTGTAGAGTCGAAGGTGGTTGTCGTGGGCGCTCCCGCGCATCTTGAGCACCGCGAGCACGCGCCGGATCTGCCCCTCCATCTCGACGTAGCGCTGGATGATGAGGTTATCGGCGAGGAACGAGATCTCGTGCGGGCTGAAGCGCAGATCGGTGAACGACTGGAGCACCTCCACGGTCATCATCACGGTGATCCCGGTGGCCGTGAGCGTGGCGATCGTCCGGTAGAGTGACTCGCGAAAATCCTCGCGAAACGAAGGGGCCACGGCCAGCTCGAAGCCCGAGAGAAAGTCGATGACGACGCGCTCGGCCCGCACCTCGGCCACCAGCGCGAGGATGGCGTGGAGCGTCTCGTCCACCGAGAGATCGACCGGTCGCAGATAGAGTATCCGCACGCGCCCGTCGGCGATCATCTTCGCGAGATCGATCCCCAGGCTGCGCGCCCGCTCCAGGTAACGACCGGGCTGCTCCTCGAACACGGCGATGACGGCGGTCTCGCCCCTGGCGACGCCCGCCGCGACGAACTGGGTGCTGAGCAGCGTCTTGCCGGTGCCCGTGGGACCGGCGACGAGGATCGAATCGCCCACGAGGAACCCGCCGTGCAGCATCCGATCGAGCTCGACGAGCCCCGAGGAGGTCCGCCCCGGGGGCCGGGTGACGTTCCCGTGCATCGCGGGGAGGGGACGGGCATGCGCGCGAAGACCGCGAGTCCATCATTCGAGATCCGGAGGCTCTGCAGGCCTCCCATCGGGCTCTGGCCGCGAAGCTTGATCACCTGGAGCTTGCGGATCACCGAGTTGCGCTCGACGACCTGGCTGAGCCAGAGGATGCCGTCCACCACCACGAAGAGCGGGCTCGTGCTGACCTCTTCATCGGTGTACTCGCCGATGAGGAACGTGGTCGCGCGGTGGCTCGTCAGCAGCAAGGCGAGGCGCTGCACGAAGCTCTGCGCCTGACGATCGATGATCCACGGGCTCGGGATCAGCGTCCGGATCGAGTCGATGATCACCACGCTCGGCGAGAAGGCCTCGACCTCGCGCTCGATCGCGGTCAGCACGGCGCTGAAGCCGCTCTCCATAGCCTCTTCATCGAGGTTGACGAAGCGGACGAGATCAGGAATCTTGGCGCCGTCGAAGAACGAGAATTGCTGCTGATACCGCAGCATCTTGAGGGGCGACTCGCCCAGCACCGTGAAGAACAGCGTCCGTCGCTCGGGCGTGCTCGACGAGAAGGCGATCTGGTGCGCGAGCGTCGTCTTGCCCGTCCCCGGTCCGCCGACGATGAGGTTGAACGAATACTCGGGGACGGCGCCGCCCATCACCGTATCGAGCCCGGGGACGCCCGACGGGAGACGACCGATGATGACCTTGTTCCCGTTCATCGATCCTCCGTGCTCCCCTGATCGTCTCCACGTTCGAGCGCCGGCCGCGCCCGCGTCGCCTCGTCGACGAGGTGGCGCGCGAGGTCATCCCCGACGAACGCCGCCAGCAGATCGAGGAACCGGGCCAGCAACATCGCCGGCGCGGCGAGGGCCTCCTCCGGCGTCTCGTGGGAGAGCGCCTCGGCGAGCCCTGCGAGCGTGCCCTCTTGCCGCACTTCGATCCGCTCGAGCGCTCGCGCCCCGGGCCTCGCGAGCTTGATCGAGCGCGCCAGCAACGTCCTGAACCCGATCGTCCCGATGAGCATGACCAGGTGATCGTGCAGGCGTTGAAATACGTGCTCTGCGGCGTCGGCGATCTCTGCGGCGTCCCTGCGCCCCTTCGCCGCGTCGAGGATCAGGCGCTCTGCAGTGCTCTGAAAGGCGAGGATCGGCGAGGTCATGGGGTGATCGGGGATCTCGTCGAGGATGCGCGAATCTGCGCATTGGCAATCACCGTGCCTGTCGTGAAGCGCGCCTCGGGTCGCGGTGCACGGCGCCTCGCCGTGGCGTGAAGGCGCCGTCGGCCGATGCGACCTCGACGGCCCTCGCCGCCGCCGAGCGTGCGCCGACGTTACAGCACAGGGCACGTCGCGCCCAGGCGAGCGGCCTGGATCATGCTCCACGCGCCGGACACCGCCGCTCGGTTCAGAGCGGCTCGAACGAAACGATAGAGGGACCCCCCGATGAAGCGTCAATGTGCTGCCTTGGTCCTGATTGCCCCGCTCGCGCTCGTCGCCTGCGGAGGCACGACCTCACCCCCTGCGGACGCGACGCACGGCGGCTCGGCGATGAGCGTCGATGTTCCGCTGGCCGCGAAGAGCGGCTCGAAGCTGACGGGGGCGGCCACGTTCACCGAGGTCCCCGGTGGGGTCCAGGTGAAGGTCCAGGTCGCGGGCGCGCCGCCGGGCAAGGTCGCGACGCACGTGCACGAGAACGGCGATTGCAGCGCGCCCGACGGGTCCAGCGCGGGCGGCCATTTCAATCCCCAGGGTCACCCGCACGCGCTGCCCCCGGCGGCGGACCGCCACCTCGGGGATCTCGGCAACATCGATATCGGCCCTGACGGCACTGGCTCGACCGACGTTGTCGTGCTCGGCGCGAACCTGAAAGAGGGTGATCCCGCGTCGTTCCTCGGCCGGTCGATCATCGTTCACGAGAAGCAGGACGACGGCGGCCAGCCGTCCGGCAACGCCGGCGGCCGGATCGGCTGCGGCGTGATCACCACGCACAAGTAGGCCACCGATCGCGGCTCCGCGACGGTCGAGCCGGCGCCCCCGCGCGACGACGGCCCGGCCCCGTCGCGCCCGCGCCGGCTCCCTCGCAGGCGTCTCCACCGAGCACGCCTTCCGGGGCCGGTCGTCGGCGACGCCGCGCGGATCCGGACCGCCGCTGCCCGCAGCGGCAGGAATGAACATCTGAGCCGTAGGTTGTCTTTGCGCTTTCGGGAACGCCCTGCTAGATGGGCTGGAGGAGTAGGGTGTTTACGCACCCCTCCATAGCTCAGGCGGACGTTTTCGGTCCGCCTTTCCCGAGGGTGACGCGCCGACGCTGGTTCAAACCAGTCGACGCCGGTCCCCCTCCCGGGGCTCCGCGGTCGCGGGCCCCGCTTCCACTTCCAGCCGAAGACCCCTCCCAGGGTCCTTCCATGCGGTTGAGCCCTATGGGTCGTAAGGCCCCCATCCCCCATCACGAAATTCCCGCCGCAGGCGACGCCAATGTGGACGTCGCGCGGCCGGAAGGCCCCTTTTCGTCCCCCATCGTGCCGCTCGTCGGCGCGCTTGTGGACAGCGAGCCCATCATCTTGCCTGTCGTCTCCGACCCGGCGGCGCTGCCTGCCGCGCCGCCCCCGTCTCCTCGCCGTCGCTCGGCGCGGACCTCGTTCCCCCGCGTTGACGGCCTCCCGTCGTACGAGACCTCCGACCTGCCGAAGTACGAGGTCTCGGACCTCCCCGCGTACGACGTGTCGCCGCTCCCGCCCGACACGGCGGCCGAGGGCGCCCCGCCCGCGCTGAAGGCGCGCAGCGTGGCCCCGGCCCAAGCGCAGGCGCAGGCCCCCTCCTCGCGCCACCGCTCGCGCGACGACGGTCCCCGCTATCGCGATCGCGGCGGCGACCGCGACCGGGACCGCGACCGCGTGCCGAGCCCGAGCCCGAGCTCGCCCGGCGGCGTCATCGTTCGCCCGACGTACGCCGGCAACGAGCCCGGCCGCCACGACGTGGCCCTCGACGAAGCGCGCATCGATCCCGACGTGCAGAAGGTCCTGCGCCGCCTCGTTCGCCACGGCTACGAGGCGTATCTCGTCGGCGGCTGCGTGCGCGATCTGCTCCTCGATCGCCGCCCGAAAGACTTCGACGTCGCCACGAGCGCGCGGCCCGAGCAGGTCCGCGAGCTCTTCCGCAACTCGCGGATCATCGGCCGGCGCTTTCGCCTCGTCCACGTGCTGTTCCAGGGCGGCAAGGTGATCGAGGTCGCGACCTTCCGGAAGAGCCCGAAGGAAGACGACGACGGCGCCGAGCTGCTCATCAAAAGCGACAACGTCTTCGGCGAGGCCCCGGAAGACGCGTATCGCCGCGATTTCACGATCAACGCGCTGTTCTACGACCTCGAGCACAACCAGATCCTCGACTGGGTCGGCGGCATGGACGACGTGCGCCGCCGCGTCGTCCACACCATCGGAGATCCCGAGACGCGCTTCCGCGAGGATCCGGTGCGCATCCTCCGCGCCCTCAAATTCGCGGGTCGCCTCGACCTCGGCATCACCCCCGACGTGTACGACGCGATCGTCTTCTGCCGCGAGGCGCTGGCGCTGGCCGCGCGGCCTCGCCTCTCGGAAGAGATCATGCGGCTCCTGCGCGGCGGCCAGGCACGCCGGACGATTTTCCTCGCCTGGGAGACAGGCGTGCTCGACGTGCTGCTCCCCGAGCTCTCGGCGCTG
Source organism: Byssovorax sp. (assembly GCA_025362495.1). GTDB lineage: Bacteria > Myxococcota_A > Polyangia > Polyangiales > Polyangiaceae > JANYGI01. The sequence goes on along the minus strand of JANYGI010000179.1, from coordinate 6,583 downwards.
CTCTACGACGATGGCGAGGAAGAGGGGCCGGGGCGCCGCGTGTGGCGGCTGCTCGACTACATCGATCGCCGCACCAACGAGGGCGGTCCGCTCGACGACACCGTGCTCTGGACGCTGCTGCTCCTCGAGCCGATGAAAGAGGCCTGCGAGGGCGCGCGCGATCGCGCCGCCGCCGTCGCCGATTTCCTCGAGCCGCTGATCGAGCGCCTGGCGATCTCGCGCCGCTACGCCGACGGAATGAAGCGCATCGTCGCCGTGCTCCCGCGCCTCACCACGGGCCGCGCCGGTCGCTTCGCCCGCACCGAAATCTTCCAGCTCGCGATCGAGGTCGCCGCCGCGGATCTCGCGGCCCATGGCGAGTCGACCGAGAGCATCGATCGGCTGCGATCGGGGCCCGCCGTGAAGCCCCGCTCACGCCAGGACATGGGCCACCAGCGCCGCTGATCGGCGCTGACTAGCGCGCGAGCGCTGCGGGGACGGCGAGGCGAATGACGCCCGCCGGGGCCGCCGTCTCGAATATCTCGCCGCGACGATCCGCGACGCCGAGCCGCATCAGCCCGTCGGCGCGAACCAGCGCGAACGGCGCGCGCGGCTCGGGGGCGCGGCGCCCTTCGGGGACCACGTACACGGCGATGTCGTCGACCTTCGCGTCGGACTTGGTGACGGGCGCCGGGCGCGCGCAGCGAGCGGCCACGCGGGCGTCGCGCTCCTCGCTCGCGCAGCGCAGGAGCGCGCGCTTGTCGGCGTCGACGGCGGCGGCTCCGACCACGCGCCGCGCGAGGTAATCGGCGGCCGCGAGGCGCACCGACTCCGAGGGATCGCGCCCGAGCAGATCCGACGCGGTGCTCGCCTCGCACGTCGCGCCGGCGATCGAGAGGCCGAGGAGCGCGTTGGCGCGCACGTACGGCCGCGCGTCGCCGAGCGCCGAGCACAGCGTCTTCCCGACCTCGCCGCCGGCCGCCGTGCGCCCCGCGATGCGCCCGAGCGACGCCGCGGCGTTGCCGGCGACGGCGACGTCGGGATCGCCCGTGAGCGCCGTGAGGGCAGCGAGGCTCGGCTTCGCGCCCACCGTCCCGAGCGACCAGGCGGCGTTGGCGCGCACGCCGGGATCGACGTCGGCGACCAGCCGGCGGAGCGACGCCTCCATCTCCGCGTGGCCCGCCAGCGCCTCGGCCACCTTGCGGCGATCGTCGATCGATCCGGCGGCGATCGCCTCGAGCGCGCGCCCTGCGTCGGGTCCGCGCATGCGACCGAGCCCCTCGATCAGCGCGTCGCGCGCCGATTCGGGCGCGGTCGCGTAGGCCGCGCGCACCTTCGCCGCGAGCGCGGCGTCGTCGCTGCGCGCGAGGGTCCCCGAGATGGCGATCCCGAGCGCGCTCCGATCCTGCTCCGCCGCCACGGCGAGCCGCCGGAGCAGCTCTTCCGCGACCGCGGATCCACCCACGTGCGCGAGCGCCGTCGCCGCGCCGAGGCGCACCTCGGGCGACTCGTCGTCGAGCGCCGCGAGCAGCGCGGTGGCGAGCTGCGACGCCTCTGATTTGCCTTGATTCGCAGCCTTTGCAGCAGTTGGTGTCATCGGAACACGAAGGCTGCCGAGCGCCTCGATCACCGCCAGCCGGAGCGCGGGCAGCTTCGCGCTCACGAGCGGCAAGAGCACCGCTTCGGCGCGCGGCGCCCCGGTGCGGCCGAGCAGCCGGACCAGCTCGATCTTCTCGTCGATCGGCGTGCTCGCGTCGCGGAGCGAGGCGCTCGCGGGATCGACCGCGCGCCCGTCGATCTGCGCCGGATCGAGCAGCGAGGCCGCGGCGCGAATGGCGTCTTTACGCGTCGTCGGATCGGGATCGTCGAAGAGCTCGAGCACCGTCGGGAGGGCCGTGGGCGAGCCGATCTGCGCGAGGGCGCGCACGCCGGCGCGGAGCGGCACGGTGCCTCGCTGCATCGCGCGGACGATGGCCTTCGCGCCCTCGTCGGACCGCAGCGCGCCGAGGACGAGCGCGGCGCCCGCGGCCGTCGCCGTCGACGTCCCGCTGCCGAGCGCGGTGATCAGCGCGGCCTCGGACGGCTTCCCTGCCGCCACCAGGGCGTCGCGCACCGGGGATCGCGCCGCGGAGGGATCGTCCTTCGCGAGCGCGCCGACGAGGATCTTCACGGCTGCCTCGGAGCCGATGCGGCCGAGCGCGCGCAGCGCCGCGGCCCGCACCTCGGCGGCGCCCGCGCCCTGCGCCGACGACGATCGCCCGCCGCCGGGCGCGCCGTTGCCCTCGCCGGCGGACGCCTCGATCAGCGGCGCGATCGCCGGCGTCGCCTCGTCGGAGCGCAGCTTGCCAAGCGCGCCCACGGCCTCGAGCCGCACCTCGGCCGAGGGATCTTGGAGCGCCAGCATCAGCGCTCCTGCTGCCCGCAGATCGCCGAGCTCACCCAGCGCCCGCGCCGTCGTTTTGCGCACGTCGGCCACCGAGTCTTGCACCTTGCCGATCAGCGGGACGACGCCGCGCGGATCGCCGATGCGCCCGAGCGCCCGCGCGACCTCTTCGCGCACCTCGGGCGAGCCGTCGTCGAGGTGCCCGAGCAGCGGCGAAACGGCTTCGGGGAGCGCCGATCCGCCCATCGCGGCGGCGGCGGCGAGGCGCACGTGGGGCTCGGGATCGCCGAGCACGCGGCCGAGAGCGATCACGCTGCGATCGGTGGGCGCTGCGCGGATCACGTCGCACGCGGCGAGCCGGATCCGGGGATCGCTCTCGCTCAGCCACCCGATCACCGCGTCGCCGGCCTTCGCCATCCGCCGCGCGATCGCCGCCTGCGCGACGCGGAGCCGGACCTCGACGTCGGGATCGCCGAGCGCCGGCGGGATCAGCCGCAGCGCGATCTCCGGCGGCAGATCCGCGAGCCGGCCGGCAGCGAGGCGCCGCTCGCTCACGTCCCCCGAGGTCAGCGCCTTCTCGACTTGCTCTGGCACGTTGGGCCAGACGAACGCCGCCGCCTCGCCGCTCGGCGCCGCCACGAGGGCGAAGAGAACAGGCGCGATCCAGCGGCAAATCGTGGAGGAATGGCGCACGCGGCGAGCTTAGCACGATCGATCGCGGGGCCACCCTCGCCGGAAAGGAATGCGGCGCGCGCCTCGCCGCGTTGTCGTCCCCCGAAGCGATGAAGAACCGAGCCCTGCTGATTGCCCCGCTGCTCCTCGCGCTCACCGCCTGTGGTCAGGCGCCCACGCCGGTGGATCCCGCGACCTCAGTCGCCGTCACGCCGGGCGCTCCGCCGTCGCACTCGCCCCTCGGATCGGTGCCGGCGCCGCTCCTCGCGTCGGCGCCGCCGCTCACCTCGGCGATGGCGCCTGCCGCGCCCGCGGGCTCGGCGTTCGGAGCGATGGTGACGGCGCTCTCCGAGCCCGATGGGCCGTTCTTCTCCGATAACACCATTTCCAACGAGACCTCGTATCTGCAGGTGGCCCGGCCCCTCGCCAGGCTTGCTTCGCCGGGCGGCGCCTACGTCGGAGTCGGCCCGGAGCAGAGCTTCACGTACATCGCCCTGACGCGCCCGAAGGTGGCCTTCATCCTCGACATCCGTCGGCAGAACATGATCCTTCACCTGCTTTACAAGGCGATCTTCGAGACGGCGACGAGCCGCTCGCACTTCGTCGCGCTCCTCCTCGGGCGCCCATACGACGCTCCGGGCGCTCCGGGCGAGGCCGCGGGGATCGACGCCGTGCTCGCTCACGCCGGGAAGAACGCGCCGGACAAAGCCGGATTTGCCGCTGCGCACGCGCTTTTGCGTGACCGGGTCGAGCACTACCTGCACCTCGACGCCGACGACAAGAAGACGCTCGAGGTCGTGCATCGCTCCTTCCTCGACGGCCAGCTCGAGATGCGTTTCGAGCTGAAGCAGAAATCCGGCCGCCGCTACCCGACCCTGCGCGAGATCCTCACGCAGAAGGATCCCGGCGGAAACCAGAGCGGATTCCTCGCGAGCGAGCCCGCCTTCCGCTTCGTGCAGACCATGGAAAAGGAAGACCGGGTAATCCCGGTCGTGGGCGACTTCGCGGGGGATCGCGCGATGCCGGGCGTGGCCGCGGAGATCAGGAAGCGCGGCCTCACCGTCTCGTCGTTCTACGTGTCGAACGTCGAGCAGTACCTCTTCGATCCGGGCGTGTGGGCGCGGTGGTCGCGCAACGTCAGCGCCTTCCCGACCGATGAAAATAGTATTTTCATCCGCGCCTGGCTCGATCAGGGCAAGAGCCTCCCGCAGCAGATCAAGGGCCACCGCACCGCGACGCTGCTCCAGCGCATCGCCGATTTCGAGGAGCACCAGGCCAGGAAGCCGTACACGTCGTGGCTCGCCGTCGCGACGGATCGCGTCCTCGACGACGGCGACGCCCCGCTCTGAGCGTGCGCTGCGACGGCGCGGGCGTGATAGCGTCCGCGCCATGAGCGACAACGAAATCCGGATGACCCAAGAGATCCGCCGCGAGCTCGCCGCCGAGAAAGACCTCGCGCAGAGCCTCGCCGAGAGCCGCAGCCGCCTCGCGCCGAAATGCCCCGAGTGCGGCTCGATCGGCACGCTCGAGCTGGTCGACGGGGTCACCCGCTGCATCGATTGCGACGAGGTCGTCGCCGCCACAACCAAGCTCGCTGGCTTCGGCCGACGCTGAGCCGCTCGAAAAGCTCACCTCCCCGGTGAGCCAGACTGCCACTCTCCTCCTCATTGCCTGCTTTCGTACCCGCGCGCCAGCGAGGATGTGCGGTGCATTGCCATGAAAATGAGCTGCTTCGCAAAATGGAATTGGATGGCCCGAGGTCGTCTGATTACAACATAGACATCCAAACTGCGGTTGGCGTTTTACCATCCGTCAATTCCCTGAATCCCGCGTTCCTCATCGTGTCTGGCACTCGCGCCTGCCGCGGCTCGGCCGGGAGAAGAGAGAGTCCATGTTGTCGAGTCGCCGGTCGTGTGCCGTACTTTTCGTCCTCTTCGCTGCGCTCCCCGCCTGCGCTGTCCAGCCTTTCGACTCGGATGAACCGGAGCGCATCGGAGACGATTCCCAGACGATCAAAGGCGGCTCCCTCGCGACCGACTATCCAGAGTCCGTGCTGTTGACGATGACGGTCGGGGGGAAGCCCAGGTCGCTCTGCTCGGGATCGCTGATCGCGCCGAGCGTGGTCCTCACCGCTGGCCACTGCGTGCATGGCTTCGACTCGTGGACGGTGACGGCGCCGTTCGCTGGCAGCCAGAGGTCGTTCACGAAGAACGCGACGACCTTCGACTGGAGCTCCGGGAGTGACAGCGTCGATCCCGACGCCCACGATGTGGCGCTCGTCCTCCTCGACACGCCGATCACCCTCGCTTCTTACCCCACGATCGCGACCACCGGCCTCGCTGACGGCGCCCGCGTGGTCAACGTCGGTCGGATCAACAACGGTACTCTCTCCAGCTCTGCGCTCTATGCGAGCAAGCCTCTCAAGGTGAGCTCGGCGGCCGACGCTGGCTACCAGTTCGATTACATGGCGTCCGAGGTCATCGAGCACGGCGACTCGGGTGGTCCGGTGTTCATCCCCGGTACGCACACCCTCGTCGCGGTGAACTCGGGCGGAGGCGGAGGGACGGAGATCCTGGCCCGGGTGGACCTGCTTCACGACTGGATTCTCAAGCAGATCGCGGCCGAGAGCGGGTCGGGCACTCGCAGCCAGGAAGGCAACGATCCGGGCAATGGGCCGGCCCTCGGCGAAAGCGATCCCGCGGATCCGGTGGGCGCGGCTGATCAAGCGGCGGCTACCCGGGCTGGCCCGGCTGGGGCGGCTGGCCGGGTATCACCGGCGACGATTGCCGCGGACTGCCCCCCTCCGGCCAGCGCTCCGGCAACACGCTGATCTCCTGTCGCAAGGGCGGTGCGATGCCCACCAGCCGCAGCGCGCTCGGGAAGTCCTGCGGGTTCGATCCCGCCCTGGGCCACCTCGCGTGCCTGTGACGTGACTTATCCTCGTGGGCGCCGCGGCGCGGGCTCTCAACCTCCCGCGCCGCGCGCCCCACGAGGGTCCTTGCCGCCCCGCGCCGGCCCGCCGAGCGCCGCCCGATTGCGTACGCCACCCGACCCATCGCCGCGGTGGCGGGTCCGAAACCGCCCGGGATGCCCCCAAATTCGCGATCGCGGCCGTCCACCGAAAAAATCGGTTGACACTTCGAGGATGTCGTGGCAATTGAGCCGCCCTTTTCACAAGAGAAGCGCCGCTTTAGCTCAGTGGTAGAGCAACGGTTTCGTAAACCGTAGGTCTCGAGTTCAAGTCTCGAAAGCGGCTCCAATGATTCCGCGGGGTTACCGTCGCTGCTTGTGCCGCCGGTCATCGCCATCGGCCTTGTGCCAAGCCCCGGCGTCCAGACGAGCCGGATGACGAGAACCGCCGCCATCAGCTGCTCCAGGTCGCGCTTGGTGTAGTGAGCCTCCGTCACGTCGTGCGCGGCGTGACCCAGCAGGCGCTTGATGCGCTCTCGCGGAACATCCGCCCCGTCGAGCCAGGACGAGAAGCTCGAACGCGTGGCCTTGAAGTCGATCGGTTGCCCCTCGATCTCGATCGGCAACCCCACCGCGGCG
>JANYGI010000175.1 GCA_025362495.1 Byssovorax sp. | reverse complement strand
CCACCGATGACGGGCTGCAGGCGATCATGGTCCAGGGCGACGCCGTCGTCGTGAGCGACAGTGGCGATCACGGCGTGCTCCACGGGAGGCTCGCGTGAGCGTCGAGACGATCCGCCTTCGCGGCATCGTGCAGGGCGTCGGCGTCCGGCCGACGGTGGCGCGCGTGGCGCGGAGGCTCTCGCTCGAAGGGTGGGTGCGCAACGACGCCGAGGGCGTGCTCGTGGCGCTCGGGGGATCGCCGGCGCAGCGTGACGCCTTCCTCGAGCAGCTCATCGCCGAGCTCCCGCCGCTGGCGAGGCTCACGTCGGTCGAGCGCCGCGACGATCCCGGGATGGTGATCGAGCGCGAGCGCGGCTTCGCGATCGTCGAGAGCGCGGTGGGCCAGCCGCGCACGGCGGTGTCGCCCGACGCCGTCACGTGCGACGCGTGCCTCGCCGAGGTGCGTGATCCGCTGGCGCGGCGCTACCGCTACCCGTTCACGAACTGCACCCACTGCGGCCCGCGGTTCACCATCGTCACCAGCGTGCCCTACGATCGCGAACGCACGACGATGGCCTCGTTCCCGCGGTGCGCGGAGTGCCAGGCCGAGTACGACGACGAGTCCGATCGCCGCTTTCACGCCGAGCCGATCGCCTGTCCTCGCTGCGGGCCGCGCGCGTCGCTGTCGCGCGCCGATGGTCGCGCCTTCAGGGGCCAGACGGGCTCGCGGCTCGACGACGTCGACGCGGTCGCGACGCTCATCCAGCGCGGGGCGATTGTCGCGCTGAAGGGCCTCGGCGGGTACCACCTCTGCTGCGACGCGACCCGTGAAGAGGCCGTGGCGAGGCTGCGCGAGCGCAAGCACCGGCCGAGCAAGCCCTTCGCGCTGATGGCCCGCGATCTCGCGATGATCGAGAAGTACGCCGTGATTTCACCGCTCGAGCGCGAGGCGCTGACGGGGCCCGAGGGGCCGATCGTGCTGCTCGATCGACGAGGCGAAAGAGGGCTCGCGAGCGGCGTCGCGCCGGGGCAACGCTCGCTCGGGTTCATGCTGCCGTCGACGCCGCTCCATCACCTCGTGCTCGACCGCATGCGCGCGCCGGTCGTGTGCACGAGCGGCAACCGATCGGAGGAGCCGCCGTGCATCGCGCCGGAGGAGGCGCGCCTCAGGCTCGCCGGCATCGCCGACTGGTATCTCGATCACGATCGCCCCATTGCGCAGCGGATCGACGACTCGGTCGCGAAGCTCTCCGACGGCGCGGTGCGGGTGCTGCGACGCGCGCGCGGCCACGCGCCGGCTCCGCTCGCGCTGCCGCCCGGTTTCGAGGGCGCGCCCCGCGTGCTGGCGATGGGCGCGCAGTGGAAGGGCACGCTCTGCCTGCTCCAGGATGGGTACGCCGTGCTCTCGCAGCACCTCGGCGATCTCGACGATCTGCTCACGTTCACGGAGTGGGAGCGCACGCGCGCGGTGCTCGCGCAGCTCTACGAGCACACGCCCGAGCTCGTCGCCGTCGACCTGCACCCCGACTACCGATCGACGCGCGCGGGCCTGGCGATCGCGGACGAGCGCGGGCTCGCGACCGCGCCGGTGCAGCACCACCACGCGCACCTCGCGGCCTGCATGGCCGAGCACGGCGTCCCGCGCGACGCGGCGCCGGTGCTGGGCATCGCGCTCGACGGTCTCGGCTTCGGCGACGATGGAACCCTGTGGGGCGGCGAGCTTCTGATCGCCACGTACACCTCGTTCACGCGCGTCGGCACGCTCAAGCCGGTCGCGCTGCTCGGCGGCGACCTCGCGTCGGAGGAGCCGTGGCGCAACCTCTACGCGCACCTGATGGCCGGGATGGGGTGGGCTGAATTCACCACGAATTTCGGCGATCTGGAGCTCTATCGGTATCTCGCCGGCAAGCCGCGCGCCCTCCTCGATCAGGCCCTCGCGTCGCCCGCGCTCGCGCCGCGAGCGTCGTCGTGCGGGCGGCTCTTCGATGCGGTGGCGGCGGCGGTCGGGCTCCACCGCGATCGGGTCGATCACGAGGGGCAGGCGGCGACCGAGCTCGAGCAGGTGATCACAGCCGAAGCGCTGGCCGAGGCCGTCGCCGGCGCGACGTACCCGATCGGCATCTCGCGGCTCGGTGGCCAGGGGACGCCGTACCTCGAGCCGCTCGGCATGTGGCGAGCGCTTTTCGGTGATCTCGCCGACGGGATCGATCGGGCGCGCATCGCCGCGCGCTTTCACGTCGCGCTCGCGGACGCGATCGTTCGCCTGGCAAACCTGGCGATCTCGACGCGCGACGACGTCACCACCGTCGTGCTTTCGGGCGGTGTCTGGCAGAATCGCATCCTGCTCGAGCTCGTCGCGCCCCGGCTGCGCGCGGGCGGCGTGCAGGTCCTCGTGCCGCGGATCGTTCCCACGAACGACGGCGGTATCGCGCTCGGACAGGCGGTCATCGCG
>JANYGI010000013.1 GCA_025362495.1 Byssovorax sp. | reverse complement strand
GGCATCATGATGCTGGCCCTCTTCGCGCACCTCGGCGCGCGGAACATTCATCGCATGAACGGCGTGAAGACGGTGCTCGCCGCGGCGATCAACGCCGTCGCGGCGATCGCCTTCGTGGTGGCCCGCGCCATCGACTATCGCGCAGCGGCGATCATGGCCGTGGGCGCGATCCTCGGCGGCCTTTTCGGCGCCGCCGGCGCCCGACGGGTCAAGCCCGCCGTGGTGCGCTGGGGAGTCGTGACCATCGGCCTCGTGCTGTTCCTCCAGCTCGCTTACAAGCGCTGGTTCGTTTGAGATACCGTCAGTCGTCCGGCGTGCAGGCCGGGCACGAGGACATCACCCGTTCGGTCGCGCCCGAGACGCGCGATCGCGCGCTGCTGCAGCGCTCATCGCCATCGCCCGTAAGATCGCAGAGGTGCTTGGCGGCGCGTCCCATCGACGAGAGCGCCGAGCACGCCGTCAGGCACGCATCCGCGCCGCCGAGGCCATCGTCGCTCGCTTGATATGGGCCCTGCCCCATCGTGGCTCCCGACTTCATCGAGGGTGGAGCGGTCGGCGCCGCGGTCGCGGCGGGGGAAGGCTCGCGCGTGCGCTCCTGCTCTTCGGCCTTCTTCTGATCCTTGTCCTTGCTCGTCCCGACGGCGACCCCTCCGGGCGGCGGTCGGTGGATGGCGCGCGTGATCTGATCTTCGGACGCGCCGAGGACGGCGAGCTGCGCCTCGAGATCGTTCAGCGCCAGCGCGCTCATGGGCACGTCCGCCCGCGACGGCGACGCACCTGCCTGAGGCGATGCGGCGGGCGCCAGGGCGGGGCTTTGCGAGGCGCAGGCAGCGAGCAAAAGCGCCGCGACGGGCGCGAACGGGGCGGCGAGATGGCGACGGCTGGTCATCGGTCCTCGGGGCTCAACGGAGCATGCGGCCTCGAACTTTCGCTGGACGAGGCCCGGGCTGAAAATACTCTAGCGCGCGCCTGGCGTGGGGCCTAAAAGCGCGAGCAACCAGGAAGGGAACGAATCGATGCGCGCGATCTGGATCACGAAGACGGGCGGACCCGAGGTGCTCGAAGTGCGCGAGGGGGCCGATCCCACGCCGGGCGCAGGCCAGGTGCGCGTCCGCGTGAAGGCGGCGGGCCTCAATTTCGCGGAGGTCATGGCGCGGCAAGGCCTTTACCCCGACGCGCCGAAGACGCCCTTCGTCGCCGGTTACGAGGCCGCCGGGATCATCGACGCCATCGGCGAGGGCGTGACGAAGCTCTCGGTCGGTATGCGCGTGATGGCCATGTCGCGCTTCGGCGCCCACGCCGACACGCTGGTCACGTCGGCTCAGCTCGTCGTGCCGATGCCCGACGCGATGACGTTCGAGGAGGGCGCGGCGACGCCTGTCAATTACCTCACCGCGTATCACATGCTCTTTCGCGTCGCGAACTTCCGCCCGAAGAGCAAGGTGCTCATTCACATGGCGGCCGGCGGCGTCGGCATCGCCGCGCTCCAGCTCTGCCGCACCGTCCCCGGCGTCGTCACGTTCGGTACGGCCTCGGCCTCCAAGCACGATGCCATTCGCGCCCAGGGCTGCGACCACCCGATCGACTACCACTCTGTCGATTATGGTGACGAGATCCGTCGCCTCACGGACGGCAAGGGCGTCGACATCATCCTCGACGCGCTCGGCGGGAAAGACTGGAAGAAGGGGATGGAGCTGCTCCGCCCTGCCGGCCTGCTCATCGCCTTCGGCTTCGCCAACATGGCCACCGGCGACAGGAAGAACTACCTCAACCTCATCAGCCAGGCCGTGCAGATCCCGCTCTTCACGCCGCTCGGGATGATGGATGGCAACCGCGGGGTCGCCGGCGTCAACATCGGTCACCTGTGGGGCGAGCTCGACATGCTGAACGAGGAGCTCGCCGCGGTGATGGAGCTTTACGTCGCAGGGAAGATCAAGCCGCAGGTGAGCGACGTGGTGAAGTTCGAGAACGCCGGCGAGGCCCACCGGATCATCCAGTCACGCAAGAACATCGGGAAAGTCGTCCTGGTGCCTTGATCCACTGAACCCGTCGAGAGAGCTTCGCCGATACCATGCCTCTCCTCTCCGGTCCGCACGAGCCTGCCTGGGTCCTCTCGCGGGCCTATGCTCCCCTGTTCGAGAAGATCCGCGTCGACGACGCCTGGGCCGAGACGGTGCGCGCGGCGGCGAAGCGCGGCGCCGTCGTTCATGTCGTGCGTAACGTGTCGATGCTCGATCTGCTCGCGCTCGACCACCTGATGAAGCGGTTCGGCCTGCCGCGCGTGGGGTTCGCCAACGAGCTCGGCGCGTGGCTCGGGCCGCCCCGGTTCTGGCGGACTCCCGCGCTCCGCCTGCGCGAGACGCTGGCCTCGGGCGAGTCGGCCGTGCTCTTCATGAAGCGTCACCCGAGCGTGATCCCGAGCCTGAGCGGCACCCACCGCGGCCGCAACGAGGAAGGCGATCTGCTCCGCGTCCTGATCGAGACGCAGCGACAAACGGACCGCGAGATCATGATGGTCCCGGAGACGCTGGTGTGGACGCAGCGCCCGGAGCGGCTCGGCTTCTCGGTCGTCGATACCCTGTTTGGCTCGGCCGATTTTCCGGGCGAGCTCCGCGCCGCGGGACAGCTCCTGCTCAATTACAGGAACTGTGTCCTCCGCGCGGGACAGCCCTTCTCGCTCCGCGAGCTCCTCGCCCAGGAAGACGGCGGCGACGACGCCGTGGTGTGCCGGCGACTCACTTACTCGCTGCTCCGCAAGGTCGAGCGCGAGCGGCGCGCCGTGCTCGGACCGGCGCAGAAGCCGGCCGATCGCGTCCGCGAAGAGGTGCTGAAGAGCCCCAAGCTGCAAACCATCCTCCGCGATCTCGCCGGCCCGAGCGACGAGGCGCGGCGCGTCCTCGAAGAGAAGGCCCGCGACATGCTGCGCGAGCTGGAGACCACGCCCGACACTGGCACGCTGAAGGGCCTCGAGCTGGTCGGCGACGCGCTCGTCGATCACGTTTATGCGGGGATCGACGTCGACAGCGACGGTATCGACCGGGTGCGCGAGGCGGCGCGCAAAGGCACCCTCGTGCTCTTGCCCAGCCACAAGAGCCACGTCGACTACCTGCTGCTCTCGTTCGTGCTCCGCAAGAACGGGCTGATGATCCCGATCATCGCCGCCGGCGACAACCTGGCCTTCTTCCCGGTAGGGCCGCTGTTCCGCCGGGCCGGCGCGTTCTTCATCCGCCGCAGCTTCAAGGGCGACAGGCTCTATGCCGCCGTCGTCGACGCCTACATTCGCCGGCTGCTCCGCGACGGCCACACGCTGGAGTTCTTCCTCGAAGGCGGGCGATCGCGGACGGGCAAGCTCCTCCCGCCCAAGCTCGGGTTGCTCAACATGGTGGTCGACTCGGCGCTCGGCCTCTCGGGGCGCACCATCTCGTTCGTGCCGGTGAGCATCGGTTACGAGCGGATGATGGAAGAGGGCGTGTACGCGCGCGAGCTCTCCGGCGGGCAAAAGCGCGCCGAGGACGCCGCGGCGCTGCTCAAGCTGGGCGAGGTCCTGCGCGAGAAATACGGCCGCGCCAACGTGCAGTTCGGCCAGGTCCTCCAGCTCGACGAGCTGCGCGCCAAGCTCGGTATCACCGGCGACACCGTCACTCCCGCCAAGCGACGCGGCCTGGTGACTCGCCTCGCCCATCAAGTGATGAGCGAGATCAACCGCGTCACGGCCGTCACGCCGGGCTCGCTCGTGGCGATGGCGCTGCTCTGCCACGGCCGCCGCGGGCTCCCGCACACCGAGCTCGTGGACCACTGCGCCCGCCTGGTGCGGCTCGTCCGACGCCAGGGCGCGCGCACCACACCGTCGCTCACCCGCGGATCGAGCGGCGAGCTGCGCGAGGCCGCCGTGCGCGAGGCCGCGCTCCTCTACGTGCGCGGAGGCCTGGTGCGGCAGCACGTCCCCGGCGACACGCTCACCGGAAAGGCTCGAAAACGAGCCGAGATCTACACCGGCGACGACGTCATCTACACGGTGCCCGACGACCAGCGGCTGCTCCTCGACATCTCGAAGAACATCATCCTTCATCTGTTCGTCGATCGCGCCCTCGTGGCGACAGCGCTCCTCGCGCCGCCCGGCCCGCCCTCGCCGCGCGCCGCGCTGCGCGAACGGGTGCAATCGCTCTCACGGCTCTTCAAGCTGGAGTTCATGTTCCGCGCCGACGCCTCGTTCGATCAGATCTTCGACGACACCCTGGCCGACATGATCACCACGGGCGAGCTCGCGGAGGCGGGAGATACGGTGTCGCTCGGCGCCGGCCACGACGGGCTCGACGGGCGCGGGTGGATCACGTTCTACGCGGCGCTGGTGCGGAATTTCGTCGAGAGCTACCGGATCGCGGCGCGCACGACGCGTGTATTGACGAAGGGTTCGCTGCCAGAGAAAGACCTGGTCGCGCGGGCGCTGCGCGTCGGAGAGCAGATGTTCCTCGGGGGCGAGATCGAGCGGAGCGAGGCGGTGAGTCGGCCCCCGCTGGAGAACGCTTTTGCCACGTTCCTGGAGCAAGGGTATCTGCGCCGCGATGACGGCAAGCTGGCCCTGTCGGAGACGTTTGCGTCGGACGAGACGTCGATGACGATCGAGGGGAAGGTCGCGAGTTACCTGCTCCGGCGGAGCGGCGAGGCGAGCTGGTAGCTCGCTTGCGAGATTCGAGCCCTGCCCCGGCGCCGCGGACCACGCTTTCCGCTCGGCTCGTGGTCGCGCTGTCGTCGCCGGGAAAGAACGGATAGGCTCCCCTCATGGCAAGCGAGAGCTCCACGCGCCTCCGCGCGACGATCGCCTCCGGCGACATGCTGGACGTGCGCAGCTTCGAGGTGCAGGAGGGCATGTCCACGCTCTTCTCGGTGAACCTCACGGTCGTCAGCGACAGCGCGGATATCGACTTCGAGGCGGTGGCCGGGCAGGACGCGAGCTTCGTCATCCACGGGCGCAGCGGGAAGAGCCGCTGCTTCGCCGGCGTCGCCAGCCGGATGAGCCAGCTCGAGGTGGAGGCGTCGGGGCTCTCCACGTACCACCTCGAGATCGTCCCGAAGCTGTGGCTGACGACCCACCGGCGCAACCACCGCATGTTCCAGCGGATGAGCGAGCCCGACATGGTGAAGAAGCTGCTCGGCGAGTGGGGCGTCGACTTCGTGGATCGCCTCACCGAGACGCACAAGAAGCGGAAGTACCGCGTCCAGTACGCCGAGACCGACTTCGCCTTCATCGGTCGCATGCTGGAAGACGCGGGCATTTCGTATCACTTCGAGGGCGACGAGGCGCCGACGAAGATGGTGCTCACCGACGCGCCGCAGAAGAGCGAGCCGCGTGCGGTCGCGCTGCGTTTCGCCGAGTCGCCCGGCAACGCCGACAGCGACTGGGTGACGGGCGTGCGCATCGGGCGCGCGGTGCGCCCTGGCAAGTACACGATGCGCGACCACGACTACCGGCGGCCGCCTTCGTACAACCTGCGCGGCACCGCCACCGGCCACGACAACGTCGGCGTCGAAGTCCAGCTCGAGCAGTTCCACTACACGCCGGGCGCGTTCCTCTTCGAGGGCGACAAGGACGACGCCTCGCCCGTGGCCGACGACAAGGGCAAGTACCGGACGAACGAGGCCAAGGGGAACGATCTCGCGCAGCAGCGGCTCCACGCCCGGCGCGGCGAGGCCCGGCCGCTGAGCTTCGAGACCAACTGCATCGACGTGCAGGCCGGCACGGTCATGAGCATGACCGATCACCCGCGCAGCGATCTCGGCGAAGGCAAGCACTTCCTCGTGACCGAGTCGATCCTGCGCGGCACCAGCGACGGCGAGTGGGCCCACAGCTGCGAGGCGCGCGACGCTGCGTCGCCGTTCCGGCCACCGATGGATACACCGAAGCCCGTCGCGAGCGGCGTGGAGAGCGCCACCGTCGTGGGCCCCGCGGGCGAGGAGATCCACACCGACGAGTTCGGCCGGGTGCGCGTCCATTTCCACTGGGATCGCGAGAGCCAGATGGACGACAACAGCTCGTGCTGGATCCATGTGAGCCAGCCCTGGGGCGGCGCCGGCTACGGCGGCACCAACCTCCCGCGCATCGGACAAGAGGTCCTGGTCGACTTCCTCGGCGGCGATCCCGACCGGCCGGTCATCACCGGTCGCGTCTACACCAACCTGCAAAAGACGCCGTACAAGCTGCCCGCCAACAAGACCCAGAGCGGCATGCGCAGCAACTCCACCGGCAACACCGGCGGCTACAACGAGATGATGTTCGAGGACGCGGGCGGGAGCGAATTGCTCCGCATGCAGGCCGAGAAGGACATGCACGCGCTCGTCAAGAACGACAAGCACGAGTCGGTGCTGCGCGATCGCACCCGCTACGTGAAGCGCAACGAGTCGATCACCGTCGGGAAGAACCTCACCAAGAGCGTCGTCGGCAACGAGAGCGAGACCACCGGGCTCAACCGCACGATCACCGTCGGCAACAACCGTACGACCCACATCGGCCACGCCGACGCCACGCTCGCGGGGACGTCGTTCAAGCTGGAGATCGCGCCTCCGGGCGACGGCGGCGGCGCCCACACCGGGCATCACATGAAGCACGACAAGATCACGCTCTCCACCCCGGGCGGCGCGTCGATCACCCTCGAAGGCGACACCATCACCCTCAGCGCCAAGCACATCTTGGTGCTCGCCGACCTCGACGTCGCCGTCGCCGCCAAGGGTGGAGCGGTGAAGATCGACGGCGGACCGAACGTGATCATCAACGGCCCTGGGTTCCCGTCGGCGCGCGTCATGGATCCGGTCGGTGGCGTGATCTTGAAGGGCGCCACCACCGTGCTCGTCGGCGACGGCCCGTTCGTGACTGGCCTGAGCCCGGAGATCGACGCGCTCATCGCCAGGTCCCCGACGCTCTCGAAGAACCTCCGCGAGCTGACCAAGGACGGCTGGACGGTCAAGTACGGCACGCCCGGCAAGGGCACCTTCGCCGATCGGAGCAAGAAGGAGATCGTCGTCGATCCGAACCAGAAGGGGAACGCGAACGAGGTCGTGCAGTCGATCGCGCACGAGTCGGGTCACGCCAAGTACACGCCCGACGCTTACGTTCAGCCGGACGGGTTGACGAAGGACCAGTACGTCAACGCCAACACCAACAGCGCGCTGAAGGACGAGGGCGAGGCCACGATGACCAACGCCCAGATCCGCCACGAGATCCAGGGCAACGGCGGGCCGGACATCGGGATCGCGGGGGCGCAGTCGGCCCAGTACGAGGGGGTCTACGAGAAGTACCCCAACTACAGCGATCGCGACCAGGCCCGGCAGGACATCGGGAACATCTTCGCGACCGGCGAGCACCCGAGCACCGATCCGAGCTCCACGTACTACGATTACTACTCGAAGGGTTACAAGGATTACTGGGACAAGACCCACCCGTGACGCGCTTCGAGCGAGCCGCCGCGACCCTCTCTGTCATCCTCGCCGGGGTGATGGGGTGTGGCCAGAGTCAGAGGCTTCCCGAGAGAGGAAGAGTTTCCATGCCGTTCAACGATGAAGTGTTCAAGATGGTCCAGGATCTCGCCGCCGCCCGGCCGTTCCGGGCCGACGGGGTCGCCGCGATCACCCGCCAGCCGCTCCAGCCCGCGTCGAGCCAGCCGAACGCGTACTTCACGATCTACACGGCCCACGACGACGCCCACGCGCACGTCCGCGAAACCGAGCTGCGCGTCCCCAAGGCCGGGGCCACGGCCGACGACGGCCTCTTGATCCTCACGCTCCCGACGACGTCGTGCATCGCAGAGAGCGAAGTCAAAGCCCACTTCGGCGACAAGGCCGAGCCGTCGTTCCCGTCGCCGCGCGAGCCGGCCACCGCGCCGATGTACCTGGTGTATCACCTGCCCTGGGGTGCGATGCGCTTCGGCTTCGAGCGGGGAGGGCGCGAGTGCCTGACCACGGTGATCCTCGACGGCACGAAGAAGGGCGGCTGACGAGAGGCCCTGTCGATAGCGGGCTCAGGCGTCGCGGGCGTCTTCCACGGCCCCGCGCACGCTCGCCCCGAGAGCGAGGTCTTCCGCGCATTTGACCAGCCACACTCGCTTCACGCGCAGCAGCGCGCCGCGCGGCAGATCCAGATCGGCGAGCGCGCGATCGCTCTGCCCGCGCTCGGCGGCGACCAGCAGACTGGCATACTCTTCCACCAGGATCGGCCCGCGCAGCCGCTCGAGCTCGGCCATGTAGGCCGCATCGTACGCAGCGAGCAGCGCTGTCTTGCCGCGATCGACCTCGGCGCGGAGCGCTGCTGTCCAGTGCTCGTCGAGCGCGGCCCAGAGCGCGGGCGAGAGCTCGTGTCGCTCCAGGATCTGCGCGCGATCGGGCGGGCGATGGGCGAGCGCGGCGGCGATCGCGGCGCAGCGTGCCAGCGGAAACGCGTCGAGCGGCAGCGCGGCGGGCTCGGCAGTGACGGCGGCGACCGGCACGACAGGCACGACAGGCACGCTCGGCGCGATTTCGAGCGCATTCTCGGGGACCACCGGGGCCACGGGCATGGCGACGGTCGCCAGCGGACCGAGCATCGCCGGCGGGAGCGCTTCGCCCTGAGGCGTCGGCGGCAAGCCCGGCTCGATGGCTCGTGCGAGCGGCGCCGCGAGGTACGGTGACACCGGCGTGAACGGCATCGCCGCGGGGATCCAGGAGGCCTGCGGCCGCTCGATCGGAGCCGGCGCGGCGGGCGCCGCGGGGACGAAAGGCAGCGCCGATCGTGACGAAGCGGAGCTGAAGGGCAGCGCCCGAGGGGCCTGCGTGCGCCCCAGCGGATCGTCGAAGGTGCCTGCATCCTCGATGTCCCACGGCGGCGGGCGCGGTGACGACGCGGCGACGACAGCCGCGCTGTCCCCGGACGATAGCCGCCCTCCCAGCATCAATCTGCCCACGAATGGCAGGATCTCCGCGGCGGCGTCGCCTCCGAGCGCGAGGGTGGTCTCGATCTCGTCCTGATCCGCGTGCGTCTCTGACTCTTCCGCGGCCGACGTGATCGCGTCGTCGCGCTCGCCACCGTCGTCGGTGATGGTCACTCGCCCGGGCTCGTTCGCCCGCGCCAGCGCCACCTGCCCTCGCCACACCAGCGTGCACACCCGTCGATCGGTGTCGATGCACAGGGTGTCACAGCGCAGCTCGACCTCCTGCGGGGGCGCTCCCGCGCGCTCGATCACCGCGCGAGGCGCCGTTCCGGGCAAGCGCGTCACGAAGCGCGCGTGGTCCACGTGCAGGTTCTGAAGGACGATCGACGCGTCGCTCCGGATCCGGGCCACCTGCTGATCGAGGGGAGCGGCGTTGAACAACCGTGCCTCGACATCGGCCGGCAAAGGCTGCTCGTTCCACCTTCGCGGATCCCACCCGCCCGGATCGCGACGCGGCCTGTCGGCTCTTCCCGGCCAGCCGAGCGCGATTGGTCCGAAACCGATCGGCGGCACCGCGTCTCCCGGCCGGGACAGCTGGAATCCTTCGGGCTGCAGATTGGGTATCGTCACGTGCCCGTGCACGTCGGGGCGCGCGTCCGCCCGCACCCCCACGGGATTCGAAGTCTCCGGGCCGCCGCCGGCGCGCTCGTAGCGCAGCGGCATCTTCGTGAACGGCGCCCCTTCGCGGACGTCGCCGTGCGCGGTCCACGCGCGGTCGGCGTGCACCTCGATGGCCTTGTCGAGCTCGCCTACCGCGAGCCGCGCCGTCAACGACGCCACGGGCGCCTTCCCGGGCGCGTAGGCGTGGCCCACGAGGAACACGTCCGCGCCTTGCTTGAAGGGGACCAGATCGCTCGCCGCGTACAGGCTCCGCCCCTCGTCGTCGTTCCAGTGATCGTCGGTCTCGTTCGGCGGATCCTGATCGCCGGCGAGCACCGACGCGCCCGGGAGCAGCGCCAGCGTCGCCTTGCAGACCACCGTGAGCATGAAGACGCCTGGGCGGGGCTGCCACTCGACCGAGGCGACGCGGAGAGGGCAAGTGGAGACGACGTCCATGAGCTCCGCCGAATGTAGTCCAGGATCGCGCCGACCTCACCTCGCTCTTTTCGTCGGGTGGACGCACGACGACGGTTCCTGCCGGGCCCGTCGTGCCCTAGTCTCGCTCCATGACGACGGCTGATCTGGCGCACGAAGCTGGCCACTCCGCCTCTGCCGCTGCTCCGGTGGCGACGCCGACGCACGCGCGATTCCCCTTCGATCAGCGCGCGCTCGCCGATTTTCGCACCGGCGCCCGCTACTTCGGCGCCCATCGTCCCCACGGGCGCAAGCACGCCGGCGTGGATCTCATCGCGCCCCCGGGCCGCCCGATCCACGCGATCGCCGACGGCGTCGTCATCCAGGCGCCGTACTACTTCTACACGGGAACCAACGCGCTCGAGGTGCACCACCCCGGCGTGGGGACGGTGCGCTACGGCGAGATCAACATGCACAAGGTCGTTCGCCTCCGCGCCGGCCAGCACGTGAAGCGCGGCGACATCATCGCCTACGTGGGCCGCCTCGACAGCGGCTCGTCCATGCTCCACTTCGAGCTGTACGCGGGCACGGGCCACGGCGGCCTCACGGTGCGGAGCAACCCGCCTTATCAGCGACGCCACGATCTGGTCAATCCAACCCACCTGATGACGCGCCTGCAGCACGAGGCGTTCGGGATCTGAGCGCCGGAGCCGGGCGGGGCAGCGCGCGACCGGCTGCCGCGCGGGCTTACTTTGTCGCTTTCATCACGGTGCCCGAGTAGCGATCTACCCAGTACACGCCGCTGGCATCCACGGTGTAGGCGGCTTGCACCTCGCCGCCCAGCCCGTCCCCCTGCTGGACGAGCACGATCGGCTCCCCTCCACCCTTGAGCGCGGCACTCAGCGACCAGGAGACATCGGACGACGGAGCTGGGGTTCGCCAGTACAGGCACGGACCGAATTGCCGCAACTCACCCGCACCGTGCGCCTGGTGAAAAACGGACACGGCCGCCCCGCCGCTCTTCGGAGTCGTGAAGATGGTGTCGACCTGCTCTCCAGGGCCCCAGGGGACCGAGACCCAGAATGCCAGGGCATCGTCGATGGTGAAATCCCCCTGCGTCATGTCGAGCCCCGTCAACGCCTGGGCATCACCGCCCACCAGCTTGGACGTCGCCATCAACTGAAAACTCGAGCTCTTCCAGTAGACGCGATCCTGGTCAACGACGATAGTGTGGCCCACCACGGGCTCCGCGTTCTCGGCGAGGAGCGTGGTCTCCCCACCGGACTTGGAGACGCTCACGAGGAGCCCGCCATTATTCACCCAGTAGAACCGGCTCTCGTCCATGGTGAGCGAAAGGAGGTTCGGGGACTTCGAGCTGAATACCGTCGTCACCGGACCACCCGCTTTGGGCATGGAGTAAAGGTTGCCCGTGGGCGGTGACGCCTTGTATTCGTTGACCGCCCAGTAGACGTTGGTGTCGTCCACCAGAACCGAAGCAAGAATGCCCTTCGTCGTGGCGATCTCCGTCGCGATGCCGCCGGCCTTCGGGACGGTGAAGATGCGAGCCACGGCGTCGGGTCCGGTCACGGGCAGGGCGTCTCCCCAGTAGACGTTGGTGGCGTCGACGGCGATCGTGAAAGGCTCCTTTTGCCCGGACGCGAGCTGGGTGATGTTCGGGGCCGTGCAGTCGTTGACGCCACTGGCGCCTCCACTGCCGCTGGAGGCCGAGCCGGTGCCGCCGGAGGCCGAGCCGGCGGAGCCGCCTCCGGCTCCGGTGGAGAAAACATTCCCGCTGCCGGCGCCCCGGTCGTCGACGACGACGGAGCCGCAGCCCGTCGCGATCAGCGCGAGGACCGACGTCGTGAGGATTGATCGCGACAAACCACGCACAGCGCCACACGCATTCATGACAACTCCTGAACGATCGAGCGGATCACCTGCCCGAGCTTACTTGATTGCTTTCGCGATGGTCCCTGAAATTTGCTCCGCGGAGTAGACGCCGCTCTCGTCCGCCGCAACATGGTAGACCGCGGAATCGCCGTCCGCCTTGAAGATCACGATGGGATCCCCGCCGGCCTTCGGAGCAGCGTGGATCTCCTCGTGGTCACCCGCCGAGAGCGGCATGGAGGCCCAGTACAGGCAACCGCCATGGGACGTGAGACCGTAGCTCAGGCGCGGATCGTCGATGATCTTGACCGGGGTGCCTCCGCCCTTCGGCATGACGAACACGTCGCCGGTGCCGGCCACGTAGGGTGGCAAGAAGAGCTGCGTAGCATCGACGGCGATGTCTCCAATCCCGACGTGGTCCGCGAGGACCTTTGGCGCCCCACCCAGCTTCGGCGACGACATCAGCATGGTCGTGCCAGGCTTCCTCCAGTAGACGTGGGCCTCGTCCACGGCAAGCGCATAGTCGTCGACAGGCTGGCTGGCGTCGACGATGAGGGTGGGCGAGCCGCTGGACTTGGGGACGCTCTGGATCTTCCCCTCCTCGGTCTCCCAGTAGACGCTGGCTTCATCCATCGTGACGGAGTGAAACACCGTCTTCGAGTCGAAGAACTGCCCCACCACGCCACCGGCCTTGGGTACGCTGTAGACCCTGGCCATGTGGGGGACGCCCCCCTCGGCCGCCGAACCATCCCAGTAGACGCGGGCGGCGTCGACGAAGACGCTGTGCGACACACCCACCGTCGAGGCGATCTCCACCGGCGCTCCGCCGGACTTCGGGATGGTGAAGACATGCGTGGTGTCGACCTTCTCGGCGCCGTGACTCACCCAGTAGACGTTGGTGGCATCGACGGCGATGGCCATCGGGCGTACCTGGTTCTTGGCGAGCACGATGACGGTCGGGGCCGTGCAGTCGGCGGGCGCGCTGGAGCCGCCAGTGCCGCCAGTGGCTGCGCCGCCGGCGGCAAAGCCGGTCCCGGCGAAGGCGCCGCCGGCCCCGGTGGCAGAGGAGGCGTTCGCGCTGCTCGTGGCTCGGTCGTCGGTGACGACGGAACCGCAGCCAATCTCCGCAAATGCGAGAAGGAGGGCAGTAGCCAAGAAGAAGCCGTTGCTCGGGACAATCATTAACGCGAGTTCTCTGCTTTCATCGCCTATTTGGTAAGCAATTCACATCCAAGGCCGCCCCGGCGCCGTTCTCTGCGCAGCCTGCGAGATGACTGTCGCGAGACGCGGCACTAGTTCGACACGTACAACTTTTCGAACTGCTCGCAGAACTGTCCCGCTACTACTTCCATCTCGTTAGGCTCGAATGTGAACTCATGAATCAACGCAGAATCGGCCGCCTTCCAGAGAAGTCTTTCGCGCCCGAGGTCGTCCTTGATCAGCAGTAGGTCGAACTGCTCGAACGACGACATACCCAACCTTCTCAGGTGGAAGCGAGGAACCGCATCTGGAATCGGCTGCATTGCCGGATCGCTTATTGCACGGGGCCCCAGAGCGGCGTCGTACAGTAGATGGAAGATAGTGTCAGGAGCGAGACCAACAAGTTTCGCGTCAAACCGGTCACGAGGGACCGCCTGAAAATCTCGAAGCCACCATAAACAACCCTTGAGGTCGGCAACATCACCCCAGTCGCCGACCTGTTCGCCATCAATCCAGAATCGAAAATGCCCAAGAATCCAGCCGTCCACAAACGAATCGGGCTCGGCCTCGATCGCAAAACGACTCTTATCTCCGACAATCACAGCTACTCTTCCTCCAGTAGGTCACGGGCGTAGTCCGTGATATTGCGGATTCCGGACCCCACTCCATCAGTACCGCTATAATGCGCCGTACCATCGTTACGCAGCGAATAGCGATAAATTTGTCCGGCGGCGTTTTTGCCGTACCAGGCGTCGGGCGAAACGGGATGATCGGGAACAGCACGTAGGAATACTTCCGCTGCGTCGGCGGGAAGCGGCGTCTTGCCCGGTCGAAGAGTGGGCCCAGGACCATGCGCCGGATTCACATGGTATATGGGCTTCGCGCCGCCATTTTGACGACGCACCACCTCCGCCGGGCTCCACGGGTCCCCCTCGAGAGCGGGCTTGGCCAACGAGCCCTTGATGAGCCCGCTACCGATGCCTACTGCCGTCGCGCCGAGCGAGAGCGTCGGTATCGTCGCATGCCCCATTGCCGTGGCAATATCGGCAGAAGTCGCCTTCCCCCAATTTGCCTGAGCCGAATACGTATCGTGCAGTGAGATCGCTTCGCCCACCACCGGGAGCCCTTCGGCGTAGGCCCTGACCGCGCCTCCAGCTCCTCCGTGAACTGCGCCCTTGACGATACGGTAGATTACCTTTCCACCGCCCCACATCCCGAGCGTGAAGATCATCAACTCGGTATCGACAACTGTACCGACTACGCCCTTCCCATAGTCGCCGCCAAGCGTCTTGCCGTAGACAAAAGCAAAGTGACTCGCGGAGTTGTTTCTATCGACGCGCTGATCTTCCTGTGGAGCTCCAGAATCCTTGTTGCCAGCTGGAGCTATGTGTTCGGAATCGGAACCAGGACGAGAATCCACCGAAGAGTCTCTTGAAGGCGCCGACGGAGCGGCGGGCGTATTGGCGTCGAAATCGCAATACAGATCCACCCCTCCGGTGTTCGCCCAGCACTGCACGAAACCAGTCGGATCCACGAACTTCAGCGGGCTGTTCATCACATAGCTGTACGGATTCCAGCTCTGGCTGAAGCCCGGATGCGACACCAGCGGATCCGTCGACAAGAACCGCGCGATTCGCGGATCATAGATCCTCCCTTTCATGTTTACGAGGCCGAGGACGTCTTCATCCTCGTGGCCCGTGTAGCCAGCCGTGGTCGTCGACATCGCCGGCGCCACCTTCGAGGTCCAGTCCGGGTTCCGCTTCGCGCCGAAGGCATCGTAGCTTCGGCGCTCCAAGATCGTCCCCGAGGCGTCGGTCACCTTCTCGACCGAGCCGACGTGATCGACGTGAAGGTACGCCCGCGTTCCGGGCGAGCCCACGGGATCCTGGCTCTTCCGCGTCACGATGGCGACGACCCGCTCGTCCGAACGCACCGAATAGCGGTGCTCGACCAACCCAGCGTGAGTCACTCGCTCGTAGTCGCCGAAGTAGAGGGTCTCGTCGAATTTCGTCGTCTTGCGGACGCGCGTCTGTCCGCCGTCGTACTCCAGGAAAGTCTCGACGCCGTCGATGGTCGTGTACTTCGAGGGCAAATCGAAGGGCGTGTACTCGACCGTCAGGTTCGGCCGCGTGGTCTGGTTCCCGACGTGGTCGTAACCGTACTCCGAGTCGCCGACGAACTGCGCCGCGTGGGGGTGATCGTGATCGTAGATGTACAGCCCGGCGTCCGACTTCTTGTCGATGTTGCCGTTGTCCTGGTACGTCACTTCCTGGTTGCAAGGGCACGTCACCCCCGGCCCGGCTTTGCACGATGTATCGATCCAGCTGCATGTGAGCCGGTCCAGGGCGTCGTGGGTGAAATGCTCTCCGAGCGGCGCCCCGACGACGAGCTGGAGCCCGTCGATCCGGCTCTTCATGTTCAGCCGGTCATCGTAGGTGTACGCGAGATCCTGCACCTTGGTAGCCGCGTTGCCGGTGGTGAGGATGTGCTCGAGGGTGCTCTTGTCGGAAGAGTAAGAGCGGGTCGTGACCAGCGAGCCCCCGTTCATGTGCTCCTGCGTCGTTTGCCCCGCGCCGTTGACCTGCGTGAGCTCCCAGTAAGGGGCGCTCGCCAGGTTCACGTCGTCCTTCACGCTGAGCAGGTTGCCATTGTCGTCGTAGTCCCGGCGCACGCGGAACGCCTGCCCGAGCGCAGGGGGCGAGGTGATCGTCGCGAGACGACCATAGGCGTCATAGTCGAGCGTGGTCGTCAGCGAGTCTGCGCCCGCGGTGAGCTGCACCGAGTGGATCTGGCCGACGCCCGCCTGGCCCAGACCTTCGTAGGTGTAGCTCCTGGTAATCCCCTCCGGGTTGACGACGTCCGAGAGCCGGCCGAGGCCCTTCTGCGGATCGTCGTAGTTCCAGATCGTTTGCCCGACATCGTCGGTCTTGACGACCATCCGCCCGAGTACATCATAATCGTAGAACTCCGTGTGCTCGCCGTCGATGACTCTGACTCGCTCACCGAAACCATCGTAGGCAATCGCCGTCAAACCGCGATCGGGATCGGTCTCCGCGATGACGCGGCCGAACGCATCCCGCTGCGTCGTGATCGGCGTGTTGCCCGGCGGTGTCACGGTGAGCAAGCCGCCAAAGTGCGCGTACGTGTACCCCGTCGTGTGGAGGAGACCATCCATGATCTTCGTCGGTCGGCCCCACGCGTCGTTCACGGAGGTCGACGACGTGCCCGGACCGGTCGTCGTCACCGTGTTGCCTTTGTAGCTGTTCTTGGTCGTGGCCCCCCATGGCGCCTCGACCGACGCCACCCGGCCCAGGTTGTCATACTCGTACTTGGTGGCGATGCTCGCTCCCGTCGCGTCGCCGACCACGTGCGGCTTGGAGCGGCGCTGGACCCTGCCCAGGAAGTCGTAGACGACGTTCTCCTCGATCTTGGCGTTCGCCACGCACAGGTTCGAGTCGTCGCAGGTCGTCACGCCCATCCCATTCGGCGCCATGGTCCAGGAGCGTACGGTGCGCCCCAAGCTGTCGAGATCGGCGCCGCTGTGCCCCAGCATCACCGCATGAGTCTCGGTATGCAGCGCCCACCAGTTCCCGCCCGGACCGCCAGTCGGCGTGGGCGTGGTCATGAAGTCCGTCGAGCCGTCGGCGCGAGTCTCCTGCACCGTGCGACCGAACGAATCGTGCGTCCAGGTGGTCTTGATGGCGTTGGGATCCTCGACCACGATGGGTACGCTTCGCACAGCGTCATAGGCGACGTACGTGAAATGCCCCGCCGCATTGCCGAAGACGACAGGGAACAGCCCCTGGCTGTCGTAGCCGAGGCACGCCGCGCGCTGGTGCCCATCGACATGGTCGAAGGCCTCGACATTGGTCAGATTGCCCAGAGTATCCCGGGTGTACGTGGTCGTGGCCTGCGCGGGCAAGGGTGCGCTCACCTGGGGATCGCCGCCGCTGGTCGTCTCGGTGTGGACGTCGCCGAACGCGTCGTAGGTCGCGTCGGTCGCCAGACACCGACTCGACGACGCCACCTTGCTGCAAACGGTCTCGTTCGTCACTTCGCCGAGCCGCCAGGTGGGCAGGTCGTTCTGGATGACGCGCGACACCGTCCGGATATCGTCGATGCCGGCAGTCGCGCTCGACGTACTGGTGACGGCGCCGGACACGGGATCGTGCAGGAGGACGTCGCTGGTCGCGGTGATGTCGAGCACCTTGTACGTCAGGTTGTTGGCGCCCACGGAGTACGGAACGACGGCGCCGCCGGCATACGTGAGGCCTCCACCGTAGTAGGCCACGAAGTCCGGTAGAGGCTTGTCCGCGTCCGCCGCCAGATAAACGGCCTCGACGTCCTCGGTCTTCGTCTGCTGCGCCAGCGTGAAATAGCTGGTGCTGTTGTTCGTGGGGACCAGCAGCCTGGGCTTCGAGGTGCTGAAGTTCTTCGTGATACCGGAGCTGACGAAGTGCATCCGCGCTACAGGGAGCGACGGATGGTCTGGATCCTCCGGCAGCCCGAGCACCCAGCTCAAGGAGCTGGCCACCTGACCCGCGTTGGGGAACGCCGTGATCGGAAACGACGGGACGGTGGACGTATTGAGAAGGGTGTCGTCTTCGGTCTCGGTGTCGTAGAGCTCCGCGTGCCCGGTGTGCCCGTCCTCGTCCGTGGTGATCACCATGCCAAACCCGAGAAAGCCGCGACCGAGGCGATGTGACCGGCCATTGCGGTAGCGCATCGTGATCGTGCGCGCCTGATTCTGGCCGTTGTTGAGCTCGTACGATTTGACGACGCGACGCGGCCCGACGACGCAGGCGCGCGGATACTCGCAGTCCGTCTGCGGATTCGCGATGTCGCTCCGCGGCAGGTACGTGTCGTTCCTGGCCTCCGGGGAGTCCTGGCCGAAGCCGACCGTGGTCGCATGGTCGACGAGGGAACCGTAGTCGATCGTGATGTTCGGCAGGAACCCGGCCTGCGGCGGAGTGTTGACGTTGTCCGTGAGGAGCGGGTTCATGCCGTCGGTGACGGTGTGGAGCAGGTTCACCGGCCCCTCGTTGAGGAAGAGCTTGAACGTGCCGTTGCTCGGGATGACCACGTCCTGGCGACCGTCGCCGTTGAGATCGGCGACACGGGGGATCAGCGTCTGCCGGAAAGATTGGTAATAGGTGCCAAGGGCAACAAGTTTGTCGATCTCGTTGTCCTTATAGAGACCCTGGAAGGGGATGTTCGTGGGAATGAATCCCAGGTGTCCATTACCCGACGGACCGGCCTTCAGGATGGCCCAGCAGGAGGGACCACCGGACACGGACGAACACTCGTTAGCTCGCATCGGGACGAGAATGTCGGTCTGACCGTCACCATCAAAATCGAGCGTGGCTGAAAATTCGAGGTACCTGTCCTCGGTCGCCAGGAACAAATTCAACGGCGCGGACATGCTCAGGAAACCAACGGGAGCAAATCCGTTGCCGGTGTTGAGGAACGTGACGAGATGTCCAGGGGCGGCAGATGCCCAGAACGGCGGATTGGACATCACCGCATCCGCCAAGCCGTCACCATTGACGTCGAGGAAGAGCACACGACCCGAGCCGACCGACCAGTCCGGCGCGCTCAATTTTGTATTGTACTGGCGCCAGCTCACGAGATCGCGCTGAGACGCGTCGTTGTCTCGCTGAATCGCTTGGTACTCGCACGGGCTCACGCATTGCGGCGGCAGTTGCGTGGGATCGCCAGGCACCTTGCTCTCTTCGCGCGGATAACCCGTCGGCGGAATGAGAAGCTCGGCCTTACCGTCTCCATCCACGTCGACGACGTGAATGTAGTTCTTGAGGTAGCAGCCTCGCTGGTCATCAATCGGGATGTTCGCCTCGTCAGGGTGCTGAGGGTCGACACCGAAACCCTTCAAATCAGGTCGCCACAGGAGGAGGCGCCACGTTCCAGTGGAATGGCCACCGAGGGCAAGCGGCGCGTTGTCTTCGCAGGTGATGGCGTCGAGCATGCCGTCGCCGTTCATGTCGGCGTACAGCACTCCTGAGCCCGAGAACCGCTGGCCAGGCTGAGGCGATGCAATTCCCAGCGACGTCGGTTGCGGCTCATCGAACTTCGATGGCATCGTCTGCGCAAACGTCGTGAGCTGCTTGACGACGTTGCCAGGCGGCGTATTCGGCAGCGCCTGGGCCGGTAGTGTAGGATCGTAATAGAGCAGATCCATGCGACCGTCGTGATCGACGTCCATCGGCACGATGTTGAACGCCTGAAATGCGTAGCTCGCCCGGGGAATTTCTGCACCCAGAAGCGCGGGAAACTCCGTCTCTCGCCACGTATTCAAGGTCCCGAGATGGCCGCCGAGATTGCCAGCAACCTTCCAGCTCTCCACATCGCTGTCGGGCTGGTGATCGAGGCGCGTGATCACGAGATCGCTCAGGCCATCTCCAGTCACGTCCGCCATGAGCCACTTGTACGACATGTCCAGTTCATAGTCGTGCGGTGGATGAATCGGGTTCGGCGGTGTATTGCCGTCGAACTCGTTGTCTTCGTACCACTCCCCCGGCTTCGGGCCGGGATAGGTAATCCCGGTGTCGATCTCGGTAAATCCGTTCCCCGGCTGGTCCAACCACGCCAGGCGCGTCGACGGGCGGCAGTCCGTCAAGCTCGCTGCACATTCCTGCACCATCTCGATCCGGCTGCGCCCGTTCACGCCGGTGTTCCAGGTGAGGTTGTACATCCGCACCGGCGCATCGCCGGGGCCGAGCATCCGGATCCGGGAGACGGCCAGTCGGTGATTCGTGAGCATTCCGCCGGTGAACGCGCTCGCGTGCTGGATGTAGTCGAACGTGTCGAACACCACGGCATGCGTCGCCGCGAGGCCGGCCCCGGTGTTGCCGGTGTAGTCGATTCGCAGCGGTACGTGCGTGATCGTGTGCCCGTCGCCCGGGAACTCCCGATCGTTGCGGTAGGTATAAGCGATCGTGTTGGTGTGCCGGTCCGACTCCAGCGTCACAGCCCAGGCGCGGACCACACCGTCTTTCCCCATCACACGTCCGTTGAAGCCCGACATCGGATCACGGCCATACTCGATGGTCCGACCGGACTTCGTCTCGACCGTGAAGAACTGCGGTCCCTTGTCCGGCCCAGCCGTGGCGAAGGCCTGAACCCGACGAAACGTATCCGGGAAGGTACGATATTCGCCCGTGGGTGATCCATACACCGTATGCCCGTTGCCTACCGGGACAGGAACGAGGCGGAGACCGTCGAGGCAGAAGTTGTCCTCGGCGTCGTACCGGACCCCGCGGATCCGGTGGTCTTGTGCAATGTTGCTCGCGCACCGGGTAATCGATGATAGCCCGGCGAGGCCGAAGCCGGTTCCGAAGGGCCCCTCACCGGAACCGCTGTCGTAGGCGAGCGAGAGGTGCGGCTCCATGCCCAGCCGGCCCGGCGGGACGTTGAGCGAGATGGAGTAGACGGCGTCGCCCGTGCTGGAGACCGAGAACGCGTCCGCGATCTTGCCGAACTTGGCCGACGGCGTGTGTTCCAGCGTGGCGCTTTGCGGCGACAGCGGCTTCTCCGGCGGGCACACCAGCGCGTGTGGCTGCGGCGGAAGCTCCGGGCAATTCGGGCAAGGCGCGGCCGCCGAGTCGGCCGACATCACGAGGCTCAGGGCGACGACGACCAGCAGCCCGAAAGATCGAATCAGCGTGCGGAGCGAGATCATGCAGTGCATCTCCATAACCGCTCGTAAGACATAACCTACAACTGTCTCCCCCGGACAGTGCGGATCACTCCACGCGCGATGCGCGGGTCAGAAAACATTTGTTTTTGCCGTCATGTCAAGCATGAGCCAACCGGCCCGAAAAACTGGAGCGACGGCGGAGCTTATTGTGGCGCTTTCATGTCAGTGGGCGCCTGAGGTGCACCTCGTCCTGCACGAGGATACCTTGGCCCGCAAGATGGCGGAAAAATTACACTTGCCAACCTCACGCGACTTCCGCTACCTCCTGATCCGGGGGCTGCAGGCGCGGATCGGCCTCCCGCTCGTCCATTGATCGACGCCCACATCGATCCGCCAGAAAGAACAACTCCCCTCATGGCCGACCAGCCCAGCCGTCCAGTCCTCGACGGCATCGCCGCCCGGGTGCTCGCGTTTCTCATCGCCGTTGGCAAGTACTTCCCCATCCGCGCCGCCCTCTCCACCAAGGGCTACACCGAAGCTCACCACGAGCTGGCCTGGGGCTATCTCAAGAAGCTTGCCGTCTTTCCCGCGGGCAGCGTCCCCATCCTCGACAAGGCGGTGCGCGACGCCGTCGTCGAGATCGACGCCTGGGACGAGCCCAACTTCGCGGTGATTCGCGCCGTCCTCGAGAACAATCACCCCGAAGTGATTGGCTTCCTCTTCGACAACCTCACACCCAAGCAGGGCAATGAGGCCGTGGTTGGCGTATCGACGCTCCTCGATCGCCTCGACGCCCTCGGAAGCTCCCCCGACCGCAAGGCCACGCGTAAGGCCGATCAGGCCGCGCTCGCGACCCTCGCGGCGCGCGGCTACACCGACGAGGAGCGCGCTCGCCTGCGCGGGCTCGTGACCACGGCGCAAGCGATGGTCGCCCCGAAGCCCATCAGCGACGCCGAGCGCGACGCGACCTTGATGAAGCTCTACGCCTGGCATAACGAGTGGAGCACCATTGCCCGCCTGGTGCTCACCCGCCGCGACCACCAGATCGCGGTCGGCATCGCCAAGCGGCGCAAGGCGAAGAAGGCTGAAGCGCCCGCCGCACCGGCGGAGACGCCTGTCGCACCGGCGGAGACGCCTGTCGCTCCTGCAGAGAAGCAGAACGTCACGTAGGCCGAGCTTGCCCGACGGCCGGCGGGGCTTGCTCGCCGGCCCGGGAGCCTTCGGTCGCGAGCGCCGAGGCTTCGCCGCCGGCATCGCAAGCTCCCCGGCGCGGACGGGGAGTTTCATTGCCGGGAAATCAGGCCTCTTTTCTCGGCGCGGAGGCCTGCGCGCCGGGCGGTGATCCTCCGCGCCCCGCGCGGCAGCGCCGGCCCCCCGCGACGGGAGCTCGGGCGCTCGACAAATAGGCCAAGGATTCCGGCGACATGGCAAGCTCACCGGCGAACGGGAGCGATCCGGACCGAGCAAGGAGCCTCGTCCGCCGCGCGGAAGGCCCGCAAGCTCGACGACGAAGCCTCACTTGCCGCGGCGCAGGTCGCCTTTTGCACGCGAGAGGCCGCGAGCGCCACCGGTCACGCCCGGATCACCCTCACCTTTCGCCCGCCGGCGGTGACGGCGTCGAACGTCGCCAGCCGCTCCGCGATCGGCGCGATGCCAGGCCGCCGATCGAACAGCACGAGCCAGCCACTCCCCAATCCCATCTTCGCGAGGTAGCCGTCGAGCTGCACCAGCCCGTCGGGAAGCGGATCGACGCGCCCCGGGTGCCAGACCTTGATCTCGATCGCCAGCGTGTCGCGACCGTGCCTCACGCACAGATCCATGCGCCCGCGCCCGATCGCGTATTCGCGCTCGATCGATCCACCGTTTACCACGCGGTGCAGAAAGGCCATCAACACCAGGTGCGGCGCGACCTCGTGGTACGGCGCTGCGCCGAGGAGCGGCTCGCCGTGCTGCTTCCAGAAGGCCAGGAACGCCTCCAGCAAACGCTCCTCGTCGAGGTGGCCATCGGGGGCGAGCCACGTCGTGGGGATCTGCGGCAACGAGGCCTGCGGGGTGGCCGCGAGAGAACGTACGATGATCTCGCGGTAGATCGGGTTGGCCACGGTGAGCCCGCCCTCGGCCGTCATGCGCACGAGCCCGATATCCTGGGCGAAGCGCAGATCGTCGTCCGGCATCTCCCCGAGCGGCTCACCGGCGAGCATCGGTTCGAGGATGGCGCGGATCCGCGGCTCGCGCAGGCGCTCGGCCAGGCTGTCGAGGTGAGTGTCTTGCCGGCGAATCAAGATCTCCTTGGCAGTATCCGTATCTGCGACAGTGATGGGCCGGGCGCGATCGGTCACGAGCACCTCGATTTAGCGACGGAAATCGGCAGCAATTGGGGCCCCGCAATTCACGCGGCCGACAGCAAAGGCCTCTTGATCATGCTCCACGCCACCACCGCGCCGACCCCGCAAAGCGCCGCGCAGAGCCACATCGCGCGCGCGAAGCCACCGGCGAACGTCGCCCTGTCGATCGGCCCCGCGCCCGTCATCCCCGCGGCGAGCGGGAGCAAAGCCGTTGCCAGCAACCCTGCGACGCGCGCAACAGCCGTGTTCGTGGCCGATGCCGTTCCCACGTGGGAATCATCGACGGCGCCGAGCACGGCAGTCGTCAGCGGCGCGACGAGCAGCGAGAGGCCGACTCCGAACACGACCACATTCACGTCACCCACGCCTGGAGCTGTAATACCCGCATCGCTTCCGCGCCCGCGCGAGTCGGCGCTGGTAACCTGCTGATAACCGGACGCGGCGTGAGTGGCAACTCGTGGCCCAGGCGCGCTGGATCCCGCGCAATTCGAGGCGGCACGCGGCTTGCCAAAGGGGTGGCATCGCGAGGTCGCGCTCCGGCACGGCGTCGCGCTGGCACCACTTCTTCTCGCATCGAGGCTCCGCCGCATGAACACCTCTCCTTCGCTTTCGAACGCTGCCGTCGCGCGGCGTCGACGATCCATGATTGGCACGCTCGTCCTGCTCGGCCTTTCCGCGGCCACCAGCTCCGGCTGCGCTCCTCGCGAGCGACGCGGACGCCGGGACGATGACCGTGCGCCTCGTCGACGAGAGTGGTAGTCCCGTGGGGAGCGATCTCCAGATCACGACGGCCCCCGGAACCGCCCGCGCCCTGGTACCGTCGGAGCCCGGCACGCTCCTGATCTCCACCCGCGACGACGACGGGCCGTGGGGCTTTCTCGAGGTGACCTGCGATGCGCCCTGAACCGCTGAAACGATCTTACCTTCTGCGACGACTGGAACCGAACAAGATGCTCTCTCGATTGACCTGGACCGCGCTGCTCGGACTCGGACTCGCGGCCTGCTCCGGCGGCGTCCCCGTCGATCCCGGAACCGGCGGTAGCGGCGCCACCACGAGCGCCGCCACGACCGGCGGCGGGAGCGGCGGTGACGGCCCGATGCCCCTCGACGGCGGCGTGAAGAGCTTTGCCCATCTCGGCCCCGGCGGCGAGATCCTCGGCGTGGGCGTCGTCGTCCCGGTGAAGAGCTTCGAGAACGTCCCCGCCTTCGATCCGGCGTTCGAGACCACCGTCGGTATCGAGATGCCCGAGTCGGTGCGCGACAAGACCTTCATCCAGCTCCTGCGCATCAACTGGATCTCCGGCGGACACGGCCCCGCGCCGTACGGCAAACCGCACTTCGATCTCCATTTCTACCGTGGCACCATGGATGAAGTGTCGGCCATCACCTGCTTCGACACCTCGCCGTTCCCCGCGGCGATCCTCGCGAGCGGGTACGAGACGCCGAGCACCTGCGTCTCGGGGATGGGCTATCACGCCTGGCCCTCGGTCGACATCGTGGGCAACACCTTCTCGGCCTCGATCATCCTCGGGTACGCGGCGCAGAAGATGGTGTTCATCGAGCCGATGATCACCCGCGAGCTGTTCCTCGGGCGCAAAAGCTTCGAGCTCAACATCCCGCGCCCCGCGTCGGCCGGCGGCGCACAGACGCTCTATCCCTCGCACCTCACGGCGACGTACGCGCCCGTCGGCGACACCTACAGCTTCGAGTTCGACCATTTCGAGACCATCGACTGACGGCGAGCTGGTAGAGTCCGCGCCGACGTGACGTTTCGCCGGCTTTTCCCCGCGTTCTTGCTCGCTGCGGCGCCTCTCACCGCCGCCTGCACGGGCACCCCATCGCCGCTCACGCCCGCGATCCATGGATCGATCGGCTACCCGCACGCGGGGATGCTCACCGACGCTGTGCCGATCCCTCTGAAGGGCGACGGCTACGCGCTGCTGCGCAAGAACGGCGTGAACTGGGGCAATCCCCGCCTCGTCGCGGCGATCCGCGACGTCGCGAAGGAGGTAGCGCACGAGCGCCCTGGAGCACCCTTGATCGTCGGCGATCTCGCGGGCCGCTGGGGCGGCGAGTCCAGCGGTCATCGCTCGCACCGCACCGGGCGCGACGCCGATCTCCTGATCTACGTGGTGACGCCCGACGGCCGCTCGGTGCCTTCTCCAGGCTTCCTGCGCTTCGGCGCCGACGGCCTGGCCGACGCGTCGCCGCCCGACAAGAGCGGGAAGTCGAGGTCGTCCGGCAAGTTCCTCCGCCTCGACGTCGAGCGCGAATGGCTGCTGATCAAGGCCCTCGTCAGCTCGAAGGAGGCCAATGTTCAATGGCTGTTCTTTGCCCACTGGCTCGAAGCCCTGGTGATCGAGTATGCCCGCGCGCGCGGCGAAGATCCCGAGCTGGTCTGGTACGCCGAGAGCGTGCTCCTCCAGCCCGGCGACAGCGCCTCTCACGACGATCACCTGCACCTGCGCATCGCCTGCACGCCGGACGAGTCGATCGCCGGCTGCCTCGGCGGCGGCCCTTACTGGCCCTGGCTCCCGCGCTTGCCCCAGCTCATCACGCCTCCCGACGACGAGCTCGCGCGCTCGATCATCGACGATCTGCTCCCGGGCGCGGGAGGCGTCGCCGGCGCCGCACCATGAACCTCCTCACCCTGGCCGACGCACAGGACGTCTGCGCGCGGCTGCCCCCGGAAATACGCTTCGATCTCGTCTACCTCGATCCCCCGTACGGCGTCGGTACGACGATGTCCGCGCGCCTCGCGCCCGGCCAGACTCGCGGCAGCAAGAAGCTCGACAGCGGGCCAGACGCCTACGAAGACCGCGAAGACGGCGACGAGCTTTTGGCCATGCTCGTGCCCCGCCTCGCCGCGATCCGCGAGCGGATGGCCGTCGGCGCGACGCTGTACCTGCACCTCGATCACCGCGCCGTGCACGAGCTCAAGGTGGCCTGTGATCGCCTCTTCGGCCGCGGGGCCTTCCTGGGCGAGGTGATCTGGGCGCCGGGCAACGGGAGCCGCGGCGCGCGCAAAGGCTTCTCGGTGACGCACCAGACCATCCTGATGTACGCTCGCCGCGCGGAGGAGAAGGGCCTCGTCGTCTACAACGGCGACGATCCGATGCTGCGCGAAAGCTTCGCCGAGACCAGCCTTTCCATGCACTTTCGCAACGTCGATGAAGCCGGGCGCAGGTACCGCGAGCGCGTCGTCGGCGGCAAGGCGTACCGCTATTACGCCGACACCGGGCGAAGGCTCGGGAGCATCTGGACCGATATCCCGGCGATGGTGGCCAATACCCCGCTCCGCAAGGAGGGCACCGGATATCCCACCCAGAAGCCCGAGCGGCTCCTCGAGCGGATCCTCCGCGCGTCGAGCCGCGAGGGCGCCACGGTGGCCGACTTGATGTGCGGGAGCGGGACGACTCTGGCGGTCGCGGCGCGGCTCGGACGCCGGTTCGTGGGCGGCGACAGGAGCCCTCTCGCGATCGAGGTGGCCAGCAAACGCCTCTCCGCGCAGGGCGTGACGTTCGAGGCGGCGCCCGCTCTCGTCACCTGAATCTTGGCCAGAGCGCCGAGCCCGCGTTATCCCCCGGGCCGATGCGCTCCTCTTCCCGCTCCGCGCTCTTCCTCGCCACGGCCCTGCTCTCGGGCTGCTCCGGCGGCGTCGCGTCCTCGCCTGTCGCTTCGGCACCGCCCGAGGCGCGCAAGGCCCCTTCGATCGGCCCCGCCGTCAGCGAGGCCGAGCCCAAGGCAGCCACCGAGCCCGAGGGCGACGCCGCGCCGGCGCTCGCCAAGAGCACCGGTGACGCCGACAAGGCCGCGCTCGCGCCGGACAACCGCCCTCGCCTCGGCGCCACCGGGCCCTTCGCGTACATCTACAAGAAGCCCGAAAAGAAGGGCCTGGCGCTCGGTTACATCCGCATGGGGACCGCGGTGCCGCTCCGCGACAGCAAGCCTGTTCAGGGCAAAGGGTGCCCCCGCGGGTGGTACGCCGTCGAGCCGCGCGGCTATGCGTGCCTGGACTTCGTCACCACGTTGAACCTTCAAGATCCCTATTACCTGGCGCTGAAGGACGTGGCCCCGACCAGGGACGCCGTCTGGTACTACCGCTACGCGTTCTCCAACGGCGCCCCTATGTACAGCCGCCTTCCCACCAGGGAAGAGACCGCGAAGGAAGACTACCATTTCGGCCCGCGCGGCTCGTTCACCCAGCTCGCCGAGTGGTCGAAGGGGCATGAAGAGCTCTTGATGAAGGAGCCCATCGCCGCGACCGATCCGGTGCCGGCGATCTTCGCCGACGGCAAGAAGCACATCCCCGGCGGCACGCGCAGCCCCGATCAGCTCATCTGGCGGAAGATCCCCAATGGCTCCATGGTCGCCATCGCCAGGGCCTTCGAGGCCGACGGGCGAACGTGGCTGATGACCCCGGATCTGATGCTGGTGCCGGCCGATCGCGTGCGCCAGATCCGGCGCTCCACGTTCCATGGGGTCGATCTCGGCAGCGGCGTCGAGCTGCCCCTGGCCTGGAATCGCACCAAGGGCATGAAGCCCAAGTACCGCA
This sequence comes from Byssovorax sp., assembly GCA_025362495.1. GTDB lineage: Bacteria > Myxococcota_A > Polyangia > Polyangiales > Polyangiaceae > JANYGI01. Next base: position 53,157 of record JANYGI010000013.1, on the reverse strand, counting down.
AGCAGGACGGGAAGATGGTCGCCTTCGCCGACGCGATCCCGGCCAAGACCTGGGTCCAGGTGACCGAAGATAAAGTGAGCGAGGGCGGCAAGACGTACCTGCCTGTCCGTGGCGAGCCGGACACCTTCGTCGATCTCGACGACGTCACCCTCTCCACCGCGAAGAAGGGCTTGCCGAGCGGCGTTCTGCCTGGCCAGAAGTGGATCGAGGCCAAGATCCTCCCGGGCACGATGACGCTCTACGAGGGCGAAAAGCCGGTGCGCGCGAGCCTGTTCTCTCCGGGCAAGGGCGGTGTCCCCGTCAAGGGGCTCGACAACACCAAGTACGCGACGACGCAGACTGGCTACTTCCCGATCGAGTGGAAGGACCACGTGGCCACCATGTCGAACGAGAAGAGCGAGGCCAAGGTCCTCTGGTTCACCGACGTGCCCCACATCCAGTACCTGCGCGCGCCGCTGGCGATGCACGTGGCCTACTGGCACGAGGACTTCGGCAACCCCAAGAGCGCCGAGTGCGTGAACGTCTCCCCGGAAGACGGGCATTTCCTCTTCAACTGGACCGAGCCTGGCCTGCCCGAGGGCTGGGGCGCCATCCGCCCGGGCGACGGCAACGGCCGCTCGACGCCGGTGATCATCACCGCGCGGTGATCCGATGATCAAAGGCATCTTCCCGCTCCTCGCGGCAGCGCTCCTCTCCTTCCCGCTCGCGGGCTGCGAGAAATCGAGCGCCGCCGCGGTGCCCCCGGCGCACGAGATCGCCACAGCGCAGCTCCCCTCGCCTCCTCCGGTGGTGGCCGCGGCCCCCGAGGCCGCGCCGGCTGCGCGGACCATCCTGCTCAGCGCCGTGGGCGACTGCACGCTCGCCGCGGAGTTCGGGATCGGGAACACGCTGACGACGTTCCCGCGCGAGTACGAGGATCACGGCAGCGATCCTGCCTATTTCTTCGGAGGCGTGCAGTCGATCCTCGCCCACGACGATCTCACGATTGCCAATCTCGAGACGACGCTCACCACCGCGCCTTCGCCGGCCATCCCGGGGCGCCCGCGGTTCCGCGGCAAGCCCGAGTACACGGCGATGCTGGTGGCCGGGAGCGTGGAGCTCGTCAATTTCGCCAACAACCACGCTCACGACTTCGGCCAGCGCGGCTACGACGAGACGGCGCGGGTGGTGCGCGCGGCCGGCGTCGGCCTCAGCGGCAACGACATCGTCGACACCCGCACGATCCGCGGCACCGAGATCGTGAGCCTCGGCTTCACCGGCGGTGATCCGGTGATCCTCCCGGCCGTCGTCAAGCGCGTCAGGGCGCTGAAGACGGCCACGAACCTGGTCATCGTCTCGTTCCACTGGGGCGCCGAGGGTTCGTATCAGCCCAACGGGGTGCAGCTCGATCTCGGCCACGCGGCCGTCGACGCCGGGGCCGATCTGGTGATTGGCACTCACCCCCACGTGCTCCAGGGCATCGAGACGTACAGGGGGCGACACATCCTCTATTCGCTCGGGAACTTCGTCTTCGGCGGCCACGGGAACCCGGCCGACAAGGACTCGATCATCTATCAGGAGGCCTTCGTCGAGAAGGACGGGCGCATGGGCCCGGGCGAGATGACGATTGTCCCCGTGCGGATCTCGGGCCTGACGACGCGCAACGACTACCGACCTCTGCTGCTCGAGGGCGACGAGCGCGAGCGGGTCCTCGCGAAGATGAAGAAGCTGAGCGACGCGATCCCCGGCGCGCGCTGATCGCGCCTCGTTTCGTGATACGAGGATCATGGTGCGGGCCTGTCTGGCAGAGTTCGAGCAGAACGTCCTCCGCGACGCGCTCGCGGCGTTCGGCGCCGTCGAGGCGGGCACGGAAGACGGCGCGACGACAGCGCTCTGGTACGCGACGGATCCGTCGCGCGTCGCCCCGAGCCCCCGGGGCGAGCCGGCGTTGCTCCAGACCATCGCGGCCGCGTCGTGCCTGATCGAGCGCTGCGGCGACGCGGTCGACGAGGCGACGTTCCACGCCGCCGCGACCCGGCGCTATCACTGGCATCGTGTCCTCGAGCAGCGGAGCGGGCGCGCCGAGCCGCTACCGCTCCTGTGGTTGCTCCACGCCGAGCGGCCCGAGGCGCGGCTAAAGAGCTTTGGCTTCGCCCTGGTGACGGACGGGGCGCAAAAGCACTACAAGACGGCCGCGTCGGGCTGGCGGATCCGGCTCGCGGTGATCGCCGATCTCCCCCGCGTGCGCGACACGATCCTCCTGCGATTGCTCGGCTCCGCGTCGGCGCGGCGGCAGGCGGCGCGCGAGCTCGTCGTCCTGCCGCCCGACGCCTGGGAGGCGCAGATCGCCCTCCCGTGGCTGGCGCGGTTGATATTCGAAGTGCCGAAGCAAGGCGCGGATTTACCCGCAGAGGAGAGGGATTTCATCGTGGAAACCCGGGAGTGGTTCGAGCAATTGCAGAAGCAGCTCCGCGACGAGGGCGTGGCGCAAGGCCTCTCCCGCGGACGCGAAGAGGGCTTTGCGCGCGGTCGCCTTCAAGCCGTCTCGCGCCTGACGGAGAAGCGGTTGCGCCGCCCGCTGGTGGAGGCGGAGCGCCGCGCGCTGGCCGAGCGGATCGATCGGCTGGGCGACGACCGCGTCGACGAGGTGCTGCTGGCGTTCTCGCCGGCGACGCTCGAAGCATGGCTCTCCGATCCGTCGGCCGTGTGAGCCAGTCCCTCTCTCAGGCGCGGGTCTTGTGGGTCGCCAGATAGTCTTTGAGCCCCTTCGTCGAGTCGGCGAAGAGCTTGCCGAAGACGAGCCGCACGATCGGGTGAACCGGGCGCATGAAGAGCTTCGGCGTGTAGTGGGCGCGCCAGGTGAAGCGCGTCTTGTCGGCGCCGACCGGCTCGAAGTGCATGTCTTCCACCATCGCGCTCACGAGCGGCAACGTCATCGCGTGGATGGTGAACGCGAGGTGCTTGCCCGGATCCCAGGCGATGAAGCGCTCGCGCACGGTGACCATTTTCAGCTCGATGTCGCGCTCCGAGCCGACGCGGTGGGGCGGCTCGCTCGTCCAGCGAAGGCCGACGAAGTCCTTGAACCACACGCGCTGGTTCTCGCCGCCGGCGACGACCTCGAAGGCGCGCTCGGGCGTGACGTCGAGGATGGCCTCGTTCTCGAAGAGGAAAGGAGCGGTCTTGGTGAAGCTCAGGCCCTGGGCCTCGACGGCGAACCACATGCGGTGAGGCTCGCGCGCCGAGGGGCTCTGGATCAAGCGAAAAGTACGATCAGGCAGACATGCTGTGGACCATCACGCGGGGGGTGTCGCGGAAGAGCAGCTCGCACTTGCTCACCTCGACGCGGACCACGACGCCGAGGCCGAACTTGGTGTGATTGACGAGCTCGCCCTCGGTGAAGCGCTCGCTCGGGCGGTAACCGCGGGCGTCGTCCTCGGTGCGACCGGCGACGGCGGCGCTCCAGGCCTTCTCCTGCTTGGTCGCGGCGGCGTCGGCCTTCGTCTTGCCGGGCCCCTTCTTGGGCTTCGCGGCGGCCTTCTCGGCCTTGGGGGCGACGACCTTCTCCTCGCGCGACTGGGCGCGCGTCTCGCGCGAGGCGACGCGGAGGGCGAACGGATCGGGGCTGTGCGCGTACTGGAGGATCGACGAGGCGAGGTCGGGGTGCGCGGCGGCCCACTTGTCGTCGAAGAGGATCCACTGCTGGAACCCGAACTGGTTCGACGCGTGCGCCGCGAGGAGCGCGACGTGATCGTGATCGTGCACGACCGACTTGCTCACGTCGCCGCCGTGGGTGTGTCCCTCGGCCGCACCGATGAACTCGGCGTGGGCCGCGGCGTGCTCGCCGATGCCGATGCGCGAGTGATCGCCCGCGCCGCTGACGGGCATGAGCGGGTACGACGCGGCGCGGGTGAGCGCGGGGCGAATGGTGGTGTCGCCGGCCTCGACGAGCGCGCGGAGGAGGCGGATCTCGACGGGCCACGTGTCGAGCGCGTCGGACGAGGTGCGGGTCTTGGAGTCCGGGACGACGGTGCGGAGGTACGCCGCGAGGCCGGGGAGGCGCACGCCGGCGATCTTCACCGCGTCGCCGGGGATCGATTTCCCGTCGTGGAACGTGAGGAGCGCGGCGTACGTGGTGCCTTCGCCCTCGCCGGCCGGCGTGATCTCGTGCACGGCGAACGGCGGCTTGAACGGGCCCTCGGCGTCGCCGTCGGGGAGGTTCACGCCCTCGTGAAGGAGGTAGCTCAGGTAGCCGGGGTGCTTCTTGACGGCCTCGTCGTCGAAGAAGAAATACGCCAGCTCGACCTGACCGTCGCTCGTGAGCACGCGGAGGGAGTGCTCGTCGACGCGGATGTTCTCGGGCCCGCCTTCGATGTGGAGGTGCTCGCGGAGGAGCTTGGCGAGGGCCGCCGTCGTCTTCGGCGTGTGCAAAGAATCCTTCTTTGCCGCCTCGAACAGGCTGCCGAATCCGTGCACCGTGCCCCCGAAATCCTCGTCGGCAATGGTGGCCGGGGTGAGCGACGTGCGGGCCTCGGTGATCTTGTCCTGGAACCACTGGAGGATCGACGGAGCGGTCAGGCGGCGGATGCGCTTCGAGAGGAGGCCCTCGTAATGGGAGCGGTAAACGAACCAAATACCTTGGGGTGACGTCATTTTTTGGGGAGGCTCCGTCAGGGGGCGCGGCGCGCCGCGGCGATTGCGGGGGGCACTATGCGCCATCGGGGCGGTCAGATCACCCCCCGAGCGTCCGTCGAGAACGCCGGGTCGGAGCCTCGGCGGCGTCGATCTGCTTGAATTTCCGCAGGATCCGCGCAACGGTGCCCCGAGGTGACCCCGATGCGATTCTTTACTTGGACGGCCCTGACCGTGCTCACATGCGCCGGCTGTGGCGGCTCGAACGCTCCGACCGGCGCCGGGGGCGCCTCGACGGCGACGAGCGGCGAGACGACGAGCGGCGCCGGCACGGGGGGCTCCAGCGCCAGCACGTCGGGCGGTGGTGCCGCGACCGCGACCAGCGGCTCCACGACGAGCGGCGGCGCGACCACCAGCAGCAGCGTCACGAGCGGCGCCGGCGGCGCGCTTTCGGGCTCCGGCGATTGCAGCAGCGACGCGCAGTGCCCCGGCTCGAAATGCGTGGAGATCATCCCCGGCGGCTTCCGCGTCTGCGCCGATGTGCTCGTCCCCGCGACGACGTGCAGGGAGCCCGGCGTCGACCAGTGCTGCGGCGCGACCAAGCCCTGCCCCGGCGCCGAGCCCTGCTATGCCGGCCCGCTGGTCCCGTCGTGCGGCGGCGTGCAGATGCTGCCCTACAATCAATGCGCGATGGACGAGTGCGCGAGCGACGCGGCGTGTGGCGCCGGCAGCGTGTGCCTCGCCGCGGCGGTGCTCGGGCGGAAGGAGCGGGCGTGCTTCCCCGCGCCCTGCAAGCACGATGACGAGTGCGCCGACGCCGCGGGCGGCCAGTGCGCGCCCGTCGCCGACCCCTGCTGCGGACAGGCCACCACGCTCTACTGCATCTACCCCGGCGATTGCCGGAGCAACGCCGATTGCGGCAGCGGGTTCTGCGAGATCGATCCTGCGCAGAAGCGCGCCGTCTGCACGGCGACACCGCCCCTCTGCCCGGCGTGACGAGGACGATTCAAAGGCACCATGGGAATCCTGACCTGGCTATTTCCGACCGAGCAATCCCGTCTGGAGCACGCGCGCGCGCTCATGGCCGACGGCCGCCACGACGACGCCCGCAAAGGCCTCATCAAGTGCCAGAGCCCCGAGGCCGAGGTGCTCTATGAAGCGTGCTGCAAGGCGCTGGAGTCGTCGGATCGCGCCTCGCTGAAGAAGGAGCTCGCCGCCCAGGGCTTCCACGGGTGGAAGGTCGAGGTCGATCTGAGAGAGCCGAAGCGCAAGGCCGAGCTCGAGGCCCTGATCGCGAAGGAGCTGGAGAAAGCGGGCGTCGATCTCGGCTCGCCCGACATCGACGAAGCGGCCGTGAAGGCCGCGTTCGGGCGCGCGGAGCGCAAGGCGCAGCGGCCCGGCCGGGGCGGGATGGGGACAGTGCGGCTCGTGCCGATCACCCAGGCAGGACGCTGACGGCCGAGTCCACGTAGGATGCGGCTCGCCCCATGACGGAAACCATCCTCCTCGTCGACGACGACGCTGCTTTTCGCGACGTTTACCGCGAGCTCTTGATCGGCGAAGGCTACAGCGTCGCCGAGGCGGGCAAGGCGCCCGACGCGCTCTCACAGCTCACGAAGAGCGGGGCGCGCCTGATCATCCTCGATCTGATGTTGCCGCCGTCGGGGCGCGCGGAAGAGGGCGCGGCCCTCGCCGAGAAGATCCTCGCGCAGCGGCCCGAGGCCAAGATCATCGTCGTCTCGGGCGCCGGCGAGACGCCGCTCGCGCTCCACCTCGTGCAGCGCGGCGCCTACGATTTCCTGGCGAAGCCCGTCGATCCCGATGTGCTGCTCGCCGTCGTCGGGCGGGCCGCGGCGCGCCTCGCGCTCGAAGATCGCGTGGCCGAGCTCGAGCGATCGCTCACGGCCAAGGCCGGCGACGCGGGCGGCCCGCTCGGCGGATCGCCTTCGTTTCTCGAGGCGATGCGCATCTGCGAGCGCGCCGCGCCGACCGACGTCCCGGTGCTGATCACCGGCGAGTCGGGCACGGGCAAGGAGGTCTTCGCGCGCTATCTCCACGCGAAGAGCCGCCGCCGCGACAGGGCCTTCGTCGCGGTGAACTGCGGCGCGCTCTCGCCCACGCTGCTCGAGTCGACGCTCTTCGGGCACAAGCGCGGCTCGTTCACCGGCGCGGTGCGCGACGCGCCGGGCCTGCTCGCCGAGGCCGACGGCGGCACGGTGTTCCTCGACGAGCTCGGCGACATGGATCCTTCGCTCCAGGTGAAGCTCCTGCGCACGCTGGAGACGGGCGAGGTGCTGCCCGTCGGCGCGTCGCGCGCGGTGACGGTCGACGTGCGCGTGGTCTCGGCCACGCACCGCCCGCTCGAGGCGATGATCGCCGCGAAGACGTTCCGCGACGATCTCTACTGGCGCGTGCGCGGGATCGAGATCGCGCTGCCGCGCCTCGCCGACCGGATCGGTGATTTGCCGCTGCTGGCGCAGCATTTCTTGAACCAGGCGCGCGCCCTCGTGCCGCGCTCGGGGCCGGCGACGCTGTCGCCGGCGTCGCTGCGGCGGCTCGAAGCGTACGCGTGGCCCGGCAACCTGCGCGAGCTGCGGCACGAGATGCAGCGCGCCCTGGTGATGGGCGCGGGGCGCGGCGAGATCCTCGAAGAAGATCTCTCGCCGGCGCTGCGCCCGCGGGCGGCGAACGTGGCCGCCACTTCGGCGAGCGGGCCCGGCGCGCCCGGCGAAGCCTCGACGCTCGAGGAGAAGATCGCCCACCTGGAGCGCCACGAGATCGCCGTCGCGCTCGCGGCGACGCAGGGAAATCGCAGCCACACGGCGACGCGGCTCGGCCTCTCGCGGCAAGGGCTGCTCAACAAGATGGAACGTTACGGGCTGAAGTGAGGCGGCGGCGCGCGCCCCTGCGGTCGCGTCTGCTCGCGACGAACGCGTCGCGTTGCATCGCGTCACGCACCACCACGCTTGTCGCTTCGCCCCGCGGCGGCTAGGGTCCGGCGCCTATGATGCGAGGCGCCCTCAGCGACATCACCAAGGCCGTTGGTCACACTCCGATCGTCCGCCTGAACCGCGTGACGGAAGGGCTGGAGAGCGACATCTACGTCAAGTGCGAGTACCTGAATCCCGGCGGCAGCCACAAGGATCGGGTCGGCTTGAACATGATCAAGGACGCCGAGGCGGCCGGCCTCAAGCCGGGCGGCACCATCGTCGAGGCGACGAGCGGCAACACCGGCGCGGCCCTGGCGATGATCGCGGCGATCAAGGGCTACAAGTGCGTCTTCGTGATGCCCGACAAGATGTCGCAGGAGAAGATCTCCAGCCTGCGCGCCTTCGGCGCCCGCGTCGTGATGTGCCCCACGGCCGTCGAGCCCGACGATCCGCGCAGCTATTACCAGGTGGCCAAGCGCATCGCCGAGGAGACGGCCAACTGCTTCTACGCGAATCAGTATCACAACCCCTCGAACCCCAACGCTCACTACCTCTCCACCGGGCCGGAGATCTGGGAGCAGTGCGGCCACGAGCTCGACGTGTTCTGCACCGGCATGGGCACGGGCGGCACCATCAGCGGCATTGGCAAGTTCCTCAAGCAGAAGAAGCCCGACATGAAGATGGTCGGCGTCGATCCGGTGGGATCGCTCTACTACGACTTCGTCAAGACGCAGCGGATCACCAAGGCCTTCAGCTACAAGGTCGAGGGCATCGGCGAGGACTTCTTCCCCTCGACGATGAACCTCAACATCATCGACGAGATCTTCCGCGTCGACGATAAAGAGTGCTTCCTGATGACGCGCGATCTGGTGCGCCTCGAGGGCCTCTTCGTCGGCGGCTCGGGCGGCGCGGCGGTGGCCGGCGCGATCAAGTACGCCAAGCAGAGCGGTCGCAAAGAGAACATCCTCGTGCTGATGCCCGACGGCGCGTCCAAGTACATCTCCAAGATCTTCAACGACGAGTGGATGCGCGAGAACGGCTTCCTGGAGGACGAGAAGGGCCTCGGCACGGTGCGCGATCTGCTCGCGGGCAAGCCCGCCGGCCCCGTCGTCAGCGTCGACGCCAAGGAGAGCGTGCGTGACGTGATTGACACTCTGAAGAAGCACGGCATCAGCCAGGTCCCGGTGCTCGAGGGCAACAAGCTCCGCGGGATGGTGCAAGAGGTCGACTTGCTCCGGCTCCTCGTGAAGGGCAGCGGCACCCTCGACAGCCCCATCCTCGATCTCATCGAGAGCGATTATGCGACGGTGACGATGTCGACCAAGGTCGAGCTCCTGAAGAGCGTGCTCAGCGACACGAAGATCGCCCTCGTCATGGAGCGCGACGGCGTGGTCGGCGTGGTGACGAAGATCGATCTGATCGATTTCCTCGCGCGCAAAGCGACGCCGGCCGCCGTGTAGAGTGAAGAGCGCGCAGAGAATCGGAACGCCATGCCGAATGGCAACGCTTTCCGAGAGTCTGTTGCGGTCCGGGGTATGGGGGGCCCCGACGAGCTTTGCTCGGCCGGGGGAAAGGGCGCGAGCCCTTTCCTGGGAACACAGGTAGCCTGGGGTGATGTCCGATCTGGCCATCGCTCCAGGCGCTGCCCGCGGCGCGCGTCGCAACGGCGGCCTCTTTCGCCGCGGCCTGATCTGGACGTTCCGCCGGATCGTCGGCACCTATTTTCGCGCCATCGAGACAGCGGGGAACACGCCGAGTGAGGACACCGGCGGGCGCCTGTTCGTGTCCAATCACGTCAACGCCCTCGTCGATCCGCTCCTGGTCCTCACCGCGGCGCCGTGCCCGATCTCGCCCGTCGCCAAGAGCACGCTGTGGAAGATCCCCGGGCTGCGCTGGCTGCTCGAGGCGGCCGACGCCGTGCCGATCGTGCGGCGCCGCGACGACCCGACCAAGCAGAGCAGCGGCAACGAGGAGGTCTTCGACAAGATCGCCGCGTGGCTCGTCGGCGGTCAAAATATCCTTATTTTCCCGGAGGGAACGAGCCACAGCGAGCCGCACCTGATCGCCGTCAAGAGCGGCGCGGCGCGGATGCTCGCGCGCGCGAAGGAGCACGGCGGGCGCGGGCTGACGCTGCAAGCCGTGGCCCTGGAGTTCGACGACCGCGCCGTGTTCCGCTCGCGATGCCTGATGCTCTACGGCCCCGTCCGCGAGGTCGACAGCTTCACGGAGCAGGGCGACGCGCTGGTGGCGGCGCTGACTTCGCAGCTGCGCGAGGATCTCTCCGAGCTGCTCGTCGAGGGCGCGACGTGGCCCGAGCGGCGCTTGATCGCGCGGGTCGCCGAGATGCTCGCCAACGACACCGGCGATCGCAGCTTGACGCGCTGGAACAGCGTCGGTCGCCAGGTCGAGGCCGCGCTGAAGACGCTGCGCGAAGGCGGCAAAGCGACGACCGCGGCGACCCACGTCGGGGCCGCGGTGGAGCATTACTATGGTCTGCTGGAGCTCGAGGGCCTCGCCGACGCGCAGCTCGCGCTCGGCGAAGCGGTGCCCGGATCGTGGCTGAAGGCCGCAGGGCTCGTGCTGCTGCTGCCGCTCGCGGCGGCGGGGATCCTGCTTTACGCGCTGCCTTATCGGTTACCGACGCTGGCGGCGCGGCGCGTGGCGAAGAGCGAGGCCGACGAGATCTCCACGTACAAGCTCGGCGCGGGGCTGCTGGTCTATCCGGTCTGGGTGGCTCTCGCGATCACGCTCGGCGTGGTGTTCTTGCCGCGGTGGCTCGCCGCGGTGAGCGCCGCGGTCGTGCTGCTGAGCCCGTTCGCGGCGCTGGCGTGGCTCGATCGGACCCCGGCGCTGCGGCGATCGCTGCGGCTGCGGGCCCGCGCCTCGCGGCTCGAGGAGCTGCACCGCGCGCGCGCCGAGGTGATGCGGCTCGTGGAGCAGTATCGCCCGGCGTGAGGCTCGGCCCCGCGCCGGACGCACGGCCCCTACAGGCTTTCCTGGTACTCGCTCACGTCCGCGTAAGCCGCCTTCAGCCCGGCCAGCTGCTTGGCCGCCGTCGTCGAGCACGACAGCGTCTCTTCCAGCGCCGCCGAGGTCGCCGCGTTGACGATCGCCCAGCCCTTCTCGGGCTCGAGCTGCCCCGGTTTGCAGCCGTCCTTGGCCAGCGTCGCGATCAGCGGATTGACCGTGATCCCGTGATCGATCGCCACCTGGAGGATACCCCCCTTGTCCTTGCCGATCGCGCACAGATCGCTGAAGGCCAGGTGCCCTGCGCTGGCCAGCCCGACGAGCCGCTTCTTCTTCGGTGAGCTCGCGTAGCCCGACACTTGCCCGCTGTAGCTGGCGATCCCGTCGTCTGCTGCGCCGAGGATCAGCGTCGATTGCAGCGCTGCGCCGGCCATCACGCCCTGCGCCGCCATGGGGATCAGCACCTTGACCCCGGGCCGATCGCCGAAGCCGGCGATGGCCCCTCCGCCCGCACTGTGGCCGGAGAGTGCCAGTCGGTCTCCGGCGATCTTCCCGGCGAGGAACGCGATCTCCCCCTCCGGCTTGGCGAGCGCGTCGAGCAGGAGCTTGGCGTCGGCCGCCTGATGACCGCCGAACATGCCACCGAGGAGATCCTTCAGGCCGATCCCGGGGTGATCGGCGGCGACGACGATGAAGCCGCGGCTCGCCCAGTGGGCGGTCTGGGTCGCGCTCTGGGTCCTGAACGCGGCGGTACCGTGGATGAAGAGCACCGTCGGATAGGCGCCGTGGGCCGTATCGAGCGGGAGATCGCGGTAGCAGTTGCACGCTTGATAGGGATTGTCGGCGTCCGGGATCTTGCCTTGATCGGCGTCGGGCAGGTGCTCCCGCAGGTCGTAGCGCGCGGTCGTCTTCCCGACCTCGCTGCCCGGCGTCGCCGGATACCAGATCTCCGTGGTGAAGCCGGCGAGCATCACCGTCTTGGTGCCGACGGGCCAGGGCCCAGGAGCAGCAGTGTCCTCCGGGACGGCCAGCAGCTTGCTACCTTCGCACATGACCTCCATGGCCACGGCCCCACCCGTACCCATGCTCCCGCCGGAGCCGCCCGACCCCGAGCTGGATCCCGCGCTGGTGGCCGCGGCCGTGGCCGTCGTGGCCTCTGTCGCGTCACCGCCACAGGCTGAACCGGACACCGACAGCGCGACCAGCAACAGCCCACAGGCCTTCTCGCGAATTTTCATGGCGCCTCTACCTCACCGCGGAATCACGCGGAGGCTCCATGTCGCGTGACGGGCCCGGGACGTCAATTATTTTGTGTACGAATCATTCGCACTGCGAATTTTATTGGCTGCGAAATTCAATTGTTCAACCTCGTGGGAAATCGGCGACGCCGGGCTGCCCGGTATCACGACCGCTCTCGAGGCCCGGGACTTCAGCGGAAAGGCGGCGCGAGGCTCGGTCGTCGGGCGGGATCTGCGGTGTCCCGTCGCGTGGCGAGCGAGAGATCGTGGCCAATCGCGGCGATCCGGGCGAGCCCGTCGCAGATCTCGGTGAGGAGGACCGGCGCCGAGGCCATCTCCTCAGGGAGGGTCTTCATCCGCTCGATCGCCAGGGCGAAGCTCTCGGTCGTGGCGATGAAGCGGACGATGTGACTGGCAATCTCGTCTCCCGCGCTCGCCGTCGAGACGCGGAGCGCCGCGAGGCGAGCGGCGAGGGCGCTGTGCTCCGCGCGGGCGTGGAGATCGCGCGGCTCGTCGCCGCGGAGGAGAGCGTCAATCAGACTGTCACGGATTGGCGCCGCCGCGAGGCCACTGCCGCGTTCGCCCTCGGGAGCGACGCGGACACTCGCCCTCGCGGGCGGGAGCGGAGGATGCTCGTGGGCGCAAAAGGCTTCCAGGGCTGCGGGGTCCGCGGCGTCGGCGCGATGAGCAGGCATGATGCTCGGATGGTACGACGGCGGACCGATCAACTTTAGCGGCTACGGCTCGCGCCAGAAGACGACGCCCGCGGGATCCCCCGCGGTGGCGAGCCCATCGTTCGAGGCGCTGAGCCACAGGTCCGAGGTGCTCTTACCGGGCGGAGTGGTCGCCGGTGGCGGCCGCCGCTCGCCTCACGAAGACCACATCGAGTCCGAGGAACGCGTCGATCTCCGCGCGAAGCGCGAGGATCTGCTCGATGTATACGTCAGCCATCAGCAGAAAACGCTCCTCGCTCTGCGGCAGCACCTCGCGCCGAAGCGCGCTGAACGTAGACTCGACGCGGGCGAGCTGCTGTCGCACGACTTCGAGATCCTGGTCGGTCTTGATCATGGCGCGATCCTCACGATGCCCTTCCCGAGACCGGCAGGCAAGCCGAGCGGCTCGTTCCACTTGACGTTGACCTGCTCGAAGAACGCGATCATGGCCTGCTCTTCCTGCGAGCCCGCGCGGACAGCAAAGACGTCAAAGCCGTAGTGTCGGCGCGTCCGCTTCCGGGCGATCAGATTATACTCGAACGGCCGAACTTCTGACGCCATATCCCAATCCTGGGGCAGGACGAGGATTACGTCGATGTCCTCGGGCTCGTCGACCGCTGCCATGACGAAGCTCCCGTCGACGATGACCCGGGCATCCCAGCCGGCACTCTTCACTTCGTCCACATATTCCATGAGCTTCGCGAACAGGCGTCGACGCCGCTCAGATCGTTGAAAGCTGCCGAACAAGGTCTCGACTTCGGCGAGGGTGAGATCGTGAACGCCAACTGGAAGAAGGCGATGCTCCGTCAGGGCGGGGAGGACGCGCGCCATGAATTCTCCTACCTCCATGCGGGGCCCACGGCGAGTGCCTTGCGCGGGCTCGACGGCTCGCCCGGCCTCCGACTCGGGCGACCGCGGTTCCCGCCCCCTTCGGTGTCGCGCTGGACGGTCCTTGCAATCAGGCGACATATCGTCGACGGTTACGCGAAGGCGTCACTCCTCGCGTTCGGCCGGCGAGAGGCCCTCGATCTCGCGCTTCAACAGGCGATCGAGCGCGAACGTGCCGCCCGGCACCAGCGACGCTCCGAACGCCAGGAGCGAGCGACGAGCAGGCCAGTCGCGCTCGCTCGCGGCGCGAAACAAGGCCGAGATGAAGAGCAGGAAGAGGATGCCGTGCACGCTCCCCGCAACGCGAACCGCGACGGCGAGCCCGGCGAGGTGCTTGAGCGGCATGGCGACGAAGAGGAGGAGCAGGAACGATATCCCTTCGAGGAGGGCGATGACGCGGAGCTGACGGAGAGCGGTCATGCGTGGAGGTCCGACCAGGTGGGGCGAAAGACCATGAGCGCCAGCACGACGAGAAGCGGTATCGCGGCGGCGAGGAACGCCGGGACAGAGCGCCGATCGCGCGAGACGCTGTGGACGAGGGCGAGCTGCGAGACGAGCGACAGGACGAGCCCGCCCAGGATCCAGAGCTCGGTCAGCGGGAGGTGAAGCTCGGTCGTGAGCAGGTATCCACCCACCCACGTGAGGACGAGGCCCGGTGAGGCGATGGCGTGTACGGCGCGCTTGCGCTCCTTCAGCGAGGTGGAGACGAACGCCGCGATCAGACCGCCGGCGTAGAGCAGGACCCCGATGAGCTTGAAGAGCAGGATGACGCGGTACATGGGCACGAGGCCGGACGACCCGAGAGGCCGAGCGGCGCTGTTCAGGGAGGTATTGCACATCCGGGACGGCGGTGGTGAGTGGCGTGAAGGACAATTTTCGCAAGGTTCTCGCCACGGCCGGCGTTGCGCGACGGGTCGATTTGGCTTGGCGGGAACCCTGCGGGCATTCATGTTCGTGCCATGCATGTGGTGGCCGTGGTCGCGCTGGACGGGGTGATTCCATTCGACCTGTCGACCCCCGTCGAGGTGTTTGGCCGCGTGCGGCTGCCCGGCGGCCAGGCGGGGTATCAGGTGCGGGTCTGTGGCGTCACCAGGGACGTGAACGCCGGCGCGTTCACCCTGCGCACGCACGCGGGGCTCGACGAGCTGGCGCGGGCCGATACCATCATTCTCCCCGGCGTGGCCGATCCTGCGGCGCCCGTGCCGGCCGAGCTGGTGAAGGCCGTGCGCGCCGCCGCGGCGAAAGGGACGCGCATTGCCTCCATCTGCACGGGCGCGTTCGTCCTCGCCGCGACAGGGCTGCTCGACGGGCACCGGGCCACGACACACTGGCTCGCGGCCGCGGAGCTCGCGAGGGTTCACCCGGCGATCGAGGTCGATCCGCACGTGCTCTATGTCGACGAGGGCCAGCTGCTGACGTCGGCGGGGGCCGCCGCGGGGCTCGATCTGTGTCTCCACATGGTGCGCCGCGATCACGGCTCTGCGGTGGCCGCCGACACGGCGCGACTCTCGGTGATGCCGCTCGAGCGCGATGGTGGCCAGTCGCAGTTCATCGTCCACGAGCCGCCGGCGCCGGACGGCTCGTCGCTCGAACCCCTCCTGCGCTGGCTCGAAGGCCGCCTCGGCGACCCGCTCACGCTGGGCGATCTGGCGCGCCGGGCCGCGATGAGCTCGCGCACCCTCAGCCGACGATTCCGCGAACAGACCGGGACGACGCCGCTGCAATGGCTGCTCCGCTCACGGGTGCGGCGGGCGCAGCACCTGCTCGAAACGACGGGACACTCGGTCGAAGCCATCGCCTCCAAGGTCGGGTTCGGCTCCGCGACGACGCTGCGCGAGCACTTTCAGCGCGTCGTCACCACGAGCCCGCAGGCGTACCGCAGGGCGTTCCGGGTCTCGTCGAGCCAGCGCTGATTGCCCGCAAGGCTCATCCTCGGATCATGTGAACGAAGGGGTTGATGCCGGTCTCTTCCTCCAGAATCTGGAGGGTGGCAGCTTCGGGCGCCGCGCGCGCGCCGATGGCGAGCAGCTCGGCGCGCGTGCGGTAGATGAGCTTCCAGTCGAGGTGCTGCTCCATTAACCAGCGCCCGTCGTGGTCGACCATGTTGGCGATGAAGACCGCCCCGCCGGGCGCGGTCGCGGAGAACAGGTTCCTCGCCAGCCGCACGGCCGTTGCGGGCTGCAGGTAGTCGAAGAGGCCGCAGGAGTAGATTGCGTCGAACTTCTCGAACCTGTCGAAGAGGCGCGCGTCGCGGAGCAGGCGCTTTATCGACTCGTTGAGAAAGACGACGCTGGCCCGCCCGGGCGCTCTCGAGGAGAGGAGCGGCTTGAGGCGACGGTAGGCGTGGCCGAGAGCGTTCTTGTCCTGATCGAACAGAACGATCTCGACTGGCGCGGGGAGCTCCTTCAGCTCGGACAACAGCTCGTAGAGTTCCTGCGCCGGGCCCGCGGCGATGCTGAGGATCCGCACGGGCCGGGTGCTGCCTGCGTGACGTTCGATGAGCGCGCGCAGCTCGCGCTTCATGAGATCCTTGCGGAACTTCACCGCCAGCGCGGCTTTGGTTTGCAAGAAGGCGTAGCTGAGCGCCTTGGCAAAGAGCGTGGGTCCCTCGAAATTGCGCTCGTAGACGAAGTTCATGACCTCGAAGTCGCCGGGGTAGCCCAAAGGCTTGTACCGCGCCCGGTGCATCCACGGTGACTGGAGCAGGAACGCCTGAACGTTGCGCAACGAGTATTCCTGCGCAGCGGCGGCGCTCGCCTCCGGTATCTCGCGCAGGGCGGCGTCGATCTCCTCCGTGTAACGAACGATGTCGCCCGCAAGTTCGGTGTGAATCCTGGAAATTAGCGCGGTGCGCGCCAGCGACGGCCCACCCTGCACCACGTGCCAGGGCAGCGTGCGCTCGAGCGCGTTCAGCTGCACCTCCGCGTCCTCGAGCAAGAGGCGCAGCTCGGAGACCAGCGCCTGGAAGCGATGCTGTCGTGGCATCGCCCAAGGCTTCTCTGCCGCGGAGAGGGATCCGCACCAGGCGAGCACCTGGCGGAGCTGCAAGACGGCGTCGATGTCGACCAGGAGATCGGTGAACGAGACGCCCACCAACGTCCCTTCGGCGATCTCGCGGACCGACGCGACCAGCACATCGCCCTCGTAGGCAAGGTGGTCTCCGAAACGTACCGTCACCCGCGTCGCGCTTTCGGGCCGCGGTTCGCCGGGAGGCCACACGAAGGCCACGCCGCTGGGCGAAATATCGTGAACGGTGCAGCTGCAACCGCTCGCCAGCAGAGAGACGGTCCCGTGCAACGGGCGGAGCTCCGCGGCGGTGAAGCGCTGCGCCCGGAAGAAGACCTCGCGCCCCATGGCCCCGTCGAGCTCTTCGTAAGTCTTTATGTGTCCGCTACCGGGCTTCACCTTGCTGGTGACGAGGTCGCTCGCCTCGTCACGTTCGCTCAATCGCTCGTTCTGCTCCACGAAATGCACCTGATTTCACAAGATCCGGGATCTGTCTTAGGGCCGCTCGTCACGACCGTCAAATGGACAACGGCGGCCAATCGCAAAAGTTGAAGCCATCCACACGTCATGGTCCGCCTGGACCGCCAGCCAGCCGTCGACCATGAACTGTCCCCGAGGGCAATTGACACCAATCGCTCATCAAATCGTCTGATTCAGCGGTTCAGCGCGATGAGCGAAGGTGCGCCAGCAGATTGGCAATCTGGGCGTCGGGCACGTCCTCGACGCGGAACGCGGGCATGCGGCCGCGGCCGGAGCGCACCACGCGCGCGAAGTCGGCGGCGCGGTGAAGCAGCGGGCGATCGACGAGGTGAACGCCGACCGCGGCGCCCCCGGCGTCGTCGGCGTGGCACGTCGCGCAGAGCTCGTGATAGGCCGTCGCGCCTCGTCCCGCGTCGCCGCCGGCAAAGGCACCGTCCGGTAGCGGCGCGATCGCGGCTGCGGCGTCCGCGGGCGAGATCGTGGGGACGCGCTCGGGCGCGGTCTCGGTGCTGTATTTCGCCGCGAGGTAGGCGGCGAGAGGATCGATGTTCTCGGGCTCCACCGGCGCGCCCCAGCCTTGCATCTTCTTCACTTCGCTGGCCCATTGCCTGGGCGTGAGGCGCTGCTGCGCGAGCATCTGCTCGGTGTGGCAGCTCAGGCAATCGTCGACGATCATGGCGTGAGCGGCGGTGTCCGAGAGCAGCGGCGCGGCGCTGGAGATCACCGGCGCGCTCGCCGATGACGCGGGCGCGGGCGGGGGGCCGGCGTGGTCGCCTTTGCAGCCGACCGCGATCGCTGCCGTGAGCGCGAGCAGCGCTGTCGTACGGCGCGGCATCACGCTACCACCTCCCAGGAGACAGCGTGCCATCCATTCCAGAGGTAGCCGCCCGGGTTCCAGGCGGCCTTCTCGGGCTGGGTGGCGCCGCCCGCTTCAATCGCCCTCACGACAGCGTGCTTTGGACCGGGAGTCCGGTCCTCGAAGACGTGACGGAAGACCTGCCAGCGGCCCGCGCCGGGCTCGCCTTCGAGGGTGGCCGCTCGCCACGACGCGCCGCCGTCGAGGCTGACCTCGACCCGGGCAATCGCCTTCTCGCCCGAGAACGCGACGCCGGTGATTTCCTGTTTACCGACGCGCTGGCGGCTCCCGTCGAGGGGCTGGGCGATGATCGATTTGACCGGGAGCGTGGTGAGGGGGCGCGTCGCCTCCGGGGGTACCGCCGCGCCGGGCGAGACCGGCTCGATCGGCAGGCGATAGGCAGTCTGGAAATAGAAGCCCTCGGCCTCGTCCTTCTGGACGTGGAGATCGGTGAGCCACTTGATCCAGTGGTCACCCGCCCACCCCGGGACGATGAGGCGAAAGGGCGCGCCGTGGGCCAGCGTGAGCGGCTCGCCGTTCATCCGGTAAGCGATGAGGGTGCCTGGATCGAGGGCGCGCGCGAGCGGGATGCTGCGAAGGAACGCCGGGACGGTGGGCTTGGGCGGCAGATCCGCGCCCGCGAGCCGCACGTGCGCCGCGCCCGGCAAGACGCCTGCGCGCTCGAGCACGTCTTTGAGGCGCACGCCCGTCCAGGTGGCCTGTCCCATGGCGCCATGAACCCACTGCACGCCGGGGACGCGCGGAGTCTGCAGCGCTCGCCCGTTCCCGGCACACTGGAGGACGGCCGTCACCGTCACCTGTTGCAGATGCCCGAACGCCGTCTCGTCGATCTCGAACGGCTGGCGCACGAGGCCGGAGATCCGGATCTTGCGCGCGAGATCGAGGGCGGGCGGGCCGAAATGGCTGCGCACGAAGAACAGCGGAGTCGGCGTGATCAGGCGGTTCAACGCCTCGAGCGGCGTGCCCAGGTCTTGCGGGGCGCCGAGGTGCTGGAGGAGCGCTTCGTCGGCGAGCGCGGGACCGACGAGGGTGGACGTGGCGATCGAGGCCCCGAGCTCGATGAGTTGCCGACGACGCATCATCGGCGGACAGTACCCCGGAACGAGCGCGACGCCCCCCGGAAACAGACTGTCTTTCAGCCGATCTCGCCGACGACCCTGCGCGGGCCCGTTCCGTCGAGGATGTCGACCGGGCTGCACTTGTCGATGTGGCCAATCAGACCACGATAGATGCCATAACCCACCAGCTTTCGCAGTCGCGGGGAGAAGCCGCGGGCGATCGCGACGGGGATGCCGAGCTGCTGGTTCTCCTGCTGCCGCAAGTAGCCGGCGCAGTAGTTCACCGCCAGGCCGACGCGGCGGCTCTCGGTGCCATTGGCGCCGCCGCCGTGCCAGAGGCTGCCATTCCACACGAGGACGCTGCCCCGGCGCATCACCGCGGGGATCGTCGCGAACGTGCCGCCGATCTCGGGCGAGTGATCTTCGAGGTGGGATCCCCGGACGAGGCGCGTCGCCCCGTTGTCCTCGGTGAAATCGGTGAGCGCGAACATGGTGTTGCAGATGATCGGGACGTGCGGCTTGCCGATCCCTATCGCCTGATCGTCGGCGTGGATGAGCTGGGCCGCCTCGCCCGGGCCGATGCTGATGGACGAGAAGGACGAGACCAGGCACCCCCGATCGAGGACGCGATCGACGATCGAGAGGACGGCCTCGAGCTCGGCGATCTGCTCGTAGATCTTCCCGCGCGCGAGGAGGTTGTAGACGCGGATCGTCCGTGTTCCCTCGAAGATGTTGCGCGCGGGGACGATCTTCTCGTCGGCCTCGATCCGGAGGAGATCGGCGCCGAGGGCGTCGATCGCCGGTGCGTCGAGCACGTCGGGGAGGATGGTGTAACCCTCGCGCGCGATGCGCTCGACGTGCGCGACGATCTCGGGCTCGCTCGGCTTCATGCGCCCGAGTCTACGCCGCGATCAGGCCTCGCGGGCAACCCCGCGCGAGTCGTGCTTCTCGACCGGCAGGTCGCCGATCTTGACCGACCAGAAGAACTCGCAGCTCCCGGGCGACGAGGGATCGCAGTGGAACTCGACGTCGATCCGCGTGCCCTTCTCGACGTCGACCGCGCGGTCGAGCGGGAAGACGAAGCGGCCCCAGTGGGTCTGCGGCGCGTCGGGAGCGGTGGAGAGCAGGGCGCTCTCGAAGAACGTCGCCTCGAACCACGTGGCCACGTTGGAGAGCTTGCCCGAGCGCTCGGCGACGAAGGAGAGCTTCGTCTGGAACGAGCGATCGGCCTCTTGGAGAGAGCAGGTGTACGCGTCGTGACTCCACATCTGCTGGGGCGTCGAGAGGATGTCTTCGGGGCCGATGGGGTGCTGCGTCATCAGGGGCTCGTGGGCCGTGATCTCGGCGATGACGTTCATGTCGACGCCGTGCGGGGTCTTGCGCCAGTGGTTGAGATCGTCGTCGAAGAAGCGCATCCACACCGGGGCGAGGAAGGCCGTGACGCGCTCGGGGAGGATCTTCCCGGTGGGCTTGAGCCAGCGATTGCGGGCCATGACGAAGGGAGCGAGCATGTTCTCGTCGACGCCGAGGCCGCCCATCCACTCGGACATCAGGACGTCGACCTTCTCGGGGAGATCGATGTCTTCGAGGTTGCCTTCGATGATCTCGATACGATCGGCGAGGCCGTTGCGCGCCACCATCTTGCGGGCGACCGCCGCGATCCCCGTGCGCTCGACGGCATAGACCTTCCGGGCCCCGGCCTGCGCGGCGAAGATGCTGAGGATGCCTGTCCCTGCGCCCATGTCGAGGACGACGTCGCCCGGCTTGACCGCAGCGACGATGGCCTTGCGGTAGGCCTCGTTGCGGACTTCGTCGAGGAGCATCCAGCGATGGAGAGAGAGCTGAGTGTAGGGTTCAATCATGACGGCGGGTCGCTTTCGGGGTCGTGGACGCCCGCGTATAGCATCGCGGCGGGCCGCGCTCTCGACGATCTGCCGCGGCCGGGCGATCGGCGCCGCGGCGGGATGGCTGACAGGCCGGGGCCACGAGCGTATGGGTCGTCACCCTCGTTACGACCGGCCAACCCGACCTCCCGATAGCCCCCAATGACCCGCTCCAGCAATTTGGACCTCGATCGCGCCCAGAAGCGGATGATCCTCGAACGGTGCCCCGATCTCGGCGGCGTCGCCTTCCTCCGAGGCGCCGTCGGCGAGGCGCTGATCGATAACCTCGAGCTCAAGAAGTACACCCGCGAGCAGGTGATCCATGGCTTCGAGCAAGCGGCCTCGGAGCGAGCGTTGCGGGTGATCGTGCTCGGCCACGTGACGGTGATCCAGCGGCGCGGGCACCGGCAAGTCGTCCTCTCGTTCGGGCCCATGACGACGTTCGGCGAGGAGGGCGTGAAGGCCTGGAACGACGACGTGGGAGGGCGCGCGTCGGCAGGTGACGAGACCAGCGCGATCGCCAAGGCCGAGACCTGGGTGCTCGAGCTCCCGGTGGCGCGGTTCGGCGCCGTGTTCGGGCGCAAGCGCGGCGACAACCCCCTCCTGCAACGGATCCTCTCGGCGCAGACGATCACCGAGCTGATGCCGGAGATCCGGGAGATCCTCGCGGCGACGCCGGAGCTCGCCGACGTCGATCGCGAAGGGCTCGTCGCGCTGCTCGAAGGCGCCGGTGTTCGCCCCGTCAAGGCCGGCGAGATCCTGGCCAAGCAGGGGGAGAAGGCCGCGGCGTTCTTCGTGATGCTCGAGCCGGACAACGCGTTCGTCCTGCGCCAGCCGAGCGTCGACGCGCCGCTCGACGGCGCGCCGGCCGCTGTGATGCGCGAGGGGCGGGGCTGCGCCGGCCTCGCGGACGTGATCCACGATCGGCTGGTCGAGGCGACGATCAGCGTCGAGTCCGCGGGTCGGGTGATCGTGATCCCCGCGACGACGTTCTCGACCCTGTTCAAGTTCAACGCCGACTTCCAGCGCACGATCATCCGCAGCAACCAGCTCGACGACGACAAGGTGAGAGCGACGGCCGGCGGCGCCGGGAGCGCCGATCGCTTCGTCGTGGTCGCCGGCGAGAACGCGCGCAGCTTGCCGACGGGACAGCTCACGGATCTGCTCGCGCGGAGCCTCGCGCATCACCTCTTCGATCGCGTGCTCGTCGTCCACGCGGTGCCCCGCGGCGAGGGCCGGGACGCGACGCGCGACGTCGTTCACCAGGCCCCCGACCCCGAGGTGGCGCTCGAGCACCGCTGGATCGAGGTCGGTCACGGTGACAGTCTCCTCGAGGCCTTCGACGCGGCCCTCGCGGCGCGCGCGCGCGAGGTCGCCTCGCCGGCGCCGTCGCCGGACGTGACGCTGCTCGACGTGTCGTCGCTGCGCCTCTCGGACGCGCTCGCGCAGGAGCTCGCGACGTCGCGGCGGCCCTTCAAGGTGATCCACCTCGACAGCGAGCCGGACGCGCTGCCTCCGATCGCCTTCATCGCCGCCGGCCTGGAGATCCTCTACGCGGCCCTGCTGCTCGACGACGGCGAGGACGAGGCAGTCGGCGCAGTGCGCGAGCTGGCGACGAACCTCGCGTCGTACGCGCAGCGGCTCCGGCGCACGCTCGCCGATCCGCGCCACCTGAGCTTCGACGCGCTCCCGCCGACGTGGCCCCGGGGCGCCGCGCGGCTGCGGATCGGGCGCGCGCTGCGCGAGGCGCTGCGGGCGCGCGCGCTCGGCTCCACCGCGCCCGTCGCGAAGCCCGGCGACCCGCTGGCGACCTCGACCCGCGCGACGATGGATCGCTGGGCGCGCGCCGTCACCGGGCGGCGCGTCGGTCTCGCCCTCGGCGGCGGCGGCACGTACGGCGATGTCCATGTGCCCTTGATCGAGGCGCTGCTCGCGGCCCACGTGCCGATTGACATGGTGTCGGGCTCCAGCGTCGGCGCGACGGTCGGCGCGTACTTCTGCGCGCGCCATGAAGCGGGGCTGGATCTCTACTGGAAGAACCGCGCGAGGCTGCTCCGCGCCGGCTCCTTCGGCTTCATCACCAGCGCTGGAGTCGAGCTGGCGATCCTCCACGATCTCGGCGAAATCAAGCTCGATCGCTCGGAGATTCCGCTCTTCCCCGTCGTCACCGACGCGGACACTGGCCTGGAGTCGGACCTGCGCAAAGGCACCTTCGCGTTCGCGGTACGTGCCAGTGGATCGCTCCCTCCGCTGATGGGCCCGACGGTGCAGGGTGACCGGCGCTACCTCGACGGCGGGCTCGTCGCCAACGTGCCTGTCAACGTGCTGCGCACCGAGGGGGCCGACGTGATCATCGCCTCGAACCCCATCTCGCGCCTCAAGCCGCGCTCGCGCGAGGCCCCGTTCGAGCTGCCCTTGCTCGGGCCGGTCCTGCGCGAGAGCCACCCCCGCGCGCGCTTCCAGGATGCCTATCGCATGGTGCCGATGATCTTCGGCAGCGCCGGGGAATCGCAGACCGCGAACGCCCACGTGGTCTACCGGCCAGCAGCGCTGGACTCGGACCTCGTGGCGAGCCGGCACGACGATTACCGGGAGAAGACAAGGGAAACAGCGCTCCTGAAGAAGGCCGTCGCCGACGCGTGGAACCAGTGGCGCGCGCTCCTCCGCAACGCGCCCTCGCGCGTGCGGCTGGAGGGCGATCAGATCATCGTCAAGGAGTGGCTCGACGTCGCCGGCGCGGGCCGCGACGTGGATCCGGTGAACGAGCCGCTGGTCGTGGAGCTGGCCGCGTTCCTCGAGAAGCACGACGAGATCGTGCAGCTCGACATCGAGGTCCGAGGGCCGCGCGTGGACCTGGCGGTGGCCCAGGCGGCGGCGCTGAAGTCGCAGCTCGAAGCGCGCCGCGTCGCGCCGCACCGGCTCGCCGTGCGCGGGATCAAGGTCTCCGATCGCGACGCGACGACCACCAGGTTCTCGGTCGTCAGCCAGAGCTCGCGCGACAAGGACCTGCAGAAGCTGCAGGAGTCCGTGGAGCGCGAAGCGCGGTCGAGAGAAGAAGCGAAGCGTGAGAAGCGCCGCGCCGACGCCCGCACGCTGACGATGCGGGCCGGGGAGCGAGCGCGCCTCGGCGGCCTCGATCTCGCCGGGATGCTGGCCATCGAGGCAGGGCGGCTCGACCGCTCGCCGAAGGTCGACGCGCTGCTGCGCGTGGTGCTCGCGCGGCGCGGGCGCATGGTGCGGTCGATCACGGCGCGCGACGCGTCGTGCCTGGCGTGGCACCCGACGGAGGATCTACTGGCCCTCGGCGGCCGCGACGGGCTGCACCTCTGGGACATCACGTCGAGCAAGGCGAGCCGCGTCGACCGCGGCGCCGCCACCAGGGACGCCGCGGTCGTGGCGGCGGCGTTCTCGCCGGGCGGGCGCCTCGCCAGCGCCGGGGCCGATCAGCGCGTGACGGTGCACGAGGTCGCCGCGGGCGCCGGGCGATCGTTTGAGCTCAAACTGATTTTCGAGGCGGCGATCGGGACGGCGGAGCACTGGGGCGTCGAGCTGTCGCCCGATGGACAGCGGGTGGTGACCGCGATCGACGGCGCCTCGGATCTCGCGGTGTGGAGCGTCGCGAGCGGGGCGCGGCTCCATCGCCTCGACGGGGGCGGGGCGGAGTGTCGCTTCGTCGCGTGGGAGCCGGCGCCGGGCGGCGATCGGATCGCGGCGGCGATGAGCGACGGCACCGTGCGGCTCTGGAGCGCGACGACCGGCGAGCTCCTGGAGACGATCGCCACGAAGAAAGAAGGCGCGTTGCACCTCGCCTGGCACCCGAGCGGCGGTCGGCTCGCGGTCGCCGCCGGGGCCCGGGTGGAGGTCCGCGATCTGCGCGGCCCGCGCGACGACCGGTCGCCGACGCCCCTCGAAGGCCACCGCCGCCACGTCGCGCGCGTCGTGTGGAGCCACGACGGCTCGCGCATCGCGACCGTCGGCGCCGACCTGACGACGCGCATCTGGGACCCGCTCTCGGGTCAGCTCGTGATGAGCCTGCGCAGCTACCACGGGCAGTTCCTTGGCGCGCAGTTCCACCCGGGTCGCGCCGACGTGATCGCCACGCGGAGCGAGATCGGCACCATCGCGGTGTGGGACGTCGACACCGGCGAGGCCACGGCGCTGCTGCTCGGCCATGACGGCGAGATCACGGGCGCGGCCTTTCACCCGCGCGGCGAGCTGATCGCGACGACGTGCACCGACGGCACCGCGCGGCTCTGGGATCCGAAGGACCATGGACAGAGCGCGTTCAAGGGGCACGTCGGCGCGCGGCTCACGGCGCTCGCGTACCGGCCCGACGGGGTCGACGTGGTGCTGTCGGCCGACTCGAACGGCGCGGCGCGCCTCTGGAAATCATCGACGAACGAAGCGCTCTGCGAGCTGCTCGCGCGCGACGACGATGCGGGCCCGGCCGACGCCGCGTGGAGCCGCTCCGACGGCCGGATCGCGGTGGTCCGCTCGCGCGAGCCGGCGCCGATCCTCTTCGACCGAGCCGGCGTGCGCGCGGCGATCCAGCCCGCGCGGCCGAGCGACGCGCCCCGCGTCAGCGCCGCGATTCACCGGGTGCGGTGGAGCCCCGACGGGCGGTGGATCGCGGTGAATCAGCGGGATCGCGTGGTAATCTGGGACGCGATCACCGGCGCTGTCGTGCGCGAGATCGCGAGCGGCGCGATCGTCAACGCCATCGCCTGGCACCCCACGAGCCCGCGCCTCGCGGTGGCGCGCGGCGCCGCGAAGGGCGGCGTCTGGATCCACGACGCGACCACGAGCGACGGCGCGGGCGATCGGCCGATCACCTGCCCGAGCGCCGCGTGGAGCGTCGATTTTCTCGCGAGCGGCGACCGCCTCGCCGTCGGGTGCGACGACCGCTTTGCGCGCCTCTACGACGTCACGACGGGCGAGCGCGTCGCGAAGCTCAAGCACGCCGCGGCGGTGCGTGTCGTGGCGTCGAGCCCGGATGGTCTCTGGCTCGCGACAGGCGATGCCTCCCAGACCACCGCGGTGTGGGAGCTCGCGACCGGGCGGCGCGCGAGCGGCGCGGACAGCCACGGTAACCGGATCCAGCAGCTCGCCTGGTCGCTCGACAGCAAGCGCCTCGCCTCGGTGAGCCTCGACGGGATCGTGTGCGTCTGGAGGCGCCGAGGAGAGGGCGAGTCCCGGCGCTTCGTCAGCCGCGCGGTGATCGCCAGCGCGCGCTGTCGCTACGAGATCGCCGCGCTCAGCCTCGACGGGAAATGGTTGCTGTCGGGCGACGACGAGGGCGAGGCGCGGCTCCATCCCATCGAGTTCGAGGAGCTGGTGAAGTGCGTTGGTCGTCGCCTCGGCCAGACCCGCATGACCGAGCAGGAGTGGGCCCGCTACATGCCTGCCGATCAGGCGCCGCGGGCGAGCTTCCGCGAAGCGCCGGCCGAGCTCGGCGCCGTCGAGAGCGGGAAGGGAAAGCCGAGGTAGGCAGCGCGGAGGTGAGAGTGGCTCTACTTGTTGGCCTCGCTGTCGCCTGCCTGGTGGCACGAGACACAGTGGCTCTGCAGGATCGGCGAGCTTATTTTTGCCGGGAGCGAAGCTCAGCGCGAAAGAGGCGCGGGCTCGCCGCCGATCGGGAGGCGCACCCGCGCGCGCGTGCCCTCGTTCGGGGCGCTCTCCAGCATGATCTCGCCGCCGTGGGCGTCGACGATCCGCTTGGCCAGCGCGAGGCCGAGACCGAGGCCCCCGGTCGCGCGCGCGCGGCTGCGATCAGCGCGGAAGAACGGGCGGAACACGCGGGGAAGATCCTCGGCCGCGATGCCGATGCCGCGGTCGATCACCTCGATCTCGAGGCCGCCGTTCGACCGCGCGCGGAGCGTGATCGGCGAGCTCGACCCTGCCGACGCGGCCGTCGGGGAACGTCAGCGGCATCTTCACGCAGCGGATCTCGCGCCCGGGGCGCCCCGACTCGCGCGGGACGGCGGGCGCGTCGGCGCACGGGGCGGCGCCCGCCGGCGCGCTCGTCGCGAACTCGGCGCCGTCGGCGTCGATCACGGTGACGGTCGTGTGGAGGTACTCGTGAATGCGCAAGAGCTCGGCCGTGAGGGCGACGGGATCGCCGAGCGCGCGCTCGACGTGGCTCGCGGCGAAGTGCGCGCGATCCTCCATCGGGCCGGCGCCGCTCGGGCGATAGGCGATGATCAGCGCGGCGAACCCCGCCGCCACCACGCCGAACTGCGCGAGCCCGACGAGGTAGATCCGCAGCGCCAGGCGCGCGCGGACGAGGTCCTTGATCGACACGCTCACCCTCGCTCGGCGCCGAGGAGGTAGCCAATCCCGCGCACCGTCTTGAGCAGGCGGGGGCTGCGTGGATCGTCGCCGAGCTTGCGGCGCAGGTGCGAGACGTGAACATCGATGGATCGGTCGAAGGCCTCGTCGGCGCTGCCGCGCACGAGATCGACGAGCTGCTCGCGCGTGAGCACGCGCCCGGCGCGCTCGGCCAGGACGCGGAGGAGCTCGAACTCGTAGGTGGTGAGCGCGAGCTCGGCGCCGTCGAGCGTCACCCGGCGCGCGCCGGGATCGATCGACAGCGGCCCTGCGACGATCCAGCCCGAGGCGGGGCCGGTGAGGCGCGCGAGCTTCTCGTCGTCTTCCACGTACACGATCGAAGTGACGCGTTCTTCCGCAGGGATCATGGGGGCCGAGCCTAGCACCGCGAAGCGGCGCGAGGCGCCGCGCCCGGGATCGTCAACATCGTCGCCGCGTGGATCACGTGAGGAGCCACGCTGCCGCGTGAGGGGCGCCGCGACGCGATCGCGGGCGCGACGATGACAGAGGAAAAGGGCGCGGCGAGGCGCGGCGTGGGGAGGACGGGGGCCCTGCCGCGCGAGGGAGATCAACGGGGGCCGGGACCGTGCTCGCGTCCGCCGGGCGGGCCCTTCTCGAGCATCGCCGCGAGCGTCTCGCGCTGCGCCGGCTCGAGCAGCGGGACGACGACGGCGAGCTCGTTCACCATCCGCGCGAGGGGGTGCATCATCGCGCGTTGCGGGGCGTCGGCGGGCGGCGCGACGAACGCCTTGGCGTCGAACGTGTCGGCCGCGAAGCTCTCCATCCGCGCGCGCATCAGGGCGCCGCGCGCTTCGAATTGCTTCTTCATCGCGTCGTGATCGACGGCGGCCGGGCGCTGCGCCGCGAGCGCGCTGTCGATCGAGGTCTGCTGCGCCGCCGTGAGCGAGAGAGCGCTCAGCATGTGGCCGAGCGGGCCGCCGTCGGGGCCGCCGCGATCGTGATCGTGATCGCGCTCCAGATCGGGCGGGCCGTGCTCGGCCATCCGCTTCGCCATGCCGTCGACGAGGGCGCGGCGCTGCTCCTTCGTGAGCGTCGCGTGCAGCGTGTCGAGCGCCGTGGCGATCTCGACCGCGCGCGCCGCGAAGCCGCGCTCCGGGGCGCCGATGCCCGCGAGCACCGCCTGGGTGTCGATCTTCCCGGCGCGCACGCCGGCCGAGAGCGTCGTGAACGCCGCGCCGTCACGCGGGCCGCGCTCGCCGCGCGCGGGCGGCGCCAGCTTGTCCATCGCAGTCTGGATGGTCTTCTTCTGCGCGTCGGTGAGATCGAGCTCGTGGAGCGCGGCCATCAGCAGACGCTCCGGCCCGCCGGGGCCATGGCCGCGAGGCCCCTCGGGGCGCTCAGCGCGGGTGTCGGCGGCGGCCACGGTCTTGTCCTGAGCGAGCCCCTGCGCGGCCCCGTCGGTCGGATCGGTGGCCTTGCCCGACGCGGTGTCTCCGCCGCAACCGGTCACTCCGAGCAGCGCGCCGACGAGCGGGATCGCAGTCAAAAAACCAAGGCGACGAAAGGACATCATGGGAAATTTCTCCTCGATTGGCCCTCGCGCATCGCGCGTCGAGCTCCGGGTAATCTGCCGTCGACAGGCGTCGTCTCGACGTTTCGAGCGGCCGGTCGAGGGTGAAGCTAGAGCCCCCTGTGGTCGCGCTCTTAACGCGGCGTGTGTGAATGTTAACGGCCGCGGAGGCTTGATCAGCGCGCGGCGCGGGTGAGCAGCGAGCACGCGACGCCGTCGCGAACGCGCGCGTCGGCGTCGGCGGCGAGCACGACGGCGCGCGGCAATTCGCCGAGCGCGACGAAGGCCGTGCCCGCGGCCTTGCGCGCCTGCGCATCGGTCGAGGTCGCCTCTTTGTCGAGCAGCGGGAGCACGTCGCGCGCGCCGAGGCGAGCCAGCGCGTTGCGCGCGACGAGGCCGCGCATCTTCTCGCCCGAGGTCGCGGCGGCGAGGAGCTTGGCGATCAGCGCCGGACGATCGGCGGGAGACGCACCACCCTGCTCGGCGGCGGTGTCGAGGCGGCGCACGGTGGCCGCGAGCGCGACGTCGTCGTCGACGTCTTTCGAGGCTTCAATCACCGCGTTTTGCAGCGCCGGAGCCGCGAGCGGCGCGATGGTGATCGCGAAGGTTCGCTCGTGGGTCACGCCGGATTTGATCGCGCGCTCGATCACCCCGAGCGCCTCGGCGACGCCCGGGCCCGTGGGCGCCGGCGTGGCGTGGTTGCCGGCGCGCACGAGCGCGTAGGCCGCGGCGATCGCCGGCACGCCGCCCTGCGTATCGGCGGCCCACGAGAGCTCGCGGCGGCCTCCGGCGTCGATCGACGCGGGCGTCCCCCAGGCGTCCGCGATGGCCTCGCGCAGGATCGGATCGGCCGACGACCACAGGTCTTTCAGGGCGAGGACGACGCGCTCGCCGCCGATGGCGCCGGCGGCGCGGACGGCCTGCGTGCGCGCCGTCGGGAAGGGATCGAAGCGCGACGCGTCGAGGATTCCATCGGCGTCGGCGGGCGACACCGCGAGCGCGGCGGCGCGCAGCGCGGCGAGGCGCACCGCCTGATCGCCGTCGAGGAACAGCTTCCGCCGTAGCTCGCCGTCGTCGGCCCCCGTGAGCGCGCGGGCGCCGACCGCGCGAAACGCGGCGTGCGGTCCGTCCGCCGCTTCGGTGGTCCAGTGGACGAAGTCTTCGCGCGACGACAGCCCCGCTTCGAGGCGCACCATCGCGGCGGCCGCGGCGGCGGCGTCGGCGTCTTCTGCGCGGTGCTCGAGGGCGCGATCGAGCGATCGCGCGCAGCCCGCGAGCCCGCGGATGCGCGACGCGCCCTCGTCGCCCGCGGCGGCCGCGACATCGCGACGGAGGATGGCGCGCGCGAGGTCGACGGCCTCCCCGTCGTCGATCTCGCCGCGCTTCACTTCGCCGGCGACCACAGCCGAGAGCCCGGTGAAGCGCCCCGCCTCGGCCGCGCGGAGCGAGGCGCTCCCGCCGCACTGGCAAAGCAGGACGAGCCCCACGGCGGCGAAGCGAAGAGCGCGCAGCATCGGGCGCAACGTAGCAGGACGGCGCTCGAGCGACACCGGCGAACGGCGGGCGCGCGAGGCCTCGCCCCGGTGGACATTCGCCGAGGGATCGGCTCTAACGGGCCCATCGACGTCATCGTCAACACCACCGCGCGCCTGCACCGGACGCGCCCCGATCTGCTCGCGCGGATGAAGCGGCTCGCGAACGGGAAGGCCGTGGTGCACCCGACGGCGAGCCTCGCCGACCTCGACGCCGCGGTGGCCGCCATCGCCGCGCGCGGGAGCGAGCGCGTCGTGTTCTCGGGCGGCGACGGGACGTTCATGGCCGGCGTGACGGCGCTCTCGCGGGCCTTCGGCGACGCCCCGTGGCCGGAGGTGGCGTTCCTCCCCGGCGGCACCGTGGCGACGGTGGCGCGCGCCTGGAGCGCAAAATCGGCCGTCGGCGGCGGGGATCTGGCCGATCGCCTCGCGCGCTTGATCGCCAGCCCGGGCGTGCCGATCGCGCGATCGACGTTGCGCGTGCGGGCCGAGCGCGGCGAGCGCTGCGAAGAGCGCATCGGCTTCATCTTCGGGACGGGCCTCGTCGCGGGCTTCTTCGATCGCTACTACGCGGAGGGCGGCCGCGGCCTCGCGGGCGCGGCGCGGATCGTCGCGAGGATCTTCGTCGAGTCGTTCTGGGGCGGCGCCTACGCGCGCAGCGTGCTCGATCCGATGCCGTGCACGATCGAGGTCGAGGGCACCGCGCTCGATCCCGAGGCGTTTTCGCTGGTGTGCGCCGCCGTCGTGAAGGATCTCGGGCTGCACATGGAGGTGACGTACCGCGCCGGCGAAGATCCCTCGCGCGTGCACCTCGTCGCGAGCCCGCTCTCGGCGCGGCAGCTCGGCCCGCGCGCGCCGCTGGTGCTCGCGGGCCGGTCGATCGGCGGCCCGGAGCACTTCGACGCTCTGGTGCGCGACTTCGCCGTGCGCTTCCCTGGCGGCGCCGAGGGGCGCTACGTGCTCGACGGCGACATCCTCCGCGCCGACGTGGTGCGCGTGTCGGCGGGCCCGGTGCTGCGCGTGATCGGCTAGCGAGCCGCGACGATCGCCGCGCTCACTTCGCTTCGTAGATCGTCGCCGTCGTCCCGGTCACGCACGCCAGTCGATCGCCGCCGTTCGAGGGCACGCACAGGTACGCGCCGAAGAGGTCCGGCCCTGACCACAGCTTCCCCTTCGCGGTGCGCGCGCCGCTCTTCACGGTCGCCACGAAGACGCCGCGATCGGTCGGCACGGCAATCGTGGTCCCGTTCGGTGATCGCGCGGCGCCCAGCTCGACTCCAGCCCCGGCGGCGGGCGCGAGCGAGTCGGCGAACACCGGCTTGATCAGCGCGGCGAGCGGGATCGCCGCGAGGTCGCCGCCGACGGCGAGGAGCGCGCCCTGATCCGAGGCGCCGAGCAGCTCGGCCGTGACGCGCGCGGACGGCGTGCACTTCGGTGGGACGGCGATCGGCAACGCGATCTCGCCCGAGTCGAGGTGCGCGATCAGCGTGGCCTCGTCGCAGCGGCGCTCGACGCTGAGGAGCTTCCACGAGGACGCGGCGGCGCCCGAGACGGGGAACGCCAGGCGCGACGGCCAGCTCATCGCGGCGTCGATCGAGGCCTCTGCGAAGGCCGAATGATCGACGCGGACAACTTTGTCAACGGTGTGAACCAGGAGATCGCCGGAGCTGTCCCAGGCCAGCGGCGAGAACGAGGGCGGCGAGTCGAAGGCCGGCGCGGCGGTGGTCTTGTGCACCGCCTTCGCGGTCAGCGTGGGGATGCTCTTGGCGATCAGCGCGTCGACGTCCTTGCGATGAACGCCCATCGCCTCGAGGCGCGCGAGCGCCCCGAGCGCCGCGAGCGGATCGCCCAGGTTCAGCGCGGCTTCCACCTCGGCCATGCCGGCGTCTTCGAGCGGCCGCGCGTCGCCGCAGTGAGGCGCGCCGGCGCTGATGGTGATCGTCGCCTTGCCGCCCTCGTCGCAGAGGAACCCGTGGAGACGCCGCAGCGCCAGGGCCGCGCCGGAGACTCGCGGCGCGGTCGTCTTGCGGCGGCCGTCGGCGACGAGGCTCGCCGCGAGGGCCTTGAACGAGGCCTCGGGCTCGGAGGGATCGCGCGAGAGGCCCGCGGGTCGATCGAAGAACCCGAGCGAGGCGCTCGCTTGCGCGCCGACGCTGGGCAGCGGATGCGGCGCGCCCGCGAGCGTGATCGTCGCGAGCACATCGCCGCGGCCGTCACCGTCGCGATCGCGCGTGTCGACGGCGACCTGGAGCGTCTCGCCGTCCGCGGGCGCGGCGAGGCGCAGCTCGAGGCCGATCTCGGGCGCGCCCGCGTCGACGCGGCGGAGCACGGCGATCCAGCGGACGGCCTTATCGTGCGCGCCGCCGCAGCGGGGCGCGACGTCGAGCAGCATCGTCCGCGGACCGACCTGCGAGATCTGCGTCGCCACGCTGCAGCCGGGCCCGGCGAGGCCCTCGGGCATCGCGGCCAGCGTGCGGGCCGACGCGACGTTGCCGCCCGGCGCGAACCAGAGCTCGCCGCGCAATCCATCGGGCGCGCGCGACCACGCGAGCAGATCGCGCTTCCCGTCGCCGTCCATGTCGACGACGAGGCCCGCCGCGAACGCGCGGCCGATCGGCGCGAGCGCGACGACCTCACCGTCGAGCGGCCAGCTCTTTCCGTCACCGGGCGGCGAGCCGCCGGGCACGATCGCGAACGACGGCGGGGCCTCGGCGTCCGGCGCGGCGCCGGCGTCGATCGGCGCGGCCGATCCGCTGACCGCGAGCGGGGCCGTCGACGCGCGCGGCGCGGCGGTGGGGTCGGAGAGCGTGTAAGGCGTGTAGGGCTTGCTACCGTGGCAGCCGTCGCAGCCACCCGAGGCGAGCGAAAGCGACGCGCCGAACAGGGCAACGTGAAGTGCGGGTGGGCGAGGTCGCATTGGGCCGTGATGAAAACGCATCCGCCTGGTAACCTACTTCTCTGGCCCGTCGCGGGCGCGTCTTTCGTCGCACCGATCCACTGTCCGCGCGAGGATCATGAGCCACTCCAAGCCCCCGCCGCTCGTCGAAGGCGTCGACTACTACATGGATGGCTCCAGGTTCGTTTTCACCGCGGCGTACCACCAGAAGCGTGGCTACTGCTGCAATTCGAAGTGCCGTCACTGCCCCTTCGCCCGTGACGCCGCGCCGTTCGCGTCGATGCAGCTCGTCGGCCTCTCGTCGAAGCCTCCGCGGCGCACCGGCTGAGATCCGCGTGGAGCGGCCTCGGATGAGGCGGGCGGCGAGCGCGTTCGTCTTCAGTGCGATCCTGATCAGCGCGGCGCTGTCCCGCGCCGAGCCTGCAGCGGACGCGCAGCAGGCGTTCGATCGCGCCGAGCGAGCGTTCCAAACGATGCGCTTCGCCGAGGCGCTCGCGGCGTATCGCGACGCCGTCGCGGCCGATCCGAGCGCGCGGTTCGTCCCCACGGCGCGGGCGCGCGCGGCCGATCTCGAGGCGCACGCCGAGGGCGATTTTGCTCCGCTGACGCGGCTGTCGGCCGTCCGACGCGATCCCTCGCGGAGCGGCGATCGCAGCGTGATCGAAGCGCTCGCGCTCGACGCGGCGACCTTTCCCCCGGGGCGCGTTCGCGGCGAGGCCGAGCTGGTGATCGCCGACGCATGGTGGCATCGCCTCGGCGAGCCGCGGCGCGCCGTGGCCCCCCTCGACGCTGCGATCGCCGATGAAACGGGCGATCGCCTCACGCGCAGCCTGGCCCTCGGCGAGCTGGCCCAGCTCCAGCGCGAGCTCGGCGATCTCGACGCGGCGCTCGCGGTCGTGGAGCGCTACCCGGATCTCGCGCCGGCCACGTACCGCGAGGTGCGCGCGCTCGTGCGCCGTGGCCACCTCCGCGCCGCCGCGATCGCCGTGCTCGCCGTGCTCGCCGTGATCGCCGTGGCCTCGCTCGCGAAGGCCGCGTCGCGCCTCGGTGGGATCCGCGAGCTGCCGCGCGCCGTGTTACCGCCGCTCGCAGTGGCGTTCTCGCTCTACCTCGGCGGCGCCGCGGCGGTGCTCGTGCGCCTGCGCGGCGACGGCGATCCGCGGCCGTTCGTGTGGCTCGGCCTCGGCGTGCTCGCGGCCTTCACGGTGGCGCGCGCGTGGCGTCTCGGCTGGGGCGATGGCGGACCGAGCGCTCGCGCAGCGCGCGGGGTCCTCTGCGCGGCAGGCGTGATCGCCGCGGCGTTCCTCGCCGTCGAGCGCACCGACGCGAGCTACCTCGAAGGCCTCGGCCTGTGAGCGCGCCTCGCAAAACAGAGCGGATCCTCATCGCCGCGGCGACCGGCGCGGCCACGGCGATCTTCGCCTACGCGGTCCTCCGCGGCGTCGAGCGCGCGTTCTACATGGAGCCCAACCCGGCCCTGTTGATCTGGTCGGACCGCAGCGCGTTCCTCTGGCGCGCGCAGGTGGCGCTCTACGCGGGCGGCCTCGGCGCGTTCGGCGGCTACGCACTCTCGGGCTTCAAAACAAGGGTAATCTGGCTCGGCGCGCTGATCGCGACGGGGACGATCGCGCTGGTGCTCGAGGCCGTGATCGCCCCATGAGCCCCGCCGCGGTGCACCTCGTCGCGCGCGCCCACGCGGTCGTCGCATGGGTCGCGACGGCGGCGCTGATCGTCGCGCTGCCGCTCCTGCTCGTCGCGCGACGGCGCCGCACGACGCTCGCGATCAGCGCGGCCGCGGCGCTCGCGATCACCCTCACGGGCGCGCTCGGCGCGCTGCTCGACGCGCCGTACCGCTCGCGGATCCGGCAGCACCTCTTCGGCCAATCCCCGGCCCTGGGCTGGCTCTTCGAACGCAAAGAGCACCTCGCGTTCGGCGCGATCCTGCTCGCGTGGGCCGCGCTGTCGACGCTGGTCGCCGCGCGGATCAGCCGCGATCCCGCGCGCGTCGGCGATCTCCACGCGGCGGCGCGCGTGGCTGCGATCGCCTCGGCCGGGCTCGCGCTCGCTGCCGCCGTGATGGCGACAATCGTGGCACAATTGGCAAGAATGGCACACCTCTGAGAATTGATGCTGAGCTGGCGCAATGAGCTTCAGATCCATCTTGTTCTTTGCCGTGGCACTGTCGCCCATCGCTTGCACCAGCGAGAGTAGCTCCGGCACTTCTGGCACCGGCGGTGCCCCCGGCGTCGGCGGCACATCCAGCGCCAGCGGCACATCCAGCGCCAGCGGTGACACCTCGAGCCGCTGCCCGGCGACGGAGCCCGAGGGCGGCGCGTGCGACGCGGAGGGCTTGCACTGCACCTGGGGCGATGAGGTCCGCGCCGAGTGCAGGCGCGCTCGAACTTGCACCAGCGGCGAATGGTCCGCGCCCGAGCCCGCGTGCGTCACCCCGCCCGCGGATCACTGCGCCTTCACGGAGCCACCGCCCGGCGTGTGCTCGCAGTACGGAGACATCTGCATCGTTGGAGCAGCAACGATCTGCCGGTGCGACGTCAGCAATGGTGGCCCGTCCGATCCCGCGCCGACGTGGCGATGCGCTGCGCCCCCGGACACCGCTGGCTGCCCGACCACCGCGCCCAACGACGGCACCGCCTGCACGAGCGAAGGCCTCCGCTGCAACTACGGCAACTTCTGCATCCAGCTCGGTGCGAGCGCGCGCTGCACCGGCGGCACCTGGCGGTGGAACCT
Source organism: Byssovorax sp. (assembly GCA_025362495.1). Lineage (GTDB taxonomy): Bacteria > Myxococcota_A > Polyangia > Polyangiales > Polyangiaceae > JANYGI01. The sequence continues at coordinate 17,475 of JANYGI010000013.1, read as the reverse complement.
GGACACGAACGACATCACCTGCGGGAGCTGAGCGCGCAGCGCGCCGCCGGGCGTGCACATTTCCAGGCCGCGAAGCTATCCTCGCGCCATGAAGATTCGACCTTTCTGGCTCTTCGCTTTGGCGCTGTCGCCCCTCGCGTGCGGCAGCGTCGTCACCACCACCGGCGGCACGGGCAGCGGCGGCACCGGCAGCAGCAGCGGCAGCGGCGGCGGCACCAGCAGCAGCCTCTGCCCCGAGGCCGAGCCCAGCGGCGAGAGCTGCAACGCGCCCACGGGCTTCCGTTGCACCTACGGCGAGCAGGTGCGCCCCGAGTGCCGGCACGAGTGGATCTGCGGCGACGGCGGCACCTGGCTCACGACGAAGGGCGTGTGCCTCTCGCCCCCGGCCGATCACTGCGCGTTCACCGAGCCTCCGAGCGGCGAGTGCGGGCAAGAGGGCGACGTCTGTGTCGTTGGAGCTGCAACGATCTGCCAGTGCAGCTCGTGCTTCGGCGGCCCGTGCTCGCCGCCTCCGCCGATGTGGCAATGCAGCGGCCCGCCGTTGACGCCGGGCTGCCCCGCGATCGTCCCCAACGACGGCAGCGCGTGCAGCAGCGAGGGCGCCGAGTGCACCTACGGCAACGTGTGCTCGTCGTCGGGCGCGCTCGCGCGCTGCAAGGGCGGCCTGTGGCTCTGGGGCCAGAACACCGCCTGCGCCCAGTGAGCACCCACAAAAAAAAGAGAGCGGATCCTCGGTGGATCCGCTCTCTTTTTCGATCACGCCGTGAGGCGCGAGCTCAGGACTTCTTCATCAAGTCCGCGAACGTGCCGAACTTCGCGTCGCGCGCGACGCCCTGGCGGTACGTCTGGTACGCGTGCTTCTCGTTGTCCTCCTTGAGCGCGCGGATCGACAGCTTCGCTTCGCCGCGGCGCGGATCGATCTCCAGCACCTTGGCGTCGAACGTCATCCCGAGCGGGAAGTCCTTGCGGAGATCGGCGCCGCGCGGCGTGCCGGTGTGACCCGCGGGGATGAAGCCCCGCGAGGCGCGGCCGGTGACGCCGAGCACGCGGACGATGAGGCCACCCTCGGTGATCTGCGTGACGGCGACCTTGACGGCCTTGTACTGCACGATCCGCTGACGGGCCTCGACCTCGGTGCCGGGGGCCGGCGCGGGGTGAAGGCTGATGCGGCGGTTCTGGCTGTCGCACGTGGCGACGATGACCTCGATGTCGTCGCCGACCTTGACGACCTCTTGCGGGTGCTCGATCGGCTTGATCGAAAGGTCGGCCAGGTGGATGAGGCCGTCGATGCCCGACTCGAGCTCGATGAAGGCGCCGAACGGCTGGAGGCGCGCCACCTTGCCGGTGTGACGGGTGCCGACGGCGTACTTCTCTTTGACGGCGTCCCACGGGTCGCTCACGACGGCCTTGCGGCTGAGCCAGAGCTTGCCCTTCTCGTCGACCTTGAGGACCTTGACCTCGATCTCCTGACCGGGCTTGAAGAGGTCCATCAGGCGAGCCCCGCGATCGTGGCTGGCCTCCGTCATGTGGATCAGGCCCTCGACGTGGCCGGCGTCCGGCAGCGCGACGAACACGCCCCAGGCGACGACCTTGCGGACGATGCCCTTGTGCATCGAGCCGGGCTCGATCTTCGTCAGCGCTTCGGCGCGAAGCTTCTGGGCGTCGCCCTCGAGCATCTTGCGGCGCGAGACGACGATGTCCCGGCCCTTCTTCGCGTACTGCGTGACGATGAAGTCGAGCCGCTGACCGACGAGGTAGTTGAGGTCCGCGCCGTGACGGAGATCGACGTGCGACGCCGGAGCGAACGCGCGCAGACCGCCGAGATCGACCTCGAGACCGCCCTTGACGGCGCCCGTGACGAAGCCCTTGACAGGCTCCAAATTTTTTGCCGCCTCTTCGAGGACCTTGCGGGATTCCTCGAGGATGATCGGCAGGCGCGACAGCATCAGCATGCCGCCGCGGACGCCGGAGCTGGCGACGGTGGCGATGAACTGATCCCCCTCGGCCGGGGGCTCCTCGTCGATGATCTCCTGGCGCGCGAACAGACCGGTCGCCTTGCCGGCGATGTCGATCCACACGGCCGAGTCCGTCACCTTGGAGACGCGACCGAAGACCTCTTCGCCGATGCTGAAGGCCTGGCGTTCGCGATCGGGGCGCGGCGGGCCGCCCTTGGTGCGCTTCTTCGGCTTGCCTTCGGCGCCCGGCTCGCCGCCTTCGGCCTCGGCTCCGTCTTCGCCTTCTTCTTCACCGTCCGCGTCGTCGGCTTCTTCGCCTTCGGCGCCCTCGGCACCTTCAGCTCCGGCCTCGGCGGTCACGCCCTCGGGGAGCGCTCCGGGCGCGCCCTTCTTGCGACGACGACGACGGCGCTTCTTGGCCACGCCTTGCTCGGCGCCGCCTTCCGCAGCCGGCTTCGCGTCGACAGCGGCGTCGCCCGCGGGCGCGCCTGCAGCAGGCCGAGGCCCGCCACCGCCACCGCCACCGCCGCGCCGGCGGTTGCCGATGTCGTCGGGCGGGCCGGCGCCAGGGAGCCGGTTGCCAACGTTGTCGCCAGGCAGCTCTTCGTACTCCTCCCGGGTCTTGGCCCGGGCGGGCTCAGCGACCTGCGGGGGCGGCGGATCGCCTCCCTCGTCGTGGGTCGCCGGGGTGGAAGTGCTGGGTTCGGTGGTGTGCAGCTCGGGAGGCGTGGCCTCCGCGGGCGTGGTGGTGTTTTCGTCGGTATTCATCCGCGCCTCGCGCATTCTGCGCGTGCCGTATCGCGAGCTTTGATGATGCGAACGCTCGTGCTTCCGAGCTGGGCCGCTCGGTCGCTCGAACGCTGCCGCGTCCGGCCCTGGTTACAGGGCCGCGAACCTTATCCTACCTGGGGGAACTCCGCGAGGGGGTTCCCTACCGACTGATGGGGAGGTGCCGCTGCTTGCCCCCGCTCCGGTCGATCTTGAGGCCCGTCCCGCGGCCGAGATCCTGGACGGCGACCCGCCCCGCGAGGCGCTCGGCGACGTCCATAAACGCTTGTCCTATCGAGGAATCCGGCGCGGCCTGCACCACCGGCGTGCCGGCGTCGCCCCACTCGCGGATGGCCGGATCGATCGGGATCTGACCGAGCAGCGGGGCCGCCGCAAAATCGGCGATCTTCTGTCCACCGCCCGCTCCGAAGAGCTCGTGACGCTTCGAGCAGCCGTCGCAGATGAAGTAGCTCTCGTTCTCGACGACGCCGAGCAGGGAAATCCCGACCTTCTGCGCCATCGACACCGACTTGTACACGTCCTGCAGAGCGACCTCTTGCGGCGTCGTCACCACGATCGCGCCCGTGGTCCGCAGCTTCTGGGAGATGGTCAGGATGATGTCGCCCGTGCCCGGGGGCAGATCGAGGATCAGGTAGTCGAGGTCGCCCCACTCCACGTCGCGGAGGAACTGGAGCAGCGCGTTCTGCAGCATCGGCCCGCGCCAGACGACCGCGCTCTTCGCGTCTTCGAGCAGGAACCCGATCGACATCAGCTTCACGCCGAAGCGCTCGAGCGGCAGGAACTTCGTGCCGTCGGTCGACGTGGGCTTGCCCGCGACGCCGAGCATCGTCGGCACGCTCGGGCCGTACATGTCCGCGTCGAGCAGGCCGACGGACGCGCCCATGCGCTTCAGCGCGAGCGTGAGGTTCGCGGCGACGGTGCTCTTCCCGACGCCGCCCTTGCCGCTCATCACGAGGACGATGTTCTTCACGCCCGGGCACGGATCGTCGGACATGATGTTGCGCGTCGGGATCGCCAGATCGAAGGCGATCTTCACGCGCTTCGCGCCGGCCCCGCGCAGCGCGGCGTTGATCGCCGCGTCGAGGCCGTCCTTGTACGAAGCCGAGGGCGAGATCAGATCGACCGTCAGCGACGCCGCGTCGCCGTCGACCGAGAGATCACGGATCATCCCGACGTCGTTGAGGGAGCGCTGGAGCTCGGGATCGAGGACGGTCCCGAGCGCGGCCGAGGCGGATTCAATCGTGAGGGACATGATTATCGCGGGGAAGTAGAGCCGTGAGCCGGGCCCGTCAACAACCGGATGTTCCGTGACGTCCAGTCACATCCGGTCGAACGAGCTCGGCTTGTCGGCGCCCCGCGAGAGCGGGATCGCGAGGCTACAGCCCGACGGCGGTGAGCACGCTGCTGCTGGCCGTGACCGTGACCTGGAGGTTCGTCGCGGCGGTCGAGAGCGCCTGGCCGGCGGGGATCGCGCAGAGGCCAGCCTTGACGCTGAGGTCCTTCGCGTTGCTCACGAAGCCGCCCGTGACGTCGGCGAGCGACTTCGCGTTCTCGAGCAGGATCTTCCCGCGACCCTCGAAGGCCACCAGGATCTTCGGCAGGTTCAGCTTGAGCGACGCGACCGCGATGTTGGTGTCGACGGTCGACGTGCCCGTGAAGTGCACCTCGATCGACGGCGCCGTGCACTCGGCCTTGGCGCTCGCGCTCGCCTTGCACGAGCCGCTGCACTCCGCCTTGCCCTGGCACTTCGCCGACGGCGGCGTGAGCTCCGCCTTGCACTTCGGCGCGACGACATCGATCGAGCAGCCGCCGGTGCAGTCGCCCTCGCACGCCACCTTCGCGCCCGAGTCGATCTTGCACGAGCCGCGGCACTGGCCGGTGCAGGTGCCGTCGCACGCGCCGCGACACTCGTTCCCCATGCCCTTGTCGGAGCAGGCGCCGGCGCAGGTGCCCTCGCAGGTGCCGTCGCACACGCCGGTGCAGCTCACCGCGAGGTTGGCCGAGCCCTCGCACGATCCCGTGCACTCGGCCTTGCATTTACCCGACAGCTCGGCCGGCGTGCAGCGCGCCTTGATGTCGCCGAGCTCGGCCGTGCACGACGCGTCGGCCGTGCACCGCGCCTCGCAGTCGGCCTGCACGCTCGCGTTGAACGAGCAGCTCGGCGGCTGCGGGACGACGACGAGCTTGCCCGCGAGCTGCGAGTTGATCTGCGTGACCGCGAGGGTGCACCACGCGGTGGTGCGCTTCGCGTTGTCGGTCTCCTTGACGCTCGCGGGGTCGGCGCCGAGGTCCGTCGCGATGGCCTGGCAGGCCGAGCCCACCTCGGTCACCGACGACGTCGCCGTGCCCGCGAAGTCCGCCGTGGCCTGCATGAAGGCACCGAACGTCGCCTTGCCGTCGCCGGTGACGCCCCAGTCGACGGCGCTGAGATCCGCGCCGACCTTGAAGTCCGTGCAGCAGAGCGTATCCGTCGCCCCCGCGAGCTGAGCACAACCGACCGCCGGGATCCCCAGGATCATCAGGCCGAACGGAACGGTAACGAGCCGCCACTTCACGTTGCTCTTCATCGAAAGCTCTCCTTGTCTGGTGAGTAAGAAATTCGGGGCCACGACAGAGCGCCGCGCCCCGATTCACATGTCGCGTGCAGAGGGGGACGGCAGGCGCCCTCCCCCATTCACACGGAAGTCACATCGCGCGAAGCGCCCCCGAGAAAAGGGGGCCGCGCCTCACTTGCCGCAGGTGAATCCGTCGATTTTGAAGGGGAAATAGCACTTGTGGTAGACGGCGTCGGTCGCGGCCAGGCCGTCGGTCTCGTTGAGACAGTGCCCGTGACGATTGCCGGGGGAGAGCGGGCAGTCCGCGTCCGCCATGCACGCAGTGGAGAACGAGGTGTCGAAGCACCCCCGCTCGTCGGTGAGGCTGTTGAGGATCTCGCACGACATCGCCGTGCCCTTCTTCCCGCAGTCTTCGTCGTTGATGCACGGCGCGCAGAACTCGCCCTTGCCCTCGCAGCCGCCGGTGTAGACCGGCTGGCACGAGCCGGCGGTGCACCCGGTGCCGTCCGGGCAATCGCTCGTTTTCAGGCACGTGCGGAGGCAATGATTGCCCGCGCCCGACTTCACGCACGTCTGCCCGTCGATGGTGCAATCGAGGTTGGTGGCGCAGGCGGAGCAGCGATCGTTGCGGATGCACTCCTTGCGCAGCAGGCAGACCGAGCCCTCGAAGTAGGTGTTGCCGTTCATGCCGAAGGTCGCCGGATCGATGCACGCCTCCGACGTCTTGCCGCAGGTGGTGTTGTCGCCCTTCGTCGGCATCAGCCCGCAGATCAGGTGCGGATCGCGGGTGATGCCGCAGGAGTAGCCGCCAGGACACTGCGAGTCGTCGGCGCAGTCGAGCTTCGTGCAGTACGCGAGCGCGTCGCCGACGCCGTTGGTCTTGCACGTCAGGGGGGTGCACGCGGCCTGACCGCAGCCGGGCACCACGCACGCCGACTTGTCGGGGCACGCGCCGATGCGACACGCCTTGTCGTCGCCGCAAGCCACGGTGTCGAGCGTGCACGCCGCGCCGCCGCACTGCGTGTAGTCGCAGGACTTCCCGTCGGGGCAGGCTGTCACGGCGCCGCACTCGGTGTTGTACGGACACGGCGTCCCCACGGGCGCGAGGCCATTCGAGGCGCAGACCGTGAGGTCGGCCATCGTGCCGTCTTCCTTCGCGGGCACGCAGCTCTGGCCGATGGAGCAGTCGTTCTCGCTGGCGCACTTCAGCACGCAGGCGTTGCCGACGCAGGTGTTGCCCGGCAAGCATTTCTCGGACGTGCACTTGCCCTCGCATTTGCCGTCGATGATGACGCCGCCCTCGCACGCACCCGGCCCCGAGCTGCTGCTCGTCGCCGCCCCGCCTCCGGCCCCGGTGGAGGTCGTGCTCGTCGTCCCCACCGCCCCGCCGCTACACGCGGTCGCGCTCAAGCTCGCCGCCGCACCGAGCAGCCCGAGCGCGACGAACGCGCGGACCACCGTCCTCAGAGAAGCCCGAGCGCCGGCGCGCTGGCCATCGACATGAAGCGGAGAAAGCTGGTGCATGGTTACCTCGAAGCCTGGGGGTGGGATCGACTTCCCGAGCCTCTTCTACTCGGCGGCCGAGCGCGCGGGAACCGAGAAGTCGAGGCCACGACTCTCGATACCTGAATATTTGCTCAGCTATCTCGGGGTTGCAAATTCCTCGCGAGAACCCGGGAAATCAAGCGTGGTGCACACGCGACTACATCGTAGCCCGCGAGAAGAACGCGACGTTCTCTTGACGGAACACGCCCGCCTCGAAACAATTGGCCCGAACCTCTCCACTTTCAGGCGGTGTCGTATGCACAAGAGCGTGATCCTTCGTAGCGTCGGTCTGTGCGCGGGGCTGATGATCGGCGCCGCCGGTCTCGGGTGCAGCAGCGTCGAGACGGGAGCGAGCAGCGGCAACCCGAACCCGAACCCGACCAGCACGACGCCGACCCCGGCGCCGGCGTTCCCCGAGGGCAGCGGACAGGCCGCGAAGCCCCAGATCGAATACCCCGCGGGCCCCTACGGCATCAACGTCGGATCCGTCGCCCCGGACTTTGAATGGCTGGGCTTCCAGAACGCGGCGACGAAGAACGACGCGATGCAGACCATCCACCTCGGCGACTTCTACAACCCGCATGTCGACGACGCGAGCTACGTGCCGACCGACGCGGCGCACGACGATCGCCTCTACCAGAACGAGCTCTACGGCGTCGGCACGCCGAAGCCGCGGGTGCTCCTCCTCGACATCGGATCCGTCTGGTGCCCGCCCTGCAACGAGGAAGCGAAGACGCTGCTCCCCCCGCTCCACGCCAAGTACAAGCCCCGCGGCGGCGAGTTCCTCCTGCAGCTCGGCGACAGCGCCACGCAGAACAAGCCCGCTTCGCAGAAAGACCTCTTCAACTGGACGAAGAAGTACAAGGTCGATTTCCCCTCGACGATCGACCCCGATTACAAGCTCGGCGAGCTGTTCCCGGCCAACGCGTGGCCGGCCAACGTCATGATCGACACCAAGACGATGAAGATCGTCCGCACCCAGGCCGGCGAGCCGGACGCGGCCTTCTGGGCGAAGTACGAGACTCTGCTCAATGCCGCGAACTGATTCAAAGCGTGGTCACGGCGTCGGGCGGGTCCTCGCCGTCGTCGCCGCCGTATCCATGTGCCTCGGGGTCGTCGCGTGCGGCGGCCCCGACGGCGGCGGTGGCGGGCCTGGCGCCGTCGCCCCCTCGGCGATGGACTTCTCGCTTCAGTCGACGGACGGCAAGACGGTTCATCTCTCGGACTACCTCGGCAAAAACGTGGTGTTGCTCGACTTCTGGTCGACGACCTGCGACCCGTGCATGACCGAGATGCCCCACCTGGTGGACCTCTACAAGAAGCACAAGGACGCTGGGTTCGTGGTGCTCGCCATCTCGCTCGATGGGCCCGAGTCGCTCGCCGACGTCAACCGCGTCGTCCACGACAAAGACATGGTATTCCCGGTTCTCCTCGATCAGGAGACGACGGTTGTCTCTCGCTTCAACCCGAAGAAGGAGATGCCGTTCGCGGTCCTCATCGACCGTTCTGGCAAGATCATCCGCAAGAAGCCTGGGTATCAGGCCGGCGACGAGAAAACCCTGGCCGACGAAGTAGAGCAGGCGCTCAAGTAGCGTCTCGCACGTAGAACTGCCGCGCAGGGGACACTTTGTGGGCCCCAGGCGCGGCGCTCTCCGTGGTAAGCGTGCGGCGTGCGCCCTCGGTATCGCCTCGCGTCGGTCTCGCTGTCACTGCTCGCGCTGCTGCTGCCGGCGCGGGCCTCCGCCGTCGAGACCGAGCTCGCGGGGAAGCCCTTCGTGGTCGACGTCACCAACACGTCGATCCTCAATTACCACTTCAACAACCGCAACACCGCTGACGGCAACGTCGCCACCATCCTCGACGACAAGTACGGTGAGTGGCTCGATCGGCTCAACATCCAGGTGAGCTGGTGGAAGCTCCGCGCCGGGGTACGCGTCGACGGGGCGACGTTCTTCGCGACGCCCACGGCCGCCCGGATCCGCGAGCTCGCCACCGCCGCTCAGCCCACCGATCTCGACAAGCGCCTCGCCTTCGAGAACCAGATCTACGGCGATCTCCACACTCGCTTCCTCCGCGCGTATTACCCCTCCAAGCTCTTCGTGGGCTTTGCCCAGCCCGGCGTCGACATCACCGTGGGTGACTTCTACGCTCAGCTCGGCCGCGGCCTGGTGTTCAGCGCTCGCAAGATCGACGAGCTCGCCGTCGACACCACCGTTCGCGGCGTCAAGGTCGTCGCCGACCACGATTTCGACGGGTTTCGCCTCGCAGGCACCTTCTTCGTCGGGCAGATGAACCCGCTCCGCATCGACGAGACCAGCGGAAGGCGCCTCCACGGCGACGGCTCACCGCTCTTCTTCGGCTTCCCCTCGGCCGGCGATCTCTCCACCTTCAGCTACGACGCAGCCGGCAAACCGGTGCTCGGCGTCCAGCCGGGGACACCCAATTACCTCGAGGACACGGTGCTCGGCGCCCACATCGAGGGCGGCACGAAGCGCTTCCTGATCGGCGGTAACACCTCGATCCTGGCCCGCACCTCGCACACCGAAGACTTCCTGCGCTGCCTCGCCGACAGCGAGGGGATGGTCAACAACGCCCAGCAGGTCTGTGGCCAGCAGTTCCCCCAGATCCCCACCAACAACGATCCTGCCAAGGCCCACAACACCATCGTCACCTACTCGGGATCGCTCTCGATACCGAACATCGCCAAGCACGGGGATCTCTACGTCGAGGTCGCCGGGCAGTCGCTCCGCGATGGTCAGCTCACGGCCCTGGCGGAAGGCGGGCTCCCCGCCGTCAAGGCCCCTGACTCGTCCGGTCACGCCATCTACGCCAGCGCGAGCGTCAATGTCGGCCCGGTGGCCTTCTCGATCGAGGGCAAGAGTTACCGGAACTTCTTCCCCCTCTCCAGCAACATCGACACCTTCAACAAGAGCTTCGGAGCGCCCGAGTACAGCCTCATCGCCTACAACCAGGTGCCGATCGTCGATCCGACCTACACCGAGACGGTCTCCGGCGGCTCACCCAACGTGTGCATCGACGGCGGGCGCGGGCGCCTCGATTACCGCTTCGACCGCGGCACCTCGGTGTACGCGTGGCTCGGCCGCTCGAGCAGCTGGACCGAGAAGCCGGGCCGCAACGACGCTGTCTGCACCGTCGACGCGAGCACGCGCAGCGACACGTGGGACACCGCCGTCGGCACCGAGCTCGCCCTCGAAGGCGGCAAATCGCACGTGCGCGCCTGGATCGGCGCCCGCACCACCGATCTGCCCGTCGCGACCGACTCCGGCCCCCTCTCCGCCCAGACGACGACGTTCTACCGCGAAGGCTACATTCGCTACGACTTCGTCAAGCACCTGACCGACCGCTTCTCCCTTCAAATGCAGGGGTTTCATCGCCGTCGTTACGAGCCCTTCTCGTTCGCCGAGGCCTGGGTCGAGGGCGAGAACTACACCGCTCTCCAGTGGTCACCGCACCTCTCGGCCGTCTTCGGCTACGAGTACGAATACAAGCCCACGACGGGCTGCCGGCCGCTCTACCACGACGCGCAGGGGGCCCACCCGGGCTCGGACCTCTGCCATTACCTCAACGGCGGGCTCACCTTCCGCGCCAACCTGGGCGAGCAGGGCACCCCCGCCGAGCGCGTCCTCGGCCGCATCTTCGACACGGTGAGCGTCTTCGTCGGCCAGCGCCGCGGGGCGACGCGCTGCGTGTCCGGCGTCTGCCGCCAGTTCCCCCCGTTCGAGGGCGCCAAGCTGGAAATCACCTCCCGATTCTAGGCCTGCCTGTGGCACCATGCGCGCCGTCGCGGCGCCGGGCGCTCGCGCAAAGGAGGCTCTGCATGAAGGCGATTATCGCGCTGGTGGTGGTGAGTGGCTGTCTCGTGGTGGGCTGTGGCAAGAAGGAAGAGGAGGCCAAGCCCACCGTCGCTGCCGCCGCGTCCGACTCCACCGGCGTGGCCGAGTGCGACGACTACCTGAAGAAAGTCGACGCCTGCGCGGGCACCCCCGAGCAGAAGGCCGTCATGGCCCAGACCAAGACCCAGATGACGGCGATGTTCAAGTCGATGTCGACGGCGCCCGGCGGCAAGGAGAAGCTGAAGGCCGACTGCATCGATCACCTGCAGCGCCTGCCCCCGAACTGCAACAAGTGAGTTTGCTGGGTCGCGACAGCGCGGCCCTCGCGGCTCAACGCTGGGGCACCAGGCAGGCTGCGTGTCCCAGCACCTTCTCTCCGCCCACGAGCCCTGTCGCCGTCGGCGTCCAGCCGCGCGCCGTCCGCGCCGCGAGCAGCTCGTCCGCCGTCGGCAGGTGATCCCAGACGGCGACCGCCGTCACGCCCCCCAGTCAGGTGGTGTCGTAAACGAGGTAGACGCCTTCGTCATAGGGCAGCACGACATCGTGCGTGTACTCGTCCTGGATCACCACGCGCGCAATCATCCGCGGCGGGACCAGGGCGAGCGACCAGCGCACCACCTCTTCGAGGGTCCGGTGCCGGGAAGCGACGCTGAGCAGATCGTCGAGCATGCTCTCTCCAGCTTGACCGACACCACGGCACGAGCAAACCGGGGACGACGGATCACGCTGGATCACGTCGTCCCCACGAGAGGCACTCTCTCAGGGGCCGCAGACCAGGGCCGTGCAGGTGCCGCTGGCGCAGTCCGCCGGGACAACGCACTTCTTCCCGGTCGCGCACTTGGTCGCGCACGAGCCGCCGCAGTCGGTGTCCGACTCCGTGCCGTTCTGGACCATGTCGGTGCAGGACGCCATGACGCAGACGCCGCCGGTGCAAACGAGGCTCGTGCAGTCCGTGCCCATGCCGCACATCTTCCCGACAACGCACTTCGTCGCGCAGGAGCCGCCGCAGTCGATGTCGGACTCCGTGCCGTTCTTCATCATGTCGGTGCACGACCCCGGCGCCGCGACGCATACGTTGCCAGCGCAGGTGGCCGTCACGCAGTCGGAGCCCTGATTGCAGGTGTCACCGATGGGGCACTTCGTCGCGCAGGGGCCGCCGCAGTCCTTGTCCGACTCGCCGCCGTTGGTGATGCCGTCGTTGCAGGTCGGGGCCGCGACGCAGAGGCCATTGGAGCAATTGCCGCTGTTGCAGTCGCTGTTGCCCTTGCACATCTTCCCGGTGCCGCACTTGGACTGGCAGAAGCCGCCGCAATCGACGTCGGTCTCCTTGCCGTCCTTCATGCCGTCACCGCAGCTCGAGACGCAGTTGTTCATCACGCAGATCTTCGAGCCGTTGCAGCTGCTGTCGTTCACGCAGCCGACGCAGCTCCCGTTGCCGTCGCAGACCTTGCCGCCGCCGCAGCTCGTACCCGAGCCGGCGTTGCTGGCGCCGCACGTCCCGTTGTCGCACGTGGCCGACTTGCACTGCCCGGGATCGGCGCACTGGTTCGCGTTCACGCAGCCGACGCAGGCCCCGTTGCCATCGCAGAACTGGTTGGGCCCGCAGCCCATGCCGGAGGCGAGGTTGGTGTTGTGCGGAGTGCCGTTATCGCAGGTGTCGGCCGTGCAAGGCTTCGAGTCGTCCGGGATGTCGGCGTTGTTCGCGATCAGCATCACCTGACCGGCGACGCAGGCGGGCTGCAGGCAGTCCTTGGGCAGGTCCGCCACGTCTGCGGTGGGCCCATCCGCGACGGGCGTGTGCGCGCATTTGCCGTTCTCGCAAGCGTCCGCGGTGCAGGGGTTCATGTCCGAGCACGCGTCGCCGGCCACGCACTCCGGCGCGCCGCCCATCCCCGACGAGCTCGACGCGGTGGTCGAGGCGGACGTCGACGCGTTCGACGTCGTCACCGTCGCCCCGCCCGCGCCGCCGGAGCCGGTGCTCGTCGCCTGCGGATCGAAGATGCCGAAGCTCTGCGTGCATGCGAGCGGGAAGAGCGCCCCGAGGGCGAGGACCGAGGCGAGAAGAACGGCGGAAGTTCGCATAGTGGGGATCCGATGCTGCGCTTGGTGCGGAGCGGGCGCAAGGTTCCAGCGAAGGCTCGCGCGATCCCCCGTTCAGAAGGCCAGCGTCGATCGCATCACAGCGCGCCCGACAGCGAGAGCCCCGCGCCCCCGGGACCGACCCACGGCACGAGCGATCGCGACGCGGTCGAAGACGTCGCGTGCGGAGTCTGGGCGAAGTACCAGATCAGCGAGCCGACGAACGTCGCTCCGCCCACGCCGCCGATGATCCCGCCGAGGTTCGCCATCGACACGCCGCTCGCGGCCTGACCGAACACCGGATCCTTCGGCGGCGCCGCGCACTGGTTCGTCGACAGTGAGCACGTGGCGGGGACCTTCGAGAGGCCCACGCCGACGAGCACGCCACCTCCGACCATCGCCGCGGCGCCGAGGCCGACGAGCACCAGCGGGCCGCTCGATCGCTTCATCTCGGGCACGTCACGCGCGGGCGCGGGCAGGATCGGCGTCATCACGATCGGCGCGGGCGGCGCGGCCGGCGCGGGCGTGGAGCCGGGCGGCGCGGGGTAGAGCCCGACGACGCCGCGCCCCTTCTCGCCCTGGTTCACGACGACGGTGACCGTCACCTCCTTGCCCGCGTGAACGAAGCGGACCTCGTGCCGACCGGGGTCGACCTCGTGCGCCTTGCCGTCGCCGAGGCGCGCGGTGACCTGCGTCCCGTCGACGAACACCGACGTCTCGGGGAGATCGTTCTGCGCGCCGTCGCGGGCCGCGAACGTCACGCTCGGCTGGAGGCGCGCGATCTCGTCGGCGAAGCGTGCGCAGTCGCTCTGCACGAGCGCGGGGCACGCGGGCTGCGCGCAGGCGAGGAAGAGCTTGCCCGCCTGCGAGAGCTGCCCCGCCTCGCGCGCGTCCTGGCCTTTGCCGAACGAGTCGACGCACTCTTCCCTGGTCGGTGGAGCGGCCTTTGCGGCGGACGTGACGAGCAGGATCGACGCCGTGGCGGCGCAGAAACGAACGAGAGTGGCTATCGTGGACATCCGGTCTCCTCGGCTCACAGGCAGCCGGGCTTGAAGATCTTCTTCTTGCCGTCGAAGTAAAAGGGAGGCGTGCAGTCGCCCGTGGCAGCGGGCGGAGGAGGGGGCGCGGCGGCGCGCGGGGCGACGTAGCTCGGCGTGGCGACGCGCGTCGCCCGGGCCGCGGTGGGCGCGCTCGCCGCGGCCCCGCCGTCGGTGGTCGACGTGGTGGACCTGGCCTCGCTCGCCGCGGAGCCCAGCAGCGTCGGCGCGGGAGGCGGGACCGCCACGGTCGCCGCGGTTAGCATCGTTGACGTCGTTGACAGCGACACTCCCGCGGCCGGCGCGGCGTCGTTGGGGTTGCGGACCAGCAGGAGCAGGATCGCGCCGAGCAGGCCACCGACGACGAGCAGCACGCCGACGAGCGCCCACTGCGAGCGCCCCGGCGGCGGCGCGGGGAGCGGCGCCATCAACGATGTCTGGAGCGCGGTGGCGGTCGCCGTCGACTGCGACGCGACGCCGGGGCCCGAGCCCGGCGCCGACTGCTCCGTGGGATCCTCGACGGGCACGGTCGCCGCTCCGCCGATCGCCGATCGCTGCCGCCGCCAGCTCGACTCTTCCGAGACGATGACCTTCTCGCGGCCCTCGAGGTACTCCTTGCCGAGGAGCTTCACCCACTTCGACACCTCGGCCGGCGTCGCGGCCGGCGCCGCTTCGAGCAGCGCGTCGTGCATCTCGGCGGCGGTCGCGAAGCGGTCGCCCGGCGCGAACGCGAGCCCCATCGCGAGCAGGGGCTCGAGCTTCTCGAGCTGCGCCCAGCGCTCGGGCGACACCGTGCTCCGATCCACGGCGTCCGTCAGCGTCGGCAGCGAGCCGGCCATCACCGCGGCGACGAGCTCGGCCTCGTTCCCCGCGCGGTACATCCGCCGTCCCGCGAGCGTCTCCCACAGCACGACCGAGGCCGCGTAGATGTCGGCCGACTGCGTGACGGAGCCCTGGAGCTGCTCGGGCGACGTATAGGCGAGCTTGCCCTTGAACACCCCCGCGCGCGTCACGTGGCTGTTCACGGTGGCCTTGGCGACGCCGAAGTCGAGCAGGCGCGGGATGCCGTCGACGCCGACGATGATGTTCTGCGGCGAGACGTCGCGGTGCACGATCCCGAGCGGCTGCCCGAGCTCGTCCTTCGCTTCGTGGGCGGCGTGCAGGCCCGCGAGCGTGCCCGCCACGATCGCGACGGCGACGCCGATGGGCAGCACCTTCTTCTGCTGGCTCATCGCGCGCAGCAGCTTGTCGAACGGGACCCCGTGCACGTACTCCTGCACGAGGATCACCTCGGCGCCCGACTGCACGACGTCGAGCATCGGCACGACGTTGGGGTGATGGACCTTCGAGGCGATGCGCGCCTCGTCGAGGAACATCTTCAGGAACTCCGCGTCCTCGGTGAACTGCGGGTGGAGCCGCTTCGCCGCGACGGTGCGGCTGAAGCCCTCGGCGCCGTGGAGGCGCGCCAGATGGATGGTCGCCATGCCGCCGCGCGCGATCGCCGCGTGCAGCACGTAGCGTCCCACGACGGTGGGTGCCGTTGGTTCAGTCATCGGGTCTCCTCGCTTTCGTGCGGGATGGTGAGAGCGTCACTCGAACAGCTGCAGCGGCGTGCCTTCGCTCCAGAAGTAGCGGTTCTTGAAGGCCGCGGTGCCATCGAGCGCCGTGCCCCAGACCGACTTGGAGTAGTTGTGTGAGTCCTTGGAGAAGCCCGACGACGCGCCGACGCCGAGGCTGAGGTTGGGCAGGTTCTCGAACGTCGTGATCAGCGACGCGGGCGTGAAGGCACCCTGGTGCGCGAGCATGCCGGCGACGAAGATCCGCCCGGAGATGTAGCCTTCGAGCGAGGTGAAGCTCGGCGTCGCCGCGGCGGCCTCGATCAGCTTGCGGTACTGCTGCACCACGTCGCTGCTATCGCTCTCGTAGTTGGGCACGACCTGCGAGACGAGCACGCCGTCGGTGTAGGGCACGGGGCCCTTCGGCCCGACGACCATCCCCGCGTCCTTCAGCCGCGACGCCAGCGTGTTGGGTCCGACGAACGAGACGTTGCTGAAGATGATCGTCAGGCGCGTGGCCTTCTTCAGCGTCGTCTGCTCGGCGTCGTCCGCGTACTGCCACTGACGGATACCGGTGATGAACGACGTCGCCGGGCCGTAGGTGTCGGTCATCAGGATGCCGACGGTGTGATCGGCGGTGTCGGCCGCGAGCAGCTTGCGGAGGTACGCCGAGGCCGCGACGACCTGCGCCGGCACGCTGGTCGCGTCGTCGCGCGTGTAGCGGAAGCGAGCGATCGGGTTTTCGGGATCGGCCGGCGGAGGCTTGAAATCGCCTTCGATATCCTTGAACGCGGCGACGAGGCCGTCGTAGCCGGCCTGCCCGAAGGTGTCGTTCTGATCGAAGCTGAGCACGTGCGCGGCGTCGGGGACCTTCGATTTGAAGAAGAACTCGAGCGTGGCGCGTGCCTCCTCGGCGTAGCTCGCGCGCACGTTGAAGATGTATTTACTGCACGAGCCGGCGAGATCGTCGCGGAGGATCTTCGCGGCGCCGGTGAACGCGCCGAAGAACAGCGTCCCCGTCTCGAGCGCGATCGGCGCGCTGCGCACCATGGTCGGCGTGCCGACGTTGCCGATCAGGGCGAGCACCGCGTCGGGACCGCGATCGAGGGGCGTCATCGAGACGGGCGCCTGCCCCGCGACGGCCGGCATCGTCGTGGTCGGGCACTTCACCTTGCCCTGGATCGCCTTGACTTCGAGCAGCTCGCGCGTGTTCGCCTCGGCCAGCGCGGGCTGGTAGGCGTCGTCGCGGAAGTCGAGGACGAGCTTGCGACCGCGGACGCCGCCCGCCGCGTTCTGCTCGTCGAACGCGAGCGAGATGCCGAGCTTCATCTCGGTGCCGAGCGCC
Source organism: Byssovorax sp. (assembly GCA_025362495.1). Classification (GTDB taxonomy): domain Bacteria; phylum Myxococcota_A; class Polyangia; order Polyangiales; family Polyangiaceae; genus JANYGI01. The sequence goes on along the minus strand of JANYGI010000013.1, from coordinate 760 downwards.
TGGCTCGGGCCCGACACCGGCGCGCTCATCCCGATGAGGAGCGGCGCGTCTGCGGGCGAGATGCACGCTGACTGCCCATCTTGCACCCCGCAGACGAGGCCTGCGCCGCAGTCGGCGTCGACCGCGCACGTCATCGGGGTGAACGTGCTCGAGCAGCCGACCACGAGCGGGAGCGCGGCCGCGAGGGCCAGAAAGAGTCGATTCGCCATCGGGTCACCGGTTCCGTGAACGCCTGTGCTCAGGCGTGGGGTCACTGGCCGCTCCGCCCGGGATGGGATGACGCGGCCGCGATCGAGAGAGGCTCTCTCGGAGGAGTTCACGAGGGGATCGAGGTGAGCGTGCACGCTCCGGGCGACCACGGCCGGCGCCACTCCACGTGCGGGAGGTCAATGCACAACTATCCTCGAACCCCTCCCTGCTACGGAAACTAGCATAACAAGACGAGAGAGCATATTCACACTTTATCCCGCAGACCGATGTGATCTGGGACGCAAAGATCGAGAATACCGGGGTACACGGCGGCAATTTACACCATCACCGCGTGCCTCCCGGCACCACAGGGTGGGATATCGTGGCCTGGGCAGCGTGGTTTCCACAGCTTGGGGCCTCGTCACGACATGGTACCCGTTCACGCCCTTATGCGACGCGGCGTAGCGGAATCACGTCTGGTTCGGTGGGGAGTATCGAGGGGGCGGGGTGACTCCGAAGGGCGGCGGTGCAAGCTGCGCGCATGAAGTCGAGAATATTCCGTTGCTGCCGG
>JANYGI010000159.1 GCA_025362495.1 Byssovorax sp. | reverse complement strand
CGCCGCGACTCCGGGCCCAGGCCCTCGATCCGCGTTTGCACCATCGCCAGCACCGTGGGGGGCGCGTCGCCGCCCCGCCCCGCGACGGCCGCGCGCAGCAGCTCTTCGAGGAAGAACGCGTTGCCGGCCGAGTGCTCCCAGAGCCGGTCGAGCGTCGCCCCGTCGGCGCGATCGCCGAGCACGTCGCGGGCGAGCTGGACGCAGGCGCGGCGGGGGAGGCCGCCGAGGTGGAGCACGATCGGCGAGCGCCGGCTCCACAGGGCGGGGAACTGCGCTTCCACGTCGGGGCGCGTGAGCGCGAGGACGAGGAAGGGCCGCTCGCTCAGGAGTCGCAACGCCGTGTCCACGTACTGGATGGTGGGCAGATCGCCCCAGTGCAGGTCTTCGACCACGAGCAGCACGGGCTGCGCGCGGCACTCGGCGTCGAGGAAATCGATCCAGGCGCCGAGCATCTGATCGCCCATCAGCACCGGATCGCGCCGCGCCGCGCGGAGCTTGGGGCTCGCCTCGTCGGGGAAGGTCGTGCCCGAGAGCTCGCCCAGGAGCTCGGCGACGCGCTGGCCCTCGTCGCCCAGGTGCCGGCCGATCCGCGCGAGGAGCTTGCGGCGCCGCTCCTCCACCGGCTCGCCGTCGAGCACGCCGGCCGCTCCTCGCAACGCCTGGCCGAGCTGACCGAACGGCGATCCCGCGTTCGAGGGATCCCCGCGCGCGATCCAGATCTCCAGCGTCTCGGCGCGGACGCGCGGGGAGCGCAGGAGCTCGCGGAGGACGCGCGATTTGCCGACGCCGGCCTCGCCGAGGACGATCACCGCCCGCGCGCACGGCTCCGAGACGCACGCCTCGAACGCCTCTTCGAGCGCGCGCAGCTCGCGCTCTCGACCGACGCAGAGGCTGGCCCGGCCGAGGAAGACGCGCGTATCCTCGCTCGGCGTCTCTCGCTCCCCGCGGAGCCCGAGCAGCTCGCCCTCGCCTTCGAACGTGAACCGATCGTCGAGCAGCCCCGCGGTCAGCTCGTCGATGCCGATCGAAGGTGCTGCCGTCGCGCCGTCGGGGCCTGCCGCAGCCGCGACGCCGCGCGATCGGAGCTGGAGCAGCCGCGCCGCGCGCTCGGCGACCTCGCCCACGGGCTGCCGCGCGCCCGCGAGCCCGCGACCCATCGCGAGGACGATCGGCGCGTCGCCCGCCACGCGGCGCGTCGCCAGCGCGCAGCGAGCCGACAGCGCCGCCCGATCCGTCGCGGCGCCGGTGCCGCTCAGCGCCAGCACCCACGTACCGTCGGCGAGGGGAGCGATCGCGGCACCATGAGCTGCGGCGACGGCACGGAGCGGCGTTGCAAAAGGAAAGGCCGCGACGGGCAGCGTGGCGGCGGTCCCCGCGGCCGCGGTCCCCAAAGCGATCGGCAGCGCCGCGCCGACCAGGATCACCGAGAGCAGCCGCTGCTCCCCCGCCGTGAGCTCTTCGGGCGGCCGCGGCAGCCGCAACGCGCTCGACGACGTCCGCGCGGCGTCGAGCACGTCGACGTCGGCGAGCGCCGCGAGCACGGCGGAGGCGCTCGCGGGGCGGTCCCCCGGGGCCTTCGCCATCAGCCGCTCGATCAGATCGGCGAGCCTCCCGGGCACCTCCGGGCGGAGCGTCGTCACGCGCGGCGCCTCTTCGAGCAGGACCTTGGCGAGCAGCGCGATCACGTGAGCCCCGGTGAACGCCGGACGCCCCGTCAGGCACTCGAAGAGCACCGCGCCCAGCGAGAAGAGATCCGCTCGCGCGTCGGCGTCGCGCTCGCCCCGCGCCTGCTCCGGCGCCATGTAGCCGGGGGTGCCGATCGTCGTCCCGGTGCGGGTGATCGGGCGCGACGCGTCGGGCGGGAGCGCGATGCCGAAGTCGAGCAGCTTGACCTCGTCGACCCGCCCGCCGCACAGGAAGAGGTTGCTGGGCTTGAGATCGCGGTGCAGCACCCCGCGCGCGTGCAGATCGACGAGCGCTCCGAGCACGCGTCGCGCCAGGACCATGGTCTCCTCGACGCTCAGCGGACCGCGCTCGAGGCGGGTGAGCAGCTCCTCGCCGTCGAGCCACTCCATGACCAGATACGGTGTCCCCGCGGGCGTCGTGCCCTCGGCGACGTAACGCACGATGGCGGGGTGGGGCGCGCTCTCGAGCAGGCGCGCTTCGCGGGTGAACCTCACGGCGTCGGCGGCTCGCAGGAGCACCTTCACGGCCGCGGGCTGCCCGGTCGCGAGGTCGCGCGCGCGGTACACGGTGCCCATGCCCCCGGCGCCCGCCAGGCGCTCCAGCTCGAACCGGTGTTCGAGGACCGTGCCCGGGGCCATTCCCTCAGCGTTCATCGTGGCCTTCGAGCGACTCCACAGGTCGGGCCACGCTACGCGCGTTCCCGGGGAGCGGCAACGCTCCGGAGCCGCCGCTGCGCTTCGAACGGCTCTTCCTCAACTTCGATGACAAGGAGCACGCTTTCGGCGACGACAGCGGTGCGTTCACCGTCTCCAGCTTCACGAGCTGCCCATCGTGAGCTTGCCCGACATGAATGCGAGATCGAACCTGGTCCTCTCCAACCGCACCCTGCCGCCGGAGCCGAGGATGAACCTCGAAGCCTGCCTGCCCGCCGATCTCCAGAGCACCACCCCCACGATCACCCGGATCGCCGCGGGGCTCTCCGGCGCCGGTGTCTATCGCGTCGAGGCCGCCGGACAGGCGTTCGTGCTGAAGATCGCGGGTGAGGGCGAGCCGCCCGCCGGCTGGCGTCACAAGGTACGCATCCAGGAGCTCGCCGCGAACGCGGGTCTGGCGCCACGCATCCTCCACGTGGACGAGGCGCGGCGCGCGGTGGTGAGCGCCTTCGTCGTCGACCGGTCGTTTCCGGCCTTCTACCGCAACCCGGACACCCACGAGGCGGCGCTCACGCAACTGGGCCGCACGGTGCGCCGCGTCCACGATCTCCCGCTCCCGCCGGACGCCGACGCGAAGGATCCGCGGGAATTCCTCGCCTCCATCTGGTCCGACCTCGCGGAGAGCTTCGCGCTGCCAACCTTCGTCGTCGACGCGGTGCAACGCGTGCTGACCGAGGAGCCGCCCGCCCGCGAGCGCGCCCTGGTGCTGAGTCACAACGACATCAATCCATCGAACCTCGTTCACGACGGCGAGAACATTCTGCTGCTCGACTGGGACACCGCCGGGCCGAATGACCCCTTCTACGATCTCGCGGCGATCGCGGTATTCCTCCGCATGGACGAGGCTACTTGCCTGAGCCTGCTCTCGGCCCATGACGGTGAGCCGGTCACTGCGCTATCCGCCCGATTTGACTGCAATCGTCGGCTGGTGGCGGCCCTCTCCGGCGCGGCGTTCCTGCGCCTGGCCCGCCAGAGCGGACACGCGGGCGCCACCGGTGGCGAGACGCTCGACTCGACGCCTTCGCTCGCCGATTTCTATCAGCGGATGGCGCGCGGCGAGCTGAACGTCGCCACGGGAGAAGGTCAATGGTGGTTCGGCCTCGCCCTGATGAAAGCGAGCGCCGGCGCGTGATCGCATTCGGCAGCGCTGCGCGATTCTGAGCACCCGTTCCCCGGCAACCCGCGGGTATCATCGCGCCGCCATGACCAGCAAACGCACCGCGATCGTCCTCGGAGGCTCAGGGTCCGTCGGAACGGCCCTGCTCCGTGAGTTGTTCCACGACGATGGCTTCGACGCCGTCATCACCCTATCGCGCCGATCGCTACCCCAGGCGGTCGCGATGGCTCACACCGCCGGTCGCAGGCTGGTGGAGAAGCTCGTTCCCGACATGAAGCCCGCGCCCCTCGCCGTGGCGACGCTCGATGCAGCGAGGGAATTCGACGGCGACCTGGAAGGATTCAGCGTGCTCGGCGTCGGGGCCGGCACGTCGAAGCTCACGCTCGAGGAGCATCGCGCGGTCGATGTTGCGCTGAACGAAGCGTTCGCACGGGCATTGCGAGATTCGGGCAAGGTCCGGCATCTCGCCTTCATGACTGCCGCGGGGGCGGACCCGACCGCGAAGGCCAGCGGCAGCGGCGCCGCTGGCATGTCGCGGTACAGCCGCGTGAAGGGCGAGGCCGAAGAGGCCGTGCGCGCGAGTGGGCCGGCGATCGTGAGCGTGTTCCGCCCCGCGATGATCATCGGTTCTCAGCACACGCCGTGGCTGCTCGAGAAGGCCCTGCCGCTGTTCTCGTTCGTCACGCCGGCGAAGTACAAATCGATCAGCGTGGAACAGATCGCGAAGGCGATGGTCGCCGCGGCTAAGCACCACCCCGTGACGAGCACGACGTATCACTACCCGGAGATGATGGCGCTGATCGCGAACGGAGAGCGGTAGTCCTCGACGCGAGTTGGACGTAGATGACCGAGTCGAGCAACGGAGCATCGCGCAAGCGCGAGCGGCTTGGCCTGGTTGATTGACGGGGCTCGGTCGAAGACGCCGCCGCCCAACTCGGACGTTGCAGCTGATGAGGACCTCGGAGGCTGTGTTCCGGCAGGACCTCTCAGCCGAGACCCCAGGGCCTTGCGCGCGGAAGAGCGATGGAGCCGAGCGGTGGAGTGTACGTAGGAGCTCCGGACGCTGGAGAGGATGGACCATGAAGAAACCCACCGCCGCCCCGATGCCGGAGATCATCGCAGGGCAGGGGGTCATCACGCCGACCGTCTCGGCGTGACTGTGATCCGCGATGGGGTGATGACGCTCGCCGACGCTCAGGCCTTCGGCGCTTCGCCCTTCGGCGCCTTCGCGGCTTCGGCTTTCCGGGTCTTGGTGCGGACGCGAGCGAGCCGCTCTTCGTCGCGCTGGGCTGCGATTTCGTGCTGGTACGGGTTCCAGAGCCGCTTCTCGATCTCGGCCGCGCCGGCGTGGTGCGCCGTGCTCTTGACCACGAGGCCCACGTACGCCGCATGGAAGGCGGCGCCGACGGACTCCATGTCGCGGTCGTCGGTGGTCCTCACGGCGCGGCCATACGGCGCGAGGTGAGCCTCCATGTGATCGACGAAGTAACCAGCGTCGAGCTCCTTGACGGCGGCGACGCACTCCGGATCATTGCGGAGCGTGCCAATCACCGTCACCATCGCGTCGTACTGCAGGGGCATCGAGCGCGACAGGAAATCCACGCCGTGCGGGAACGCACGCTGCCGCAGTGTCGCCGCCGCGGCCTTCTTCTTCGCCTGCGGCGCCGGCAGCGGCGCAATCACCCGATCGGTCATCCCTCGCACGATGCTCGCCACGAACGCGTCGAATGCGCCGAACACGGTATCGGTGCTGTTGTCGACCAGGAGCGGTGGGAGCACATGAGCGGAGTCGAGGGCCTCTCCCGCCGTCACCGTCTCCGTCAGCGCGGCGCGCACATCGGGAGCCAGCGTCTTCACGAAGGCCTTGTCCTGCGCTGTCTCGCCGAGAGTCTGCGCCAGGCGGCGCTGGCGGACGATGATCAGGCGCTGCAGATCGAGCATTGATGTTCTCCTCCCCGGGCGAGGTTCGCCCGGTCCGAGTCGGCATGGTGCCGGGGCACACATCGAGAGTCAAGCCTTGTGAGTGGGGATCGCGTGCGAATCAGGGCTCGTGGTCGGCACCCCGTGCGGCTCGCGGTCAGCCGGCCGCCGAGGGGGCGGGGTCGCGGTGCCGATGCGCGCGATCGCACGTGTCCAGATGCGGGGCGCGATTGGCTCTGGCAGCGGGGGTTCCAAACAAGGCCCGCCTGCCGCGAGCCGGTGATGGGCCAGGTAAAGTCGGCCAGGGAACCGCGGCGCTCGGCCGATCTGCCCGACGACAGCGAGGCTCGCGGAGCTACGGCGCTGGTCCGATCTGCCCAGGAATCTCGGGCATGATTTCCCTTGCGGATTCACGGCGCTGAGCGGAGCATCGCGGGTTGCTGGACGGCCGGTTGCTCCGCCGCCGCGTGAGCGGCTGATCTGGCGAACAGCGGAGGAGGTGCGCTAGACGGGTAGGGCTATCGCGGAGGTAGAGAGCTCGACAGGTCTGCTTACTACTTGTTGGGCGGACATCGCTCTGCCAAGGGCCGAGCGGCCATGCTTCGACCAAGATCCATGGCACCCTGCGACGCACTGTCGCTGTGAACGCTTCCCCTACGCGGGACTCGACATGACGTAGGAAAGCGTTTGCACGCCCCTGTCCGCCTCCCCGCGGGTTGCATCGGGTCGTCGGCGCACGCGACGGCCTCGCGCAGGGCCTCCTCGACGCCGGCTGGGCCGACGGGAGCCTCGCGGGCCGCTCGCTCGATCTGCTTGACGTTTGCTCGGTCTATGCTCCGTGGTATCGTCGGCCCGTGGCGAGTGGATCGGTGACGCCGTCTCAGCAACCAGGAACGCCCCGTGCGGTTGGGCTATTGGATCGCGCTCGTCCAGAGCAGACTCAGCTCCCCTACGAGCAACGCCTTCAGCAAGATCCCAGGTGGGCCATGAGCGAGTCGGCGCGCTTCTTCGATGGTTCCAGCAAGCTCCACGAGACCCTCCGCGAGCTTACGAAGAATCTGGACGAGTTGGGCATGTCCTACGTCGTCATCGGTGGCATGGCGCTCACGGCGCACGGCTATGCGCGGATGACCGAGGACATCGACATTCTCATCACGCGCCCCGAGCTCAAGAAGCTCCACGAGAAGCTTGTCGGACGCGGGTACAAGCGCGAGTTCGCCGGAGCCAAGAACCTTCGCGATACGAACACCTTGGTGAAGATCGAGTTCGTGCTCACGGGTGACTACCCAGGAAGCGGCCGGGTACAGCCTGTCAGCTTCCCGAACCCATCCGATACGGATCCCGTCGTGCAGGACGGCGTGAGGTTCATCGGGCTTGCCCGCCTCGTGGAGCTGAAGCTCGCCTCGGGGATGACGGGCGGAGCCGACCGGGCGAAGGACCTCGTGGATGTTCAGCAGCTCATCAAAACGCTGTCGCTCCCGCGCACGTTCTCAGGCCAAGTACACGAGTACGTTCGGGCAAAGTACGAGGAGCTCTGGGATGGGCTTCGGGCGACCGAGAAGAGGTACGTGCTTCTCTGGCGGAACAAGTTCCTCACGCTCGAGGCGAAGTCGCTCGACGAGATGATCGCCACGCTCGACCACGCGGTGCAGGAGCTCCGCAAGATGAAGGCCGACGGCGTCGTTCTCGACCCCGAGGGGGGCACCGCAGACGACTACGCACAACTGGTTACCACCGATCCCGAGGTGGCTCGTAGGTACGATATGCACGAGGAATCGGAGTTCTTCGGGGACGACGACGAGGGGTTGAGCGAGCCGGGGACGTAGCCAACCTACCAGCTATGCACGCAACCTCATCCGTAAGGATCCCGATGGCCAACGCATTTGACGATCTCCTGCGTGACCTTCAACGCGATTACGCTCGGTCCGACGACGCCTCGCGAGTCTGCTGGGGCCTGCGCTTGCCGGCTCGCGCGAGGACGTGCTCCTGCGCGAGTGCCAGTTCTTCTGGCAATACTGCGAGTTCTTCGGAGAGCGCGACCTCGGTTTCAATCAGACCGAATGGGACTTGCGCTGTCCCCTGTGCGAGAGCGGAACAATCGTTGACGCTCCTCCCCGCGCCGGCGCGTCTCGGTCGACTCCCCACGATCGCCGGCGAGCCCCTGGCGCTTCATGAGCTCAATCGCGCGCACTTCGGCGCTTCGCCCGAGATCGACGCCAACATCGATCGATTCAAGGACGCCGTCGAGCGCATTGCTCCGCTTGCGTCCCTCGCGCCCTTGCGGTCCTCCGGTCCTCGTCTTCCCCGCCTCACCCGGCCCAGCTGGCCGCTGGTGCACGACGGTCCGGCCTCGCCGGGCCGCTGCGTAGCGCGAAGGCGTTGAGCGGCTCCGTCGGACCTCCCATGCCGCTCCCGCGCCGCGCAAGCGCCCCGCCGCCCTGGGGCCGCCAACCGCACGCCGATCCCACCCCCCGAGCCGCCAACCGCACGCCGATCCCACCCCCCGAGCCGCCAACCGCACGCCGATCCCACCCCCGATGCCACCCCCGAGGCCGCCCCTCAAATCTCGAACGCCATCGCCTCCAGCCGCGCCTGCTCGCGCAAGCGAATGATCTCCGCCGCCCGCGCCGCCGCGGCCCCCTGGATTGCCTGATTGCACAGCTCCACCTTCGACGCACACAGCGCCCGCGCCGACCCGAGCTGCTCATTCAAGCTCCTCGACAGCTCCCCCAACCGCCGGTCGAGCGCGACCATATCCTTCTCGGTCTCCGCCACACACTCGGTCACCATCTGCGCATACGCCTCCCGCAGTGCCTCCGCGGCGCCCACGGGCACCAGCGGCGCAAACACCGTCGCGTACGTCGCCGCGCTCTGCCACAGATCATGCGCCTTCCGCGGATCCGGCCGCTCGCTCCGCAGCTCGCTCACCGCGCTCTCGAGGTGCTGCCACGCGGCGCGGTACTGCGCGAAGCGCGCTTGATAGCCCATCTCGTCAGCGCGCGGCCACAGGTAGTGCAGCCGCGAGTGCTTCTGCCGCGTGGCCACGTCCTGGAGCTCGCCGCGCGACTCCGGCAGCCGTAAAAACAAGGACTCGGCGCTCGTCGTGGCCTGCGCGAGGAGCGCGGGATGAGCCAGGCGCCGCCGGAGCGAGTGGGCGTCGTGATCGACGAGGGTGTCGGCGTGGCGCAGCGTGATCTCCACCGCGCCGTCGAGGCTGCGCCCGTACGCGCGACCCCAGCGCACGAGATCGCCGAGGTGCCGCCGGTAGATCGATTTCATCGCCGCGGCCTCGCCCGCCGCCATCTCCGCGAGGCGCCGCACGTTGACCTGGTAGCGCCGCCGCAGCAGGAAATAGAGCGCCAGGTAGATGGCCCCGTAGATCGCCATCCACACCCCGAACGCCAGGATCTGCGCGAGGTTCTTCGAGAAGAAATCACCTTGATTCACCGCCTCGGCGACGTTGCCGGCGTGCGCGGGCAGGGGATCGCGGAGCCATCCGTCGAGCACCCCCGCGAGCCAGCGCTTCACCCCGAAGACGAGATCGACGAGCACCACCGCGAGGATCAGGAACACCAGCGAGAGGCGCCGCACGATCATCGACGTCGGCACGTGGACGTTCTGCGACATCAGCGCGACGTGGTGCGAGCTGTAGACCACGTCGGCCGCGCCCGAGAAGAACACGAGAGCGCGCCGGAGCACGCCGTAGCGCGAGCGCGACTCGAGCGCGTAGAGGCTGCGATCCGGCGGTCGCGGCGGCGACACGGCGGGAAACACGAGGTCCATCGTCACCGTCACGGTCGCCTCGGGATCGGGCCCCGACACCCGCCGCAGCGAAAGCACCGTCGTCGTCCCCTCGGGCGCGCGCGTCGTCAGCGCGTCGCCGATCCGCGCCTCGAGCGAGGTCCGCGTCGCGCGCATGTCGTGACGAAGACGCGACAGGCTGGCCTCGACGCGATCGACGAAATCGGTCGCGTCCTCGACGTCGGCGCCGTCGAGGCCGCTCCTCCAGCAGTCGCGCGTGAACGCGTTCCACTCGGCGATCACCGGGGCGTTCGCGCGATCGAGCTCCGCGACCGAGGCGTCGATCAGCGCGGCCTGGAGGCACTTGTAGCGGACGAGCCAGAGGACTTTGTGGAGGAAGAACAGCAGCGCCCCGAGCGTCGCCGTGTAGAAAATCGCGGTGACGACGTCGACTACGCGGTCCATGACTCTCCCGCGATCCTCGCGCTGAGCGGCGAATTCGCCAAGATTTCAGCCCTTGCCCGCGCTCGCCGCGGCCTCGATCCCCGCGGCGTCCTCCTCGAGGAACGTGGCGATCGGCGCGAAGAGATCGACCGCGACGGTGCTGCCGATGGCGAGATCGCCGTGCCCGTAATCCTGCGTCTGCCCGTGCGCGCGGCCGACGGTGACGAAGCGCTTCGACGTCGACGGCCGATCCTTGCCCCACGCGTCGAAGGCTCGCTTCACCGTGACGACCGGCGCGAGCTTGTCGGCTGTGCCCGCGAGGAACAGGACCGGCGTGTCGAGGCTCGCGAGCCCCTCGAGCGCTGCGCCGCGGCTCGTGCGGATCTCGCCGTCGGCGCCGGCCCACTCGACGAAGTCCGCGTTGAGCGGCCCGGGGATGTCCTCCATCAGGTTCATCAACGCCGCGCGGGTGATCCCCTTCGCGACGTTGCCCGGGTTGTACGGGAGCTCGTGGAACGGCGTGCGCAGCCACTCCGACGCGAACGCGATGCCCGCGGCGCCGAGGCGAAAGCGCATCGTCGGCACCAGGGCGCGGGGCACGCGACGAAGCAGCGGACGCAGCCACCGCGCGACGCCGATGCGCCCCGGCGAGCCGACGATCACCACGCGTCGGAACAGCGCCTCCGGCACGCTGCGGCCGATGGCCGCGTAGAGCAGCATCCCGCCCATAGAGAAGCCGACGTAGTCGAGCGCCGCCGCGCCGGTGCGATCGAGCACGCCGCGCACCGCGACGGGGATGTCGTTCTCGGCCATCGCGCCGAAGCGAACCCGCTGCCGCTCGGCCCAGCTCCGCGGCCGCAAGCCGCTCCGAAGCGTCAACAGCCACACGTCGCGACCGCGCGCCGCGAGGTAGCGCGCGAGCGAGAAATCAGGGTGCAGATCCTGGTTCCGGTGGTTGACGCCGAGGCCGTGGACGAGCAGCACCGGCGGCAGCGCCACCTTCGCCGCGGCCTCCGGGATCGGCACGCGCCGCAGCTCGATCGTCGCGCCGTCGGGCGTGACGATCTGCTCGTTCGACGCGTACTCGAGCGAGAGCGTCAGCCGCCGCGTCCAGAAGCGAAAATGGGCCCACGTGGCGGCGAGGAAGAACCCCAGCGCTGCGAGGGCGAGCAGCGCGAACGTGGCGACGGTCCAGTGCGGCATCGGGGAGGGGACCCATAGCCCACGTGCGCGGTCGTGTCCCGCCGCCGATTCCAGCCCTTGTCGACCTCTTGCCCCTGAAGTAGCGCGTTCCAATGCGCTCCTTGATTGCCATGATCGTGCTCGCTCCCGCTCTCGGCCTGGTCCCGGCGGCCTGCGGTGGCTCCTCCGTCGCGTCAGGGGAGTTTTCCGACAAGTGCGTGCTCGCCTGTAAACCGCCGGCGGGAGCGTGCGGAAGTCAGGATCCCGCCGACTGCCAGCAGGCCTGCGTGACCGCGACCGAGGGCCTCGTCGCCGCGTGCGCGCAGTGCATCACCGAGCACTCGGGCTGGAGCGGCAAGACGTGCACGTGCTCCGGCGGCACCTGCAATCAGGACTTCTTCGGCGGCAGCGAGAACACGGTCGGCAGCGGCGGCCCCGACACCTGCGATCCGGTGGCCGACACCAAGTGCGACGGGTTCAGCGTCGAGTCGACATCTGGCAGCACCTGCAAATCATTTTGCGCCCCGAAGTGACGCATCGCAGCGCATTGCGTTCGCTCTCGACAGCAGCGCCCACCCCGTGGGAGCCTCGATTCATGCGCATGCCTTCTCTTGTCCGCGGCCCCTGGGTGGCCTTCGCACTCGGCTCGATCGTCCTCGCCGGCTGCGGCGGCGGCGACACCACCAGCGGCGGCGGCGCGGCGCCCGAGGGCCCCTGCGGCGCCGGCGTCGCCGTCGACACCACCGGCTGCACCACCACCGTCGCGACCAGCTCGGACGACTCGACGAAGCTTCAAACGGCGCTGATCAACGTCAAATCGGGCGAGACGGTCTGCCTCTGTCCAGGCACCTTCAAGCTCGACAAGCAGCTCAGCCTCACGGTCCCGAGCGTGACGCTCAAGGGCGCGGGCAAGCTCGTCACCGACAGCGTCCTCGACTTCGCGGGCGACACGAAGGGGGGCAACGACACGATGCTGGTGACGTCCGACAACTTCACCATCGAGAACCTCTGGGTGAAGAACACGCCGGGCAACGGCGTCGTCGTCCGCCAGGCCGACAAGCCCACGTTTCGCAACCTCAAGGTGAGCTGGGACGCGGGCTCGCTCCCCTCGAACGGCGCCTACTCGATCTACCCCGCCGAGTGCACCCACGTACTCGTCGAGGACTGCGAGGTCTCGGGCGCGGCCGACGCGGCGATCTACGTCGGTCAGAGCACGGGCGCGATCATCCGCCGCAACAAGGCCCACGGCAGCGTGCTCGGCATCGAGCTCGAGAACGTGACCAACGGCGAGGCCTACGACAACGAGATCTACGACAACACCGGCGGCCTCGCGGTGTTCCTCCTCGCGAACCTCGACAAGAAGGACGCGAGCAAGAACCTGCTCCACGACAACAACGTGCACGACAACAACCGGAAGAACTTCGGTGACAAGTCCACGTTCGTCTCGTCGGTCCCGCAGGGCAGCGGCATCCTCGTCGTCGGCGCCGACGACACCGAGATCCGCAACAACACCGTGAAGAACAACCAGAGCGCGGGCGTCCTCGTCGTCAGCTACACCCTGATGTCGCAGCTCGTCCCCGGCGCGAAGACGGATCCGAAGATCGATCCCGACCCCGATCGCACCTTCGTGCACGACAACCTCTTCTCCGGCAACGGCACCGATCCCCAGACCCCGCTCGACCTCATCGGCGTCAAGCCCCTCGAAGACGTGACCTGGGACGGCATCGGAAAGACGGCCGATCCCTCGAAGAACGACGCGAAGTTCTGCCTCGGGACCAAGGCCCCTTATCCCTCGTTCCGCATGTTCGCCGGGGCTCACCTCGCCGATCCCGACATGGGCAAGTCGCTCCAGTCCACCGACACGAAGCCGTACCAGTGCGACCTCCCCGCGCTCCCCTCCTCAGCGCCTTAGTCGCCCTCGCGGGCTGCGGCGGCGGCGGTGAATCTGCGGTCCCCGTGGAGCCTCCGCCGTTGCCCTGGCCCGCCGTGGCGATGCCGCGCGCGCCCGAGCCCGCGGACAACCCGGGCACGAGCGCGAAGATCGATCTGGGCGAGCTGCTCTTCTACGATCCGATCCTCTCGTCCGACAAGGCCACGGCCTGCGCCACCTGCCACAGCGAGATCTGGGGCATGTCCGACGGCCTCGCGCTCTCGATTGGCGTCGACGGCGTCGGCCCGACGGGCCCGGGGCGCGAAGGCCCGAACGTCACGCGCCGCAACGCCGCGACGCTGTGGAACGCGGCGTATCGGCCGCTCCTCTTCGCCGACGGCCGCGTCGCCTCGCTCGAAGAGCAGGTGCTCGGCCCGCTCCACGAGCAGAAGGAGCTCGACCGCGATCCCTCCGCCGTCGCCGCCGACCTCGCGGCGATCCCGGAGTACGTCACCCTCTTCGGCGCGGCGTTCCCCGCCGACGCGAAGCCGGTCACCGTCATCAACCTGCAGCGCGCGATCGCCGCGTTCGAGCGCTCCATGGTCAGCGATCGATCGCCTTACGATCAGTACGCCGCCGGCGATGCGGGCGCGCTCAGCGACACCGCGAAGCGCGGGATGAACCTCTTCGCCGACGTCGGCTGCTCGGGCTGCCACGCGCCCCCGCTCTTCGAGGAGAGCCGCTTCATCGATCGCGGCGTCGCGCCTCTGCCCGGCGTCGTTGACGATGGACGACAGGAGGTCACGCACGATCCCGCGGACCACGCTGCCTTCCGCGTGCCCACGCTCCGCAACATCCGCGAGTCGGGCCCGTACTTCCACACCGGCGCCGTCGACACCCTCGACGCCGCCGTCCGTCACGAGGCCGCGCGCGCCTCGCGCATGCTCGACGACGGCGAGATCACCGCCATCGTCACGTTCCTCAACAAGGGCCTCACCGACGCGTCTCGCAGCCCCTCGCGCCCCAAGACGGTGCCGAGCGGACTGCCCGTGCCCGTCGACGGCTTCCGGATCCCTCGATGAACAAAGCCTTTGCCTCCCCCATCCGCGGCGCGCTCGTCCTCGTCACCCTGCTCGCCGCGTGCAGCTCGTCGCCCGAGACGGGCGGCGCCGGAGGCGGCCCGAGCGCAATCACCGAGCCAACGCCGGCCCCCGAAGGCTCGCCCTGGGACACGCTCGACCAGTGGCACTTCTTCACCGACGCCGCGACGCAGACGCCGAGCGCGAGCGTGATCCCCTACGACGTCAACGCCCCTCTGTTCTCCGACTACACGGCCAAACGTCGCTTCCTCTGGTTGCCCAAGGGCACCAAGATCGGCTGGCAGGACACGGAGCGCTGGAGTTTCCCCGTCGGCGCAGTGCTGATCAAGAACTTCGGATATCCAATCGACGCGCGCGATCCGACCAAGGGCATTCGCCTCCTCGAGACTCGGCTCCTCGTCCACGAGAGCGATCCCGCGGGCTGGGTCTCGCACACCTACGAGTGGGACGCCGCGCAGAAGACGGCCACGATCAAGGTCGCCGGCGACACCATCGACATGACCTGGATCGACGAGAAGGGCGCGACGCGGACCAACGCCTACGAGGTGCCCAACACCAACGTTTGCCAGGAGTGTCACGGCAAGACGGGCAAGACCAGCTCGCTCGCCGGGCGAACACGCCAGTGGAACCGCGATCACGACTACGGCAAGGGCCCCGAGAACCAGATTGACCACCTCGTCGCGCTCGGCCTCCTCGACGTGGCCCCGCCGCCGGCAGCGCAGCGCCAGACGCTGATTGATCCCTCCGGCACCGGCGACGTGGGCGAGCGCGGCCGCGCCTACCTCGACGCCAACTGCAGCCACTGTCACGGCGTGATCGGCCTCGCCAAGGGCACCGCGCTGCGCCTCGACTACGACCACACCGATCCGATCAAGGGCGACTCGACCGACTTCGGCGTATGCAAATCCCCCGCGTCGGCAGGGGCGGGCGGCACCTGCGGCCTCTCGTTCGACGTCGTCCCGGGCCACGCCGACCAGTCGATCCTGGTCTGTCGCATGGAGACGCTCACCGCCAAGGTCACCATGCCGCCGGTGGGCCACAAGCTCGTTCACGACGAGGGCGTGGCCCTCATGAAAGCGTGGATCGACGCCATGCCCGAGCACCTCTGCCAGTGAATCTTCAGACGCGACTCAGTTGCACTCGTACGTTTGATAGGTGACGCCCTTCTCGGTCTGGTGCGCGAGGACGACGCCGCCGTCGTCGAGGACCGTGAGATCGCGGAACGTCTCTTCCGGCATGGTGTTGGCGGGGAGCATCGCCGTCCCGGTCTGCACGCCCTTGAGCGAGTCGAGGCACTGGAGCAAAATCCAGTCCTCGGCGGGCTCCTGGTGCATCTCGGTCGCGAGGTAGATCGTCCCGCTCTTGTCGGAGTCGAGGAGGCGGATCGAGCGGATTTCGCCCTTCATCCGCAGCTCGCGCGTGAAGCGGTGATCGGTGGTCGCGCGATCGATGACGGCGACCCACGCCCGCCCCGCGCCGCTGTCGGTGATGCCCGCGTTGATGAACCCCGTCCCGTCGCGCAGCGGGCGCCCGGGGATCTCTTTCCGCGGCTCGGCGGGGTTGCCGGCGGTGTCGCCGATGTTGACCAGCGCGCCGTGCTCGCGCTCGACGTAGACGTCTTTGCCGTCGATGAAGACGCCGGTGAGCAGCCCCGGCTCCTCGACGCCTTCGCCCTCGAGCGGGAGCTGTCCGCGGAGCGCGCCGCCCTCGTCGTAGAAGGCGATCGCCTTGTCGCCGAGCCGATCGAGCACGGCCATCGAGCCGTCGGCGGCGACGGCGAGGTCTTGCGGGTTGCGCAGCCGCAGATCGCTCGTCGCCTCCGCCTTGCCGTCGACGCCGTGACGCACGACGCGGCCGTTGACCTGATCGAGCACGTAGACGCGCCCCTTGCCGTCATGCGCGAGGCTCATCGGTCCGACCGGGTTGCCTTCGAGAGGACGGTCGTGGCCGAGCTGATCCTTCGTTGATCCACCCCATGGAGAAAAAAATACCACCCGTCCTGCGCCAGCTTCGTTATGCGTCGCGTCAGCGGGCGTGGCGCCAAACGTCGATGACGGCGTCGAAGCCGGGTGGCCCGCGACCGTCGACGGGCTGTCGTCAGCAGCGTTCGCCGAGGAAACAGGCTTCAGCGATGATCCGCGCTCGTTCGATCCGCACGTTCGCCAGGCCACGAGGGCCACGCCGGCTGCGGCAACTACAAGGAGAATCGATGTCCTACCTTTGTGCACTGATGTCTCCAGTTGCATACTCATTTTGAACGGTATGCACCTTGCTGAAGCGTGTTACGCCACGCGCTCACAAGGGATGCAAAAACAATGTCATCAATCGCCTACCGCTTGATTTCTCTCGCCGCCCCGCTCGCCCTCGGCTCGCTCCTGGCGCTCTCGGCCTGCGCTCCGAGCGGCACCGGCGACACCGACTCCGGCGAGCTCGTCGGCGCCGACGAGACCGTCAGCGCCAACGAGAGCCCGATCTCGGGCGACTTCCCTGTCGGCTCGACGCTGGTCTCGACCACCGGCGTGAACCTCCGCTCGTCGCCCTCGACGTCGGCCAAGGTGCTTCACGTCGTGCCGAGCGGCGCGTCGGTCGAGCTCGAGGCCTCCGCGCCCTCGAACGGCTTTTACAAGATCAAGCACGGCGGCGTCGTCGGCTGGAGCTTCGGCAAGTACTACACGCTGAAGTCGACGGGCACCGGCAACCCCCCGCCGCCTCCCTCCAGCAACCTGCGCACCCAGGCCCTCGCCCGCGCCAAGTCGGCCGTCGGGTACTCGTACTGGTGGGGCCACGGCCGCTTCGAGACGAGCGGGCCCACGAGCAGCACCGCGGGCTCGTGCTCCGGCAGCTGCCCGAGCTGCTCGCACAAGGGCCAGTACGGCGGCGACTGCTCCGGCCTCGCCGCGAAGGTCTGGCAGGTCCCGAGCACCAACGGCGTGCTCAACGACGACAACCACCCGTACAGCACGGTCGACTTCGACCAGGACTCGAGCAAGTGGTCGACGGTCTCGCGCGGCAAGGTCGAGGCGGCCGACGCCATGGTCTACAACTCGAGCGGCCACGGTCACATCTTCGTCTACGCCAAGGGCGACGGCTGGGGCTCGATGTACGCGTACGAGTGCAAGGGCTGCGCGGACGGCTGCGTCTACGATCTCCGCACCGCGTCGTCGGCCTACCACGCCATCCGCCGCACCGGCTACTGAGCCGCTCCCCTCGCGCTCGCCGCGATCGTTGGTGCTCCAACCGTTGGAGCACCAACGAGGTTCACGCCGGCTGACGCCCCCCGCCTCGGTCTCGGTCTCGATCTCGATCTCGATCCGCCTCACCCCGCCACGTCCGCCTCCGGCAGCTCCTCCGCCGAGGCCTGCGCCGGCTTCGACGACGCCCTCCACCAGAACACCGCCGAGAGCGCGACCGCCGCGGGCAGCAGGTACATCCCGAGCTGCAGCCCGCGCGCGCCCGAGCAGAAGGCGTGATCGTCGCCGAAGTGATCGGAGAGGCCGCCGATGACCGGGGGCGAGATCAGATCGCCGAGCAGGTGCATGGCGAAGATCGACGCCGCCATGGCCCGCGCGCGCAGGTGCGTCGGCACCGTGCGCATCACCGCGGCGTTGATCGGCGCGACGCTGACGAAGATGGCGAGCTCCGTCAGGGCGAGGGCCGCCAGGAACGCCGTGGAGCTGCCCGCGAAGACCGCCGCGAGCGAAAGCGGCGCGCCGATGATCGACGACCACGCGCACACGCGGAGCCCCGCCTGGACGCGGTCCTGGCCCGGCCAGCGGTCGGCGAGGTAGCCGCCGAGCGCCGTCCCCGCGAGGCCCGTCACCACGGTGATCAGCCCGAAGCGAAAGTTGGCGACGTGGAGCTCGAGGCAGAGCTTGCGGTAGAGAAACGGCGCCGCCCACGCGGTGAAGCCGCCGAGCGCGAACGTCTGCGCGACGTACCCGGCGACCGTCGCGCGATACGCCGGGCGCCGCGCGAGATCGAGGTACGCCGAGAAGCCCGACGACGCCTCGCGCGGCCGCTCGCGTCGCTTCGGCTCGGCGATGAAGGTCGTCACCAGCGCGAGCGCGAGCCCCGGCCCGCCGGCGATGAAGAACGCCGAGCGCCACCCGAAGCGGTGCTCGAGCATCCCGCCGAGGAGGAACCCCAGCGCCGATCCGACGGGGATGGCGACGTAGAAGATCGACAGCCAGCGGTTCTTGTTCTTCGCGTCGGCGATCTCGTCGATGATCGTCGGCGCGAGCGTGGCGTAGCTGGCCTCGCCGATGCCGACGGCGACGCGCGCCGCGATCATCCACCCGAAGCTGTGGGTGAACCCCGAGCCGATGGTGGCGACCGACCAGATGGCGACGCCGGCAGCGATGAGCCCCTTCCGCGGGTAGCGATCCCCGAGCCACCCGAAGATCGGGCTCGTGAGAAAGTACCCGAGCATGAACGCGCTCTCGACCCACCCGATCTGCGCGTCACCGAGATGGAGGCTGTCCTGGATCCGCGGCCCGACCGCCATCACGAGGAAGCGATCGAGGTAGTTGATGAGGTTGAGCGTGGTGAGCAGCGCCAGGATCAGCGCGGGGCGGCGAATCACCCCACGAGGCTAGTTCGTCCAGCGCGAAAGTTCGTCATCCATGCACGATCGAAGCGCGAAACTGCGGTCCTGCGAGGGCAGGGGTCAGATTGGCAGCCACAAAACGCAGAAAGACGACGGGCAATGAAGCCAGCCGTCCTTCCGGTGAAGCGTCGCCGTGAATCGAGGAGAGCTCGAATTTCCGCGCGACCCTCGTCGCGACGGAGCGCCTCCTCAGGCGACCTTCAGCTCATTCGGACTCGTCGCTCGAAGCGGCGGCCGTCTGCGCCGAGGCGGGTGCAGACTTGCTACCGCGCGACGAGGAGGCCTTCTTGGCCGCCTTCTTCGCCGGGGCGCGCTTCGCAGCGGCGCGCTTGGGGGCCGGGGCGCGCTTGGCGGCCGGCTTCTTGGCGGCCGGGGCGCGCTTCGCCGCCTTCTTGGCCGTCTTCTTCGCCGGAGCGCGCTTCGCAGCGGCGCGCTTCGGGGTCTTCTTGGCGGCCGTCTTCTTGGCGGCCGTCTTCTTCGCGGCCGGCTTCTTCGCGACCTTCGCGGCCTTGCCGGCAGCCGGCTTCTTCGCCGTCTTGGTGACCTTCTTGGCGGACTTCTTCGCGGTCTTCTTAGCAGCCATCTGGAACCCTCCTGTAGGCCGCCTCACCCGCTACACGCGTACTGCGCGGGGCAAGGCAACAGATGTTGCAGCACATATATTGCCACGCATCGTGATGGTCAAGGAAAATCTTGCGGCCTCCCTGGAGCGTCACCCCTCAGGTTCCCGGGAAGATGGCTCTGCAAGCGTTGCGAGGGTGACTCCGACGGCGCGTCGTCGATACATTTTCGTCAATGTCAATTGAATTGAGCCTCATTTCCTGATCGGACCTCAGGTAATCCTTGATCGACGATTGACGTTGACCATGAGAAGAATTCGTGATTGGCGCGCTCGTTCGGCCTCCGGTGCCCCGAGGTGCTTGTCGAGAGGGCCCCTTTTCGCGTACCCTGCGCGCCCGCGGCCGCTGGCGGCGCAGGAGGTGCACCAATGCTCGAACGATCCATCGCGGCCACCACCCTCTCGGCGCTGCTCCTCGCGAGCGCGACCACCGGGTGCGGCTACTCCGAAGATGAGATGCAGGCGAAGATCCACCAGATCGACGACCTGAAGACGCAGCTCTCCGCCGAGCAAGAGCGCAACAAGAAATCGAAGGGCGAGATCGACGAGCAGCTCGCGAAGATCGACCAGCTCAAGAGCCAGCTCAAGGGCGCCGGCGTCGACATCTCGAACCTCAACGCCAACCTGGAGACGCAGGCCCGCGCGCTCGAGGACTACAAGCGCCGCGCCGAGCAACTCGAGGCGATCAAGCGTCGCTTCGAGCTCCTGCGCGACAAGCTCCAGGCGCTGACGAAGCTCGGCCTCAACGTCACCGTGCGCAACAACCGCATGGTGATCCAGCTCCCCGGCGACGTGCTCTTCGACTCCGGCCGCGAGACGCTGAAGAAAGAGGGCGAGGCCATCCTTCTCAAAATCGCCGAGGTCGTGCGCGGGGACGCGGGGCTCTCGTCGCGCACCTTCCAGGTCGCCGGCCACACCGACAACGCGCCCCTCGCGGGCGGCCGCTACAAGGACAACTGGGGCCTCAGCGTCATGCGCGCGCGCGAGGTGCTCACGTTCCTGATCGCGCCGGTCGCCGGCAAGGATCCGGGCGGCGGCCTCAGCCCCACGAAGTGGAGCGCGGCCGGCTTCGGCGACACCGATCCCGTCAAGAGCAACGACACCCCGGACGGCAAGCAGGCGAACCGCCGCTGCGAGCTCGTCGTGGTCCCGAGCGTCGAAGAGATGCTCGATCTCAAGAGCCTGACCCAGTAGCGATCGCCATGCGCGTCGCGACGATCGACATCGGTACGAACTCGGTCCTCCTCCTCGTGGCCGAGCGCCGCGACGGCGCGACCGCGGCGGTGCTCGAGCGCGCGACGATTACCAGGCTCGGCCGCGGCGTCGACAGGACGCGCGCCTTCGATCCCGCCGCCGTCGAGGCCACGCTCGCGTGCCTCGGCGACTACGCGCAAGAAATCCGCCGCGCCGGCGTGGCGCGCGTCGACGTCGTCGGTACCTCGGCGATGCGCGACGCTCGGGGCGGCGAGGATTTCCGCGATCGCGCGGCGGCGCTGCTCGGCGTCGCGCCCCGGGTGATCTCCGGCCACGAGGAGGCCGAGCTCACCTTCGCGGGCGCGCTGTCGGGCCTGGAAATCCAGGGATCCGCGCTGGTGTTCGATCTCGGCGGCGGCAGCACCGAGCTCATCCGCGGCTCGGTCGACGCGGGCTCGGCGACGCTCGCGAGCGCCCTCAGCGTCGACGTCGGCAGCGTGCGCATGACCGAGCGCTGCCTCGCCTCCGATCCCCCGAGCGCGGACGAGATCGCCGAGGTCCGCCGCACGACGCGCGCGCTGCTCGATGCCGCGCTGACCTCGCTCGGCTCGCCTGGCCCCGACGCGCAGCTCGTCGGCGTGGCGGGCACGGTGACGACGCTGGCCGCGTTCGCGCTCGGCGTCGCGCCCTACGACGCCGCACGCATCCACGGCGCGCGGATCAGCGCCGGAGAGATCGCTCGCTCCACGCGCGAGCTCGCGGCGATCCCGGTCGCGCAGCGCCGCGCCATCCCGACGATCGAGCCCAAGCGCGCCGACGTGATCGTCGCC
This sequence comes from Byssovorax sp., assembly GCA_025362495.1. GTDB lineage: Bacteria > Myxococcota_A > Polyangia > Polyangiales > Polyangiaceae > JANYGI01. The sequence goes on along the minus strand of JANYGI010000159.1, from coordinate 17,567 downwards.
GGCGCGATCATCACCGAGGAGATCCTCGCGTGGTCGCGCCCCTTCACGCGCGGCGACCTCCTGGTCTCGGATCGCGGGGTGCGCTGGGGCCTCGCGGCGCGATTGCTCGAGGGCTCGACGAGCAGGGAATCTGCCCCATAGTGATGCCTGGTCAGTCCGGGGCCGGCGGCAACACAAACCCGCATCGAGGGGCACACGGCCAGACAATGTCCACCCTGATCGTCCGGCGAGTCATGGACATTGTTTTGATTTGACACACTCCCGCGTTCTCATTAGAGTGCGCGCGCCTGGCGCAGAATACCCCCTTTCAGAGGGGTAACCCCGAGTCCGGTTTTCTCCCTGTTTCCGTCGACCAGGCCACGTTTCACGAACGTCGTTCCGGAAGCCGCCAACAGCGAGATTTGCTCCGTTCCGCCGGGGCCACGAGCGGCCCCCCAATTCGACAGGTTGCGCGCTCAGGCATCACGCATCAAGCGCGCAAATCAGTAAACGCACCAACGAAGCATCGTGGACGAAATCGCGATGCATCCCGAGGTTACGGGAATGATGAAGCAAGGACGCCGGTTCCCCGCCGGCGCCGACGCCACGCCGGAAGGGTCGGTAGCACCGGCTCCAGTCGGTCAAGACGCTGACCGAGGCGGGTCGTCTGGCAAAGGAGAAGCTATGCAGGCTCGTTCGGAGATCCAGTTCAAAGTTGGCGACAAAGCGGTCTATCCCGCCCAGGGCGTGGCCGAGGTCGTCAACATCGAAGAGAAGGACATCGCCGGAAATCGCCAGCGCTTCTACGTTCTTCGCATCCTCGACACCGACCGCAAGATCATGGTCCCGGTCAGCAACGCCAGCGCTGTCGGGCTCCGTCAGGTCATCTCGGAGCAGGAGATCCGCGAGATCTTCGACATCCTCCGCGAGCGGACGATCGCCTTCGACAACCAGACGTGGAACCGCCGCTACCGCGGCTTCATGGACAAGATCAAGACGGGGTCGATCTACGACGTCGCCGAGGTCCTCCGCGATTTGTACCGCCTGAAGACGGACAAGCAGCTCTCGTTCGGCGAGCGCCGCATGCTCGACACGGCCCGCACGCTCATCGTCAAGGAGATCGCCATCGCCCGCGATCAGACGGAAGAGCAGGTCCGCACCGAGATCGAAGCGATTTTTCTCGCGAACTAGTCGCGATTGGGGCCGCAAGCGGCCTTGGTCGGTTGAGATGGGGCCGCAAGCGGCCCCAACCCCTGGCGCGCTGCGCACGCTCGATGTGCTCTGTTGAGTCGCTGGTCGCAGCGTAAACAGGGCCAGATAGATTCGGCGAGCGGTGTCGAACGGACACCGCCGCCGGAGCCGTCAGCTCCCGGGGCGGAGCTGCACCGGAGCGAGGGGAGGCAGCGCGAGCTCGACGCGCCACCCGACGTCTTCGAACACGCAGGCGATCTGGGCGTGGTCGCCCTCGAGCAGGCCCGTGACGTCGACGAGGGCGTAAGCGCCGGCGATCTTCGCCGTGTAGCGCTGGGGCTCGAAGCGGGTGAGGAAGCGCGAGGGCGCGAGCATGGCCTCGGGCGCGATCATCTTGCCGCTGGCGGCGCTGTAGCGCTGGGCGCGGGCGCTGAGGTTGGCCTGGGTGCGCTTCGAGAGGAGATCGTACGCGGCGTGCGCATCGGCGGGATCACCGTGGACGCGGTGGAGGCGCCCGACCAGCTCGCGCACGGCGCCGTCGGGCGTGGCGTCCGGGAGCCGTCGCCCGCAGCCCGCGACCGTCAGCGCGAGCGCGACGAGCAGGGTGGTGATCGTCTTCGCCATCAGGGAGCGCGATAGCCCGATCGCTGCACGTCGTCCACTCAGCCCGGCGCGGCGTGACCGAGCACGCCCGTGCAACGGAGCGCCTCGTAGAGCACGATCGACACCGCGTTCGCCAGGTTGAGCGAGCGCACCGCGCCGATGGTGGGGATGCCGAAGACGTCGCCCGGGAAGCGATCGAGGAGCGCCTGATCGAGGCCGGTGCTCTCTTTTCCGAAGACCAGCGCGTCGCCTGCGCGGAGATCGGCGTCGAGGTAGCAGGCCGTCGCGACCGAGCTGAAGATACGCAGGCGCGAGGCCGGGTGACGCGCAAGGAAATCGTCGAAGCTCGGGTGCTGCTCGAGATCGACGAGGTGCCAGTAATCGAGGCCGGCGCGGCGGACGGAGCGCTCGTCGGTGCGGAAGCCGAGGCGCCCGACCAGGTGGAGCGGGCTCGCCGTCGCCGCGGCGAGGCGGCCGATATTGCCGGTATTCTGCGGGATTTCTGGCTCCACGAGCACGATGCGGAACGGCGGATCGACGCGCGGCGCGCGGAGTCGGGGGAGCGTGTCCTTGGCCACGACGCCTCTATCCGGCGACGCGGCGCGGGGAGCAAGCGCGTCGCGCGTGACCTATCCCTTGACGGAGCCACGAGCAGACACGTAGCCTCGTCCCGAGACTTCGGTATGCCTGGAACCAAAGACAAACAGCGCCCCCTCCGCTCTGCGGCCCGTCTCGCTACCGCGCTGGCCCTGGCCGCGGCGGCGATTGTTTCTCCTCGCCCTGCGGCGGCCGACACGATGGACCCGGCGCTCGGCCGGTTCGTCGTCGATCAAGGCTGTCGGTCCGTCGGGACGGGCGGGGGACTCTACTACAACCCGGCGTATCACCCGACCGGCGGCGCCCCGGCCTTCTGCCGCGCGAAGGATGGAGACTTCTCCAAGCTCGTCGCCCAGTACGGCTTCGCCGTCGCCCCCTCGGCGATGCACTCGGCGCGCTCCACCGGCTTCGGCGGGTTCGAGCTCGCCATCGAGGCGGACTACACGTCGATCGACAACAAGGCCGATTACTGGAAGCGCGGGACTCAGGGCCTTCAAGACCCCTCGAGCAAACGCTTCTCCGACAGCAACCCCACGCCCGCCGGCCTCCTTCAGCTCTACCAGATGAAGATCAGGAAGGGCTTCCCCTTCGGCCTCGAGCTGACTGGCGCGTTCGGGTGGCTGTCCAACACCACCATCTTCACCATCGGCGCCGACGTGCGGATGTCGATCCTCGAGGGCTTTCGCACCGGGATCCCGGCGATCTTCCCGGATATCTCCGTCGGCGGCTCGGTCCGTACGGTGGCCGGAACCCCGGAGATGCAGCTCACCGTGGCCGGCTTCGACGCCCAGCTCTCCAAGCCCATCCCCATCGCAGGATCGCTGATCATCACGCCTTATGGTGGCTATCAGTGGATCCGGATCTTCGGGGACTCTGGCCTCGTCGACTTCACGCCCAACACCGATCCTGTGGCTGCCTGTGGATTCAAGGGGACCAATACCCCGGCCACCCCCGATTCGACCACGCCGTACCGCGATGGTACCCCGGTGTGCTCCAGCAACGCCGGCAAGGGCAGCGGCGGCGACTTCAACAACACCGGCGTGTTCAACGCCGTTCGCCTCACCCGCCATCGCCTCGACTTCGGCCTGCAGTTCCGCGTCCAGGTGGTGAAGCTCGGCGTTCACTTCGTGACGGACCTGACGAGCCCCGAGGCGGCCAATCAAGGCTCGGATCATCAGGTCGATCCGGTGACGGGGATCAAGCTCGGCGACAAGGCCGCTGCGGGCACGGGCGACAACGAGTTCAAGGGCGTCGCCAAGCAGTGGACGCTCGGTGTCGATCTCGGGATGATCTTCTAGGAGCCTGGTGCTTTTCGCCGATCCGGGCGCGGGGCCGGCGTTGTCGTCGTCACCGTACTTGCGTACGGCTCCTCCTCCGCCTTGGCCGCGCGCCCGGCTCGACGAAAATCACCGACGGCTCCGGTGGCTGGTGTCTGACACCAGCCACCTGGAAGAGGCCCTGGAGGGTGGGCCGTTCGACGGGCGCCGAGGCTCAGGCGTTCTGGGGGACGATGTTCGCGTGGACCCAGTCGATGATGGTCTTCAGCGGGGTGCCCGGCGTGAAGACGCCTTTGACGCCGGCCGCGCGGAGGCGCTCGATGTCTTCGTCGGGGATGATCCCGCCGCCGAAGACGACGATCTCGTCGGCGCCGCGGGCGCGGAGCGCGTCGATCACGGCCGGGAAGAGGGTGTTGTGCGCGCCCGACATGATCGAGAGTCCGACCGCGTCGACGTCTTCTTGCACGGCGGCCGCGGCGATCATCTCCGGGGTCTGGTGGAGGCCGGTGTAGACGACCTCGAAGCCGGCGTCGCGCAGGGCCCGAGCGACGACCTTCGCGCCGCGATCGTGGCCGTCGAGACCGGGCTTGGCGACGAGGACCCGGATCTTGCGTTCGGTCATCGTCCACGCTTAGCCGCGAAGCGCGCAGGCGTCAAAACGCGCGTGCGCTTCGTCACGAACAAACCGGCGCGTCGAGCCGGGTTCGGGCCGCGGGCGGGCCCAGCGGAGGGCTACTGGCCCGCGAAGACGAAGGGGACGTTGACCGGCGTGGAGCTGCTCGAGGGCGGGAACTTCCAGCCCTTCATGCGGCCGGCGATGCAGCTCGCGAGGCCGGGGAAATCGCGCTCGCCGCCGCTCGCCGAAGCGGACTCGACGCTGCCGCTCGCGCCGATGGTGATCGAGCCGTTCACGCGCGCGTTGCTCGGCGCGTTGGCGGCGCGCGACTCGAGCGCGGGCTGCCAGCATTTGCGCTTGACGATCGACTGGTTCTGCGCGACGACGCCCTGGATTTCGCCCGCCGAGAGCTGGCTGCCCGCGTTGGTCGGCGGCACGACGGCCGTCGACGGGCCGGGGATGGTGCTGGTGAACCCCGACGTGTCGATCGGCGCGGCGACGGCGCCCGCGGAGCTCTTCGGCTTCGGGCCGGTGAGGGGCCCGCCCTGGCGGACGACGGGGGCGCCGGAGGAGTCGGTCGTGAGCTCGCCGACGGCGACCTCGGCCGAGGCCTGGGGCTTGTCGGACGACGGCGGAGGCGTGGCCACGACGGCGCTGGGCGACGCCTGGATAACGACGATCGGTGCCGGCGGCTTGGACAGGAGCACGTAGGCCGCCACGCCGCCGAACACGGCCGCGAAGGCGATGAACGCGTACGCCATCGGGTGCGGCTGCGAGCGTCGCGGCGGGGGGACCACGTCGTCGATGTCGACCGGTACGCCTGTCGGCCCCGAGGCGAAGCCGCTCGCGGCGCTGTCCGGCGATGACGGCGCCTTCGACGGCGCAGGTGCCGCGGCCGTCGCATCCGGCGCGGGCGCGGGCGCGGGAGCCGGCGGCGCGAAAGGATCGGCGAGCGCCGCGACCGGGGCAGCCGACGGCGACGCGCTGCTCGCGGCAGCGCCCGTGGACAGCCCCAGCGCGGCGAACGGGTCGCCCGCGCGATCGGGGAACACGTCGGTGAGGACGGCGGTCGCCGCGGAGCCGCGCCCCATCGGCGAGGCGAACGCCGAGACCGCGTACGGCGGGTCGGGCGAAGGAGCAGGCGCGGCAGCCGGCGGCTCGGACGGGGCCGGCTCGGTCGGCGAGGTGTACGGCGCGGGGGTCGGCGTGGCCGCCGGGACGTTGGATGCGAGCGAGGCGACGCGCGCCGCGTCGGCGACGTTGCCAGCGTTGCCAGCGTTGCCAGCGTTGACGGAGTTGCCAGCGTTGACGACGTTGAGCATCGTCAGCAGGGCAGGGAAGGTGCGCAGGGGCTTCCATTCGCCCTGGCCGTCGCGCCACACGAGGGACTCGGCGTGGACGTCGCCGGCGCGGCATTTCTCGCGGATCGCGTCGAGGCTCGCGGGGCCGAAGGGCGTGCCGGCGATGCCGACGTACCAGCCGTCTTCGGGGATGGACGCCGCCGCGGGCTCCGGTGCCTGAGCCGCGCGGGCGAAGGCGCCGGCGACCCCGCCGGGCGCGGGCTTGGCGCTGGCGGAGGCGGCGGGCGCCGGCTCCGGCGAGGCGGCGCCGGGGCGCGGCGCGCCGGGGCGAGGCGCAAGGCCGGCGGGGCGGGGCGTCGCTGCGACGGCCGGGCGCGGCGTCGCGGCGGGCGCGGGACGGGGCGTCGTGGAGAGCGGGCGTGCCGAGGGCGTGGCCGCCGGCGGCGCAGCGGGCGACGGGGCGCCGGCGCTCGAGGCGGCCTTCGCAGCGGCGACGGCGACGCGCAGCGGGATCGTCATGATCGCCGTGCTCTCGTCGTCGATCTCGCCGCCCGCCTGGTTCCAGTCCGGCTGCGGCGCCGCGGCCGGCGGCGCGGGGGCTGCGATCGGCGCGCGCGGCGCGGCCACGGCGCGGGGGATCGTCGGCTTGGGGATGCTCGACGCCTCCGCCGGACGAGGCGCTGCGGGCGAGGTGAGGCCCAGCGACGCCGCGAGCTCCGGCGTGACGATCGCCATCGATCCTTGCATCGTCGCCGAGGCGTCGGGCCACGGGGCGGCGCTCGTCTCCTCGACGATGGTGCTGGCGTTGACGTGGATGTCGAAGCCACACCGACGGCACTTCATGCGGACCGTCTTGCCGGCGACCTTGTCGTCCCCGATCTGGTACTTGGCTTTGCAGTTGTCGCAGAGAAACTTCATCGGTGCGCGGCCACCTCGCTAGGGGGGGACGGTCTCACATTACGACGCTTCTGGCAGCTACAGGAGCCCAACGAGGTGCTCCTTGATCGACAGGCGCGTCGCGTCGTCCGGCGCGACGGCGAGGGCGCGCTCCCAGATCTCGATGGCCTTGTTGCGGAAGCCGGCCTTTTGATAGAGCACCGCGAGGTTCTTCAGGGCGGGGAAGTGGCGGCCGTTGATCTCGAGCGCCGTCTGCAGCTCCTGGATGGCGTCGTACACGCGGCCTTGCTTTCCGTGGAGCAGGCCGAGGTGGTAGTGCAGCCGGTACGCGAGCGGATCGATCCGCGTGCCCTCGCGCAGGTGGTCTATCGCCGTCGCGATGTCGCCCTGCTTGTACGCGGCGATGCCGGCGTTGAGCATCTTCTCGGCCTCGGCGGAGATCTTCTCGGGGTCCTGCGGCTGGGCGTTGCGCTCGAGGGCGTTCTCGACGGCGCGCACGACGTCGCCGACCTTGAAGGGCTTCTCGAGGTACGCGTCCACGCCGTAGCTCGTCTTGAGATCCTCGGCGAAGCGCCAGCCGCGGTACACCGCCGAGACCATCACGATCGGGATGTGGCCGTAGCGCTCGGTGCCCTTGAGGCGCTTGGCGATGTCGAAGCCGTGCACCTCCGGCAGCATCGCGTCGAGGATGATCACGTCGGGCATGTGCTCCTTCACCATGCTCAGCGCCGTCGAGCCGCGGTCGGCCTCGAGGACGCGGTAGCCGCGGTCGTCGAACACGCGGCGCAGGAGCTTGCGGATGTCGGTCTCGTCGTCGACGATGAGCACGGTGCGCTGGCCGGGCGTGGCGGGCGGCGGCGCGGCTTGCGGGAGCGCCGTCATCACCGAGAGATCGCGATCGGCGAGGCCGAAGTCGGTGTCGCTGAGCTCGTCGGCGATCGTCATCTTGCCCATCGCGTCGTCGACGATCACCGGCGAGAGCGAGGCCGCGACGCGCGCGACCGTGGCGGCGGGGCCCGTCGCGCCGGGGCGGGGCGGCGGGGCGTTCGTGGTGCCGGTGTAGCCCGGCCGGAAGCCCGCATCGGGGTCCGATTTGCGCGAGGGAGGCACCGACGGATCGCTCGGCGGCGGGCCCTCGAGCGAGGGACGCAGCGAGCCCTGCGGCGGGGGCGGCCGACGGTTCGGGAGGGGCGGCGCGCCGCCGACGTTCGCCAGGCGGGCGACGACGCTGCCCTCGCGCGGGCTGTTCGGCGACTGCTGCGGCATCCGCGCGGCGACGCTGCCCTCGCGCGGCCTGGCTGATGCGGCCGGCGCCGAGGCGCGGATGACGGGCGCCTCTTGCGGCGTGATTGATCGCGCTCCGACGGGCGGCGCGGGAGGCAGCGCGGTCTGGCGACCGACCTCGGGCGGCGCCTCGACCGGCGTCGGCGCGAGGCCAGCGCGACGCTGGATCTCCGGCGGGCACTGCGGGCCGACGTAGAAAGCCTCGCCGCGATCGCGCATCTCGTAGGCCGAGCTGATCACGCGCATCAGCGGGCCGGCGAGCGCGATGTACGGGAAAACGTGCTTGCCCGTGACGAACTCGATCTCGTCGATGACCTTCTTCTCGGTCGGCGCGGCCATGGCGACGAAGACGCGATCGTCGCGCACGAGCACGGGCAGGAGGCGATGGCGGACCGCGACCTCTTTCGGGAGGATGCTCAGATCCTTGAGGCGCACGCAGATCTGGTTGAGGTCGATCCCGGGGACGCCGCTCTGCTCGGAGAGGGCCTTCAGCGCCGCGATCTCGGAGAGGGTGCCCGACTCGATCATGCGGGTGGCGAGCGGAAGCCCGCCGGCTTCGCCCTGGGCGAGCGCCTCGTCGAGATCGGGCTGGGTCACCGCGTGCTGCCGAAGCAGAATGCGCCCCAGCGGCTTCTTCGCGTCTTCGCTCATTCGACGCCGTCGGGGGACGTTACCCGAGCGCGGGTTCCACGGCAACAGCGCGGTGCGGTCACGAGGCGCTCCCGGCGCTGGCCCAGGCCGCGGCGAAGGCCGGGTAGGTGCCCGCGTGGATCGCCTCGCGGGCCTCGCGCACGAGGCGCCCGTAGAGGTGGAGGTTGTGCACGGAGAACAGCCGTAGCACGAGGATCTCGCCGGCAAGAAACAGGTGACGCAAGTACGAGCGCGAGTAGCCGCCGGCGCAGGTCGGGCACGAGCACGTGGGATCGAGGGGCGACAGGTCTTCCTTGTAGCGGGCCTGTTTGATCACGACGCGCCCTGACTGCGTGAGCGCCTGGCCGTTGCGCGCGTTGCGGGTCGGCAGGACGCAGTCGAACATGTCGACCCCGGCGGCGATCGCCAGGATCAGATCGCGCGGGGTGCCGACGCCCATCAGGTAGCGCGGGCGCTGTTCATCGAGCGTGGAGGCGATCTCGCCGACGACCTCGTGCATTCGCTCGATCGGCTCGCCGACGCTGAAGCCGCCGAGAGCGAGGCCGTCGAAGGGCAGCGCGCCGAGCTCGTCGGCGTGGGCGCGGCGGAGGGCCGCGTTGGTGCCACCTTGAACGATGCCGAACAGCGCTTGATCGGGGCGCTTCGCGGCGAGGCAGCGGCGCGCCCAGCGCGTCGTCGTGCGGCACGCGTCCTCGATCTCGGCGAGCGGCGACTCGCCCGGCGGGCACACGTCGAGCTGCATCGCGATGTCGGCGCCGAGCTGCCCCTGCACCTTCATGGCGACCTCGGGCGAGAGCGCATGGCGTGAACCGTCGAGGTGTGATTTGAACACGAAGCCGTCTTCGCTGCGCGTGCGCCGCTCCGCGAGCGAGAAGGCCTGGAAGCCTCCTGAATCGGTGAGCATCGCGTGCGGCCACTTCGTGAAGCCGTGGAGGCCGGCGTTGTGCGCGACGACCTCGGGGCCGGGGCGCAGCCACAGGTGGTAGGTGTTGCCGAGGACGATGCGCGCGCCCGTCGCGGCGACCTCGTCCGGGGAGAGCGTCTTCACGCTGCCCTGCGTACCGACGGGCATGAACGTCGGCGTCGGCACGTCGCCGTGCGGCGTGGTGAGCACGCCGGTGCGCGCGTTGCCGCACGTCGCGTCGACACGGAACGCGAAGCCCGGGGTCGAGGGCGCCGTCACGAGGTGGCCTCGCCGCGGGCGGGCCGTGGATCGCGGGACTGGATCAGCATCGCATCGCCATAGGAGAAGAAACGGTAGCCGTTCTCGACGGCAGAGCGATAGGCATCCAGCACGCGCTCGCGCCCCGCGAACGCCGAAACCAGCGCCAGCAGCGTCGATTGCGGCAGATGGAAGTTCGTCAGGAGCTGGTCGACCACCGCGAAATCGTACCCGGGCTGGATCAGGATCCGCGTCTCGCCGGAGCCGGCGCGCACGCAGCCGGGTCGCGCGCGGTCGGCGGTGCTCTCGAGCGCGCGGACGACCGTGGTGCCGATCGCCAGCACCGGCGCGCCGCGGGATCGCGCCGCCGCGATCGCCTGCGCCGTCGCCTCGGGGACGTCGTAGTGCTCGACGTGCATCGGGTGATCGTCGAGGTCGTCCGCGGTCACCGGCTGGAAGGTCCCGAGGCCGACGTGGAGCGTGATGCTGGCGCGCTGAACACCCTTGTTTTCCAGGCGATCGAGCAGCGCTTGCGAGAGGTGCAGGCCGGCCGTGGGCGCGGCGACGGCGCCCTTCACGCGCGCGAACACCGTCTGGTAGCGCTCGCGATCTTCGTCTTCGTCGGCGCGGTGGAGGTACGGCGGCAGCGGCATGTGGCCGGCCGCCTCGAGCGCCGCGTCGATCGAGCTCGCGTCGGGCGTGAAGAGCAGCACGTCGAGGAGCCCATCGTCGGTGGAGCGCTGCTCGATCTGCGCTCGCAGCACGGTGGGGCCTGCGCCCGCGGCCGCGGCGCGCGCCCGGAACGCGAGGCGCGCGCCCGGCCGGAGCGGCTTCGAGGAGCGGCCCATCGCGCGCCAGCGCTCGGCCGGGATCGATCGATTCCCCTCGGTGATCGAAGCCTCGCCGAGGCGTCGTACCAGGAGGATCTCCGCGCGTCCGCCGGTGCCGTCCTTCGTCCCGAGCAGGCGAGCCGGCACGACGCGCGTGTCGTTGACGATGAGCAACGTGCCCGGCGCGACGCGCGCTTCAAGCTCGAGGATCGTGCTGTGCGTGAGCGTATCGTGCGCGGGATCGAGCACGAGCAGGCGAGCTCCGTCGCGCGCGGCCGCGGGATGCGTCGCGATGCGCTCGGGGGGCAGGTCGAAATCGAGGAGATCGCGCCGCACTCGCCTCGCTTACACCGGCGGCGGCGAGGTGGGCTTGGCTTTCGAGCGAAGGAAGGTGCAGAGCTCGTCGAGCCGGTACGGCTTCGGGACGAAGCCCACGGCGCCGCAGTCGGCTCGCTCGACCTGGCGCGCGGAGAGGTGGTACGCGCTGGAGAGCACGACGCGAACGCCCGGGTACAGCCGCCGGATCTGCCGCGCCAGCTCGAGGCCGTTCAGCCCCGGCATCATCAGATCGATCATGGTGAGGTCGATGGGTGGTGGCGCGGCGAGGCGACGGAGCGCGTCGGCGGCCGAGCCGGCCACGGAGACCTCGAAGCCGTCGAGCTTGAGCCCGATCGACAGTGTTCGACGTTGATTCTCTTCGTCGTCGACGATCAGGACTCGAGGCAAAGTAACCACCTCCGCTGCGACTTGTGCGCGTACGCGCTAGCAATTCGGGGGCCAGCGAGCCGGTTTGCGCAAAAATGCGGCGTGGTGCGCATGGAGGCATCAGGTGCAACGTGTTGGACGTTGCACCGGGGAAAGCCCTGAAGGCCTTCCCCGTTCAACTCTGAAATTGGCCGGATTTATCGGGCGCTCCGCCGTGGGGTTGGCGGAGCGGGTGAGTCACGCGGGCGGGTAGGTGATCGCCAGGCGCGTCATCTTGCGCCACAGCGTCGTCGCGCTGATGCCGAGCACCTCGGCGGCCTTCTCGCGGCTCCCGTCGCAGTCGCGCAGAGCGGCCTCGATCGCCTGACGCTCGGCCATGTCGACGACGTCGGCGAGGGTGCGCCCGCTGCTCGACGGCCGCTTCGGTTGCAGCGTCGCGGGCAGCACGTCGTCGGCGGTGATCGGCCCGCCGCCCGAGAGCGCCACGGCCTGCTCGACCATGTTCTCGAGCTCGCGGATGTTGCCGGGGAAGTCGTACGCGGTGACGGCCTCGACCACGCCGTCGGAGAAGCGCGCCCGGGTGTTCATCTTGCGGTTGTACTTCTCGAGGAAGAACTCGAGCAGCACGGCGATGTCTTCGCGGCGATCGCGGAGCGGCGGGAGCACGAACCGCGCGACGTTGAGCCGGTAGTAGAGATCTTGACGGAAGCGCTTCTCGGCGACGGCCGTGAGCAGCTCCTGGTTCGTCGCAGCGATGATCCGCACGTCGATGTGGATCGGCTTGTTCTCCCCGACGCGACGGATCTCGTTCTCCTGGATCGCGCGGAGCAATTTGGCCTGGAACGTCAGCGGGGTCTCGGCGATCTCGTCGAAGAAGAACGTCCCGCCGTCGGCCTCTTCGAAGAGGCCTTTGCGCGCGCTGACGGCGCCGGTGAACGATCCGCGCGCGTGACCGAAGAGCTCGCTCTCGAGCAGCGTCTCGCTGATCGCGGCGCAGTTGACGGGCACGAACGGGCGATCGGCGCGGCGGCTGTTGGCGTGGATCGCCTTGGCGACGAGCTCTTTCCCGGTGCCGCTCTCGCCGGTGATCAGCACCGTCGCGTCGGTCGGAGCGACCTTGACGATGCGCCCGAGCACCTCGCGGACGGCCTGCGATCGGCCGGCGATGTTCTCGAATTTGTATCGCTCTTTGAACTCGCTCGCGAGGAGCTGGACCTCGTTGGCGAGGCGCCGGTTGTGGTTGGCGCGCTCGACCTTGACCAGCAGCTCTTGCTCGGTGAAGGGCTTCTGGATGTAGTCGAAGGCGCCGAGGCGCATGGCCTCGACGGCGCTCTCGATCGTGCCGTAGGCCGTCATCACGATGACCTCGGTCATCGCGTGCGACTCCTTCACGGCGCGGAGGACCCCGATCCCGTCGAAGCCTCCCATCCGCAGATCGGTGAGCACGACGTCGTACGCGCCGCGGCCGCCCATGTCGGCGCCCTGGCTTCCGTCGCTCGCCTCGTCGACCTCGTACCCAGCCCCTCGCAGCATCATTGCGAGCGTCGTGCGCATGTTGCGCTGATCATCGACGACCAGAATCTTCGGCATCGCTCTCTCCAGCGGCGAGGGCCTGTTACATCTGCTCGGCGAGGTACGGGACCTCGCCGAGGTGCTCGATCAGGCGGAGCTGCGTTTCGATCCAGTCCACGTGCTCTTCTTCGGAGAGGAGGATCTCCTTCAAAAGAGCCTCGGTCCCGTTGTCGCCCCGCTCGCGGACCATGGCGATGCCGGCGTTCAAGAGCTTGATCGCGTGCATCTCGAGGGCGAGGTCGGCGCGCATCTGCTCGGGCACCGTCTGCCCGATGTTGATCTTGTCGAGGCGCTGAAAGTTGGGGAGGCCGTCGAGGAGCAGGATGCGATCGGTCAGCTTGTCGGCGTGCTTCATCTCGCCGATCGACTCGCCGCGAGCGTGCGCCCCGAGCTTCGTGAAGCCCCAGTTCGTGCACATCTTGCTATGCAAAAAATACTGGTTGATGGCCACGAGCTCGCCGGCGAGGACCTCGTTCAGCAGCTCGATGACCTCTTTGATACCCTTCATGAAGACCTCTTCGGCGTGACGGATGCGGCTATCACGCGCGCCGAACGGCGGGTGATGTCGGATCCGAGGCTGAGGAACCTGCGCGCGAGCGCACCCACCCCGTCCTCGCGGTTGACGCTACGCCAAACTAGAAGGGTGAAGGGGACGATTCCAGCGGAAAGCACGGCAGAGGCCGTCGGCGCATTCACTGCGCGGAATCGAGCGGGTGCGGGATCACGCCGCGGTGTCGGCGACGAGCTGAACCACGTCGAGCCGGCGGTGCCCGTCAGAGGCGGTCTGGGTCTCGTGGACGATGGCGCGGAGGGTGGAGACGCACGTGCCGCAGCGGCTGCCGGCGCCGGTGCAAGCGGCAATTTCATCCGGGCAGGCGCCTTCGCGCGCCAGCTCCTTGATGACCCGATCCGTGACCCCCATGCAAAGACACACGTACATGCCCGGTTGCCTCTTCTTGATGTTGAACATAGCTTTCAACATCAGGAAGGTCAACACGATCCCGCGTGGGGCCGGTCACCGCTTCGAGGTTATCTCCGGGAGGGTGTACCCGAGCTCGCTCAGGAGGGATCGGAAGGTCTTTTCCTCGTCCCGCGCGGTGTTCAGGTGCTCCATGAACTTCTTGAAGTTGCCCTCGTCGGCGGCCTCGGCGGCGCGCTCGTAGTTCTCGAGGACGAGGAGCAGGTGGGGCGCGGCGCGGACGACGGCGGCCGGCACTTCCATCTTGCGGCCGACCTTGGCGCGGGCTTCGGCCAGGCTCCGGACGACGAGGACCATCTCCTTGTCGTTGGTGCGCGGCTGGAGCATGTCGCCTTCGCGACGGGCCTCGTCGAGCATGAGGGCCGCGCGATCGAGGTAGCTCCCGGCCCACGCGAGCGGGGCGAGGCCGAGGGCGGCCAGGGCGAGGACGAGCGCGGTGGCGAGGCGGCGGAGGCGGGCAGGCGTCATTCAGGGGCTCCAGGCTCTCGGACGGATGGCGTGAGCGCGGCGGGCTCGCGCGGCGGAGGCGCGTTGGACGGAGGAGGCGCCGAGGTGGTGGCCTCGACCTTCGGAGTGGCGCGCGCCTCGATCGCGGCGCGCGCGGCGGCCTGCTCGGCGACCTTCTTCGATCGACCGCGACCGTCGCCGATGACGACGCCGTCGACCTCGACCGCGACGTGGAAGGCGCGGCGATGATCCGGCCCTTCGGTGCCAATGACGCGGTAGCGCGGCGACGAGGATCCCTCGGCCTGCACCTGCTCTTGCAGCTCGCTCTTGGCGTCGCGGCCAACGGCGCGGCTCTCGCCGAGGCGGGCGAGCGGATCGCCCACGACCAGGCCCCCGATCTCGCGCGCGCCCTCGATCCCGCGCGCCACGTAGACCGCGCCGACGATGGCCTCGACGGCGTCGGCGAGCACGTTGTCGCGATCGCGCTCGCCCGCCGCGTCGGCGCCGCGCCCGAGCTTGAGCGACGGCGCGAGCTCCACCGAGCGAGCCCACGCGGCGAGGGCCTCGGTGTTGACGAGGAGCGAGCGCATCAGCGAGAGCTCGCCCTCGTTGGCCGCGGGGAAGCGCTGCATCAAGAGCTCGCTCGTGACGAGGCCGAGCACGGCGTCGCCGAGGAACTCCAGGCGCTGGTTGTCGATGCGCCGATCGGGCCGCTGCTCGTTGGCGAAGCTCGGGTGCGTGAGCGCCTCTTCGAGGAGCGGGCTGCCCTCGGGGAGGCGGACGTGCTGGACGAGATATTCGGGTAACATAGTGGAAATCGGGCCCGGCGGCCTCCCTGTGCGGCGAGGCTATGGGTGGTGGTGGCGGTCGCAGAGCTCGGCCATTTCGACATCGACGCCGGTGACGCCGCCGGCGTCGTGGGTCGACCAGCGGACCTCGACCTTGCGGTAGCCGACCGCGAGATCGGGGTGGTGATCCCGCTTGTCCGCCGCGAAGCCGACGTGGACGGCGAAGGCGATCCCGCCCGCGTAGTCGTTGAAGGCGAACGTCTTCACGAGCGCGTCGCCGCTGTGCGCCCAGCCGGGGTGGCTCCCCAGGAATGTCTCGATCACCGGCGCGGATAGCTTGTCTCGTTTGCTCATGATCTCTCCAGGGGCGGGCACTATGCGACGCGCGGCGGGGAACCGGCAAGCGGCGCCGTTGTCGACCCTGCCCGTGAGCTATGCTGCGGCCATCCCGATGAGCGGTCTGATTGCGTGCCCCTTCTGCCGGCAGATGTTCGAGCAAAGCGAGGCAAAAGCCTGCCCCGACTGTGGCCTCGGCCTCGAGCAGCTGGCCAAGCTCCCCCCGTCGTACGACGCGAAGGTGGAGTACCCCGAGGAGCCGACGCCTCCGCACATGGAGCCCCTCGCCTGGACGTACCTGGGCCGCAATCGCGGCGTCTTGCTGGTGCTGGCGGTGGCCGGGCTGGGCGCGTTCTTCGCGCCGTGGATCCGCGAGACGGCGCCCGAGCTCCGCGATCTCTCGGGCTTCGGCCTGGCCAAGCTGGCGGGGTATTTCTATGCGCCGGCGATCGCCTACTTCGTGATGCTCCCGCTCGTGCTGACGCGGCGCTCGATTTACAAGATGCGCGGCTCGCGCGTGGCGGTGGCGTTCCTCGCGGGGATCGTGCTGACGACCGCCGCAGTGCGCCTCGGGTTCACGCCGAAGAGCTCGAATTTGCGGCCGGTGCACATCGAGTGGATGTGGGGGCTCTACGCCACGGCGGGGATCGCGGTGGCGGCGTTGATCGCGGCGATCGGGTTCGGCGGGCGGCTCGATGACATTCCGACGAAGGTCGAGCGCGAGGGATCCGAGACCCTCCATTGATGGAGAGCCTCGGCTGCCCCTCGGGGCGGGCTGGGGTCATTTCGGCGGGGTCTTTTCGGCGGCGGCCTCGTCTTTCGCGCGGGCCATGCCTTCGGCGATGGCGCCGGCGCGGGCGGCGAAGAGCTGCTGAAGCGCGGCATAGCGGGTGGCGAGGGCGGGCTCGTGATCGAGCGCGTGGACGAGCTCCTTGTTCGCGGCTTCGAGGAAGATGAGCACGTCGCTCATCGCGATTTGATCGACCTCGCGCGCGTACGCGAGGAGGGTTTGCACGGCATTGACGAACTCGCCCGTGGAGGTCATTCGTTCCAGGAGGGCCGGGGCGCGCGCGGGATCGGGGGCGTGCTTGCCGAGGTCGGCCTTGATGTCGCGCTTGGCGGCTTCGCGGAGGGCGTCTCCGGCTTCGGAGCGGAGCTCGGCGGCGAGGCGGCGGAGGCGGCGCCTGCGGACGTCCGGATCCGTGGGGCGGTACGCGGAGGGCGGGACTGGCACCTTGGCGGCGTCGGGGGACGCGAGGGAGCGGTTGCGAGCGATGGTGTCGTCGAAGTCGGCCTCGGAGGCCTGCGACGACGGCGACGGGGACTGCGGAGCGGGATCTGCGATCTTGGACGGCATGGGTTACTCGCTTGGACCGGAGCATCGACCCGTGAAGTACGGGGAGGGCGTGCCCGGGGTACGCCCTGCGAGGTGGTCAGGTGCCAGGGGAGTGATACCTGGGGACGTGATCCCTGGTAGCTGGGTACCAGGGAGGTGGTCCCTCGGGACCTCGTCATGAGTACCTGAGTACCTCGTCGATGTGGCTTTGGACGTGACGGAGGGCCCCGTCTTCAGTTGTGGCGTCGGAAAGTAGGACTGGTGACGGCTCTGGGACCGGACAGTGTAAGGCATTGTCCTTCAAGTAGGCTCATGGGCGCACGCCAGGTCGACCTAACGCGGGGTCAGGGGGCGGGGGGCTGGCGCTTCTCTCGGTCGGTTCGTTCGCGCGCTCGGTCCATACCCTCACGGACGCACAGGTATCCGAAGATGAGCAGCCAGACCGGGAACAGGGTGCTGAGCACTCCAACGATAGTGTATTCAGGTGGGGAGTGAAAATACATCCTCGTCGGGAGATAGAGCAGCCCCATCAGGATGGCGACGCAGACGGCGCGAACGGGTCTCTCAGCTATCATGGCATCCGTCAAAACGGGATGATGGCGAAGCACAGAAGGCTCAGCCCGAAAGAGCCCCAACTGCCGACGTCATTGCAATTCGCCCGTCCTGCTCCGTCGCGGAGCCCGGGTGGGCGCAGATGCCGTACCGCGTGCCGAGCCACGCAACGGCGGGACCAGCCAGGCACGACACCGCGGAGATGGGGCCGAGTGCCTGCTGGACCTGCCCGATCCGCTCTCCGCCGCTCGTGAGAGCCTCACTCGTCTGCCCGACCGACTCCCCCCGTCGAGGATCGTCGAGCAAGCGACGTCCTCGTAACTTCCCTCCGCGAGCGGGTTGAAGATCCTCACCGAAGCGGTCGGGGTGGGGGCGCAAGCGGAGGCGAGCTGCTCCCGCCCCGCCTCGACGATCTGCGGGATGACGGTCTCTGCCGTCGTGTCGCCGCGGAGCTGCATCACGAT
>JANYGI010000152.1 GCA_025362495.1 Byssovorax sp. | reverse complement strand
GGGTCGCAGTCGTCGTCGATGCCATTGCCCACGACCTCGAACGCGCCCGGGTTCACCAGAGCGTTGCTGTCGTTGCAATCACCGTTGCAGGCCGTCCAGCCGTCGCCGTCGGCGTCAGGCACGTTGTCGACGGTGCCGTCGCAGTCGTCGTCGATCAGGTTGGCGCAGATCTCCGACTTCGGCAGCACCTGGCCGCCGCCGCACGGGGTCCACGAGGTGCCGTTGGCGTTGCAGGTCTGCGTGCCGCCCTTGCAGGGGCCGACGCCCATCGTCCCCGGGGCGCCCTGGTAACAGGCCTGCGTCGTGCCAGGCACGCAGGTGCAGGCGCCGTCTTGCAAGATGTTCTGCTCACAGCCGTTGTCAGACAGGTTGTCGCAGTTGGCGTAGTCCGTGTCGCACGCGCCCATGCCGCACATGCTGCCAATGCACGTCACCGCCGCGTTCGCGGGGATCACACAGCTGTTGGCGCACGAGCCACAGTGGTTGGTGGAGGTGGTGAGATCGAAGCACGTCCCGCCGCAGCACTTGAGGCTACCCGGGCAGCCCTGGGTGTCAGTGCAGCCCGCGGTGCAGGTCTTCGTGGAGGGGAAGCAGACGGAGCCGAGCGGACAGTCACCATCGACGATGCACCCAGCGCAGGTGTTGGTCGTCACGTCGCAGAAGACGTCGGTGTTGGTGCCCATCATGCAATCGGTGTTGTCGGTGCAGCCGACCTTGCACGTGTCGGTGGCCGGATCGCAGAACTGCCCTTGCGCGCAGACGTCGTTCGTCTTGGTGCAGGCGGCGCAGAGCCCCGTGGCCGTGTCGCAGACCTTGCCCTTGGCATCGTTGGCGCAGTCGGCGTCCGAGGTGCACTTGGGATCGACGACGCCGCCCGTGCCGCCGTTACCGCTGCTGGTGGACATCGCCGACGACGTGCTGGAGTTGTTCCCCCCGACTCCGACGTTGCCACCGGCTCCGGTGGTGCTGGTGCCGCCCGGGGTCCCCGAGGTGCCGCCGCTGCTACCGCCGCCGCCGCACGAAGCGGCGACGAGCGCCGCGAGGACGGGCGCGACGAGCGCTGCTGTCCGGCCGAGACTACGCGTTCCCTTGGTCATGACGTATCTTCCTCTCACCAGGAAAGCGAGCGGCGCCCGCTCTGCCACCACAATCACGAAGACGGGCCCCGGGGCCGCGCGGCGATCTCACCGGCGGCCACGAAGCAATGGAGACGCGACCTACTTGTGCACTCCGGGGAGCGAGGGAGTCACGTTCCAGCGGAACTTGTCGAGCAGGACGAGCGAGTCGACGTTGTGATCGCCCGCGTCCCAGGTGACGAACTGGATCTCCATCGTCTCGCCGGGCACCACGGGAGCGTCGTTGATCAGCCACTCCGTGCCGCCGCCGTCCTTCAGGTTGTTGCCCCAGCCGCCCATGCCGGTGCCGACGAGATCGAACGTGCCGCTCGGGCAAGCGCCGGGGGGCGCGCCGACGGCCGGGAAGCACACTTCGAAGAAGCCATTGTTGACGGACACAGCGTTCTTCGCCGCGTCGAACGCCACGTTGCTGTCGGCCGGGAGCGGCGAGGCCACCACGCAGTTGCCGCCGGTGCACTTCCCGCTCTCGCACTCGGAGCCCATCATGCAGGCCTTGGTCGGGGCGGGCGTCCACGCGGACTTGAGCAGCGTGATGAAGAAGTCGTTGTACTGCTGGCAGACGAACTCGGGGTACTCCGCCGTGTAGAACTTGAAGCTGTACGAGAACGACTTCGCGTTGGTGGGGACGCGGATCTGCGCCTTGAGATTGACGCTGTCGAACGCCTGCGCACAGGTCGCGCCGGTGCACACCGGGCAGTTGCCGGGCGAGGGCACGACGCCGTTGTGCGCCGCGAGCCAGGGAGCCGGGACACCGACCTGGGTGTTGGCGTTGTAGTTACCGGCCTGCCCCATGAGAGTGCCATTCTGCGGGTGCACGTAGCCCGGATCGCTCGCGTCGCGGGCCGTGCCGGACGAGATGGCGGCCATCGTCGGCCCCTTCCGCGGGGTCACGTTGGTGCCGTAGTTGGCGAGTACACCGACCTGGAGATCCTTCGGGACGACGACCGAGGTGCCGTCCGCGAGGAGGAGATCGGTGTGGATCACGCCCCACTTCTTCATCGGCTTCGGCGGGGCGAGCGTCGTGAACTGACAGAGGTCCATGGCCTTGATCAGATCGTCGCTGCTGGTCGGCACCGTGAGCGCGGGAGGGGCGCAGTCCGTGGGGACGACGTTGTCCAGCGTCGTCGGGTCGCAATCGTCGTCAACGCCGTTGCCCAGGTACTCGAACGCGCCCGGGTTGACGAGCGCCGGGGTGTCGCAGTTGCCGGGCGTGTCGCAGCAGTCGCCCTCGTTCACGGTCCAGCCGTCGCCGTCGTTGTCGACGTCGTTCGGATTGCCGCCCGAGCCGCTGCTCGCGCTGCTGCTGGCGCTGCTCGTGGGCGCCCCACCGGTGCCCATGCCGCCGGTGCCCGACGTCGTGGTGCCGGCGCCGCCGGAGCCGCCCGCTCCGCTGGAGGCGCTGGAGCTCGCGCTGCTCGAGGCGGCGCTGGTCGTGGCGCTGGAGGTTGCGGTCGACGTCGACGTCGCCGTCGTCGCGCCGCTCGTGCCGTCGGCGCCGCCGGTCCCGGTGGAGCCGGAGCCCGTCGTGCCGCCGCCGGAGCAGCCGATCGCCGAGGCGAGCCCGAGGCCGAGAGCGATCAGCACGGAGTGGTTGAGAAGCGAGCGAGCCATCACGAAACCTCCAGCCGCCACGGCATCCCGGCGCCGCAGCATTGTCGAAAAAAAGAAACCAGCGCGAGAGCCATCAAGAAGAGTGCAGGGTCCTCGGGACTCACCTGCGCCCGGGACGACGCCGCCCGCGGTCGCGCAAGAGAGGGCCGACAATCTCGAATATCTCAGAATGCATCCCATTTGGGAAGGATCCTGCGGCGTCGGACGCTGAGCGGACTTTTGTGCGTGGGCGATCGCAAAGAAATCGCTCGGATCGACGCGGAACCCGTGCGGATCTCGATCTCCGGCGATCCGACGCTCCGACGCTGCCGCGGCGATCACGGCCATCGCCGCGTTTTGAAATGAAAAAAGGGCCCGCCCCGATCCGGGCGAGCCCTCGTTCTCGACGATCGTCGAGGCGGCCCGCGCCGCCTTCGATCACCGCGCATTTTAGAAGGTCAGCACCTGCGTGTAGCAGCCCTCGTACGCGGCCTGACAGGTCGCCGCCGGGTCCGCCATGTTGATGCAGTCCGACATCTCCATGAGGCCCTTGTCACTGAAGGGGTTCAGATCCGTGGCGCACTTCGCAGCGTCGAACGGATCGGCGCCGCAGGTAGTCTTGATGCTGTCGCAGGCCGTCGCGATCGAGGGGATCACGCACTCGTCCTTGAACATCTTGTCGACGCAGGTCTGGAGCGGGTCGGTCTTGCACTCGTCCTGCACGCCGATCGTCGCGAGGCAGGCGAGGAGGTTCGCGTTGGCGCCGTCGTTGAAGAGATCGAACCCGCGCTTGCAGAGGCCGTAGCCCGGGGGCGCCTCGTCCATCTTCGTCCCGCAGCTCGAGGATGCGCCGGCCGCGGGGGCGATGTTGAGCTTCTCGCAGTCGGCGATCACGGCGTTGCCCGTCTCGCCGACGCAGCCCGCGCTGCCACCCGTGCCGCTCGTGCTCACGGTCGTGCTGCCGCCGACGCCGACTTCGCCGCCCTGGCCTTCACCGCCGCCGCCCGTCGTCACTCCGCCCGCGGTCGTCACGCCGGACGTGCCGCCTGTACCCGCCGTGCCGCTCGTCACGACGCAGCCGGAAAGCAGACCGATCGCGACAGCCGCGTGGAAACCGAGGAAAATGTAATTCTTACGAGCAAGCATGGATCACCACCTCCGACGGAAAGGATTCAGCGGCGGACGATACATCGTCGAGCTGCATCGCGCCGCCCCGCTCGCCTTCGACGAAGCTCGAAGCACGTTCTTCATTCCGCCAAAGGTGGAAATACTGCTGTACGTCCGTCCAAGTTTCGCTGTACGCCTGATGATCTCCGGCGCCATCCCGCAGGAATTGTCGTAGGGTCCGACGATCTTTCTTGCACAGCATCGGGCCCGTCAGTAAAAAGCGCCCTCCGCTCGATCCGGGTCGGTCGCAAGACACCCCGGACGATCGCGACGCCGTAACGGCGCCCCGATCGTCGCTCGCCTCCTCGGCCGCCGTGGGACACCCCCCGGTGACGCGGGGAGGTTCCAGCAGCAAAAAATCGACCTCGTGTCGATTCGAGTTGCCGGGCGACGAATCCGAGGCGAACGACGGCGGGACCGGAAGCCCTGCCCCCGCAGGTAAGCTGGCCAAAGTTCATGCGAAGAAGGTTCGCGCGCCGTTCACTCCCGAAGGTCGCGCCCCCAGAGGTGTCTCGAATGAGAAGCAAAGCAAGCGCGATGTTCTCGCGAATCGCCCCGCGAAAGGCGCGTATGATCGCCGATCTCGTGCGCGGTCGCGACGCGGCGGAAGCGATCCAGCTGCTCCAGTTCACGACCAAGAGCGGCGCCCCCGTTCTGAAAAAGGTCATCGAGAGCGCGGTCGCCAACGCTCGCCAGGACGGAGCGGACATCGACGCGCTCTTCATCAGCAAGGCGGCCGTCGACAAGGCCCCCAACAAGTTCAACCGCCGCTGGCGCCCCCGCGCCATGGGGCGCGCGACGCGGGTCACCAAGGGCGTCTCCCACATCGTGATCGAACTCGACGAGCGTAAGTAGAGGATTTCGACATGGGACAAAAGACCCACCCGTATGGCTTCCGTCTTGGCGTCATCAAGACGTGGAGCAGCAAGTGGTACGAAGACGGCGCGGCCTACCAGAAGTGGCTGCACCAGGACATTCGTATCAAGCGCGCCATCAAGGCGTACCTCTACAACGCGAACATCGCGAGCGTGGAGATCGAGCGTGCCGCTAACCGCGCGAAGGTGATCGTCTACACGGCGCGCCCTGGCATGGTCATCGGCAAGGGCGGCAAGGGCATCGAGATCCTGAAGTCCGGCAACGTCGGGACCGCCGCCAAGGGCGAGACGGTCTTCAAGGGCGTGTCGGCCTACACGGACAACGAGGTCTTCATCGACGTCCAGGAGGTCCGCAAGGCCGAGACCAACGCCCAGCTCGTCGCGGAGAACATCGCGACGCAGCTCGAGCGCCGGATCGCCTTCCGCCGCGCCATGAAAAAGGCGGTCGCCACCGCGATGAAGTTCGGCTCGAAGGGCATTCGTGTCCGCTGCGCCGGCCGACTCGGCGGCAGCGAGATGAGCCGCGTGGAGACGTACCGTGAAGGTCGCGTTCCCCTCCACACGCTGCGCGCCGACATCGAGTTCGGCATGGCCGAGGCCAAGACGAAGGTGGGAATCATCGGCGTCAAGGTCTGGATGTTCAAGGGCGAGGTCCTGCAGCGCAAGGCGCGGCGGATCCAGTAGGCGGTTAGCAAGACAATGCTGTCACCCAAGCGAACCAAGTTCCGCAAGGCGCAGAAGGGCAACAACCGCGGTCTCGCTACCGCTGGAAGTGATGTCTCCTTCGGCGACTTCGGGCTCCAGTGTCTCGAGCCGGCGCGCCTCACCTCGCGTCAGATCGAGGCCGCCCGTATGGCCATCCAGCGGCACGTGAAGCGCGCCGGCAAGCTCTGGATCCGCGTCTTCCCCGACCGTCCGGTCACGAGGAAGCCTCTCGAAGTCCGCATGGGCGGGGGAAAGGGCGCCCCGGAAGAGTGGGCTGCCCAGGTCAAGCCCGGCCGCGTGATGTACGAGATCAGCGGCGTGGCGGAAGACGTGGCGCGCGAGGCCTTCCGGCTCGCCGGCCACAAGCTCCCCATGCACACCAAGTTCCTCGTTCGTGGCGTGGTCTGAGGTTAATGCGATGAAGGCGAAGGATCTGCGAGAGCGCACGACCGAGCACCTCCAGGAGCTCGAGAAGTCGCTCGCCAACGACGTGTTCCAGGCACGGTTCAAGAACTTCACGAACCGGCTCAACGACACCGCGACCATCCGCAAGACGCGGCAGGATCTCGCGCGGGTCAAGACCATCCTCACGCAGCGCGCCGATGTCATCATCGAGGCCGCTGTCGAGGAGAAGGCGTAACCATGGCCTCGAAGAAAAAAGAGCCGATGACGGCGAAGCCGTCTGCCGCGAAGGCTGCAGCGAAGCCCGGCGCCGCCCCGGCGCCCGCGGCCGTGGCTGCCCCCAAGGCCGCTGAGCCGAAGGCCGCCCCCAAGGCAGCTGCTGCTGCACCCGCCGTCGCCGCCCCCAAGGCGGACGTCGCCGCGGTCGAGACCGAGAAGACCGCTCACGGCTTCCGCCGCAAGCTGGTCGGCAAGGTGACGAGCAACAAGATGGACAAGACCGTCACGGTCGAGGTCATCCGCAACTCGCCCGACCCGGTCTACAAGAAGTACGTCCGTGCTCGGGAGCGCTACAAGGCGCACGACGAGACGAACCAGTACAAGATCGGCGATCGCGTCGAGATCCAGGAGCACCGTCCCATCTCGCGTGACAAGCGCTGGCTGGTGACGAAGCTCATCTCCCGCGCGGTGGAGGAGTAGCCATGATTCAGGTCTCTACGACCCTCGAGGTGGCCGACAACTCCGGCGCCAAACTCGTCAAGTGCATCAAAGTCATCGGTGGCTCGCGCCGCCGGTACGCTGCGCTGGGCGACATCATCGTCGTCTCGATCTCGGAGTGCTCGCCCGGTACCAAGGTGAAGAAGGGTGACACCGCTCGCGCGGTCGTCGTCCGTACCACCCGCGAGTACCAGCGCTCCGACGGCAGCTACATCAAGTTCGACGGGAACAGCGCGGTCCTCATCAACAAGGATAAGGAACCGATTGGGACCCGCATCTTCGGGCCGGTCGCTCGCGAGCTCCGCGCCAAGAAGTTCATGAAGATCATCTCGCTCGCTCCGGAGGTGCTTTGATGAACCGGCTGAAGGTGGGCGATCTCGTCCAGGTCATCAGCGGCAAGGACAAGGGCAAGCAGGGGAAGGTCATCAAGATCGTCACCGACAGCGACCGAGTCGTCGTCGAGGGGATCAACACGGTGACCCGTAACCAGAAGCCCACTCCCCGCAACCAGCAGGGCGGGCAGATCAAGAAGGACGCACCGATCCACGTATCGAACGTGATGCCGATCGATCCGACGACGGGAAAGCCGACGCGGGTCAAGGTAAAGCTCGAGACGGGTGAAGGCGGGAAGATCACGAAGACGCGCGTTGCCAAGAGTGGCGCGGCGATCACCGCGAGCTGAGCCATGGCGGACGATAAGAAAGACAAGGGCGCCAAAGGCGCCAAAGACAAGGGCGGAGCTGCGAAGAGCGGCGGCGCTCCCAAGGGCGGCGCTGCTGTCCCGGTGAAGAAGGAATCGCGGGCGAAGGGCAAGACTGCTGCAGTCGTTGTCGAAGCCGGCGAGGCCGCTCCCCGTGACCCCAGCTACGTCCCCCGCCTCCGGACCCACTACCGCACGAAGGTGACGGCGGCTCTGACGAAGCAGTTCGCGTACAAGAACCCGATGATGGTGCCCCGCCTCGAGAAGGTGGTCATCAACATGGGTCTCGGCGCGGCCGTCGGAAACCCGAAGCTCATCGACTCGGCCGTGGAAGACATGCGAGCGCTCTCCGGTCAAAAACCGGTGGTGACGCGCGCACGGAAGTCGATCGCGACGTTCAAGCTCCGCGAGAACCTCCCCATCGGCGTGATGGTCACCCTTCGCGCCGAGAAAATGTGGGAGTTCGTCGATCGCTTGATCGCCTTCTCTCTCCCCCGTGTTCGTGACTTCAAGGGCGTCAGCCCGAAGGGTTTCGACGGCAAGGGGAACTTCACGATGGGTCTCAAGGAGCAGATCATCTTCCCTGAGATCGATTACGACAAGATCGACGCCGTGAAGGGGATGAACATCTCCTTCGTGACGACCGCGCGCACCGACGAAGAAGGGCGTGCCCTTCTCACCGAGCTGGGCATGCCGTTCCGGCATTAGTCGAGGATTCCGATGGCCCGTGCAAAAGAGTTTGCGAAGCTGAACCGCCCGCAGAAGTTTTCTACGCGACACCGTAATCGCTGCAAGGTGTGCGGTCGCTCTCGCGGCTACTACCGAGACTTCGAGCTGTGCCGAATCTGCCTCCGTATGTTCGCGCTCCGTGGGGAACTCCCCGGCGTGATCAAGGCGAGTTGGTGACCCCATGATGACCGATCCGATCGCCGATATGCTGACGCGGATCCGCAATGCGTCTATGGCACGGCATGACCGTACCGAGATGCCCGCGAGCCGCCTGAAGGCGGCCGTGGCTGCGATCCTCAAGAGCGAAGGCTTCATCGCCGACTGCCGCCCCAGCGAAAGCGAAGGCGACGGTCCGCAGAAGCTCACCATCGTTCTCAAGTACGGGCGCGACAAGATGAGCGCTGTCGAAGGCGTTCGCCGCGTCTCGCGCCCTGGTCGTCGCGTCTACGTTCGTCACGACCGCATCCCGCGTGTCTTCTCCGGCCTCGGGATCTCGATCCTGAGCACCTCGCGCGGGCTGATGAGCGACCGCGAGGCCCGCCGTCAGAAGGTCGGCGGCGAGCTGATCTGCGAGGTGTGGTGATGAGCGCTACTGAAACCACCGCGGCCCCCGCCGCGAACGGCTCGAAGACGTCCCGCGTCGGCAAGCGTCCTATCGACTTGCCGAAGGGCGTGACCGCGAACGTGCACGCCAAGGCTGTCGACGTGAAGGGCCCGAAAGGGTCTCTCTCACGGGCGATCGTCGACCGCGTCGCGATCCAGCTCGATGCCGGGAAGCTCGTCGTCACCTCGACGGCTCCCGGTCGCGACGGTTCGCGTCTCCAAGGCCTGATGCGCGCGCTCGTCGCGAGCATGGTCAAGGGAGTCGCGGACGGCTACGAGAAGATCCTCGAGCTCAAGGGCACTGGTTATCGCGTCGAGCTCAAGGGCGCGACGCTGCACTTCGCCCTCGGCTTCTCGCACCCGATCGCCTTTGTCCTGCCTGACGGGATCAAGGCGACGATCCCCGGGGACTCCAAGGGCACTGTCCTCGTCCTCAACGGCGCTGACAAAGAGGCCATCGGGCAGGCGGCCGCGAAGATTCGTGGCTTCCGTCCCCCGGAGCCCTACGGCGGCAAGGGCGTCCGCTACCGCGGCGAACGCGTCCGTGAGAAGGCTGGCAAGGCGGGCAAGGGCGGCAAGAAGTAGTACGAGCGGGCGGTCCTGAAAGGGCCGCCCATTCGTGAGGACGAGACGACCATGGGCATGAAGATCGTCGGCAGGGAGCGCCGCAAGCTCCGCATCCGCAAGAAGGTGAACGGAACCGAGTCGCGCCCGCGCCTCAGCGTCTTCCGCAGCGCCAAGCACATCTACGCGCAGGTGATCGACGACGCCACCGGCGCCACGCTCGCCCACGCTTCGACCCTCTCGAAGGACCTCAAGGGCACCCTCGAAGAGGACAACAAGGTCGAGGCGGCGAAGAAGGTCGGCGCGCTGATCGCCAAGATCTGCAAGTCGAAGGAGATCTCTCAGGTCGTCTTCGATCGCAACGGCTACATGTATCACGGGCGCGTCAGCGCTCTCGCCCAGGCCGCTCGCGAGGCTGGCCTCGAGTTTTGAGTCCCTCTGGGGCCGGACGTGGCCCCAACCCCAGTCTCGATGGGGCCGCGAACGGCCCCATACCCCAAGGCCGGCAAGCCGGTCCCGATTCCCTGGCTCACGGTCTCCCGGTGCCGGAACTGAAGAAGGTTTGATATGGCGTTCGATCAGGTGGACGAGGAAAAGCTCAAGGAGCGCGTCATCCACATCAACCGCGTGGCGAAAGTTGTTAAGGGCGGTCGCCGCTTCAGCTTCTCGGCGCTCGTGGTGGTCGGAGACGAGGCCGGTCACGTTGGCGTCGGTCTCGGCAAGGCCAACGAGGTCCCCGAGGCGATTCGCAAGGGCAACGACCAGGCGCGCAAGAACATGTTCTTCATCCCGCTCGACGGGGTGACGATTCCGCACGAGTCGTTCGGCCACGTCGGCGCGGGCAAAGTCCTGCTCAAGCCGGCGAGCCCTGGAACGGGCGTCATCGCCGGCGGCGCGGTTCGCGCTGTCGTCGAGTCGGCCGGCATCCACGACGTCCTCTCGAAGTCGCTTGGCACGAGCAACTCGCACAACGTCGTTCACGCGACGGTGGCGGCGCTCAAGAACCTCAAGAGCCCCGAGAGCATCGCGAACAAGCGTGGTATGCAGGTCGACGACCTCGGATACCAGCGCCGCGGCGGTGATGCAGCGACGCGCAAGCGCACCAGCATCGCGCCCCCTCCCGGCGCTCGCCCGGCGGCTCCTGCTCCTGCTCCTGCCGTTGCTGCTCCGGCGGCTGAGGGAGGTACGCCGTGAAGACGCATCTCCATGTTCGCCAGACGGCCAGCACGATCGGTCAGACCGAGCACTTCCGCAAGGTGATCAAAGGTCTCGGTCTCCGCGGCCTTGGATCGCAGGTGGTCGTGAGCAACACGCCCTCATTCCGCGGGATGGTCAAGAAGGTCATGCACCTCGTCGCTGTCGAAGAAGTCGACGGCGTCAAGACCAAGTCCTGAGCACGACAGGGCCGACGTCGCTCCTTTGCGGGAGTCGACTCGGCCCTTTTTTCTCTTCGATGGGGTAGCTTGTGCCCCCTCCCGCGGCGTCCGAGCGACGCCTTGGTTTCCCTCTCGTTCCGGAAGCAACGACTCATGGATATCCTCTCCAAGCTCCAGGCTCCCGAAGGCGCCAAGACCAAGAAGCTGCGCGTCGGCCGTGGTGTCGGTTCCGGCCTGGGCAAGACGGCGGGCCGCGGGCAGAAGGGCCAGAAAGCCCGCTCCAAGGGCAACATCAACAAGAAGCACTTCCAGGGTGGCCAGACGCCGATGCAGCGTCGCCTCCCGAAGCGTGGCTTCAGGAACCCGCTCGCGGACCGTGTCGTCGCCGTCAACATCGGCGACCTCGAGATCTTCGCCGCCGGTACCGACGTGAACGCAGCCGAGCTCAAGTCGAAGCGCCTCGTTCGCGGTCAGTTCGATCAGCTCAAGATCCTCGGCGAGGGCGAGCTCACCAAGAAGCTCACCGTCCACGCGCACCGCTTCTCCAAGGGCGCGGTCGAGAAGATCGAGAAAGCCGGCGGCAAGGCAGTCGTGCTTGCGTCGCCGGCTCCCCGGGCTAAATCGGCAGAGACCGCCTCCAAGAAGGCGTGATCGCGGACGGCGACCCCCGATCCCTCACCGGAAAAGCACATGGCAGCGACTCTCGCGGGAATCAGTAACTTTCACAAGGTCCCGGAGCTCCGGCGCCGTGTGATCTTCACCCTCGGGATGCTCGCGGTCTATCGGATCGGGGTGTTCGTCAGTATCCCCGGCGTTGATCGCAACGCCATGCACCAGTACGTCGCCAAGCAATCGGGCGGCCTGCTGGGGTTCTTCAACATGTTCTCCGGCGGGGCGCTCGCCCAGCTCTCGGTCTTCGCCCTCGGCATCATGCCGTATATCTCGGCGTCGATCATCCTCCAGCTCGGCGGCATGGTTTACAAGCCGATCGACGAGCTCCGGAAAGAGGGCGAACAGGGCCGACGGCGCCTCGACCAGTACACGCGGTACGGCACGATCGCGCTCAGCATCTTCCAGTCATTCGGAATCGCGAAGCTCGCCGAGGGTATCTCGGCGGGTGAATCGGGCGGTATCGTCATCCACCCCGGCCTCGGCTTCCAGCTGATGACGGTCTTGACGCTGACGACCGGCACCGCCTTCCTGATGTGGATTGGCGAGCAGATCACCGAGCGCGGCGTCTCGAACGGCATCTCCCTCCTGATCTTCGCCAGCATCATCACCGGTATACCCGGCTTCATCGGCGGGTACATCTCGGCTCACTCGGGCGATATCGAGCCCCTGAAGGTTGCCGCGCTCCTCGCCTTCGTCGTCGGTGCCATCGCCGTGATTGCCTTCTTCGAGAACGGCCGCCGGCAGATCCCGATCGTCTACTCGCGCCGCCAGGTCGGCCGCAGGGTCTACGGCGGGCAGGAAGCGCACTTGCCTCTGAAGGTGAACACGGCTGGTACGATCCCGCCGATCTTCGCCTCCTCGCTGCTGTCGTTCCCGTCGACGCTCGCGAGCCTCAACATCCCCGGTGGACAGCTGCTCAGCCAGTTCCTCGATCGCGGCGGCTGGCTCTTCTCCACGGGCTACACGTTGCTGATCTTCTTCTTCTGCTACTTCTACACGAACATCACGTTCCAGCCCGTCGACGTGGCCGAGAACCTGAAGAAGCAGCAGGCGAACATCCCCGGGATTCGCCCCGGGAAGCAGACGGCGGACTACATCTACCGCGTCGTGCAGCGGATCACGTTCGGCGGCGCGATGTACGTCGCGGCGGTCTGCGTGATCCCGATCATCGTCGCCGACTCAATGGGCATGTCCACGGCGCGCTTCGGCGGCACCTCGCTCATGATCGTCGTCGGCGTCGCGCTCGACACGGTCAGCCAGATCGAGGCCCACCTCATCACCCGCAGCTACGAAGGCCTCACGGGCCCCGGCGCCGGTCGCATTCGCGCTCGCCGCCTCCCCGAAGGCTGAGAGAAGGAGAACTGCGATGCTGGTCGTGCTGGTAGGGCCTCCGGGCTCGGGGAAGGGTACGCAAGCGAAGTTCCTTCGCGAGCGCTTCGGCATCCCGCAGATCTCGACGGGCGACATGTTCCGCGCCGCCAAGGCCGCGGGCACGCTCGACCAGCGCTACCTCGAGATCATGGACAAGGGCGGCCTCGTCCCCGACCAGGCGGCGATCGACCTCATCGCCAAGCGCATCGACGCCGACGACTGCAAGCCGGGCTTCCTCCTCGACGGCTTTCCCCGCACCGTCCCCCAGGCCGAGGCGCTCGGTGAGCTCCTCGCGAAGCGTGGCCGATCCCTCGATCGCGTGGTCCAGCTCGACGTCGATCGGACCCTCCTAGAGGAGCGCCTGATCCACCGGCGCACCGACAAAGGGACTGGACACATTTACCATCTCATCTATAATCCGCCGCCCCCAGGTGCCGAGCTCGAGCATCGGGCGGACGATCGACCGGAAGCTGTGGGAAAACGCCTCGACGCATACGAGACGATGACCGCCGCGCTCCTCCCCTACTATGACGGGAAGGGGCTCCTCCGGCGGGTCGACGGGGTCGGCAAGCCGGACGAGGTCACCGTCCGCGTACTTGCCGCCCTGGAATAGGTCGGAACCAGGAACAGCATGAGGCGATCCAGAAACAGCAGCTCGGGGCCGAAAGAACCGAAGGGCGACAAGCTCGAGTTCGACGGTGTCGTGCAAGAAGCTTTGCCGAACGCGATGTTCCGGGTGAAGGCGGACAACGGACTGGACGTACTGGCCACCATTAGCGGACGGATGCGCCAGTACTACATCAAGATCTTGCCGGGCGATCGCGTCACCGTCGAGGTCTCCCCTTACGATCCGAGCCGTGGCCGGATCACGTATCGGCACAAGTAACAGCAGAGAGAAGTAGCCATGAAGGTCCGACCGAGCGTCAAGAAGATCTGCGACAAGTGCAAAGTCGTTCGCCGCCGGGGCGTGGTCCGCATCATCTGCGAGAACCCCCGCCACAAGCAGCGTCAAGGTAACTGAGTAGCAACCGCAAGCTGGGAGACGTCGTTCCCAGGAATACCTCAACAGGCGCCGCGACGGCGTCTTCGGAGCTTTTTCGATGGCACGTATTGCCGGTGTCGACCTGCCCCGCCGCAAGCACATCCTCTTCGCACTGCCGTACGTGTACGGTATCGGGCCCTCGCTCGCGAAGAAGATCTGCGAGAAGGCGAAGATCCCCGAGAACAAGCGCGTGGAAGAGCTCTCGGACAGCGAAGTGAAGCTGATCCGAGACATCCTCGACGCTGATTACAAGGTCGAAGGCGACCTGCGCCGCGAGGTGCAGCTCAACATCAAGCGGCTCATGGACCTCGGCTGCTACCGTGGTCTCCGTCACCGCCGCGGCCTTCCCGTCAACGGGCAGAGGACGCACACCAACGCTCGTACCCGCAAGGGTCCGCGCAAGGGCATGCTGCAGCGGCGCCCGGCCGCTTCGGCTCCGAAGGCATAGCGGAGGCTCCCCATGGCAGCACCGAAGACGGCCGGCAAGGCCAAGCAGCAGAAGAAGAAGGTCCGTAAGAACGTTTCGGCCGGGATTGCGCATATCCAGTCGACGTTCAACAACACGGTCGTGACGATCACCGACATCAACGGCAACGCAGTGGCGTGGTCGAGTGCCGGGGCGCGCGGCTTCAAGGGCTCGCGCAAGTCGACCCCGTTCGCGGCACAGCTCGCGGCGGAAGAGGCGGCTCGTCGGGCTCAGGAGCACGGGATGCGCTCCGTGGCGGTGTTCGTGAAGGGTCCGGGCGCTGGGCGTGAGAGCGCTCTGCGGGCTCTGCAGACGGCGGGCTTCAAGGTGACGCTCATCCGCGACGTCACCCCGATCCCCCACAACGGTTGCCGGCCGCCGAAGCGGCGCAGGGTCTGAGGAGTATCACATGGCTCGCTACGTTGGTCCTGTTTGCAAGCTTTGCCGCCGTGAGGGGATGAAGCTCTACCTCAAGGGGGAGCGCTGCTACTCCGAGAAGTGCGCGTACACGCGCCGTCCCTATCCGCCGGGTCAGCACGGCCAAGGCCGCATCAAGCTCAGCGAGTACGCCGTTCGCCTCCGCGAGAAGCAAAAGGTTCGGCGCGTGTACGGCGTGCTCGAGCGTCAGTTCAGCGGCTACTTCCAGGAAGCCAGCCGCCGCAAGGGCCGCACCGGTGAAGAGATGCTCGCGCTCCTCGAGCGCCGCCTCGACAACGCCGTTCACCGCCTCGGCTTCGCGGCCTCGCGCTCCGAAGCTCGTCAGCTCGTCGGCCACGGCCACGTGCTGATCAACGGCAAGCGCCTCGACATCCCCAGCTACATCGTTCGCGTCGGCGACAATGTCACGCTGGCCGAGGGTGCCAAGAAGTTCAAGTTCGTCGCTGCCGCGATCGCGGGCGCTGACAAGCGTCCTCAGGCGTCATGGCTCGAGGCGGACCGCGCGAACTTCGCCGGCACGATCAAGGGTTCGCCGGTCCGCGAGGATCTGAACGAGCCGGAGATTCGCGAGCAGCTCGTCGTCGAGTATTATTCTCGCTGATGAGTCCGCGGGAGGCCGATGGCGGCCTCCCAACCCCAGCCGGCCTTGTCGGCTCGGTGGATGGAAAGCGAAAGGCGGGCCTCGTGCCCGCCTTTTGCCACAGATGCACAGCAAACGCGGGCAGACGGCGGTGCCGGTTTCGGGTCGAGTGCGGCCCCCGGCGCGAGACCTTCGCGCGACACCTGGACACGAGGAAGGACACATCCGATGACGATGACCAGCCCCAACATGATCATGATCGCCCGCAACTGGCGCGATCTCATCCGTCCGAAGGGCATCTCGATCGACACCGATTCGTCGACGAGCTTCTACGCCAAGTTCACCTGTGAGCCCCTCGAGCGTGGCTTCGGGATCACGGTCGGCAACTCGCTCCGTCGAGTGCTCCTCTCCTCGCTTCAGGGCGCCGCGATCACCGCGATCCGCATCGAGGGCGCGCTCCACGAGTTCACCTCCGTTCCCGACGTCGTCGAGGACGTGAGCGACATCATCCTCAACCTCAAAGAGGTGGTGTTCAAGGCTGCTCAGCCGAAGACGTACTCGGTGCGCATCGACCGTGAAGGCCCCGGCCCGGTCTACGCTCGCGACATCATGCTCACGGACGGCCTCCAGGTCCTGAACCCCGATCACTTGATCGCGGTGCTCGACAAGAAGGGCCCGCTCTCGATGGAGCTGACGGTCAACGTCGGCCGCGGCTACGTCCCCGCCGAGCGCAACAAGACGCCCACGATGCCGATTGGCACCATCCCGATCGACGCGCTCTTCTCCCCGATCCGCAAGGTGAACTACACCGTTCAGAACGCGCGCGTCGGGCAGGTCACGGACTACGACAAGCTCACGCTCGAGGTCTGGACCAACGGCTCGGTCAGCCCCGCCGACGCGGTGGCCTTCGCGGCGAAGATCCTGAAGGAGCAGCTCTCCATCTGGGTCAACTTCGAGGAGTCCGAGGAGACGAGCTACCAGGCCGTCGTCGGCGACGACGAGCCGCTGAACGAGAACCTCTTCCGCTCGGTGGAAGAGCTGGAGCTCTCGGTTCGCTCGGCGAACTGCCTCCAGAACGCGAACATCACCCTGATCGGCGAGCTCGTGCAGCGCACCGAGCAGGACATGCTCAAGACGAAGAACTTCGGTCGTAAGTCCCTCAAAGAGATCAAAGAGATCCTCGCCAACATGGGGCTCTCGCTGGGGATGAAGATCGATAACTGGCCGTCACTGCTCGAGCGCTGGAAGGCTCAGCAGGCCCAGGCTTAACGGACTCGAGGAGTAGATCATGCGTCACAAGAAATCTGGAAGGCAGTTCGGGCGTGACACCTCGAGCCGCAGGGCCATGCTGCGGAACCTGGCCGCGAACCTCATCACGCACGAGCGGATCGAGACGACCGAAGCCAAGGCGAAGGAGCTTCGTCGCGTCGCCGAGAAGCTGATCACCAAGGCCACGCGCCTCGGCAAGGTCGCCTACACCAAGCAGGCCGATCTCACCGCGGCCGAGAAGGCCAATCGCCTCCACGTCTCGCGCACGGTGGCCTCGTACCTCCCGCGCTGGGGCGTCAAGACGGACGGCACCAAGATCGACATCGTCGAGAAGCTCATCATCGATCTCGGCAAGCGCTTCGAGGGTCGTCCGGGCGGTTACACCCGCACGACGAAGCTCGGCCCGCGCCGCGGCGACGGCGCGCACATGACGATCATCGAGTTCATCGACGCGGCCCCGCCGGTCGACAAGGTCGCGGCTCCGATCGCGGCGCCCGAGGCTGCCACGGCAGGTCCCTCGGAGGCCACGACCGCGACGACCGCGACGACCACGGAGCCCGAGGCCGCCCCCGCGACCTGATCCGGTCTCGTCTCACGCAGAGCGCCCCGCACACCGCGAAAGCTGTGGCGGGGCGTTCCGCATTTTGTCCCCGCCACGCGAGACTGCCACTCTACAGATAGCCCTGCGCTTGCAGCGAGAACAGCCGCGCATAGCGCCCGCCGGCGGCGACGAGCCCGTCGTGCGTGCCCTCTTCCTGCACCTGGCCGCCCTCGAGCACGATGATCCGATCGGCCATCCGCACCGTCGGGAAGCGGTGCGAGATCAAGATCGTCGTCCGCTCCTGCGCGAGCTTGCGGAAGCGCTCGAAGACCGCGTGCTCGGCCTCGGCGTCGAGCGCCGCCGTGGGCTCGTCGAGCACGAGGATATCGGCCTCTTCGCGCATGAACGCGCGCGCCAGAGCCACCTTCTGCCACTGCCCGCCCGAGAGCTCGGTGCCGTCCTTGAACCACTTGCCGAGCTGCGTTTCGAGGCCTCCAGAGAGGCCTTTGACGACCTCGGTCGCGCCGCCGAGCTCGACCGCGCGGACGATCCGCGCCTCGTCGTCCCGGTGGTCGACGCTGCCGAGCCCGACGTTCTCGCGCACCTTGAGCTGGTACTGATTGAAGTCCTGAAAGACCACGCCGATGCGCTTGCGCAACTCCTCGCGATCCCACGATCGCAGGTCGCGCCCGTCGAGCAGGATGCGCCCCTCGGTCGGCTCGTAAAGGCGTGAGAGGAGCTTGATGAACGTCGTCTTGCCAGCCCCGTTGTGGCCGACGAGCGCCAGACTCTCGTTCTTCGCGATCCGCAGGCTGACGTGGCGGAGCGCCCAGCCCTTTTGACCGGGGTACTGGAAGCCCACGTCGTCGAACACGATGCCTTCGTCCACGGCGTCACCCGTCGTCAACAACAGGGGCGGCGCGTCCACTTCGATGGCCAGGTACTCGAACAGGTTCGACATGTAGAGGTTGTCCTCGTACATCCCGCCTATCGCCGTGAGGATCGATTGAAAACCTTGCTGGCCCTGCCGGAAGGCCATGACGTAAAGCACCATGTTTCCGAGCGTGAGGCGGCCCGCGGCGGCGGCGAGCGCCATCAGCGCGTACGACACGTAGAACGCCCCGGTGCCGAGGAGCGAGAGCAGCCAGGCCCACCCCGCGCGGCGAATCGAGAGCTTCTTGTCGTCCTCATAGAACGTCTGGCCGAGCGCGCGGAAGCGCTGGAGCAGCACCGGACCGAGGCCGAAGAGCTTCACCTCCTTGGCGTGCTCGTCGTTCGCGAGCACGTACTCGAGATAGTTGAGCTGGCGCGCCTCCGGCGACCGCCGGTTGCGCAGGCGGAACGCCGCCGAGGAAAAGCGGACCTCGGCGATCGTGGCAGGGATGGCTGCCGCGATCAGGCCGAGCACCGCGAGCCCGCTCCACTGCACGAGCAAGATCACGTAGCCCGCGAGCGTGATCGTGTTTTGCAGGAGCTGGAAGGTCTCGGTCACGACCGACAGCGGGCGCGACGAGGCTTCGCGCCGCGCCTTCGTCAGCTTGTCGTAGAACTCGGCGTCCTCGAAGTGGCGGAGCTCCAGCGTCTGCGCCTTCTCCAGGATCATCGTGTTGATGTCGATGCTCAGCCGCGCGCCGAGGAGCGACCGCACGAGGCCGAGGCCGCGCTGCCCGAGCGACGCCGCGGCCACCGCCCCGAGCTCGATCAGCACCCACCGCAGCGTCGCCTCGTGCGATCCGGCGACGACCGCGTCCATGATCCGCTTGCCCGCATAGGCGACGACGAGCGGGACCAGCGACGCGACGAGGGTCAGGAGCCCGAGCGCGACGCTGCCGCGCGGGGAAGAGCGCCAGACCAGGCGCAGGGTGCGCGGCGTGTGCGCGAAGCTCTCTCGAAGGCGTGAAAACACGGGCCGAGTCTAAGCACGCGAGGGTCGGAAAACCGACCCTTTGCAGAACTTATTGGAGGCGCTCGCGGAAGAACGCGAGCACGCGATCGAGCGCCACGCGCGTCGGGTGGCCGGCCTCGTCGACGAGATCGGTCGTCACCACCGAGTGCGCCGTGCGCTTGATCCCGTGAGGGTTGCCGCGCGACGAGTCGATCTCGATGCCCTCGAAGCCGTCGCCGAGCTCTTGCCGCAGGTGCGCGAAGCGCTCGCTCGGGCATGCTGGATCGCTGGTGAAGCGCATCCCCAGCACGGTGACGCCGGCGGCCGTGCGCTGCTTCACCACCGCGAGATCCGCGTCGGAGAGGTGCAGCCCCGCGCGGCGCTCGCGGCCAATCGCGAAGGGCAGCGACGGCTGGCTGAGCACCGGCGCCATCACCACCGGATCGACCATGAGCGAGAGCGCGAAGTTGCCCGTGAAGCACATCCCGATCGCACCGACACCCTTGCCGCCGAGCTCCGCGTGGACGCTGCGACAGAGCGCGCGCAGGTACGTCGTGATCGGGCTCGACTCCCGTGACGCGAGCGCCGAGAACTCGCGGCTGACGCACGCTCGCGCGATCTGTCCAATCGCATAGGGGATCGAGATTTCCTTCCCGGGCGTGCCGAAGAGCTCGGGCAGGAACACGGTGAACCCCTCGGCGACGACCCGGTCGGCAAAGCCCACCACCTGCGGAGTGATCCCGGGGATCTCCGTCATGATCACCACGCCGGGGCCCTTGCCTTTCCGGAAGATCGTCCGGGTCGTGTCCTCGTGAGAGAAGGGAGATGCGGTGAATCCAGGAAGGGGGCTGTCCATGCTCGCCGGATGATGGCAGGGACGCGCCCCGCCGGGAAGTCACGTATTCGAGGCTGCGTGAACGCCTGAGCTGGCCGTCGCAAAAGGCCTGATCGAGGCGGTGTGAAGAGGGCATTTGCGCACCTTCACCGCGGATGTCGCGTGATCACAACCGCTACGGTCGATGCTGGTCCGGTCGTTGCTCGACAGCAAGGTTCGGAACGCTCGGAGGACGCCATGCTTCGGACCTCGCCGCTGCCACGGGACGCGAAAACCGTCGGAGTCGCCCGCTCGGGGCTGACGGAATCCGAGCGCGCCGCCGCGGCAGGCGCCGACGAAGAGGCGAACGCGGCCTCGCACAAGACCAGCAAGACCGCCGGCTCGATCGCTCGCATGCAGGGTGTCCACGCGCGAAGCGACGGTGACCAATCGGCCTTTCGCCCGCGCGGCTCGCTCCTCTCTTCGTGCAATCCTTTCCCGCACACCCTCGTGAGCGGGAGCGCGACCGCGACGACGGATGACCAGCGAGGCAGCACGCGGGAGAGCCCCATGGAGTCGACGTCTCCGTACCGTACCGGGGCGATCATCGCCTCTCGCTATCGCCTGCTCCGTCAGCTCGGTCGGGGCGGAATGGGAGAGGTGTGGGCCGCTCATCACCTCACGCTCAACACCGAGGTCGCGGTGAAGTTCCTCTCGACGGGCGCGGGCGGGAACGCCGCGAAGATCGCCCTCGAGCGCTTTCGATTCGAAGCGCAGGTGTCGGCGCACCTCGGCCTCAAGACCTCGCATGTCGTCGCCGTGCACGACGCGGGGCGCGACGCCGCGGGGCCGTACCTGGTGATGGAGCACGTGCGCGGCCGGACGCTGCGCGCCGAGCTCAACCGCCGCGGGCCGCTCTCGCTCGAAGAGGTCGCCACGCTGCTCGATCAGGTGTGTGGCGCGCTCTCGGTCGCGCATGGCTCGGGCATCGTTCACCGCGATCTCAAGCCCTCCAACCTGCTCTTGCTCGATCAGGCCGACGGCTCGCTCTACGTGAAGGTCGCCGACTTCGGCATCGCCAAGGCGCTGAAATCGGACCTCGCCGTCGATCGCCCCGAGGACACGTCCGACGGCTGGATGCTCGGCTCGCCCGCGTACATGAGCCCCGAGCAGATGGGCGGCGGCGGCGTCGACGCGCGCAGCGACATGTGGGCGCTCGGCGTGATCATCTACGAGTGCATCACCGGGAGGCTTCCTTTCCCGGGGCGATCGGTCGCGGAGCTCATCGTCAACATGTCGGTCGGGCGCTTCGATCCGCCGACGACCGTGCGCGCGCTGCTGCCGCGCGAGCTCGACGCGTGGTTCGCGCGCGCGCTCGGCAAGCGCAAGGAGCAGCGCTTCGCCCGCGTGGAAGACATGGCGGCGGCCTTCCGTGAGGCGATCCGCGGTCGCCCCGTGCGCGCCATGCCCCGCCTGGCGCGGCGGATCACCGGCCTCGTGAGCCTCGCCGCGGCCACGCTCGCGCTGCAGCCAGGGCCGTCGGCGGCGCGACCGGAGACGTCGGTCGATCCCGCGCTGATGGCCGCGCCGATCGCCACGAGCGCGGAGACCCACGACGCCCGCACCGCCGACCCGACGACCGCGGCCCTCGCGTCGAAGCTCGCCGAGCAAGCGCCGACCACGTCGATGACCTCGCGCGCGAGCATCGTCACGGCGCCGACGAAGACCGCGATCGCCACGGCGTCGCCGATCGATCCGCGACGAGGCCACGCGGTCGGCAGCGCTACGCCCGCGCCGACGCCGATGGCCGCGCCGACGACGCCGATCACCGCGCCGCAAGCGACGACCGAGCCCGCTGCGCCAAAGCATAAAGGGCTGACCGAGGTCTTCTAGCGTCGCGCGTCGGACGCGATCGATGCGCTCGATTCGCCACGAACCTCTCAAGCTTACCGAATTTACGCCGAAGGCCCCGGCCGGCCCGCCGTTACGCAGGCGGCCCGCGGAGAGCTGGGCTATGGTCCCCGGCCTCATCCCCCTTGGAGGTCTCTCGTGTCCCGTTTCATCGACGAGCTCAAGCGCACCCACCGCTGCGGCGAGCTCCGCGCCTCGGACATCGACAAAGAGGTCGTGCTCTTCGGCTGGGTCGCCAACCGGCGTGATCACGGCGGCCTGATCTTCATCGATCTGCGCGACCGCGACGGCATCACCCAGATCGTCTTCGATCCCGACGAGAAGAGCGCGCACGTGCTCGCCGAGGCCACGCGCCCCGAGTGGGTCATCGGCATCCGCGGCATCGTCCGCGCGCGCGGCGAGCAGTTCAGCAAGAAGGAAGGCAAGCTCGTCAGCGCCGTCAACGCGAAGCTGGCGACCGGTGGGATCGAGATCCTCGTGAAAGAGGCCACGATCTTCAACAAGGCCGAGACGCCGCCGTTCGAGATCAACGACGAGATCGACACGCGCGAGGAGCTGCGGCTCACGTACCGCTACCTCGATCTGCGCCGCGCCCCGCTCCAGCGCGCGCTGCGCATGCGCCACGAGATCAACCGCGCCACGCGCAACTACCTCTCCGACGCGGGTTGCCTCGAGCTCGAGACGCCCTTCCTCGTGAAGTACACGCCCGGAGGCGCCCGCAATTTCCTCGTGCCGTCGCGCCTCTCGCCCGGGAAGTTCTACGCCCTCGCCGAGAGCCCGCAGCTCTACAAGCAGCTCTTCATGGTCGCGGGCTTCGACCGCTACTTCCAGATCGTGAAGTGCTTCCGCGACGAGGATCTGCGCGTCGATCGCCAGCCCGAGTTCACCCAGATCGACGTCGAGATGTCGTTCGTGAACCAGGACGACATCTTCAAGCTGATGGAGGGCCTGATCTTCAGCGTCTTCAAGACGGCTCTCGGGATCGATCTCCAGACGCTCTTCCCGAGCGGCCGCTTCCCGCAGCTCCCCTTCGCGGAGTCGATGGACAAATACGGTAACGACAAGCCCGATCTGCGCTTCGGGATCGAGCACACCGATCTCACCGATCTGATCATCGAGCACAAGGGCGGCGGTGTTCCCTTCTGGGCCGAGCTCGCCGACAAGTACACGAGCGGCACGCTGCGCCGCGAGGTGCCGGCCGAGATCATCAAGGCGCTGGTGATCCCCGCGAGCGCGAACCTCTCGCGCCCGCAAGCCGAAGAGCTCGAGAAGGGCCTCAAGGAGATCAAGGGCTTCAAGGGCCTCGCGCGCGCCAAGGTCGCCGACGACGGGAGCTGGACGCAGTCGCCGCTGTCGAAGTCGATCACGCCCGAGGCGCGCATCGCCATCAACGAGAAGCTCGGCGCCAAGCCGGGCGACATGCTCTGCTTCCAGTTCGGCCGCACCGCCGTCGTGCACACCGTGATGGCCAAGCTCCGCGTCGACATCGCGAAGAAGATCGGCCTCATCCCCGAGTTCGGCCATGGCGGGAAATGGAACCTGCTCTGGGTCGTGAACCCGCCGCTCTTCGACTACGACGAAGAGTCGAAGACGTGGTCGGCCGCGCACCACGCCTTCACGCGCCCCGTCGACGAGCACGTCGAGCTGCTCGAGACCGATCCGGCGCGGGTGAACTGCTACCGCTACGATCTGGTGCTGAACGGCTTCGAGATCGGCGGCGGCTCGATCCGCCTCCACGATCCCGAGGTCCAGAGCCGCGTCTTCGCCACGCTCGGCATCGACGCCAAGGACGCGCACGAGAAGTTCGGCTTCCTGCTCGACGCGCTCCGCTCCGGCGCTCCGCCGCACGGCGGGATCGCCATCGGGATGGATCGCCTCGCGATGCTGCTCACGGGCGCGCCGACGCTCCGCGACGTGATCCCGTTCCCGAAGACGAACCAGGGCACCGATCAGCTCACGGGCGCGCCGGTCGTCGTCGATGCGCCGCAGCTCGCCGAGCTCAACGTCAAGTCGACGTTCATCGCCTCCACGTGAGGCAGCGCGCCGCCGCTCTGTTGCTCTCGCTCACCGCGGCGTGCGCCGTCGTCGGCGGCGCCTGCAGCGCGAGCCTGGTGCACACGTGGGGCGCGTTCACGTACGACGCCGTCGGCGGCTGCCTGCA
Source organism: Byssovorax sp. (assembly GCA_025362495.1). Classification (GTDB taxonomy): domain Bacteria; phylum Myxococcota_A; class Polyangia; order Polyangiales; family Polyangiaceae; genus JANYGI01. The sequence continues at coordinate 5,777 of JANYGI010000152.1, read as the reverse complement.
TCACGCGAAGCCGATAGACGTCGTCGATGGCGCCGATCCGGGCAGCTGCCCCGTCGTCCACTGCTGGGTCAACCCCGGCGGCGATACTTTCGTGACCGACGAGGCCTGCGACGCGCCGCTCGACGTCACCGAGAGCACCACGGGCTCCTGCGTGGACGCGCTGAAAGCCTACAAACTCAAGGTATTCTGCGCAGAAACCGATGCCGGAACGGGCGGCTCGTGAACGTGGGTTGCGTCCCCGACAGGGTGCGGGCACGGTCCCTGTCCCTCCGATGATTTCGCGCGGCCTTTCGTTTGATCCAGAAATGCCGCCCCATCTGGTAGGGTAGCCCCCGCCCCAAAGGACATGGTTTCCCCGGCACGCGTCCTCGTCGTCGACGACAGCCCGACCATCCTCAAGGTGGTCAGCGCGATTCTCGCGCGCCATGGCTACGAGCCTTCGGTCGCACGCGACGGTCTCGCTGGCATCGAGATGATCAAGCGAGGGCCGAAGTTCGACCTCGTCCTGCTCGATTTCGTGATGCCGCGCATGAACGGCTACCAGTTCTGCCGCGAGCTCCGATCGAACCCAGCGCACCGGGCTCTCCCCGTCGTGCTGATGAGCGCCAAGGGCGACAAGATCCGCGGGCAGTTCGTGCAGCAGACGGGCGCCGTCGACGCCATCACCAAGCCCTTCGACGCGCGCGCCCTCGTCGCGGTGATCGAGGGCGCCCTCGCCAAGACGGCCGAAGGCCGCGCCCGCCCCGTCCCCGAGGGCGCGAAGATGCCCGACGAGGACACCATCGCCGACAGCATCCGGCCGAGCGTGGGCCCGCGCCAGCACCGGATGAAGCTGACGATCGAGGTCGCGCAGCAGATCGCCAACGCCGTCGCGCCGGCGCTCCTCACGCTCTCGCCGCAGGAGCGCGAGATCGAGGCGACGCTCCTCGCCACGGTGGCCCGCGCGATCACCAGCGACGTGGTCGACGCGCTCGCCACCACGCTCCGCGATCTCGAGGGCAGCGAGGGCGCCGCGAAGGAAGTGATGGGCGGCGACATCGCTGCCATCCCGCTCGCGGAGATCTTGCAAGTGCTGCAAATGCAGCGGCAAACGGGCGTGCTCCGCATCAGCAACGCGCGCTCCGCGGTGACGATCTCGCTGCGCCAGGGCCTGGTCGACTTCGTCCAGGCGCGTGGCACCTCGGACGAGTATCGCCTCGGTCGCTACTTCATCGAGAAGGGCCTCGTCACGCGCGAGCTCCTCGATCAGGTCATCCTCGCGAAGGGTGCCGGCGGGCCGCTCCTCGGCGACGCGCTCGTCGACTCCGGCAAGGTCAGCCGCGAGGAGCTCACCGACGCGCTCTCGCGCCAGTCGAGCGAGCTGATCTACGAAATCCTCCGCTGGCCTTACGGCCGCTTCTCCTTCACGCGCGAGCCGTTTCGCCCCGAGGCCGAGGCCGCGAAGCTCGGGCTCGGCGTCTCGGGCCTCGTGCTCGAAGGCTTCCGCCGCGTCGACGAGTGGCGGCTGATGGAGGGCACGATCAACTTCGATCAGATCATCGTGATCGATCAGTTCGCGCTCGACTCCCTCGGCCCCGACAAGCTCACGCGCATCGACAAGCTGGTGATCGGCGCCGTCAACGGCACGCGCACGGTGAACGAGATCATCAAGGAAAGCGCGGTCGGATCGTTCGACGCGATCAAGGCCGTCTACCAGTTCATGCAGTCGCGCGTGCTAAGGCCGCGCGCCGCGTGAGCGCGCTTCGCGACGATCTGTCGCGTGAAGGCCCGGCGCTGCCCGCCGATCGCGGCGGCGTGATGCTCTCGTACCGCGGCGACGACGACGTGCTCACGCTCGGGTTCGTGCCGGCGAGCGTCGCCTCGCGCCTCACCGCGCTGACGTGCGTGATCGACGTCCCCGGCGCCAGGCCTCCGGTGCGCGGCCTCGCGCTCGCCGACGGCGAGGTGATCACGGTGCTCGAGCTCGGCAAGCGTGGCTCTCCGAGCGCGGCGTCCGCTTATCTCCCTGGCGCCGAGTGGCCGGTGCCGGGCTCGGATCGCGCGGTGCTCTGCGTGCTCGGCAACGTGCGCGTCGCGCTCACCGGAGCGACCGTGGTGGCGACGGGCGTGTTCGAGCCGCTGCCGAGCGGCGGCGGCGTCGTCTGGAGCGGCGAGGCCGTCCCGACGCTCGACGTGCGCGCCCTGTACTCGCGCGCCGAGACCGCGATCTGGGCCGAGCGCGCCGTCTCGTCGCGCCCGAGCGCACCGCCCTCGGGTCGGGGCGCGCCCTCTTCCTCGGGTCGCCCCGGCGCCCCCTCGTCGCGCATCCCCGCGCGACCGCGGACCCCGATCCCACCCCGCTCCCCTGGCAACGACGGAGATCGATGATGAGCGCCCCCCGACGTCGACGATGGATGGATGTGCTGCGACGGACGGCGAGCGTCGTCGGCTCCGACGGCGACAGCGGAGGCTCGCCGACGCTCGGCCTCGAGGACGCAGCGCTCTGGAACGCGGAGGAGCAAGCGACGCTCTCGATCGCCGAGTCGAGCCAGCGCGCCGAGCGCCTCGCCGCCGCGGTGGCCCGGCAGCGCGCCTCGATCGACGGCGCCGCCGAGCGCGCCAACGTCGTCGCCGCGCGCGCCGAGGGCCTGTCCGCCAGCGCCGCGCGCGTGTCCGAATCGTTCGAGCGCCTCGGCGTCGTGGCGCTCAACGCCGGCCTCGAGGGCGCGCGCATGAACGAGCCGCAGGGCCGCGCGCTCCTGCTCCTGTCGGAGGAGATCCGCGCCAACGTCCGCCGCGGCGCCGACGCCTCCGAGCAGCTCGCGCGCGTGGTCGAGGAGATCGCCGGCGAGTCGATCGAGGTCCGCCGCCAGCTCGAGCGCTCGCGCGCCGAGGTGAGCGAGATCGGTCAAGAGGCCGCGCAGCTCCAGTCGGCCGCGCAGCAGGCCACCCGATCGATCGAAGTTCTCGGGGCCCGCCTCCGCCGCGCGACCGGCGTCGATCCCGAGGTGGCCCGCGCCGTCGCCGTGGCCTCCGAGCACGCGCGCGGCCTGATGACGGCGTTGACGACGTTGACGATGGCTGCCAGAGAGGCCCCGGTGATGAGCGCGTTGAAGCCGGTGATTGGCCCGCTGGTGCGCCTGCTCCGCGAGCTCGAGGGCAGCGAAGGCGAGAAGCCCGACGCCGGGAGCTGAGCCCGCGATTGCGGCACCGCTATCCGATGCTCCGTCAACGTCGTCACGTTCGTTGACGATGTTTCACAAATAGATGGCGAGGCCGCGAGGCCCGGGATAGCGTGGCTCTCCCGTCATGCGCTCTCGCTTCGATCAGTTTGCCAAGCAGATGCTGCGCGAGGTCCTCGCCCCGGATGGCGCGGTCGAGACCGACGCCGAGGTGAGCGCGCAAGACGCCCAGCGCGTCGACGTGTGGTTCGTCCCCGATCCCGAGAAGCGGGCAATCGACAGGCCCGCCAGCTTGCTCGCTCGCCTCACAGAGAAGGCGTGTCTGCTCGAGCCGTTTCACACCACGCCGGGGCCAGACGATCTGATCGAGTGCGCGCGAAAGCACCTCACTTTCCGTCATGTTCTCGCGGTTCGTGATCCGGGCCGGGCTGCGCCCCGCATGTGGGTAGTCTCATCGGGGCGCCCGCGATCAGGCCTTCCAGCGCTGGGGTTCCGCCCCTTGCGCGGCTGGCCGCGCGGCATTCACGGGGCACCGCCGGCCTTCCGCTTGGGCCTGGTCGTCGTCAGCGATCTCCCGAGGACGCGAGACACCTTGCTGTTCCGCTTGATGGGCGCGGGCAAGGTGCTGAAGCGCGCCGTCGCCGAGCTTCGTGGGCTGCCCGCAGGCGCACCCGAGCGCGTCGTCGCGCTCCCGATTCTGCTACGCTTGCGCGTCGACGTCCCGGCCGAGCCGGAGCAGCGAACGCGAGATGACGAGGAGTTTTTGATGAGCACGCAAGACGTCGTCGAAATGTGGAAGCGCCAGGCATTCGCGGAAGGCATGCAGCAGGGCCTCGCCACGGTTCGCCACACCTTCCTGCTGCTCTACGAGGCCCGGTTCGGCAAGGCGCCGCGGGGCGTCCGCGCGGTCGTCGAGGCCTCGTCCGATCTCGAGCAGATCAGCCGCTGGTCCGATGTCGCCGCGCACGGTGAGCAGGCTCAGATCGACGCCGCGCTGGCCGCCGGCAAGAAGCCTGCTTCCCGATCACGCGCCACCGCTGCGAAGAAGGCCTCTCCGCGCCGCGCTGCGCCCTCCCGCGCTCGCTGAGCGCGCGCTCCGCCACCGCCCTACCCCCGCGGCCGCGCCTCGAACTCTCTCCGCACCTCCGCGCGCAAGGCCGCGTCGGCCAGCAGATCGGCGGTCGTCAGCGCCATCGCCTTGGCCGCGACGAGCATGCTTTGAGCGCCCTGCTCGCTCCCCGCGCAGATCTGGAAGGCGTGTTGATGACACGTGGTCTCGCCCTTCGCGCAGATACCGATCCACGGGTGAATCGAGGGGACCGCGTGCGACACATCGCCCATGTCGGTCGAGCCGGCGCCCATCTCGTGATCCGTTTCGGCCGGCGTGCGTCCCAGCGACTCCAGGTGGGCTCCGAAGCGCCGCACCATGGTCAGGTTGTTGACCAGGTTCTTGTAGCTCTCGCGCACCGTCAGCGTGACCTTCACGCCGGCCGCCATCGCGGCTCCGCGCGCGCAGCGCTCGACGATCGCCCGCACCCGCGCGAGCTCGACCGACCCGGGCGCGCGCACCGAGAACTCCGCGATCGAAAGCTCGGGGATGATGTTCACCGCCTGGCCGCCGTTGATCACGTAGCCGTGCACGCGCACCCCGTCGCGGAAGTGGACGCGCTGCGAGTCGATGAGGTGAAACGTCTGCAAACAGGCCGTGAGCGCGCTCGTTCCCTCCCACGGCGCCAGGGCCGCGTGCGACGGCGTGCCCTCGAATCGCATCTCGATCCGCAGCATCGCCAGGGCCGGGTGCGCCAGCAGATCGCGATCGAGCGGGTGGAACATCATCGCCGCGTCGACGCCCTCGAAGGCGCCCGCGTCGAGCAGGCGGATCTTGCCGCCGCCCCCTTCTTCCGCTGGCGTTCCCACGAGATCCACCGTGCCGACGAGGGCGTCTCGCTGCTGCGCGAGCGAGAGGAACGCGCCGAGCGCGCCCGCCGCGATCAGGTTGTGGCCGCACGCGTGACCGATCTCCGGGAGCGCGTCGTACTCCGCGAGGATGGCGATCCGCGGCCCGGCCCCGCTGCCGATCCGTGCGCGAAACGCCGTGGAAAGCCCTCCGAAATTGCGCTCGACCGCGACGCCGGCGCGCTCCACGGCTTCGGCGATCCACGCCGCGGCCCGGTGCTCTTCGTAGCGCAGCTCGGGGTTCTGGTGGATGCGCGCGGAGACCTCGCGGAGCGTGGGCGCGAGCCGATCGAGGTCGGCAGAGATGCGGGATGCGTCGAGGGCCATGCGGCGCACGGTAGCGCGATCATCGCGGCGAGGAAGCCGGCGTTTGACCGCTGAGCTACGCGCAGCCAGGAATCAAGGGCACGTCCGCTCGGCGCAAAACCCGTCCCTCGCACCCTCGCGGATGACTGGCTGGTGCGTGACCTCAACATCGAGGCGGGCGGAGCGCTCAAGCTCCCAGCGGAATACTACCTGGTCGGAGGCGCCTCACGCGAAAGCGTGCTCATGAACCGCCTCTCGCGAAACCGTATCTCGCAAAGCTCAAGAAGAGAGCGACGGCGAAAGGCAAGCGAGCACGCATGTTCGAGACGCGCCTGATTACCTGCATCTGCTCCA
>JANYGI010000141.1 GCA_025362495.1 Byssovorax sp. | reverse complement strand
CACCGCGCCGAGCTCGTGGTCATCGAGGGCGAAAGCTACCGCCTGCGCGAGGCGCAGGAGCGGCAACTCCAGCGCTCCACCTCGCGCCGACGTCCCAAGGACAAGGAGGCGACGACGACAGGTTGACACCGACCGACGGGCGTTACGCTCCTGCGGAGTCGCGCGACGCCGCGGGGGCGAGGTGCCCGTCGACTCGTCATCGAGGGGAGCGCCGTAGGTGATGATCGCTTGGTGATCCGTGGGGCTCGTCAACGATGGGCGCGCGGGGGAGTGATCGCGCCTCGCGCTGCCGTCGCTCGTCGCCGGCCGGTGCGGTCCGCGGTGATCTCTGCGGCTCGTCGCCGGCCAGTGCGGTCTGCGGTGATCGCAGCGACTCGTCGCTGGCTTACGCGGTCTCTCGTGATCGCAGTAGCTCGTCAATTCGCCGCGCTCCGGGCTGATCGGCAACAGCCTGACGCCCCGGGGACATCCTCGGGCCGCGAGCCTCCTATCCGCGTGCCTCGACGTGCGGCACGTCCGCCCATCGGACAGGCACGCCGAAGAGGCGACGGATCACGCTCGACGCCCCCTGAACGGTGATCTTGCTCCAAAGATCAGCGCCGACCTCGGCGTAGCTCACGTCGTCTTCTCGGGCGAGGGGCAGGATGAGCATCCGCGGCGGTCGCTGGTGGTGCTCATCCTTGAAGGACTTCAGGACGGAGTGTGCTTCTTGTTTCCAGGTCATCATGGTGAATTATTTTCTTTCTGAGGACCGAAGATGTCCCCACAGACGAAGCTACCCTGGGAGCCCGAATTAAGAGAAGAGGGCGAAGGCAAAGTGGGACACGCGGAAGGACTACCGGCTACTTGTCCCCTGCACGGTAGCCATCGTTGACGACGACAACGAACGGGCCCACCGGACACGCCGGTTGGCCGTAACCACATCGGCCTGGTTCACGTCCACAAAAATCGCCCTCACGACTGGTCGATTCTCCACCCCCGTTTACTAGCGAGATTGACAATTCTCGTCAGTTCTCCAGACTACCGCTCCACTTGGCCACCGCGGCTGCCGAGGTCGGTCCGCGCACGCGCATGCTCCGCGGCCGCGTGAAGCCTCCTGGCCAGCTCCTCGCGCGGGGGGAGCACCGTCACGTACTCGGCCACGTGGATGCCCGTCTTGTGCAGCTCGAGCAGCTCGATCTGCTCCCGCCGCTTGACCGCGCACAGGATGATCCCGAGCGGCGTCTCTTCCCCGCTCTCGCGCTCGTGCTCGTGGCGGTCGAGCCAGCGCAGGTAGAGCTCCATCTGGTCCTTGTATTCGGCTTTGAACACGCCGACCTTCAAGTCCAGCGCCACGAGCCGCCGGAGCTTGCGGTTGTAGAAAAGCAGGTCGATGTAGAAGTCCTCGTCGTCGATCTGGATCCGCTTCTGGCGCGCGACGAACGTGAACCCGCTCCCGAGCTCCAGGATGAAAGCCTCCAGCTCGCGAAGGATTGCGTCCTCGAGATCCTTCTCCAGGTAGCGGTCCGTGATGCCCAGGAAGTCGAGGATGTACGGATCCTTGAGGGGGGAAGAGGTCGTCCCGAGGACGGGCAACGTCGAGCCGTGATGCGTCACGAAGTGATCAGGAACGTTGGCCCTTCGATCGCGACAGCGTTGTTGACGAGCGGCGTGCAGCCGCGCTCCGCGTCGCTTCAGCTGGTAGACGCGCCCGGCGCGACGAAGGCTCTCGTGTCGCTGCGACCGGCGGCAGGCGTCGCCGCAGTATCGCCGGCCTGCGTCGCACCGCCGGCAGACGCGCACCAGCGCTCGGCACCTACCGCACGAGAATAGTCTGCTGTCGCCGCGTCCTTTCGATGCACCGGGATGGATCGACTCGTTCCACAGCCCCGATTGCCGGCAAGACACCGAGCCGAGCATGGGCAGAGGCTGCGGGCGCCCTGCGTTTTCGGCGTGCGGCACGCGCCCAACCTCCGCGCTGTTGGCACTGACGCCGCGATCTGGGCGTCTTGGCGCCGCACACTTGCCTCGCGAGACGCGGGCTGCCAGTCCAGAGATCGAATTTCCAGGCGGTGGCTTTCGCGGTCTGGGCATCGTCGCCCACTGTGGGCGGAATACGCTGCAGCCGAGCACCGCTCGGCATCGCCGACACCGGGCAGCTTTACCGACCCGACAAATTTTGCTAACTTGACCGCGCAATGGCTGTGTCCAACCCCGACCTCGTCGTCCGCGAAATAGAAAAAGGGCCCGCGTTCGAGGTGTGGCAGGGATCCGGCGCGATGCGGCTCGACTGGACGCGCCAAGGCGCCCTGCGGATCATCGTGGCGGGCCACGGTCACGCAGAATATGCAGCTCCCGTGACGCGGCGTTTCGAAGCGCTCCTTCGCTCGACGCAGCGGATCACGATCCTCGCTGATTTCTGGGACATGCCTGGTTATGACAGCGGTCTCCGCGTTGAGCTGAGCGCCTGGGGTGCCGGGCACCGTTCCATTTTCGACCTTCATGTGGTCTCCCGGTCCAAGCTCGTGACCATGGGTGTTGCGGTGGCGAGTCTGGCGATGGGCGGCACCAAGAGCCACTCGCAGCGCGCTTCGTTCGACGCCGAGGCGAAGGCCCTTGGCTTCGTCATCAATCCACCTATGCCAGGTTGAGTGCGCATTTGATTTCGAGGCACAGTACACATCAGGCGCATCGCCTGAACGAAGCTGGATCTTGAAACCCCGGCGCCGAGCGGTCAGATGCATGGCCGGGTGATGTGGTAGACAATCGCGCGTCCGTCAGGCGTTGCAAAGGCCTGACGGGATCGCGAAACGAGAGCGACGATCAGCGGAAGGGGGCGCTGGCGAAGGCTCCACAGACGCTCTCCAGCAGTGCAGAGGGCTCGCTGCGGAGAAGGTTGTGGGTGCCCGGACCGATCTGCATCGAGAAGCTCGCTGTGGTTTGCTCCTTCCACGCGCTCACGCCGCCCCGAGGGACGAAGGAGTCACGCTCGCCGATGAACGCCGTGATGGGGATGGAGAGCGGGGCTTCGGGGGCGAAGGCGTAGCTCGCCATCGCCGCGCATTCGGCGCGGAGCGCGCGCTCCAGCGGGGGCGCCTCTTCGTCGAGCGTGAGGCCCTGGAGATGAAGCCCACCGATGAGACGCTCGATGGGCAAGTACTGCATCGTTGCGAAGTAGTGGACCTGCGGCGCCATCGCCGCGCCCACGAACAGATGGCTCGGCTGCGGTCGACCCTCGCGACGAAGATGGCGCGCTACCTCGAACATCACGATGGCGCCGAGATCCAGCCCGAAGAAGGCAAACGGACGGTCGAGGCGGCCGCGGAGCAGGTGCCCGACGTGCGCCACGATCTCATCGACACGGCCCAGCGGCAGCTCGTGGCCGTGCGCGCCGCGGCCGGGGAGCTCGATCGGACAGACCTCGACGTCGCCGCCGAGCGCCGCACGCCAGCGCGCGTCGACCGCCGCATTCCGTCCCACGCCGGGAAAGCAGAACAAACGCGCCCGCGGCGGCGAGTGGGCGGCGCCCGACGCTCGATCCAGCGCCGGGCTCGGTCCGTCGCTCGACTCGGAGCGGAGCCGCTGCTCGACCGCACCCAGTCGGAGCAACAGCTCCTCTCCCAGGATCCCGAGGACCGCTTCCCGCTCGGGGACGATGAAGTAGTGCTCCCCCTGAAAGACGACCTTCGCGGACCACGACGTGGTCTGGTGTCGCCATTCGTCGACGACGTTGACGGGGGCAAACGAGTCGTCCTGACCGGCGAAAGTCGTGATGGGTGCGTCCAGCAGCCTCGCTCGAACGTGATTGTAGCGCGCGGCGAGCTCGAAGTCGGACTTCACTGCCGGGAGGAGGTAGCGCTCGACGTCCGCATCTTCCAGCACGCCTTCGCGGGCAAAACCGATGGCGCGGAGCAGCTCGCGGAACTCTTCATGAGGTCGCGCGGCCACGCTGGGAACGAGATACCGGGGCGGCGCCGGGGCGGCCGAGGCGAACACATGCGCGGGCCGACGACCGTGCTTTTCGGCGAGCTCGCGCAGCACCTCGAACATCACGATCGCGCCGAGACAGTGGCCGAAGGTGGCGAAAGGGCGATCGAGGTAGGGCAGTAGCGCCGGGATGAGGGCGGCGACCATCTCTTCGACGCTGTGGAGCAGGGGCTCGTGGAGCCGCTCGTGGCGCCCGGGAGGCTGGATCGCGCAGACCTCGATCTCGGGCGGCAGCCCGGCGGGCCAGCTCGCGAAGATCGACGCCGAGCCGCCAGCGTACGGGAAGCAAAAGAGACGCATCCTCGCGGCGGGCATCGCGCGAGGAATCACGATCCAGCTGGCCGGCAAAGCCTCGGCCGGGACGGCCACTCGGACCGGCGGGTCGAGGTCGATCGTCGCGGCGGCGGCGGGCGCCGATGGCGCCAAAGCGAGGCGCTCCGCCACGAGCTCGGCGAGCGTGTCGACCCGGGCGTGAGTGACGATGTCTGCCATCGAGAGCTTCAGGTCGAAGGCTGATTGCAGGCGATTGCGCAGCTCGAGCCCCATCAACGAGTCGAACCCGTAGCCGTAGAACGGTTCGGAGCGATCGATCTGCTCGGGATCCAGTCGCATGACGTGGGCCACGCTCTCGCGGATCAGGCGCTCGAGCAGCGCGCGTCGCTCGCCGGGCGGAGCGCTGGAGAGCGCGTCGCGCGAGCGCTTTGCCGGCGCGTTTTCCGGGAGCTCGAGCGTAGCCGTGCGTCGGAGCTCTTCGAAGCATGGCGCCGACGAGAGCTGGTGCATCGATGCGACGGCGCGCCGGACATCCATGGGTATCACGGCCACCTGCGCGGCCGAGCCGACGAGCAGCGCGCCGAGCACTTCGTGACCCTCGTCCGGGGTGATGTTGCGGAACCCCATTGCCGCGAGCCGCTCCCCGCGGTTGGACTGGGCCGTCGCAAGCCCGATCTGCGAAAACGGACCCCAATCCACGGCGAGCGCGGGGAGCCCGCGAGCCCGTCGCTCGTGCGCCAGCGCGTCGAGAAATGCGTTGGCCGCGGAGTAATTGCTCTGCCCCGGGGAGCCGAGGATCGACGCTGCGGAGGCGTAGAGTACGAAGAAGTCGAGGCCGAGCCCGCGCGTGCCTTCGTGCAGGTTCCACGCACCCTGCACCTTCGGTGTGGCCACGTTGCGCATCGCCTCGATCGAGAGCTCGAGCACGGTGCGATCCTGCAGAACGCCCGCGGCGTGAACGAGGCCGCGGAGCGGCGGCAGCGAAGCCGCGATGCGACCGAGCAGAGCGTCGACGTCGGCCTTGCGACCCGCGTCCGCCATTACGACGACGATCCTCGCGCCGGACTCTTCCATGCGGCTCATCGCTTCGCGCGCGGCCGCCGACGGGGCGCTCCGGCCGACGAGGACGACGTGGCGAGCGCCTCGCTCGACCATCCAGCCCGCCAGGGCGAGCCCGAGCCCTCCGAGCCCGCCGGTCACGAGGTAGCTCGCGTCCGCGCGCAGGCGCGCCGGTGCTGCCCTGGCGGTGTCTGCCGTGCGGGGGGCGAGCCGAGCCACGGATCGACCACGCGTTCGCAACGCGATCTGATCTTCGCGCTCGGCGCCGAGGAGCTCTGCGCAGAGTGCTTCGGCGCTCGCGTGGCCGAGATCGAGATCGACGATCCGACACGCGAGCTCCGGGTGCTCGCTCTGCAGGGCGCGGCCCAAGCCCCAGAGGGGCGCGTGCGCGATGGAGGACTTCATGTCGCCGCCGACGATCACGGCTCCACGCGTGACGAGCCACAGAGGCGGAGCGTCGTCAAAATTCGCGCGCAGGACGGTCTGCGCGAGGAGCAGCGCGCTCTCGCTGCCGAGTATCTGGGCCTGCGCCAGGGACTCGGCCGTCATCTTCGGCGAACTGCTCGCGTCGATGCCGAACAGATGCACCACGCCACTGCACGGCGCGCGATCGCGGAAGGCGTCGCGCAGCAGGGATCGGTACGACTCGGGATCCGCAGGATCGATCTCCCAGAGATCGGGCTCGACCGCGCGGAACGCTTCGCCGAGGACGGCGCGCACACACGTCGCTCCCGAGGCGCGGAGTCGGAGCGCCACCGCCTCGCCGACGCCGCCGCGATCGCAGAGCACGAGCCAGGCGCCCTTCGAGGCTGAAATCGCCGGTGCCCCTCGCTCTCGGGGGCGCCACTGCAGCTCCCAGAGCCAGCGATCATGGGTCTCGTCAGGCCTGCGTTCGATCGACGTCGTGGGCGATGGCGTGGCCAGCTGCGGCGACGAGCGCTCCGCGAGCACGACGCCCGAGAGCCAGTGTCGCTCCCGCTGCCAGGGGTACGCCGGCAGCCTCACGCTCCGGGATCCTGCCGGGTAGATCCGCTTCCAGTCCAGCGCGTGGCCGCGCGTGTACAGCGCGCCCGCAGCCTCGAGCATCGAGCGCCGCTCGTCCGTGTTCCGACGCAGCGAGGCGATCGCCGCCCCATGTTTCCCCTTTTCCTGCAGGTTCTCCTCGATCGAAGGCACGAGGACCGGGTGCGGGCTCATCTCCAGAAAGACAGTGTGACCCTCGTCGATGAGGCGTTGCGTCGCGTCGAGGAAGAGGACCGGCTCGCGGAGATTCTTCACCCAGTACGCCGCGTCGAGCTCGACGCCGCCTACCGTCTCCGCAGTGACGGTCGATCGCATCGCGAGCCGGGCGAGGCGAGGGCGGATGTTGCGCAGCATGGCGTGCAGCTCGCCCTGCAGCGGATCCATCTGCGGGCTGTGGGAGGCGACATCCACCTTCACCCTGCGGCAGAAGACTTCGCGTCGCTCGAGGACAGCGAGCACCTCGTCGAGCGCCGCGGGATCGCCGGAGATCACCGTCGATTGCGGGCCGTTGCTCACGGCGACGCTGAGCCGGTCCTCGTAGCCGGCGAGCGCCTCCTCCGTCGCTCTTCGCCCCAGCTCGACGAGCGCCATCGCGCCCTTGCCGCTGACGCGACGGAGGAGCCGGCTCCTCCGGCAGATCACCTTCACTGCGTCCTCGAGGCTCAAGATCCCAGCGACTCGCGCCGCAGCGATCTCGCCCATGCTGTGGCCGATCACCGCGTCGGGCTCGACGCCCCACGAGCGCCACAGCGTGGCCAGGGCCACCTCGATCGCGAACAGGACCGGCTGCACGACGTTGATGTCGCCGAGACGCGAGCGCCCTTCGGTGGCGTTGATCTCGTCCACCAGCGAGAATCCGCCCTGCTGGCCTATGGCCTCTTCGCACGCTTCGAGGGTCGCGCGGAACACCGGCTCGGCGGCGTACAGCTGTCTGCCCATGCCGAGCCACTGCGAGCCCTGGCCCGGAAAGACGAACACGATCTTCGGGCGGATCGAGGCCATCGCGCGGCCTTGTGCGACGTTCCCGGCGGCGCCATTTCGCCCGAGCACGGCGAGCGCCTCGACCATCTCCTCGTGTGTCCGCCCCGTGATCGCGAGCCGGTGGTCGTGGTGCCCGCGCCGCAGGCTCGCGGTCGCCACGATGTCGGAGAGCCGCGCGCCGTTGGCCTCGGCGAGCATGTCAGCGTACGCCCTGGTGAGCGTTTGCAGCGCCTCGGGGCTCCTCGCCGAGACGGGCAGGAGGTAGCTCGACGCGGCCGCTTCGACGGCGCTGTCCGCTTTGTCGCGCGGCGCCTCCTCGAGGATCACGTGCGCGTTCGTTCCGCTCATGCCGAACGAGCTCACGCCGGCGAGCCGGGGTTCGTCGCCTCGAGCCCACGGCAGGTTCTCGGTGGGGATGACGAACGGCGTGTCTTCGAGCGATATCCGGGGGTTCAGCGCACGAAAATGGAGGTTCCTGGGGATGACCTCCCGATTGAGCACCATCACGGTCTTGATCAGCCCGGCGATGCCCGCCGCGGCTTCGAGGTGCCCGATGTTGGTCTTCACGGCACCGAGCACGCACGTCGTACCGTCGGCCCTCGTCTTGCCCAGCACGGTGCGGAGCGCCTCGAGCTCGATGGGATCGCCGAGGGACGTCCCCGTTCCGTGCGTCTCGACGTACCGGATGTCGTCGGCGTTGACGCGCGCGCTCGCGAGCGCTTGCCGCAGCATCGCTTGCTGTGCGAGCACATTGGGCGTCGTCAGGCCAGTCGACCGGCCGTCCTGGGTCACCGCGGCTCCCCGGATCAACGCGAAGATCCGGTCTCCGTCGCGCTGCGCGTCGGACAGGAGCTTGAGCACCACGATTCCGCAGCCTTCGCTTCGAACGAAGCCGTTGGCCGATGCGTCGAAGGCCTTGCATCGCCCGTCCGGCGAGAGCCCCTGGGTGGTCGCGATCAGACGTGTGGTGTCGGGCGAGAGCATGAGGTTCACCCCGCCGGCGAGAGCGAGGGTGGCCTCGCCGGACCGCAAGCTCTGGCAAGCGAGGTGCACGGCGACCAGCGACGATGAGCACGCCGTATCGATGGCGATGCTTGGCCCCTGGAACCCGAATACGTAGGACAATCGGCCCGGCGCGAAGCAGTGTCCGTTGCCGGTTGCGCTGTAGATGTCCTCGTGGCCCGGGCCCTCCAACCGGCAGAGATCCGCGTAATCGTCGGTGGACAGGCCGACGAACACACCTGTTGGACTACCGACGAGGCGCGCCGGGTCCTGTCCGGCGTTCTCCAGCGCTTCCCACCCGACTTCCAGCAACAGGCGTTGTTGAGGATCGAGGTGGGCTGCCTCGCGCGGAGAGATGCCGAAGAACCGCGCGTCGAACCGATCCACAGGCTCGCGCAGAAAGGCCCCCCAGCGGATCGCCCGCCGCTCGGGCGATGCGTCGGCGTCCTTCGTGGGGTCGAGCTGCCAGCGGTCCTCGGGGACCTGGGTCACGGCGTCGAGGCCGGCCTCCAGCATGCGAAAGAACGCCTCCGGAGAGTCCGCTCCGCCGGGGAATCGGCACGCCATGCCCACGATGGCAATGGGGTCGGTCTTCTGTCGCTCTAGCGCATCGACCTTGGCCTTCATCTTGTCGAGGGCCACCACGGCCTTGTGTATCGACTGCAGGCTCGACGGCGGCGCGGAGATCGGCGTCCCCGACGGCGGGATCGAGTTGCGTCGCGACGACGGAATGGACGCGCGGCTGGAGGGAGGGCTCGAGTCGGGTGAGGCTTCACCCTGGCGCGAGTCGGGCGTTCGATCTTTCCCGCTCATCTCAGGTAGTCCTCCAGATCCAGCAGCTTCTCATCCAGCAGCGCCGCGGCGGCCTCTTCGGAGAGACCGTGGTCCAGTGCGTCAGTGGTCTGCGAAGAGGCTGCTCCGCTCGACGCCCATGCGGTCTCGAGGTCCAGCTCGATCAGCAGGTGATCCACCAGCGCAGACACCGTGGGATAGGTGTAGAGCAGCGCCGCCGAGAGCTTGAGTCCGAGGCTCGGCTCGAGGCGATTGCGGATCTCGAGGCTCATCAAGGAATCCATCCCGTACCCACGGAACGGCGCGTGGGTGTCGATCCGTTCTGCCGGCAGGCGGAGTACCCGGGAGAGGCATTCGAGTACGTGACGCTCCAGCGCGGCGCGGCGCTCGGACGGCGGCGTGCTCTCGAGCGCCTCGCGGAACCGCCCGGTGAGCTTCACGACTCCAGCGCGCCCTTGCTCCTCGCGGAGCTCGCGGAGGAAAGGCGCCGCCCCCGAGCGAGGATAGAACTCGATCCACTGGCGAACGGACATCCGCAGCAGGCCGATCTCGGCGCGAGGACGCGCAAGGAGGCGCGAGAGCAGCGCCGTGCCGTCATCGGGTGTGAAGCTCTCGATGCCCCGATGCGACAGCCGCTCTCCTCGATTCTCCTGCGCGGCGGCCAATCCGACCTCCGAGAATGTGCCCCACTGGATGCTGGTCGCGGGCAGGCCGAGGGCGATCCTCCGGTGCGCGAGCGCGTCCAGGAAGGCGTTCGCCGCCGCGTAGTTTCCCTGTCCTGGCGAGCCCAGCAACGCCGCGGCGGAGGAGTACATGACGAAGAAATCGAGAGGGAGAGCGCGGGTCGCCGCGTGCAAGTTCCACGCGCCGAGGACCTTGGGGCGGATCGGACGCCAGAACACGTCTTCGCCCATCTCTTGCAGCGTGCGATCTTCGACCACCGCCGCCGCGTGGATGATGCCGCGCAGCGCCGGCAAGCGACGCTCGATGTGCGCGAGCACGCTCTCGACGTCGGCTGCGCGGGACACGTCGGCGCGCAGCGCGCAGACCTCGGCGCCTGACGCCTCCAGACTGTCGATCGCTTGCAGCGCCGCTTTCGAAGGCTCGCTACGACCCACGAGAACGAGGTGTCGGGCACCCTGCGCGATCAGCCATGCAGCGATAGACAGGCCGAGCCCGCCGAGGCCGCCGGTGATCAGGTACGTTGCCTGAGCGCTGAACGTGGGGCTCTCGGTCGGCTCGAGATCGCCCTGCTCGAGCCGCGCCACGAGGCGCCCGTCGTCGCGGAGCGCGATCTGGTCCTCTCCGTCGGCGTGGAACAGTTCGCGCAGGATCAGCGATGCTTCGTGGGGTCGGCGCGTCGGCGCGAGATCGATGCGGGTGCACGTCAGATCCGGCTGCTCCATGGCGATCGTTCGACCCAGACCCCAGAGGGGCGCTTGCGCGACGGCGGTCAGCGAGGCGTCACCGGTCACCTGCTGAGCGCCGCGCGTGACGAGGACTAGCCGTGGCGCGTCCCGGAATCCTTGCCACACGAGCTCTTGCATCAGGAGAAGGGTGCTCACGCTCCCGCGACGTACGTCGGCGAGCAGCGTCTCCGGCGTCGTGCCCTCCCAGGGCGCGGCGTCGAGGCTCCAAAAATGCACCACTCCGCGACACGCGGAATCGCCCCGGAATACCTCGCGGAAGAGGCGCTGGTAGTCCTCGTGACGAGCCGGTTCGATCGTGTACCGCAGCGGGCTCCGGCACTCGAAGCGCGAGCCGGCGGTGACCTCGACACACGACTCGCCCCGCTCGCGCAGCGCGGCGGCTACGCTCGCGCCCGTGCCGCTCTCGTCGATGAAAACGAGCCAGAGCCCCGGCGGGAGTGCCGCGGGCTCCTTCGTCTCGGCGGCGATCTCTCGCGATCGCCACGCGATGGTGTAGGCGCATCCAGCGAACGGATCCGCGATCGTGGCACGCGCGAGGGCGCGCACCCGCAGCCGGTGGACCTCCACGAGAGGCTTCCCGTCGTCGCCAGTGATCACGATGTTCACCGCAGGAAAGCCGTCAGATGTGGCGATCGGACCCGCGCGCGACACCTTCACCCAGACCGCGTCGGGGAGCCGCTCGTGCAGCCGCAGCTGGTCGATCTCCACTGGTACGAAGGTCACGTCGGGCGCGTCCGAGCCGAACAGCGCCGCGGCGATCTGGAAGCATGCGTCGAGCAGCGCGGGGTGCAGCCGATACGCGGAGGAGTCGCCCGCCGGCTGCGGCAATCGTACGCGCCCGAGCGCCTCCGCGTCGCCGAGCCAGATCGTCTCCACGCCCCGGAAGCAGGGCCCGTAGAGGATCTGGCGCGCCGTCATCTGCGCGTAGTGCGACGTGCCGTCGATCACCGTCCGGCACCGCTCCTGCACGCGCCGCGGCGACTCCCAGGTCTCGGGCAGATCGACGACGACATCGCGCAGCGTTCCGCGAGCGTGCCGCGTCCACGCCTTGACCTCTTCGTCATGACTCGAGATCTCGACCAGCACCCGCGCACCATCGTCGCGAAGTGCGATCTGGACGCGGCGCTCGCCGCCGTCCGGGAGCGACAGCATGCGCTCGAACGAAAATTTTTCGAGCAGGAAGCCTCCCTCGCCGTAGAGCTCCGCGCCCGCCGAGATGGCCATTTCCACGTACGCTGAGCCCGGGAATACGGCCTCGTTGCGGACGCGGTGGTCGGCCAGGTACGGCAGCGCGCTCGCGCTCAGCGAGTGCTCCCAGTAGTGCGCGCCAGGTCGATCGGCGGGCGAAAACGCTTCGCCGAGCAACGGGTGTCCCCCGCGGCGCGTGCCCGAGCCGCGGGGCGCCGCCGAAGCCGCCGGGTCGATATCGATCCAGTGGCGCTCTCGCTGCCACGGGTACGAGGGGAGCGACACGCACCGTCCGCCTCCGGGAAATAGCCTGTGCCACGCGACATCGAAGCCCGCCACATAGAGCGATCCCAGGGCCTCCAGGAGCGCGCCGCGCTCGTCGGCGTTTCGTCGCAGCGAGGCAATCGCCGCGCCGGGGTGGTTCTTGTCGCGCAGGTTCTCCTCGATGGCCGGGAGCAAGATCGCGTGAGGGCTCAGCTCGATGAAGAGGACGCGACCCTCGTTCATCAGCGCCTGCACGGCACTTGAAAAGACGACCGGCTCGCGGAGGTTCTTCACCCAGTAGCTCGCGTCGAGCTCGGAGCCCTTCACCAGCGCTCCGGTCACGGTCGATCGCATCGCGATTGGCGCCGTCGTCGGCTGGATATCGCCGAGCGCCGCGAGCAGATCCGCGCGGAGAGGATCCATCTGCGGGCTGTGCGAGGCGACGTCGACCTTCACGCGACGGCAGAACACGCCCCGCTTCTCGAGCCCCGCGAGCACCTCGTCGAGGGACGCTGGATCGCCGGAGATCACCGTGGATCGAGGGCCGTTGCAGACCGCCACGCTCAGGCGATCTTCATGGCCGGCGATCGCCTGCTCGGTCTCTGCTCTGCCAAGCTCGACAAGGCCCATCGCGCCCCGGCCGCTCACGCGACGGAGGAGGCTGCTCCTCCGGCAAATCACCCGCGCTGCATCGTCGAGGGAGAGGGCCCCCACCACCGTCGCCGCGGCGACTTCGCCCATGCTGTGGCCGATCACGCAGTCGGGCTCGACGCCCCAGGAACGCCAGAGCGCCGCGAGCGCCACCTCCACCGCGAACAGGAGCGGCTGGACGACATCGATCTCGCCGAGCCGCGACGAGCCTTCGTCCGCGGCGATCTGGGCCAGCACGGAGAATCCGGCTTCCCGCGAGATCACCGCGTCGCAGGCCTCGAACGCGAGGCGAAACGCCGGCTCTTCGCGGAGGAGCTGCCGCCCCATTCCCGACCACTGCGAGCCCTGACCCGGAAAGACGAACACCACCTTCGGAGCGCCAGACTCCCTCGGGCTCGCCGGCGCTCCCGATTCCAGGCCACCTTCCTGGATCGTGACCGACCGGAGCGCGGCAATCAGCTCCTCGCGCGATCGACCTGTCACGGCGAGCCGATGCTCGTGGTGCGTTCGTCGCGCGCTCGCCGTGTACGCGAGATCGGAGAGCTTCGCGGCGACGACGGGATCGGCGAGCTGAAGCTCGTATGATCGCGCGAGGGCCCGGAGCGCCGCGGGACTCTTTGCCGAGAGCGGCAGGAGGTAGCTCGAGGCCTCCGCGCGCTCGGCGATCGCCTCGAAAGGCGCCTCTTCCAGGACGACGTGCGCGTTCGTCCCGCTGATGCCGAAGCCGCTCACGCCGGCGATGCGTGGCTTGGGACCTCGCTTCCAGGCGGTGCTCACCGTCGGGATCACGAACGGCGTCCCGTCGAAGGAGATGCGCGGGTTGAGCCGCTTGAAGTGCAGGTTTGCCGGGATCTGCTCGTGCTCGAGCGCGAGCACCGTCTTGATCAACCCGGCCACGCCCGCGGCTGCCTCGAGGTGACCGAGGTTGGTCTTGACCGCGCCAAGCAGACACGAGGAACCATCGGACCTCGGCTTGCCGAGGACCTCGCGGAGCGCGTCGGCTTCGATCGGATCGCCCAGGGGCGTGCCGGTGCCGTGCATTTCGACGTAGCCAATCGCCTCGGGCCCCACGCGCGCCTGTCGTAGCGCCTGTCGTAGCAAGGCCTGCTGAGAGAGCACGTTGGGCGCAGTGAGCCCGCTCGATCGGCCATCCTGGTTGACGGCCCAGCCACGGATCACCGCGCGGATACGGTCTCCATCGCGTTGCGCGTCCGAGAGGCGTTTGAGTACGACCATCCCGCAGCCTTCGCCACGAACGAATCCGTTCGCGCGGGCGTCGAAGGTCCGGCATCTCCCGTCCGGTGAGAGCGCCTGGGTCTCCGTCGCGAGGGTCATCGTGAAGGGGGAGAGCACCAGATTGACGCCCCCAGCCAGCGCAAGATCGCTCTCGCCGACGCGGAGGCTCTGGCAGGCGAGCGTCATCGAGACGAGAGAGGACGAGCAGGCGGTGTCGACCGAGAGGCATGGTCCCTGGAGGCCGAGCGCGTACGATATCCGCCCCGCCGCCGTGCTGACCATGTTCCCCGTGAGACAGTAGGCGTCGAGCTGCGAAGCGTTCTGCAGTAGAAGGCGGTGCTGGTAGTCCATGGAGCAGATGCCAATGAAGACTCCTGTCGCGCTGCCAACGAGCTTCTCGGGGAGCTGACCGGCCTCTTCGATCGCCTCCCACGCGACCTCGAGCAGGAGGCGTTGTTGCGGATCGAGACTCTCCGCTTCACGCGGTGAAATGCCGAAGAACGCCGCGTCCAGGCCGTCGACGCGATCGAGGAGGCTCGCCCACCGGCTCTCCGGTTTATTGCCCGGGATCGCGCTGGCGGGCCAGCGCTCGGCGGGGATCTCGCTCACCGCGTCCACGCCGCTCTCCAGCGCTCTCCAGAACGCCTCGGGGCCGGAGGCGCCGCCTGGAAAACGGCATCCGAGCCCGATCACAGCGATCGGTTCGACCGCGGCCGCAAGGAGCGCATCTCGTTCCGCCCGCACCTCTCGCAAGGTGGTGACAGCCTCTCTCAGGCGGGCGACATAGGGATTCTCGCTGGCAGTCACGGGGTCCGATCATTCTTTCTCGCCAGCGAGAGCTCCTGGTCGAGCATCGCGAGCAGGTCGTCTGCGCCGAGATCTTCGAGATCGTGTCCCGGGACGGTGACGATCGATACTGGCAGGGCCGGAGGCGAAGGGTTCGCGGGGTAAAGCAAACTCATCAGGTGTGCCGCCAGCGCCGCGGGGGTGGGGTGTGTGAATAGCAGTGCTGCCGACAGCTGCAAGCCGAGCTTCGACTCGAGACGATTCCGCAGCTCCATGCTCGTGAGCGAGTCGACGCCGAGGCTCGTGAACGGTGCCCGTCGCTCGATGCGAGAAGGGTCGAGGCGCACGACGCGACCGAGCTGCTCGAGGAGCAGATCCAGCAGCAAGTTGGTACGATCCGACGCCGTGGCGGCGTCGAGGAGCGCGCGAAAATCGCCCGAGCCCGCGCCGGGGCTGCGAGGGATGCTCTGCTCATTCTCGAGCTCCGCCAAGAACGGCATTCCCGACGCTCGAGGATTGGATTCGAGCCACTGGCGCCAGGAGATCTCCAGCAGGCTCACCACGGCTCGTGGACGCCGGAGCAGCCGGAACAGCAGGTCTGTGCCCTCGTCCGGCTCGAAGCCCTCGAAGCCTTGCGAAGACAGCCTTTGACCGCGGTTCTCCTGCGCTGCAGCCAGGCCGACCCCGGCAAATGGGCCCCACTGGACGCTCATCGCCACGAGCCCTTCGGCGGTCCGCGCCTCGGCGAGCCCGTCGAGAAAAGCGTTGCTCGCCCCGTATGCAGCTTGACCGGGAGAGCCCATCAGCGCCGCCACGGACGAGTACATCACGAAGAAATCGAGCGGGGCACCGCGGGTGGCTACGTGAAGGTTCCACGCGCCAAGAACCTTGGGGCGCACCGGAGCCCAGAAGTGCGATTCTCCGAGTTCGACCAGGGTGCGGTCGTCGAGCACCGCGGCCGCGTGCACCACGCCGCGCAGGGCTGGCATCTCGTGCTCGATCTGGTGCACGATACGCTCGACGTCCGCGGCGCGGGTCACGTCGCCGCGCAGGACGGCGACCGCGGCGCCGGCCGCTTCGAGAGCGCGGATCGCCGTCCAAGCGGCCTCGGATGGTGCACTCCGACCCACGAGCGCGAGGTGGCGTGCCCCGTTCGCCACGAGGCGCCGCGCGAGCACCAGCCCCAGGCCGCCAAGCCCGCCGGTGATGAGGTAGCTGCCGTCAGCCACGATGGCGACGCGGCCAACTTCGCGAGGAGCGATGAGCGCTCCTCGTTCGCGCATCTGGATGGCGATCTTGCCGACGTGCCTGGCCTTCGCCATGAGGCCGAAGGCGTCCTTCGCTGCGGAGGCCGGAAATCCCCGGCACGGCAGAGGGCGCAGCTCTCCGGCGGCGACCAGCGCCACTACTTCTCGTAGCATTTCAGCGACGGCTCCCGGCCGCCGCTCGATCATCCCGCGCAGATCGACGAGAGAGAATGAGAGGTTCCTCAGGAAAGGTTGAAGCCCGAGGTGCCTGTTCTCGTGATAGTCCTTCTTGCCGATCTCGACGAAACGTCCGTGGTCGCGGAGCAGGCCGAAGCTGGCCGCGATCAGCTCCCCTGAAAGGGAGTTGAGGACCACGTCGACGCCCTCTCCGTTCGTGGCCTTGCGGACATCGTCCACGAAGGAGGAAGAGCGAGAGTCCATGACGTGCACGATGCCGAGCGACCGGAGGAGCTCGCGCTTCTCGTGGCTGCCCGCGGTGGCGAAGATCTGCGCTCCGACGCGCTGCGCCCACTGGATGGCGGCCATACCGACGCCGCCGGTGCCGGCGTGGATCAGCACGCGCTCCCCGGGGTCGAGGCGAGCCACGTGCGCCAGCGCATGATAAGCAGTCAGGAATGCGATGGGCAGCGTCGCCGCCTCGTCCCAGGACAGTTGGGGTGGTTTCGGGACGACGAGCTCGCGCCGCGCGATCGCATGCGTCCCGAGGGCCATGGTCGCGAGGGCGACCACTTCTGCTCCGGGAGCCAGGTCGTGCACGTCAGGGCCGACGGCCACAATCCTGCCGGCGCACTCGCTACCCAGCGGCGGACCGCTCGCGGATGTGGAGCGCTCCGGGAGCGCGCCCAGCGTCAGCAGCACATCGAGGAAGTTGAGCCCGGCTGCCTCGACCTCGATCTCCACCTCACCCGGGCCCGGCGGCCGGCGCTCGATCTCGCGGAGCGAGAGCCGCTCGAGCACGCCAGGCTCCCGGATCTCCAGGCGAAATGGCCGCCCATTGGCCGGTTCCAGGCGCGGCGTGGAGCCCTCGTCCGGCTCGAACCGGCTCCGCGTGAGGCGCGCCGCAAAGCGCCCTTCGTCGCGCAAAGCGATCTGATCCTCACCGTCGCTCGCGACGATCTCGCGCACCAGCAGGTCAGCCTCGCCGGGCGACGCCCGGGGCGAGAGATCGATCCGCAGGCACTCGAGCTCGGGGTGTTCGAGCGCCAGAGTTCGCCCGAGGCCCCACAGCGGCGCTTGCGCCACGGATACCGGCGCGTCGAGCGCGCCCACCGACTGGGCTCCTCGCGTCACGAGCACCAGCCGCGGCGGATCGCGGTCGCCGCGGCGGAGGAGCGCCTGCGCGATCGCGACGGCGGCCAGCGTCCCGCGCCGGAGATCGGCCTCGAGCGACGCGTCCGTCGTTTGCGCCCATGGCGCGGCGTCGAGGCTCGCGCAATGGATCACCCCGCGACAGGGACGTTGCCTGTCGAAAACGTGGACGAACAGCCGATCGAGATCGGCAGCGCGGGTCGTGTCGATCTGCCATCGTCGGTCGTCGAGCTGCTGGTAAGTCGCTCCGTGCTGCGCCTCGAAGCACGTCTCGCCGCGCGCGCGCAGGAGCGCGCCGACGGACGCGCCGAGGCCGCCGGAATCGAGGACGACGAGCCAGGCGCCCGCCCGTCCGCGCTCGCCGCTCGACGACGGGGCCGCCGGAAGAGGCTTCTGGCGCCAGCTCACCGTGTACACGCAGTCGTCGCCGTCAGGGGCGCTCGTCCCCTTTGCCGCCAGGAGCACGAGGCGTAGCGCGCCGATCTCGGCGAGCACTCGGCCATTCGCGTCGAGGATCCTCAGGTCGAAGCTCGGCCCGCCGTCCGGCGTTGAGCCCTCGGCCGGAATGCGAACGTGCACCCAGACCTGCTCCGGCAGCCGCCCGTGGAGGCGCGCGTGCGCCAGGCTCACTGGCACCATCGTCCCCGTCGCGACGGTGCGCGACGCGAGCGCGAGAGTGGTTTGCAGGCACGCGTCCAGCAGCGCGGGGTGAAGGAGGTACGCGCCGGCCTCGGCCGTGAGCTCCGGCGGTAGGCTCACTCGAGCGATGGATTCGCGCGCTCCCACCCAGAGCCGCTCGACTCCCCGGAAGCGCGCGCCGTAGCGCAGGCCGCGCTCCGCCATCGCCGCGTAGTGCTCGGTCCCCTCGATGACGGCGGGACAACGGGCTTGAATGAGAGATGGCGACTCCGTCGCTCGCGCCGTGGCAGCGCCGAGGTGCAGCTTGCCCACGGCGTGTCGCGTCCAGGCCTCGTCGCCCTCGGCGCGGGTGGCGATCTCGATCGCGGCGCGCCCGCTCCCCTCGTCCGTCAACGTTACCTGCGCGAGGCGCCGGGCGCCGGCGGGCAGCACGAGCATCCGTTCGAAGCTCATGGCCTCGAGAGCGAGCGACGCTCCACCGTACCTCTGCGCGCCCGCGGCGAGCGCCATCTCCACGTAGGCTGCGCCGGGAAATACCACGTCCGCGCCGACCTGGTGATCGACGATATACGGTATCTCGTCGACGCTCAACCACTGCTCCCAGCAGCGCTCCCCGGGGTGACGCGACGGCTCGAAAGAAGGCCCCAGCAAAGGATGCTCGTCCCGGCCTTTCGCCGCGGAGCGCCGTGGTAGCGAGGTGGCGCGGGTCGGCGCGGGGTCGGGCCAGAAGGCCTCGCGTTGCCACGCGTACCCCGGCAGCGCGACGCGGCGACCTCCCCGGGGAAAGAGCTGCTTCCAGTCGATGTCGACGCCGCACGCGTAGGCCGCCGCGAGCGCCTCGCGCAGCGATCGCGCCTCCTCGGCGTCGCGACGCGTCGAGCCAATCGCGGCGCCCTCTTGCCCGGCCTCGCGCAGGTTTTCCTCGATCGCGGGCAGCAAGATCGGGTGCGGGCTCAGCTCGAGGAAGACGCCGTGGCCGCTCGTTGCGAGCGCCTGGGTCGCCGTGGAAAAGAGCACCGGCGCTCGCAGGTTCTTCACCCAGTAGCTCGCGTCGAGCTCGGGCCCCTTCACGAGCTCGCCCGTCACCGTCGAGCGCATCGCGATCTGCGCTGTGCGCGGGCGGATTTCGCGCAGCGAGGCGAGCAGCTCGTCGCGCAGCGGATCCATCTGCGGGCTGTGCGAGGCGACGTCGACCTTCACGCGACGGCAGAACACGCCCTGCTTCTCGAGCGCCGCGAGCACCTGCTCGATGGCCGCGGGATCGCCGGAGATCACCGTCGATCGCGGCGCGTTGCTCACCGCGATGCTCAGCCGATCCTCGAGGCCGCGGATCGCGTCCTCGGCGTCGGGCAGCGCGAGCTCGACGAGCGCCATCGCGCCCTGCCCGCTGACGCGCCGGAGCAAGCGGCTGCGCCGGCAGATCACCTTCGCGGCGTCGTCGAGGCCAAGGATCCCCGCGACGTGCGCGGCCGCGACCTCGCCCATGCTGTGGCCGACGACCGCGTCGGGCTCCACGCCCCACGAGCGCCACAGCGCCGCGAGGGCGATCTCGATCGCGAAGAGCAGCGGCTGGACGACGTCAATCGCGGCGAGCCGCGAGGTCGCCTCGTCGGCGGCGATCTCCGCCAGCACCGAGAAGCCCGCCTCCCGCGCGACGGCCGCGTCGCAGGCCTCGATCGCCTCGCGGAACGCCGGCTCGTCGGCGAGGAGCTGTCGTCCCATGCCGATCCACTGCGAGCCCTGACCGGGGAAAACGAAGACGATCTTCGCGGCGCGGGCGATCGGGGCCCGGCCCTGGAAGAGGCCCGGTGCCGCTTCGTTCTTCGCGAACGCCGCGAGCGCCGCGGTGAGCTCTCCGCGCGAGCGGCCCACCACCGCGAGCCGGTGCGGGTGATGATCGCGGCGCGCGCTCGCCGTGTACGCGATGTCGTGGAGCGCGACGTCCGCGGCTCCCGGCTGCAGCAGCGCGGCGTACGCCAGCGCCAGCGCGGCGAGCGCGCCGGGGCTCCGCGCCGATATCGGGAGCACCCATGTCTCGCCCCGAGAAGCCTCGTCGCTTCCTCGCGAATACAGCTCGCTCCAGCGCACGGGCAGGCCCCGCGCGTGCAGCGTGGCGAGCGTGGTCCGCTGGGTCGCGCGCTCGTCCTCGTCGCGTCGCATCGACGAGAGCACCACGCCCTCCGCGCCGGCGTGACGCAGGCTCGCCTCGACCGAGTGCGCGGTGATCGGGTGCGGGCCGACGTCGAGGAACACCCGGTGACCGCGCTCGATCAGCGTCCCGACCGCGCGCGCGAAGAAGGCCTGATCGCCGAAGTTTCGCACCCAGTGGGCCGCGTCGAGCGCTTCGCCGGGGATCTCGTCGCCGGTGACCTCGGAGATCAACGCGACGCTGCCGCGGCGGGGCTTGATCGTGCGCAGCGATTCGAAGAGCTCGCCGCGCAGCGAGTCGGCGAGCGGGCAGTGCGGCGCCACGTTCATGTTCACGCGGCGACAGAACACGCCCTTTCCTTGCAGCGCTTCGAGCAGCCGCGCGACGGCCCCGGGCTCGCCCGCGATCACCGTGCCGCCGGGGCTGTCCTGGATCGCGCGGAAGACCTGCCCCTCGAAGCCGACGAGCGCCGCGCCGACGTCGTCCCAGGGGAGGCCCACGAGTGCCATGCTCCCGTGCCCGGCTTGCCGCGCGATCAGGCGGCCGTAGGCGCAGATCACGCGCATCGTGTCGGCGAGATCGAGGGCGCCGGCGACGTGGGCCGCGGCGATCTCGCCGGTGCTGTGGCCGACGACGGCCGAGGGCTCCACGCCCATCGAGCGCCACCACGCGGCGAGGGCGATGTCGATGGCGATGATCGCGGGCAGGCTGACGTCGATGGCGTCGAGCCGCGAGGACGCGCGCGCCGACGTCAGCTCGTCGATCAGCGACCACCCGAGATGAGGGCGCGCGAGGCGATCGCAGGCCTTGATCGTGGCGCGGAAGACGGGCTCGCTCTGCAGGAGCGAGCGCGCCATGCCGTACCACTGCGCGCCTTGCCCGGGGAACACGAAGACCACGCCGCGCTGCGCGTCGAACGTCGCGGGGCCGCTCGCGTGCCCCTCCGCGCTGGCCTCGCCGGCGAGGAACGCCGTGAGCGATGCCGTGAGCTCCCCGTGCGAGCGGGCGACGACGGCGAGCCGGTGGGCACCCGTCTCGCAGCGGCTCGTCGAGCGCGCGCAAAGGTCGCGGAGAGGCGTCGTCCCCGCGTCGCGCGCGAGCCGGGCGCGCTCGGCTTCGACCTCGACGCGCAGCGCCTCGGGGCTCGCCGTCGAGAGCGCGAGGACCTCGGTCGGCGGCGCCGGCCACTCTTCGATCACCACGTGACCGTTCGTCCCGCCGAGCCCGAACGAGCTCACGCCGGCGACGAGGCGCCGCTCGGGCGCGGGCCAGGGCCCGAGCGTCGTGGGCACGGCGAGCCCGAGCTCGGCGAGCGGCGCGTGCGGGTTCGACGTCGCGAAGTTGAGGCTCGGCGGCAGCAGGCGATGCTGGATCGCCAGCGCCATCTTCGTGATCCCCACGATCCCCGCGGCGCCCTCCAGGTGACCGATGTTGGTCTTGGCCGAGCCGACGAGGAGCGGGCTACCGGCCGCGCGTGCCTCGCCGATCACGCTGCCGAGCGCGCGAGCCTCGATCGGATCGCCGAGCGGCGTCCCGGTGCCGTGCGCCTCGACGTACTGCACCGAGGCCACGTCGACGCCCGAGCGCCCGTACGCGTCGCGGAGCACCGACTCCTGCGCGTGGCGGCTCGGCGCCGTGAGCCCGTTGCTGGCGCCGTCGTTGTTGACGGCGCTGGTGCGGATCACGCCGTAGATGCGATCGCCATCGGCGATGGCCCGCGAGAGCGTCTTCAGCGCGACCACGCCGCCGCCTTCCCCGCGGACGTAGCCGTTGGCGCGCGCGTCGAACGTGTAGCAATGCCCGTCCGCGGAGAGCGCCCCGAAGCGCGACACCGCGAGCGCGCTCTCCGCGAGCACGTTGAGGTTGGCCGCGCACGCCAGCGCCAGCGTCGACTCGCCGCGGCGCAGGCTCTCGCAGGCGAGGTGCGAGACGACCAGCCCCGACGAGCAGGCCGAATCGATGGTGAAGCTCGGGCCCTCGAGCCCGAAGACGTACGAGATTCTATTGGCGAGGATGCTGTGGTGATAGCCGGTGACCGTGTAGCGACCGAGCGCCTCGGGCCCGCCCTGGTAGAGCAGGAACGCGTAGTCGGACCAGATCGCCCCGGCGAACACCGCGGTCCGGCTTCCCCGGAGCGAGCTCGGCCGGATCGCCGCGTCCTCGAGCGCCTCCCAGCACAGCTCGAGCAGCAAGCGCTGCTGAGGATCCATCGCGCTCGCCTCGCGCGGTGAGATGCCGAAGAAGAGCGGATCGAAGCCATCGATCGCGTCGAGGAAGCCGCCCCGACGGACGCGGGCGCGCTCGTCGCTCTCGACCCCTCGCGCCAGGAGGACCTCGTCCCAGCCGCGAGCCTTCGGCACCTCGGTGATCGCGTCGACCCCGCCCGCGAGCAGGGCCCAGAACGACGCGAGATCTGGCGCCTTCGGGAACCGACACGCCATCCCCACGATGGCGATCGGCTCGTGCTCGTCGCGCGGCCCGGACGCCTCGACGGGCGCCGTCGCCGCGCTCGCCTCCGCGCCGCTCAGGTGCGCGGCCAGGGCCTCGATCGTCGGCCGCTCCCACACCAGCGTCGGCGACAGAGGCCGGCCGAGGAGCGTCGCCAGCTCTCCGACGAGGCGGCCCGCGCCCAGCGAATCGAGGCCGTAGCGGCTGAACCGCTCGCGCGTGTCGATGCTCCGCGGATCGAGGCCTCGCAGCGCCGCAACCCGCGACACGAGCCAGGCCTGGAGGCTTTCCGTGGTGGTGATCATCGGGGAGCGTTCCGTCTCACAGCGCGGCGCTGGTGCTGGAGCCGGTCTCCGCTGGGAGACCGCCGGGCCGCCCGCCGCGGCTGAAGCGGCCAGGGGATCTCATCAATCGCGCCGAGCTTTCAGCGAGAATTGTAACAATTACGAGCACGAACAAGATCGTCAAATACCACGATTATGTGCGCAGGCCCCCATGCCTCGTGAAGCGATCGACATTTTTCTGACGCCCCCCTGCACGGACGTCGGCCCGCAATCACGTAACCGTTCGATACGACTCTGCTCGAGCTCGGGCGCGGCTTGGCCGACGCCGGGCCTGCTCAGCCCCGCTTGCCCTTTTTCGACTTCTTGACCTTCTTGGTCTTCTGAGCGTTCTTCACTTTGGGCCCCTTGGCGGCCTTCGGCGGCTTCGAGACCTTCTTGCCCTTGAACGGCTTCGCGCTCTTCGCGGCCTTGCCGCTCTTCGCCGCGCCCGGACCCTTCGCGCCCTTGCCGCGGCCTTCGGGCATCGTCTCGCCGGAGCGCTTCACCTTGCGATCGCGCTTCTGCTCCAGCCGCTCGTCGGGCGCGAGCATCCGCCGACCGTAGATGGTGCGCCGGAGGATCGACACGTCCTCGATGATCACCATCATCGGATCGCCGAGCGCGATCCTGTCGCCCGAGCGCTGGCCGACGATCCGCAGCGCCTCGTCGTCGAGCGCGTAGCTGTCGGGGCCGAGCGACTCCATCCGCACGAGCACGTCGATGAAGGGATCGTCGACGTTGACGAACACCCCCGAGCCCACGAGGCTGGTGACGCGACCCTCGTAGATCGAGCCGACCTTGTCGCGCATGAGCAGGGCGCGGTGGAGGTCCATCACCTCGCGCTCGACCTCCATGCCCTTGCGCTCGCACTCGGATGCCGTCGACGCCGCCGCGCGCAGCGTCTCCATCGCCGCGTCGCTCCTGTCGACAGGCTCGTTGTGGAGCACCGCGCGCAGGCCGCGGTGAACGATGATGTCGGGATACCGCCGGATCGGCGAGGTGAAGTGCAGATACGCCACCGAGGCGAGGCCGAAGTGAGCGGCGTTGTCGACCGAGTACACGGCCTGACGCATCGCCCTGAGCAGGAGCATGTGCAGCACCTGCTTCATCGGATGAGCGTTGATCTTCTTCAGGAAGACCGAGAGCTTCCTGGGATCGAGGGCGTCGGCCGTCTCGAACTTCACGTCGAGCTCGCCGCACAGCGTGGAGAAGCGGTCGAGCTTGGCTTCGTCGGGCGTCCCGTGGAAGCGGAAGATCGCCGGCACGTCGCGCTCGACCAGGTAACGAGCGCAGGTCTCGTTGGCGAGCAACATCATCTCTTCGATGAGGTTATAAGCCTTTGAAACGCCCGGATCGTGGGTGCGCTTCTTCACGTCGACGGGCGCGCCCGTGGCCGGATCGAGGATCACCTTGGCCTCGGGCAGATCGAAGTCGAGCGCGCCGCGGCGCATGCGGTGGGCGCGGAGGATGGTGGCCAGATCCCACATCACCGAGAGATCGGCCTTCATGGCCTCGGCCTCGGGGCTGATCTCGGGGAGGGTGGTGAACCCGAGGGCGCGCGCCACGCCAGGATAGGTGAGCTTCGCGGCGGAGCGCATGAACCCTTCGACCACGCGCGCGTCGGTGACGACGCCGGCGGCCGTCAGATCCACGATCACGCAGAGGCAGAGCCGGATCACACCGGGCAGGAGCGAGCACAGGTTGGACGAGAGCGCCCGCGGGAGCATCGGTATCGCCCGGTCGGGCAGATAGATGGAGTTGCCGCGCGCGAGGGCCGTTCGATCGAGCGCCGTCCCGGGCTTCACGTACGTTGACACGTCGGCGATGGCGATCCATGCGCGGTACGACCCATCCTCCTTGTTGCGCACGACCCAGACGGCGTCGTCGTGATCGCGCGCGTCCTCGGGATCGATGGTGGGGAGCGGGATCCCCGTGAGATCTTCGCGGCCCACCAGCGCCTCGGGCGCGACCTCGGCGCCGTAGGCCTCGGCCTCGGCCACCGCGTCGGCGGGGTGCGGCTCCTCGATGCCCTCGCGCAGGAGGATCTTGAGCACCTCGACCTTCGGATCGCCGGGCTCGCCCAGCACGACCTCGAGCTCGCCTTCGGGGTTCTCGTCGGGCAGCTCGGGGAACCGGGTGATCTTCACGACGGCCGCGTCGCCGTCGCTGGCCTTCTCGCCGCTGATGCGCTTGAGCACGATCGGGCCGCGGATCCGCGCGTCGTCGGGCTCGAGCCAGGCGCTCTTGCCCTTGATTCGCAGCGTGCCGGCGACGCGCGCCATGCGCCGCTTGCGCACGCGCAGGATCACGCCCTCCACGCCGCGGCGCGAGCGCGATACGATCCGCACCTCGACCGCGTCGCCGTGGAGCGCGCCGCCCATGGCCTCGGGCGGCACGTACACGTCGCCCTCGAGGCCGGTGCCCGTCACGAAGCCGAAGCCGCGCGGGTTGACGTTGAGCGTGCCGTCGGCCGTCTTGCCGTGCTCTTCCGTCTGCGTGTTACCGAGGCGAAAGCGGTGCCCCGAGAGCGGCACGACGCTGCCGTCGAACGAGAGATCGTCGAGCAAGCGCTGGAGCGCGATGCACCCGCCGGCGTCGAGATCCAGGCGCGTCTCGATCTCGTTGACGTGCATGGGCCGCCGCTCGTCGGCGAGCAGGCTGAGGATGACCTCGCGGCGGAGCGGGGATCGAGGAGACGAAGAGGCGGGCATTTCTCTTCGAGGTAGCACGTCTTCCGGCGCGCTCGGGGCGCATCCGCGCGGGTGTTGGCTCCCCACTGCAGGTCGCGCGGTCGGATCGCGTCGGCGCGGTGGGCTGCGCCGCCCGTCATGGCGCGGTGCCGCGAGCCCGTAGCGGCGCCCGATCGGGCGGCGTCACGTCAAGATTTCGCTGACGCCGCTCGCTCCGATGACATTCTCGATCCACCGATCGAGAGTTTCTGCCTCGGAGCAGCTCTGAATCCGGGCCCGGTCGCTCTCGGCAAGCGCGATCGTCGCGCGCGTCAGGAGGCGGAGAAGGGCGTCGCGCTTCCCGTTGATCTCGCCTTCGCTGAAGCCCTCGGCCCGCTGAGCGGCTCCGAACTCGCGCGCTTGCTGGATCTCGTCCATCACTTTGCGGGTACCCGATCACGCATGCATCGCGATCAATCGCCGACCCGCCTCATCTTCCATGATTCCCGGAGCCACGCTGCGCCCGTATTCGATGATTCCCGGAACCACGCTGCGCCCATATTCCACGATCCTGGCCCCACACCGCAACCACACTTCACCGTTCGCACGATTGCCCAGCACTCGACATCGCACCACCCGTTGCCGCGTCGCTCCCCGCAGCCATGGCCCACGCCCAGACCACCCACCGCCGCCACTCGCACGTTCCCGGTCCGCCCCGCTGCCCGCAGGGGCCTGCAGAAAATGCACCACCCCTCCGGTCCCCTGGCCACGCGCGCTCCGCCCGCGACCCCTCCGTCCACCTTCCGCCGCCGTCTTGAAGCTTCATTTCCCGTCTTGAAGTTTCATTTCCCGCCGCCAACCCATGAACCCCTGCAAATCAAGCCATTCGCAACCGCCCCCGCCCCCCCGTCCGCCGCCGATCCCCCAGATCCCCGCCCAAATGAGCCTTCCCGCCCGCAAATGAAACTTCAAGCGCGCGCTTGAAGCTCCGCGCCCGGCCGTTCCTCCCCGGCCGGGCCCAGATCCGCCGCTACTTCGGCGCGTTCGGGTCCCCAGGCTTGATCTTCGGCTTCCGCACGCCGACCTTGCGGCTAGCGAGCCCGAGCCGGATCCGGTAGCCCTTCTTCTTCACCACCGCGCGCGCCGTCGCCGCCCACTCGTCGTACCACTCACGGAGCTTCGTCAGCGCCTCGACGCGCGCCGCGGGCGTTTGCGTCGCGTCCGGAAGGGTCGCAGTCGGGCCGAGCGCCACGTTCACCAGCTTCCGCAGCCGCGCCCGCTCCGCCTTGTCGAGGCCCCGTGTCGCCAGCAGCTCGACCGCCTTCTTATCGTCCTTCTTCGTCGCCTGGCGATCGGGATCGCTCCCGGCTTCGAGCGCGTCAATCCGCGTCAGGAACGTGGCGACCCCATGGACCGCCGCGTCTCCGGTGGAGGGCGAGAGATCGCCGAACACATACGCTTCGGCTCCGGGGTGATGCCTCGTCAGCGTGGCGCCGAAGCGGCCAAAGCTCGGCTCGTCCCACTGGTCCAGCTCGGCCTTCGCGGCGCGCTGCGCCCTGGCATCGTCGGTGTCTTGCGCGGCGCTGACCCCGCGCGGCGCGGCGAGGCAGGCAAAGAGAAGGTCTCGGCCTTCGATGATGGCTTGATCGGTCATCCCTGCTTCGGCGAGCAAGGTGCGGATGGTGGCGACAGCGCCGATTCCGCTCAGAAGCCTGGTGACTTTGTCCGGCGTTGCTTCGAGTATCTGCGAGGAATATGTCATCGGTGATTCTTTCTCGTCGTG
>JANYGI010000129.1 GCA_025362495.1 Byssovorax sp. | reverse complement strand
GACGCCGCGACGACGTACTCCGCGGGATCGAGGTCGAAGCGCATCTTGACGACGGCGTCCTCGACCTGGACCGCGAGCACCACCTCGCCTTGCATTCGCCCGTCGGGCCCCACCTCGCCTTGCAGGGCGTCGACCTTGCCGACGTAGAGATCGGGAGTCGGGCTCGCGGCGGGGCGGAGCGCGCGCACCACGCCTTCGAGCGCGCTGCGGTACGTGCCTTCGATTCGCACCATCCCGGGCACGGCGCGCGGAGGCGCGAGGAGCGGTGACCACGACGAGCCGATGCGCAGGCCGCCGTCGTCCTGCAAAGGCATCATCTCGACGAGGGCCTCGCACAGGTTAGCGCTCACCACGGGGGCGCCCGGCGGCGGCTCGAGCAGCCCGCTGGCGTCGTCGGCCCGGATGGCGTCCACGACGCGCGCCACCGAGGCGAGGAGGAGCGTTGTTGCCTTGCGACCGAACGGGACGGGCGCTTCTTCGGCCAGCGTGGGGAGCGCGGGTGCGGTGTCGTCGACGTCGAGCTCGCACTCGATGGTGGCCACGAAGCTGCCATGCTCCGTCTGGCCGAGCCGGCACGAGCGCACGAAGGCCTCGGCCTCGCGCAGGGTCATCCGCGGGTGGAACGGCTGCGGGCGCTTGACGCTGCACGCCGCCGCGAGAAGCGCTTTCTTCGAGCCGGAGAGGAGCGCGAGGCCCTCGTCGAGGCCAATCCCGCCGTCGGCCGTGTCGCGGCTCTCGACGGCGAAGCGGAGCACATCGGAGCGCGGGCGGCGCAGATCGCGGAGGACCTGGGCGACGGGGCGCTGCTCGACACGGGCAATCTCGGCGACGGCGCGGGCCATCGCTTCAGGCACGTCGGTGAAGTCGAGGCTGAGCGGCAAGACCACCTCGGCGTCGTCGGAGCCCGGACGGCGGAAGATGCCGACATCGACTCTCCGGCCCGAAGCTCGCTCCCAGCCGGTGCCGAGAAGGTAGCGTTTGACGTCGAGCGCGCTGAGCTGCGCGAACGCGGAAGATCGCGGATCATGCGTCATGAGCGAGATCCTCCTGCCGCGAGGCGCGCACCATCAGGGCATGGAGCGCCGGGCCGGTGAGGACCTTGTCCCGGGAGACGCGGACCACCTGATACTTCTCGTTGTCGGAGTCGGGCGCTCCGAGGAGCGGATGCCACTAAGCGCAGCGACGGAGCACGAGCTCGGCCTCCGAGAGGGTGAGCCAGGCCTCGGGATCGTTCGGCAAGGCCAGCACGACCAGGATGGGCGGGACCATGGAGCGCTGGCGCAGATCGTCGTAGCTCTTCCGCGTCAGGCGAAAATCGAAGGCGCTCTCCGCGAGGGGATCGATCACGCTCGCCTTGACCTGCACCGCGAGCGCCGGCGAGAGGAGCGTCGACGCCGGATCGAGGCGTCCCCGCGCGTGGACGTGCAGATCGACGCTGTCGCGGTCCTTGCGGACGATCTCGCAGGAGAACCCGGCCCGCGCGGCGACGGCGTGCACGTACGCGTAGCTGAGCTCTTCCTTGATGTCGTTCTCGGTCAGCACGGGGGATCGCGCTTGTAGCACGGCCGGGCCGGAGCGCGGGGTGGGGACGGCGGGAGAACCGGGAGGGGGCCAGGGATGGGGCTTGCCAGCGCTCGGCCGTCCGGCGACGGTGGGAGCGATGGGTGTCGAGGACGGGTGACCCGGTGGCTGGCAGGGAAGCGCGATCAGGGGGGCGGGGCGCAGCGGCGATATGCGTGGTCGTTCTACAGCCAGGGTACAGCCGTACTTCGCCGCAGGCCCGGCTCCCAGCGGGCGACCAAACCGGCGCGAGATCGGAGGGGTTCACAGGGAGGTGAGGAGACAGGGAGGCCGGAGAAAAAGAAGAGCAGGAGTGATCAAAAATCACCTGTGAATTTTCTCCCTCTCTGCTCGTGATCCCCTTCGATCCGCACCAGCTACGAGGGCCCTTCTGCGGCGGTAGGACAGAGGCGCCGTCGAAACATTTCTTACCGAGCTGCCTATCATTGCCACCGCCGCGGCCACCGAGCGCGTCCGGACTCGGACCCACCGAATTTCGACCCGCTCCAGGCGAGTCCCGGGTCGGACCACCTGGATTTCACCTCGGGCCCGGGGCGCCGCGACCCGGACCGAGCGCATCCCGACTCGGACCAAGCGAATTTCACCTCGCACCCATCCCGCCCCCGACTCGGACCGACCGCGTCGGGACTCGGACGGCGCGAATCTCACCTCGAGCCGACCGCGCCCCGGGTGGGATCTCCCGGATCCCGCCTCGGGGCGCGCTGCCGGCCACGAAATTCGGCGCTATTCGCCCGTTTTCTTCTCCGCCGGCGCGACCTTCTCCGCGGACGGCGTCACCACGGGCACCGCGCCCGCCCCGCCCTTCCCCGCCGCCGAATGCAGCGCGTTGAGCTGGTACTCCCCCGCCCGCTTCGGATCCCCGTGCTCCCGCCAGTACGCCCGCCCGACCTTCGCCAGCGTCTTCAGGTTCGTGTACGCCCGCCCATCGATCTCATCGAGCGACGCGGTCCCCGCCTTCGCCACCACCTGATCCGTCTTCTTCTGCTCCGCCAGCGATGGCAACGCGGCGATGGCGGCCTCGACCTTCGCCACCAGGGCGCCCCTCCCCGCGGCGTCGCTCGGCGCAGGCGCGAGGACGGGGAGCCCGAGGATCGACACGAGGCTCGTCAACCGGGTCCGGAGCTTCGCCGAGTCGCTCCCGATGTGGCCGCCGAGCGCGTCGATCTGACCGATGGTGTCGGCGACGATCTTCTCGGTCTCCAGAGCCGTCTCGCCCGGCGGCGGGGTGCGGCTCGTCAACACGGCGAGCGCGGTCGTCTCGCCGCTTCGAAGCACGAGCTTCGCCTCCTTCATGGCCTGAGCTTCGACGCTCCGTGAGCCCTTCTTCGCTCCGCGCTGCTGATTGCGCCCCGCGACCTCGGCCACGAGCGCCGCGCGAAACCCCTGGAGCTTGTTCAAGTCAGTCTGGCCGTAGCCGCGAGTGGCGAGCCGATCGATGTCGGCAGTGGCGAGGGGCACGAGGCGATCGGCCTCGTTGATGATGTCTTCGCTGAAGTACCGCTCGCCGATGGCGACGAAGTGCTCGACTCGGGTCGGGATGGACATGCGGAATGGATCCTTTCAAGTGAGTGCGCCGGAGCACAGCGGAGCGCGGCAACCGCATGTCTGTCAAGGGCGGCGCGCGGTCCGTGCTTCGCCGCGATTCGAGCATTGATCCGCGTGGCCCGGCGCTCGCGAGCGACTACTCCAAGCGGCATGGGCCCCCGCGCGCGCGACGACGACACCGATCTCGCCGGTCACGTCCACCAGAACGTGGAGAACATAGGCGTCCTCGTCTCCCGCGCCGAGCGGGACATCACCCGTCATCAGCGGG
The DNA here is from genome assembly GCA_025362495.1 of Byssovorax sp. Taxonomy (GTDB): domain Bacteria; phylum Myxococcota_A; class Polyangia; order Polyangiales; family Polyangiaceae; genus JANYGI01. The sequence continues at coordinate 47,618 of JANYGI010000129.1, read as the reverse complement.
CGATCGAGCGCTTCACGCGCCTCCTCGGTCGACCGCGGACGCTGTATGTCGTCGTCGGGCTCGTCGTCGCGTGGATCGCCTTCAACCTCGAAGCGCCGCGCCTCGGGATCGCCCGCCTGGACGATCCGCCCTTCTCCTGGCTCCAGGGCGTCGTGTCGCTCGGAGCGCTCTTGATGACCATCATGGTCTTGACGTCGCAGAACCGGCAGCTCCAGGTCGCGCAGCAGCGCGCGCACCTCGATCTGCAGGTGAACCTGCTCGCCGAGCAGAAGGTGGCCAAGGTGATTGCCCTGCTCGAGGAGCTGCGCCGCGATCTCCCGAACGTGGTCAATCGCCGCGACTCCGTCGCCGAGAAGATGCAGGAGCCCGTCGATCCGGCCGCGATGGCCTCGGCGATCGAGCAGTCGCTCAACAAGGCCGAGACCCACGAGGCCAGCGATGATGATGATGACGACGAGGAGGAGGAGGACGACAACGACAAGAAATGATCCGGGGTCCGCCTCCGTCGTTCGAGATGGGGATCGTGAAAGCAGCGCGAAGAACGAGGCTCCATCTGCGCCCGACGAAGAGGGAGGAAAGCGCGCTCCGGTGGAGCCGCAATCAGGTGCTCCGGCGCACGGGATCGTCAAAAAGGCGTTCAACGGTGAGGAAATGAAAACGGCCACGGGATCTGCGTCGATCCGTGGCCGCCTCCAATTTCGCCCCGAGGGGCCCTGTCCGTCTAGCGTCGTTGCAGCGACTTGATCGCGGCCACCACCGCGGCCTTGTCGTCCGCCGTGCCGCGCGAGCTCACCGTGTAGATGAGCAGGATCTGGTCCGAAGTGCCGGTGTTGACGGTCGCGTACCAGATGTACCCGCCCGGCCCGCGGAAATTGCACGAGCCGTCGCCGGTGCGCGCCGCGAAGCCGTCGCGACCGACGGTGTCGTACTTGGGAGTGCGCCAGTCGACGTCGGTGACGCCGAGGACGCCCGCCGCCTGGCCGAGCCGGACCGTGGACTCGCCCGGCTGCGTGAAGGTCGTGAAGGCGAACACCGCAGCTCCGTCCGGCGATCGGAACGTGCCCCAGTCCCCGTTGAGGGTCTTCGCCCAGCCCGGAGGAGCGATGAACTTCACATAGGGGTGCTCGGCCGTGATCCAGTTGGAGCTGCCGCTGCTGCTCGACCCGCCCGAGGCGCTGGAGCCGGCCCGCGCGCCGAGGCACATGCACGTCATGCAGCCGCCGAAGCCGAGGACCACGACAGCGACGATGGCGATGATGGCAATCACGGCCATGCTGGGCCCGCTCTTGGGCGGGGGCCCTCCCATCATCGGTGCGCCCATGCCGGGCGGAGCGCCGTAGCCGCCGCCGGGAGGGCCGCCAAAGCCCCCTCCGGGAGGCGCGCCATAGCCACCACCGCCGGGCGGAGGGCCATAGCCGCCACCGCCGGGCGGAGGGCCGTAAGCGCCGCCGGGCGGACCACCGGGCGGAGGGCCATAGCCACCACCACCGGGCGGTGGGCCATAGCCACCGCCAGGCGGAGCGCCTCCAGGCGGAGGGTTATAGCCACCTCCGGGCGGGGCGCCTCCGGGCGGCGGGCCGTAGCCACCACCGGGCGGGGCGCCTCCGGGCGGCGAACCGTAGTCACCTCCTCCGGGGGGCGGGCCGTAGCCTCCACCTCCAGGCGGGAATCCTCCTCCAGGCGGCACTCCAGGCGGCTGTTGCATCGGTGCAGGGGAGCAGACGAACGGGGGAGACCGCAAGCCTGTTCGGGTCGCCCGGGACACGGGTGAGGCGCCTCCCGTCCGGCGACGAGCCCCCTTCCGCGCGCGGCGCGAGCGTGTCTACCCTCACGATCGTGGCTCCTCCCCTGCCCCATGGCTCCTCGGTGATCGCGCAGTGGGCCGGCTCGCGCGGCCTTCGTTACGAGCCGTTCCCGGACGAAGCGTGGTTTCGCCAGTGGGAGCCGCACGACACCATCGCGCCGCCGTCGCACTTCCTCAACGCCGTCACCTGGCTCGCCGCGCCGCACCCCGGCCACATCGTCCTCGTCGAGCCCTGGTACGCCTTCGACGACATGCCGCCGCTCGATCGCACCGTGATGGCCTTCGCGTCGCACCCGAGCCTCGGCCCGCGCGCGGCGATCCGCGGAGGGGAGCATTTCCTCACCCGCGTGGCCTTCATCGAGAGCGCGCGGCCGCCCGAGGTCGCGCTCGGCGATCCGGCGTGGGACGCGCTCGTGACCACCTTCGCGGCGTCGCCGCAGACGGCGCGGCAGGCCTTCCACGGGCGGCTGCGCAAGCTGCTCCTGGGCTGGAAATTCCAGGGTCACCTCGAGCTGCGCGCCGGGGGCCTGGTGCTGCATTTCGAGGGGCTCCGCCCGATCCAGGAAGACTACGACCGGCTCCTGCGCATCACGCAGCAGGTGGTCGAGAAGGCGGTAACGCCGCGGCCCTGATCGCGGCGCGCGCGCTTTCGCGCTAGCGTGGCGCCCATGCCGAAGATCGTCGTCGTCGAGGACGAGCCGGCGATCGCCGAGTCGATCGCCTATTCGCTGCGCCGGGATGGATTCACCGTGAGCATCGCGCCGACCCTGGCCGCCGCCGAGCGCGAGGTGGTCTCCGCCGATCTGGTGATCCTCGATCTGATGCTCCCCGACGGGAGCGGCTTCGATCTGATCGGGCAGATCCGCCGCGCCGGCCGGGGCACGGCCGTGATCGTGCTGTCGAGCCGCGACGGCGAGGCCGACCGCGTCGCCGCGCTGGAGACGGGCGCCGACGACTACGTCAACAAACCCTTCTCGCCGCGAGAGATCGTGGCCCGCGTGCGCGCCGTGCTCCGCCGCGTCGTGCCGGTCACCGCCGCGGCCACGGCCGAGCACGCCGCCCGCACGCCGCAGCGCCTCCCGCTCTCGACCGACGAGGCCACGCGCCGCGCCGAGGTCCACGGCCGCGATCTCGATCTCACCCGCGTCGAGTTCGACCTGCTCGCGTGCCTGCTCGCGGCGCCGGGCCGGGTGTTCACCCGCGCGCAGCTCATCGATCGCGTCTGGGGCGACGGCTTCGCCATCACCGATCGCACCGTCGACTCGCACGTGAAGGGCCTGCGCAAGAAGGTCTCGGAGGCCGGCGGCGACGCGGCGCTGATCGAGACGGTGCGCGGCGTCGGCTACCGCGTGACCGATCGACCGACGGCGCGCGAAGACGGCAGCGAGACGGCGTGATCCGGGTCTTCATCACCGGCGGCAGCGCCATCGCGCTGATCTTCTTCGTCGCCTTCATCGCCTCGCGCCTGATGCGCGCGCGCTCGCAGGGCACGAGCATACGCATGCAGTTCTTCCTCGCGCTGGCGAGCACCGTCGGCGCCTTCGCGCTCGGCCTCGGCCTGCTCGTGCTCGATCGGCTCGAAGCGCGCACCACGCTGATCACCGAGGGCGCCGCCGCCGAGGAGGCGCAGGCCATCGCGGCCTTCGTCGGCAGCGAGATCGACGTGCGCGGTACCGGCCTCGAAGACGTGGGGCGCAAGTACGCCGCTGCGCACACCGGCCGCCCCGATCCGAAGGAGCGCGGCCTGGCGCTGCTCGATCCGAGCGGCGGCGTGGTCTTCGCGGGCGGCCTCTCGCCCGCATCGCCGAGCACCGTGTTCGGCACCGCGCCGATCATGGTGCGCGGGCAGCTCGTGGGCACGGTCCGCGTCGTGAAGCAGACCATCGTGATCCGCCGCGCGCTCGAGGACATGGCGCCGTTCATCCTGGTGGTGAGCATCGTCCTCGGCGTGACCGCGGCGCTCTCGGCCGACTTCATCGGCCGATCGATCGCCCGCCCGCTCGAGGTGCTGACCGAGTTCGCGGTGCGCGTGAGCGAGGGCGAGCGGCGCGCGGTGCCACCGCCGGCGCACGGGCGCGAGGTGCAGAGCCTGTCGAAAGCGATCGACTCGATGCGCCGCCAGCTCGAGGGGCGCCCCTTCGTCGAGACGTTCGCGGCCGATCTCTCGCACGAGCTCAAGAACCCGGTCGCGGCGATCCGCGCCAGCGCCGAGGTGCTCGCCGACGGCGCGCTCGACGAGCCCGAGGAGGCCGCGCGCTTCGTCGGCCGCATCCAGGAAGCGACGACGCGGATCGAGGCGCTGCTCGGCGATCTGCTCTCGCTGGCTCGGATCGAGGCCCGCGGGGTCGAGGACGCGGCGGTGATCGACGCGGGCGATCTGGCGCAGCAGTCGGCGCTGCGGGCCAACGATCGCGGCGGCAACGTGACGGTGGTGCGCTCGGCCGGCACGGCGGTGCGCGGCGACGCGGTGTGGCTCGCGCGGGCGATCGACAACCTCGTGGACAACGCGCGTACCCACGGCGTGGACAGCGAGCCGGTGCGCGTCGAGGTGCGGAGCGGCGACGGCCAGGTGACGATCACCGTGAAGAACCACGGTCAAGTGGGGCGTCACGTGGAGAAGCGGCTCTTCCGGCGCTTCGTCACCACGCGCGCCGATCGCGGCGGCACGGGCCTCGGCCTCGCCATCGTCCGCGCCATCGCCGAAGCCCACAGCGGCTCGGCCGAGTGCACGGCGAAGGGACCCCCGGACGTGGAGTTCCGCATCACCCTCCCCTCGGCCTGAGGCGGCACGGGCCTTGATACCAAGGGTTTCTGCGGCCCGCGCGAGTCCCTGGATCTCCGGATCACCAGGTTCGCGGACCGCATTCTCCACAGAACCTCCACGTTAGCCTCGTGCTGGCACCCCACGCAGGCTGCAGAGTGGCCCCACCCCATGAGCTTCGAGAACCTGCCCGGACACATCGCGATCATCCTCGACGGGAACGGCCGCTGGGCCGCGCAGCGCAGCCTCCCGCGCACGTCGGGCCACAAGCATGGAGCCGGCGCGGTCCGCACCGCGGTGCGCGGCTGCCACGCGCGCGGGATCGAGTTCCTCACGCTCTACGCCTTCAGCGTCGCCAACTGGTCGCGCCCCAAGGAAGAGATCGACGCCCTGATGCGCATCTGCACCGAGTTCGCCGAGGGCGAGCACGACGAGCTCATCCGCCGCGGGATCAAGGTCCAGATCATCGGCGAGCTCGAGGACGTGCCCACGCGCACCCGCCGCGCGATGGAGCGCCTGATCGCGGACACCGCCCACGGGACGCAGATGACGCTCGCTCTCGCGCTCAACTACGGCGGCCGCCGCGACATGGTCAACGCGATGCGCGCCCTCGCCGTCCGCGCCCGCGCCGGCATCGTGATCCCCGAGGAGATCAACGAAGAGACGCTGCGCGAGTACCTCACCACCAGCACCATGCCCGATCCCGATCTGGTGATCCGCACCGGCGGCGAGCGTCGCCTCAGCGATTTTCTGCTCTTCGAGAGCGCCTACGCCGAGCTGTTCTTCACCGAGACGTTCTGGCCCGACTTCAGCGACGCGACGCTCGACGACGCCCTCACCGCGTACAGCCGGCGTCAGCGGCGCTACGGCCGCCTGCCCGCCGAAGCGCTGGTCGCCAGCAGCGGCTGAGGCCTCGATCCTGCGAACATCTTTGCGCCCGGCGCGCCGCGGCCCGAGGGTGCATTGATGGACCCCGGAGAGATCCTCGCCGGACGCTTCCGCCTCGAGCGCCGCGCGGGGGCGGGCGGGATGGGCGAGGTCTTCCAGGCCGTCGATCTGTCGAACGGCGCGACGGTGGCGATCAAGATCCTCCACGGCGGGCGCGTCGGCGAGTTCGCCGCGTTCGCCGATCGCTTCGTGCAGGAGGCGGAGGTGCTCGCCGGGCTCGATCACCCCGGCATCGTGCGTCATGTGGCGCACGCCGTCGGCGCGACGGGCGCGCTGTGGCTGGCGATGGAGTGGCTCGACGGCGAGGATCTCGCGGCCCGGCTCCGGCGCGGGCCGCTCTCGATCGCCGACGCGCTCACCCTCGGCGAGCGCGTCGCGGGCGCGCTGGCGCAGGCCCACGCGCGCGGAATCGTGCACCGCGACATCAAGCCCGCGAACCTGTTCTTGCCAGGCGGGCGCGTCGAGAACGTCACCCTCCTCGACTTCGGCATAGCGCGGCTCGGGGGCGCGCTCGCGGTGGCGACGCGCGCGGGGACCGTCCTCGGGACGCCAGGGTACATGGCGCCCGAGCAGGCCCGCGGCGATCGGCAGATAGACGCGCGCGCCGACGTGTTCGCGCTCGGCTGCGTGCTGTTCGAGGCCATCACTGGGCAGCCGGTGTTCGCCGGCGAGCACCTGATGGCGCTGCTCGCGAAGGTGCTGTTCGAGGCGGCGCCGCGCGCGAGCGAGCTCTGCACCGGGGTGCCCGCCGCGCTCGACGATCTGCTGGCGCAGACGCTCGAGAAATCGCCCGACGCCCGCCCGCGCGACGGCGCCGACGTGGCGCGCGCCATCGCCGCGCTTCGAGCCCAGGGCGGCGCGATCCTCGGGCACGGCGTCTCGAAGAGCGGGCCTCCGCCGGCGCTCGGCGCGGGCGAGCAGCAGCTCCTCTCGGTGGTGCTCGCCGCGTCGGTGGCGAACACGCAGTCGACCGCGCCGACCCTGGCGGCCGAGGACGATCTCGTCGACGTGGCGCAGCTCCGCCTCGTCGTCGCCGATCATGGAGGGCGCCTCGAAGGCCTCGCCGGCGGCTCGCTCGCGGCGGTGCTCACCGGCCGGGGCGTGGCGACCGATCTCGCGGCGCGCGGCGCGCGGTGCGCCCTGGCGATGCACGCGATCGTCCCTTCGACGCCGATGGCGCTGGCCACGGGCCGCGGCGTGTTCACCGATCGCTTCCCCGTCGGCGAGGCCCTCGATCGCGCCGCCCTCCTCCTGCGCGGGGCCGCCGCCGAGGGCGACGAGCGCGGCGCGGCGCTCCACCCGCTCCGGATCGACGACGTCACCGCGGGCCTGCTCCCGGCGCGCTTCGAGGTCGGCGGCGACGACGCGGGGCTGTTCCTCGTCGGCGAGCGTGACCTCGCGGGATCGGGCCGCACGCTGCTCGGCCGCGCCACGTCGTGCGTCGGCCGCGAGCGCGAGCTCGCGCTCCTCCAGGGCGTGCTCGCGGGCGCGATCGAAGAGTCCTCGGCGCGCCTGGTCCTCGTGACGGCGGGGCCGGGCGCGGGGAAGAGCCGCCTCGCCGGCGAGCTCCTCGATCGTCTCGCGCGCGGCCGCGCTCCGGTCACCGTGTGGAGGAGCGCCGGCGATCAGCTCAGCGCCGGATCGCCCTTCAGCATGATCGCCCCGGCGATCCGCCGCGCCGCCGGCATCCACGAGAGCGAGCCCGCGGCGGTCCGCTGCCACAAGCTCCACGCGCGCCTGCAGCGCCACGTGCTCGCCGCGGATCTCGAGCGGCTCACCGCCTTCCTCGGCGAGCTCATCGGCGTCCCGGTCGACGACGATCCCGAGGGCAGCGCGCGCCCCGCGGCGATCCAGCTCCGCGCCGCGCGCCGCGACGCGATGCTCATGGGCGATCAGATGCGCCGCGCCTTCGAGGATGTGCTCGCGGCCGAGACCGCCGCGGGGCCGCTGCTCTTCGTGCTCGAGGATCTCCACTGGGGCGATCTGCCGTCGGTGAGCTTCCTCGGCTCGGCGCTGCGCAACCTCCACGATCGGCCCTGGATGGTGCTTGCCCTCGCGCGCCCCGAGGTCAACGACGTCTTCCCGGATCTGTGGTCGTCGCGCGAGCTGCAGGAGATCCACCTGCGCCCGCTGTCGCGCAAGGGCGGCGTCGAGCTCGCGCGGCAGGTGCTCGGCGCGAGCGCCGACGCGGCGGCCATCGAGCGGATCGTCGAGCTCTCCGCGGGCAACGCGTTCTACCTGGAAGAGCTGCTCCGATCGGCCGCGACGGGGCAAGGCGACGAGCTGCCGGCCACCGTGCTGGCGATGGCCGAGGCGCGGATCGGCGCGCTCGAACCCGACGCGCGCCGCACGCTCCGCGCGGCCAGCGTCTTCGGCCAGGTCGCGTGGCGCGGCGGGATCGAGGCGCTCGTCGGCGGCGCGAAGCAGCTCGCCGATCTCGACGCGCGCCTCGACGGGCTCGTCGCGAGCGAGGTGCTGGAGCGCCGCGACGACGCGCGCTTCCCCGGCGAGCGCGAGTACGTGTTCCGTCACTCGCTGGTGCGCGAGGCCGCGTACGCCACGCTGACCGAGCGCGATCGCGCCCTCGGGCACCGCCTCGCCGCGGCGTGGCTCGAGCGCGCGGGCGAGCGCGATCCGATGGCGCTGGCCGAGCACTTCGAGCGCGGCGGCGAGCCGCTCCGCGCCGGCGCATGGTTCCGTCGCGCGGTCGAGCAGGCCCTCGGCGGCAACGATTTCGTGGCAGCCTTGGCCCGCACGGAACGGGCGATCGCCTGCGGCGCGTCGGGCGAGGACCTCGGCGCTCTGCGCGCGATCGAGGCCGAGGCGCACAACTGGCGCGGCGAGCTCGAGCCCGCCGCCGCGAGCGCCGAGGAGGCGATGGCGAACCTGCCCCGGGGTGGGCCCGCGTGGTGCGGCGCCGCGGGCGAGGCGGCCTTCGCGTTCGCCAAGCTCGGCGCGCACGATCGGCTCGTCGCGCTCCTCGGCGAGCTGCGCGCGCTCGGCGACGGGCAGCGCGCGCTCCCCCACCACGTCGCCGTGTGGGCCCGCACGACGTCGCACCTCTTCACGGCCGGCGAGCGCCACGAGGCCGAGGCGCTGCTCGCGCGGATCGAGGGCGCGATCGCCGACGCGGGCGACGACCTCGCGGCGCTCGAGCCCGCCGTGCTCGGCTGGATCCACCACGCGCGCTCGTGGCGCGCCGTCTACCGCGCCGATCCCGCCGGCAGCGTCCGCTGGGAGGAAGAGGCGGCGCTCTCGTTCGAGCGCGCCGGCGATCTCCGGCACGCGTGCGAGATGCGCATGGGGCTCGGCGTCGCGTACCGCGAGATCGGGGCGCAGGCCGAGGCCGAGCGCGCGCTCCGCGAGGCGCTGGCGACGGCAGAGCGCCTCGGCCTCACCACGGTGGGCGCGGTCGCGCTCCACAACCTCGGCCTCGTGCTCGCGCAGCGCGGCGCCCTCGCCGAGGCGCGCGCCGCCGAGGAGAGCGCCATCCACACCTTCGCCCGCGAGGGCGATCGGCGGATGGAGGTCGGCGCGCGCTACTACCTCGCGCGGATCCTGACCCAGCTCGGCGATCACCCCGCCGCCGCCGCCGGGGCGCGCGCCGCCCTCTCGCTCGTCGGCGACGCGCGCGAGGTGCAGATCGGCGCCCTCGCCACGCTCGCGCGCACCGACGTCGCCCTCGGCCGCCCCGCCGACGCCCTCGCGAACGCCCGCCGCGCGATGGAGCTCCTGGAGACGTTCGGCAGCCTGGAAGAAGGCGAATCGTTCGTGCGCCTCGTGTGGATCGAGGCCCTCTTCGCCGCCGGTCACCGCTCCGAGGCGCGCGACGCCGCGAGGGACGCGCGCATGGCGGTGCTCCGCCGCGCCGCGACGATCACCGATCCCACGTGGCAGCGCAGCTTCCTCGCGCTGCCGGAGAACGTGCGGATCCTCGCCCTCGCGACCGCGTGGGACCCCAGGTAATCCAGCCCCGGGATCCCTCTCGCGATCAGGGCTTCATCAGCGCGGGGCCGGCCACCGCGGTGACCCCGCCGCCCCCGCCCGTCACGGTGCCGAGCTCGACGAACGCGTGGTCCACCATGGCGACGAAGGGCCGCTCCTCGATCGTCAGCCCGCCGCTCCCGTCGTGCTCGATGATCTCCAGCTTGCCCATCCCGTAGCCCATCGGTCCGCGCGAGTAGTAGTGCGCTTGCAGCGTGTAGACGGGCGATCGGCGCTCCTTCGGGAGGCGGATGGTGAAGCACTCCGGCCCGTAGCCCGTCGTCACGTCGGCGTAGAGGTGACCGCCGCTCGGCAGCTCGGGGCGCTCGTAGTAGGCGTGGCCTCCGTCGGCGTCGATGATGTGAAAGTCGACGTCGTTGGCGTCGGTCTCCCAGTTGAGGACGAAGCGCAGCGAGGGCGCGTCCTCGACCACGCCGCCCGCGGCCGCGACCTTCGCCAGGATCTCCTCGCGCCGCTTCGGATCGGCCTTGATCCACGCGGCGGCGACGAGCCCGAGATCCTCGCGCAGGATCTGATCGACGCCGCGAAAGCGCCCCGCCGGATAGGGCTGCTTCAGGCCCTCGAACGCGGCCGTGAACGCCTCCTGGTAGCGCCCTCGCTTCAGCTCCGCGAAGGCCAGCAGCCGGTAGCTCGACGGGTGATCGCCGCGCTCGATCCGCGCCCGCGCGAAGGTGTCGAGCGCGAGCTCGGCCGCCGCGCCGTCCTTCAGGTGCTCGAGCCGCTCGCCGGCGAAGCGCCGGAGATCGGCGCGGGCGGGGAAGAGATCGATGATCGATCCGTAGGCCCGCGCCGCCGTCGCGATCTCGCCCGCGGCCTCGAGCGTCTGTCCCAGCGCCGTCAACGCCATCACGTCGCCCGGCTCCTCGCGATGCCAGACGTACGCCTTCGCGATCGCTTCGCGCGCCGTGCTCGTCGCCAGCGTATCCATCACGTCCTTGAAGCGCCCCGCGTAGGGATCGGGGTGCTCGCGATCGCCGCGCACCGGAGCGGGCGGCGCGGGCGGCGGCGGCGGTGGCGGTGGCGGCGGCTCGTCGACGCCGTTGGAGAACGTCATCGGGTACATCACCGTGATCGTCCCGCCCTCGGGCGCGGGGAATTTCAGCCCGCGGAACTCGCGCACGATGCACGCGTTCACCTGCGCGTCGAGGAGGCTCGAGCCGTTCATGTCCGCGAGCACGACGCTGCCGCTGCGATCGATGCTGAACTTGATCGTCACCCGCCCCGCGAGCGCCGGGTTGCGCGCGAGGCCGGTCTCGTAGCACGCGCGCATCGCGCCGAACCGCAGCCGCACCACGCGCTGGATCATCTCGGGCGCGATCCTCCCGCTCACCTCGGACGCCCCGCTGCGCACCATCGGCGCGCTGACGCTGTGGCTCCCGCCGAGGCGTCCCAGCCCTGATCCCAAGCCTTGCCCCGATCCCGACAAGCTCGCTCCTGCTGCCGACGGAGCGGGACGCGGAGGCGCCGCCGCCGTCGCGCTCGTGGCCCCGCCACGACCGACGGTGCCGATCGAGCCGAGGCCGATCCCTTCGCCGCGACCGCCGCCGCCTTCGCCGCTCCCCGTGAGGCCGAGGCCGCCCGCGCCGAACGAGTCGCCGATCGGCTGCCCCCACATGTTGCCGCGCGCCGACTGCGGATCGCTGCCCGGCGCGTCCGGCTCGGCCACTCGCGCATCGGCGTTCCGCGAAGCGGCGCTCGCGACCGCCGACGGCGCGGCGCCTGTCCAGCCGGATCCCGCCGCCTGATCGAGGTCCCGCGCGAGGCCGCGAGGCCCTCCGGGAGCGCTCCACGATCGCGCCGGCTTCGCCTTGCTCTTCGCGCTCGCCACCGCCGCGGCCGGCTGCGGCGCGGCCACTTGAAGCGGTGATCGCCGCGTGATCGCGATCTTTCCGTGATCGATCGAGAGGATGTCCGCGGCCGACTCGCGATCGATGTTGAAGCGCGCGTAGTCGCGCTCGGTCTCGAGCACCAGGAGCCCGGTGTACGGGCTGAGCACGCGGTAGCCGACCGAGAGCGCGACGATCTGCTTCTGGATCGCGGGGCTGTCGCCCTCGACGCCCTGCCGCTCGAGCAGGCTCTGGATCTTCGCCCGCGCCACCGATCGTTCGAGCAGCGCCTTGTCGACGGGCGTGAGCTCGAGCCCGGGCTCGTCCGCGCCGCCGACGGTAATCTTCACGGTCCGATCGGCCGGCACGTCGGCGTACACCAGCACCTCGTCGCCGGCCTGCACGCCGTCGAGCTTCTTCGGCCACGACCACAGCGCGCCCTCCACCTTGACCTCGACGCCGCTCTTCGTGGCCTCGCCGAGGCGCCGATCGATCGACGCGAAGCCCTTCGCGCCGTCGGCGACGACGCCGTCGCGGAGCAGCCCCGCCGTCACCAGGCGACGCAGCAGCGCCTCGTCGCGGATGCCCCCGAGCGCCACCGCGTCGAGCCGCTCCACGCCCGCGCTGCGGAGCTTCGCCGCGGCCTCGCGCAGCTTCGCGCCCTCGGTCTCGCCCGCCGTCGGCACGCCGTCGGTGATCAGCACGACGCGCCTCGCGCCCGCGGTCTTCGCGCGCTCGCCGGCCCACGCGAGCGCCTGCACGAGGTTCGACGCGCCGAGCGCCTGACGCTCGCGGATCCGCTTGATTTCCCGGTCGCCGAAGGCCCCGGCCTCGCCCTCGAAGATCGGGAACGTGACCTGATCGTAGCAAGCGACGGAGAGCTTCGTCGCCCGGCCCGACACCTCGGCGACGCGCCGCGCGAGCTGCTTCACGAGGGCGATCTCCTCGTCGAAGCCGAGCGCTCGCGACGCGCTCGTGTCGAGCAAGATCAGCGTCGCGCCGAGCGGATCGGGCTCGGGCTTCGCCACCGGATGCACGCGCGCGACGACGAGGTTCCCGCTCCGCAGACCCGCGCTCGGGGCGACCGGCGCCTTCGAATCGAGCCGGAAATCCGCGTCGGGAACGAACGCCGCGCGCCGCATCTCCTGCATCGGCTCCGGATCGCCGGCGCGCATCACGGCGACGTCGAGCAGCCCCAGCTCGGGCAGGCCGCGCAGCGGGATCGTGAACGGCGTGTCCCGCGTCAGCTCCTGCGAGTACGAGAGGATCAGCTCTTTGCGCCCGCGCGCCGGGATCGGGAACACCCGCGCCGAGAACTCCTTCCCTGCGGCCTGCTCGAGCAGCGCCGGATCCTGCTTGCGGTGGAGGAAGTCCTCGTAGGCTTCGCGCGCCGCCTTCTTCTCGACGACCTCGCCGTCTTGCCACACGTCGCCGAGCTTCATCGCGAAGCGCCCGAGCGACGCGCCCTCGGGCAGCGTGATGCTGAAATTCCCTTCGATCACCCGGTCTTCCGGGTTGTCGAACACGAGGTGCATCTCGGTGAACGAGAGCGGCCCTTCGATCACCGACCGCGCCGTGAGCGCCGTCAGGTGCAGCCCCGATCCATCGGACGCCGTGAGGCTCATCGGCGGCTGCGGCGCCTGCGGAGCAGCCGCGGCGGGGAGATCGGGAAACGCGTACGGCGGCGCCGACGCGGGGCCGCTCGGCGCAGAGGGCGCGGCGCCCACCGAGGCGTCCAGCGCGAGTGGAGCGTGGCAGCTCGCCGTGAAGGGGAGCGTGGCAAGGAGCGCCGCGATGGCGCGCGATCGACTGGATTTGAAGGAGATCATGCGCATGGTGCCCTCGTCGGCTGTGGCGGGCAGACAGCCATGGATCGGGAGAGTTCCGGCTCGCGTCGATCGTCGTTCGCGCCGATGAGACCGAATTACCTGGAGAAAGCCGTCAGCTTCGAGGTGAGCTATCGCTGGGATCCCGAGCACAAGAAGTACCGGGGCGCGCGCACCCGCACCGTGACGCCGAAGAAGAAGCCGCGCCGACGAAGCGAGCGGGCCGCCGGTGATCTCGCGAGCGCGCGCGGGCAGCCCTCGCGCTCGGCGCGCGAATGAGCTAAGCAGGGGGCCGCTCAGGAGCACGTGCCCGTAGCTCAGCTGGATAGAGCGGCGGCCTTCTAAGCCGTTGGTCGGTGGTTCGAATCCACCCGGGCGCGCCGAAATCTGCGCACCGCTCGATCGCTCGACGGTGCCCGCGCGGCCTCCCGGGCCTCGCGCGAACATGCCGGCGGCGATCTCCGCGCGGTTCAGCGACCCGTTCGGCCCGGCTCCTGGTGGCCCTCGCGGCGACGGCGCGCGACGACCGACCGGACCAAGTGCGGGCGTACCTGCGTCGTTCACGTTACCCTCGGACACGCCGTCGCCGTCGGATCGAGACGGCACCTCGAGGTGAGCCATGCGCCAGCGTCACGACAGCACCGAGCGAACTAGCCACGCCTGGAGCCGCGGGGCTCTCGGGCTCATCGTCGTCGCGAGCTCCGTCGCGTCGTGCAGCAGCGCGCCTGTTCCCTGCGATCCCGCGGCGTGCGCGGCCGTGACGGGCACCACCGTCAGCATGGATTTCACCCGCAAGAGCGGCTTCTACGGCGCGCCGTTCCCCGGCGACGACCGGCTCCGCGAAGACGGTCACATCGATCTCGACGACTTCCCCGTGCCCGGCGCGACGGACCTCGTCAAGCGCATCCTCGGCATCCTCCGCGAGGACGCGCTCGGATTCAGCACCACGTCAGGCATCTTCTTCCAGCTCAGCGCCGCGATCCGCGAGGGCGATCTCCCGACCGTGAACGCCAGCGTCGACGCCGCCTCACCGATCGTGCTGCTCAGCGTGGATCCGGCCTCTCCCGATCATCTCCAGCGCTACCCGATCGCCACGGCGTTCCTGGCGGACGCAGGGCCTTATGGCGCGCCCAACCTGCTCGTGGCCCTCCCCCTGCAGGGCGTGCCGCTCCGCCCGCACACGCGCTATGCCGCCTTCGTCCGCCGCGCTCTGCACGACGCCGGCGGCGCGGTGCTCGACCGATCCGCGTCGATGGTGGCGCTCGCCGCGGGCAATCGCCCCGACGGAATGAGCGACTCCGTGCTCGCCAGCCACGAAGCGGCCCTCGTCGAGATCGCCAAGACGGGTATCTCGAACGACGATATCGCCGGGCTCACCGTGTTCACGACCGGCTCCCCCGCCGACGTCTTCGGCAAGGTCACCGCGGCGATGATCGCGGCCACGCCGCCCACGCCGACCAAGCCCTTCAAGCGCAACGAGATCTTCGACGATTACTGCGTTTACGAGACGACGATCCCCATGCCCGAGTACCAGGGCGGAGCGCCTCCGTACCAGGACGAAGGAGGCGCGTGGGTGCTCGACGACAAGGGTGCTCCGGTGCTCCAGCGCATGGAAGAGGCCAATTTCATCATCACCGTGCCTCGCCGGACGATGCCCCAGGCCGGCTTTCCGCTGGTCGTCTTCAGCCGCACCGGCGGCGGCGGCGAGCGCCCCCTCGTCGACCGCGGCGTCCAGGCCATGACCGGCGGTCCGGCGTTGATCCCGGGGACCGGACCGGCCCTCACCTTCGCGGCCGCCGGGTTCGCCGGTTCGAGCATCGACGGCCCGCACGGGGGTTTACGCAACATCACGCACGGCGACGAGCAGTTCCTGATCTTCAACGTCGGTAACCCGGTCGCGCTCCGCGACAACATCCGTCAATCGGCCGCCGAGCTCGCCCTCCAGGCCCACCTGCTCGACGGCGTGGTCATCGACGTCGCCGACTGCCCCGGCGTCGTCACGCCCGACGGCAAAGCCCGCTTCGACACCGCCACACTGGCGCTGATGGGCCACTCCATGGGCGCGACGATAGCCCCGCTGACTCTGGCCTACGAGCCCCGGTATCGCGCCGGCCTGCTCAGCGGCGCCGGCGGGAGCTGGATCGAGAACGTGATCTACAAGCAAGAGCCGGTGGCCCTGAAAGGGCTCGCCGAGATCCTCGTCGGCTACCCGGCCGCGGACCACTCGCTCAGCGAGTACGATCCCATCCTCTCGCTCTTCCAGTGGGCGGCCGAGCCGTCCGATCCCCCGGTGTACGCGCGGCGCATCGTGCAGAGCCCGGAGGACGGCCTCTCGCGCCACGTGCTGATGATGCAAGGCATCGTCGACAGCTATATCCTCCCGCCGATCGCCGACGCCACCAGCCTGTCGATTGGCCTCGATCTCGCGGGCCAAGAGCTCGACGCCAAGGGCCCCGCGCTCGCCGGGATGACGCCGCTCGGCGTGCTCCTCCCGCTGGTGGGCCGCGGCCCCGTGGCGCTGCCGGTCGCCGGGAACGTGCCTGGCAAGGCGGGTGCAAAGATCACCGCGGTCGTGACCCAGTATCCCGAGGACGGGATCGAGAACGGCCACGAGGTCGTGTTCCAGACCGAGGCCCCGAAGCACGCGTATCGCTGCTTTCTCGAGGGCCTTGCCAAGGGGGCTCCGCGGGTGCCGGCGGTCGGCAAGGTCGCCGATCCGTGCGAGTAGCGCCCCGTCGGGAGGTGGTCAGTGGGCGTCGCCCCAGCTCTGGCCGACACCGATGCTGACCACCAGGGGGACGTCGAGCGGGTACGGCTTCTCCATCACGCGGCGCACCAGCGCCTCGGTCGCCGCCACCTCGGCCTCGGGCGCCTCGAAGACCAGCTCGTCGTGGACCTGGAGCAAGAGTCGCGCTCTCGGCGCGACGGCCGGGAGCCCGCGATCGATCTGCACCATCGCCAGCTTGCAGAGATCGGCCGCCGACCCCTGGATCGGCGTGTTGGCCGCGATGCGCTCGCCCGCCGCGCGATCGGTGTCGTTGCGCATCGACAGCTCGGGGATGTAGCGGCGGCGCCCGAGCAGCGTCGTCACGTAGCCCTTCTCGTGGGCCTCGGCGATCGTGCGATCGAGCCAGCGCCGCACCCCGCCGTAGTACTGAAAATATTTCTCGATGTAGGTCTGCGCGTCCTTGCGCGCGACGCCGAGGATCTGCGCGAGCGCCGTCGCGCCCTGGCCGTAGATCGTCGCGAAGTTCACCGTCTTGCCCACGGTGCGCTGCTCCTTCGTGACGGCGTCGGGGTCGACGTGGAAGAGCAGCCCCGCGGTGCGACGGTGGAGATCGAGGTCGTCGCGAAAGGCCTCGATCAGGCGGGGATCCTGGCTGAAATGGGCGAGCACGCGCAGCTCGATCTGGCTCCAGTCGGCCGAGAGCAGGCGCGTCCCTTCCGGCGCCACGAAGGCCTGGCGGATGCGCCTCCCCTCGGGCGTGCGCACCGGCGTGCGCTGCAGATCGGGATCGGTCGAGATCAGCCGACCCGACACGCCCGTCGTCTGCTGGAAGCTCGCGTGGATGCGCCCCGTCTCCTCGGCGACGGCGTCGCGGAGCACGTCGGTGTAGGTGTTGATCAGCTTGGCCAGCTCGCGCTGATCGAGGATCTTCTGCGCGATCTCGTGCTTCGGGGCGAGGCGCTCCAGCACCTCGGCGTCGGTCGAGTACCCGGTCTTGGTCTTCTTCACGACGGGCAGCTTCAGCTCCTCGAAGAGCACGTCGGCGAGCTGCTTGGTCGACCCGATGTTGAACTCGCGTCCGGCGAGCGCGTAGATGCTCTTCTCGATCTCGGCCTTCCGCGCGCGGAACTCGTCGCCCATCTTCACGAGGTCGGCGCGATCGACGCGGATCCCGGCGAGCTCCATCCGCGCGAGCACGTAGGCGAGCGGGCGCTCGAGGCTCTCCCAGTGCGCGGTCTGGCCGGCTTCATCCATGCGCTTCTGCAGCACGGGGCCGAGCGCGAGGACGACGTCGGCGAGCTGCCCCGCGTGCGACGCCGCGGCCTGCACCTCCACGGCGCTCGGCGATCGCAGCGCCTGCCCGCTCCCGAGCAGCGACTTCGGCGAAGGGATCGCGCGCTGCACGTACTCCTTGGCGACCTGGTCGAGGTTGTGCGGGATGCACTTCGCGGGATCGACGAGGAACGAGGCGATCATCGTGTCGAGGATCGCGCCGCCGAGCGTGAGGCCGTGGCGCGAGCAGAGGATGGCCAGCTCCTTCACGTCGTGCACGATCTTCGGGCGCGACGCGTCGGCGAACAGCTCGCGCACCAGCTCGACGGCCGGATCGCCGAGCGTCGCGCCCACGCCGCGGAACGCGAGGTAGAGCGGCGCGCGCCCCTCGGTCGCGATGGCGAGGCCGACGAGGCTCGCGTGGTGGATGCGCGCCGGCGGCTCGAACAGCGGCACGATCGCCACGGGCGCGCCCGCGGGCAGCGCGGCGATCGCGGCGCGCGCGGCCTCCACCGTCGCGGGGACGTCGACCACGATGTCGGGCGCGTCGCCGACCTTCTGGTCACCGCCGCCGCCGGTGAGCAGCGAGTAGAACTCGAGCTCGCGGTAGAGCGCGTCGAGCTCCTGCGGATCGGGCGGCGTGAGGCGGAGCGCGTCGAGCGTCAGCACAATGTCAGCATTGACGTCCACCGTCGCGAGCTCGCGATAGAGCTTCACGTTCTCGCGGTTCTCCTCGAGCGACGCCTTCTGCTTGCCCTTCAGCTCGCCGAGGTTCGCCAGCACGCCGTCGAGCGAGCCGTACTTCTCCAGCAGCGCCGCGGCGCCCTTCTGACCGATGCCGGGGACGCCGGGGATGTTGTCGACGTCGTCGCCCATCAGCGCGAGCAGATCGGGGATCAGCCCCGGCGCCACGCCCCATTTCTTGCGCACCAGCTCGGCGTCGTACGAGACGTCGCGCATCGTGTCCTGCATGCGCACGCGCTCGCCGACCATCTGCGCGAGGTCCTTGTCGCCGGCGACGATGACCACGTCGAGGCCGGCCTCGACGCCGCGCCGCGCCAGCGTCGCGATGAGGTCGTCGCCCTCGTAGCCCTGCTTGCGGAGGATCGGAAAGTGGTTCGTCGTGACGACGCGATCGATGTGCGCGAGCTGCGCCGCGAGCTCGCCCGGCATCGGCGGGCGCTGCGATTTGTACGCGGGGTAGCGCTGCTCGCGCAGGGTCGGTCCGGGCGAGTCGAAGATCACCGCGCCGAGGTCGGGCATGCGCCCCGCGAAGAGCTTGCGGAACATCGTCGCGAACCCGAAGATCGCGTTCGTCGGCAGGCCGCTCTTCGTCGTCAGGTTCGCCGGGATCGCGAAGAACGCCCGGTAAACGAGCCACGATCCATCCACCAGCACCAGCCGCTCCGCCTTCGCCATGGAGCGCATGATAGACGCGGCCCGGCGCCGAGCGCGAGTTCCCGGCGACGCCGGGCACGCCCGCGACGCCGACGTCCGCGCTCTGCTCGCGAGCGCGTCAGACCCGCAGCGTCGGCGGCTTCACGGCGAGGTACACGGTGCTCCAAAGCTGCACGGCGTTCGACTCGTCGTGGTGCCCGCCGGCCGCGCCGAAGGGCACCGGCTCGAACGCCGCCCCCGCGAGCGCCCACGACCAGAGCTCGGTGTTGCCCCACGCACCCGCGCCGTCGATCACCTCCCACAGGGCCGCTTCGGCCGACGCCAGCGTCGCGCGGACCGGCGCGCTCAGGTCTACCCGCGCGAGCTGACGACGCAGGCCCGCGGCGAGCATCGCCTGCTGCCACGACCACACCACGGTGCCGTGATAGTGGTCGCTAGTGAACAGGCCTCGCTGCGTCGCGCACGGCGCGAACGCGGGGTTGGCGACGACGATCCCCACTGGCGTGCGCAGCCCCGCGGGGAACGGGCGCAGGAGCCGCTGAGCCGCCTGCTCCAGGTACGCGGCGTCGGGCGTCGTGAAGAGCAGGACGAAGCTGTCGTCGGAGTGCATCACCGGGATGGGCCGCCCCTCGACGCCGAGCTCCACGGGCTCCTCGACGGCCTCGAACCACACCCCGACGCCGGTATTGCCCGCCGGGAACGCGAAGAGCACCCGGGGCGCGATCCCCGAAGCGGCGCTCAGGTGCGCGACGACTGGCCCGCGGCGAAAGAAGTGATGATGAACGAAGCCCTCACGCAGATCGAAGTCGAGCGTCTCGATCTCGTCCGCGGATCGAAGCGCAGGAGCGGGCACGCCGCGACGATCATCGACGATGAGCACGTTCGCAACCGACGATCGCGGGGATAGTGGGGTGCTTCACTCGACCGGTGCAAAAGGTGGATACGCGCTCTGGCTGCAGAGCCGGAAGTCCTCGGATTCTTTTGCGCAGATCGGGGCGTGGGAGGTCGCCGCTCTTTCACGATCTCCATCTGAATTGGTCCGGAGCTCGACGCGGAGGCGCAAGGATTGGCCCTCTCGCGTACCTGGCGGCCGTCACCCCGGGACCGGCGGCGCCATCCCATCGACACAGCTTTCCTCGACGATCTCGGGCGCGGGATCCTGGCATCTGACGTGCTCGAGCCGAGGAATCGCGGCGGCCTTCGGGAAGGCAAGAGTCGGCCTCTCACCGTCTGCGCCGCGCCGTCTTGCCATGCACAACCCCTTTGACCAGCTCGCCAAGAAGATCGGCAAGGAAGCGCTGGACGCCTCCGGTCCCACGGTCGTCCAGCACGAGATCTCCCGGGACGCTCAGCACGCCGACATTCGCCACGATCCCGACCTCGCCCGCGATCGAGAGCGCGCGCGCCTCGGCCTTCTGGGGCGGATCGCGTCGGTCCTCTGTCTCATCGAAATCTATGGACATGCGCCGAGCGGCGCGGAAATTCGAGCCTGCCTCAGCAAGCACTTTGCGCACTGGGACGAGTGCGAACGCAAGGCGCGCGCGCAGAACAAACGGCGCACGCAGAAGGGCCTGCCCCTCGCGCCCTTCGTCGAGCCCCGACTCTGGATCATCGCCGCCACGGCCTCGACACCGATGCTGCACAAGCTCAAGGCCGAACCGGCGGCCGGCTGGCCGGTGGGCGTCTACTTTCACGGGGACGATCTCTACCGCACAGGCATCGTCGTCGTCGATGAGCTGCCGCGCGACCGCTCGACCCTGCTCGTCCGCATCATGGCGGCCGGTCCGGCGCTCCGGGGCGCGCTCGCCGATCTCGCCGCGCTGCCGGACGATGCGCACGAGCGTGCCGTCGCTGAGCAGATCCTGGTACGCTTGCAGCACGTGATCGGGAAGAAACCGGGCCGGACCCCGGAAGAAGAGGAGTTCATCGTGAGCATGCAGGGCACCTGGAAAGAAGCGCGGGACCAGGGGCGCACCGAGGGGCGCACCGAGGGGCGCGACGAGGGACGCGCCGAAGAGGCGGCCCGCGCCGTGCTGACCGTTCTCCGCGTTCGCGGCATCCCGGTGCCGGACGCAGCCCGTGAGCGCATCCTCGCTGAAACGGATCCGGCGCGACTCGAGCGCTGGCACGAGCGGGCCATCGTAGCCACTTCCCTCGTGGACGCGATCGACGATCCGAGCTGAGAGCCGGCCCGCCGCGAGCGAGCCGCCCCGACAGCCTCTCTACGAGAACCGCACCTGCCCCTGCTTCCGCCCAAGGGGCGACAGCACGAGCTGCCAGAGCTGCGACTCCCGCGCGGCCACCGCGCCCGCCGCGGCGAGCAAATAGAACCGCCACATCCGCCAGAACCGCCGGTCGTACCGCTTCTGATCGAGCGTGGGATACCCGGCCTCGAAATTCTTCCACCAGGCCAGCAGCGTCGGGTTGTAGTCCGGCCCGATGTTGTGAAGGTCCTCCAGCACGAAGAGGTTCTCCATCGCGTCGCCGAGCTGCCCCAGCGACGGAGAGGCCGAGTTCGGGAACAGGTGCTTCTCGAAGAACGGTATCCCGTGGGTCTGGTACTCGTTGCTCCCGACCGTGTGGAGCACGACCGTCCCCTCCTTCTTCAGGCAACGATGGGCGACCTCCATGAAAGCCCGGTAGTTGCGCCACCCCACGTGCTCGAACATCCCCATCGAGGCCACCGCATCGAAGCTGCCAACCACGCTCCGGTAGTCCTGGAGCCGGATCTCCACCGGGACCCTGGCCTCTTTCACCTTCTCGATCGCCAGCTTCTGCTGCTCCACCGAGACCGTCACGCCGACGACCTCGCAGCCGTGCTTCTGCGCCGCGTAGATCGCGAAGCCGCCGAAGCCACACCCGATGTCGAGCACCCGCATCCCGGGCTGTAAACGGGCCTTGCGGCACACCAGATCGAGCTTGGCGTCCTGGGCCTCCTGGAGCGTCTTCGCGTCCTTCCAGTAACCGCAGGTGTAGACCAGGCGCTCGTCGAGCATCACCTTGTAGAGATCGTTGCCGAGATCGTAGTGCTTCTCGGCGATCTGCTTCGCCCGGGCCCTGCTCTGCATGTTGGTGAGATAGGCCTGCACCGTCAGCAGCTTGAGCCGCCAGCTCCCGGCGATCTTCTTCTTGATGTCCACCCGCAGGAGCTTCTCGATGAAGACCTCGAGAGCGTCGCACTCCCACCATTCATCCATGTACGACTCGCCGAGGCCAATCGAGGCCTCGCGCACGAATCGCCCGTAGAAGCCAGGGTTCTTGATCTGGATATCCCCCGGATTGTGACCGTCGACGCCGACGCCGGCCGACGCGAAGATCTCCCGCACGAGCCCTTCGGCCCGCGCATCACCGCTTGTTCCACTCATGCTCACCCCGTCGCTCGGCGCGCCCCCGCGCCGACCCATGTAGCCGCTCGCCCGCGAGGCGACGCCGCCCCGCTCAACCCCAGGCCGTCTTGCACGCCGTCAACGCCACGTCGCAGAACTCGCGCTGGAGCTGGCCCAGCGTCGCGTCCTGCGCGAGCAGCTCCGGCGTGAGATCGTGGTGGAGCTTCTCCACCAGCGGCGCGACCTTCTCGGCGTTCTCGAGCACCGCCGCCGCGATCTCGGTCTTCGGCGCGCAGCTCTTCGCCAGCGCCTCGCGCGCCGGATCGATGAAGACCTGCCCCACCAGCGTCAGCGATTTCTCGAGCGTGCCCAGCACCTCGCTCACGTGGCGCTCGACGGCCGCGCGCCGCTGGGCCGCGAGCTGCTTCAGCGCCGCCTCGTGCCCCTCGGTCGCCGAGACCTCGGCGTTCTGGAGCATCGCCGCCACCTGCTGTCGCTCGACGCTGAGCTGCTTCATCCGCCCGAGGATGCGCACGGCCTCTTCCTTCTGGCGTCGCGTCTCGGCCTTCAGCCGCTCCACCCGCTGCCCGAGATCGATCCTCCCCTGCTGCAGCGTCGCCAGCGCCGACTGCGCCTCCGCCACCGTGACGGGCCGCGCCGGCCGCGCGCCGCCGAGCGCCGCTTCCATCTCGCGCAGCGTCCGCGTCAGCGTCGCGAGGCGAGCCTGCATGCTCTCGACCTGGCGATCGACGAGGCCGCTCTGCGCCTGCTCGGTCTGCACCTGCACCGACACCGCCGACAGCTCGATCTTGTGCTGATTCAGGGCCGTTTTCCGCTGCCCGAACGCGACCCGCCGCGCTTCGAGCTCGGCCTCGAGATCGCCGACGCGACCGCGCCACTCGTCCTTGCCGAAGAGCACCGGCTCCGACTTTCGCTCGGCCTCGAGCCGCGCCGCGATCGCCGCGATCTCCTCGCTGCGCGCGCGGAGCTCGTCGTCGAGGAGGCGGATCGACTCTTCGATCACCCGGTGCCGCTGCGAGACCTCGCCGCTGGTGTGCAGGCGGAGCGCGCGCTGCTGCTCGAGCGCCGGCAGCGCCTGGTGCGCGGCCTCGGCCTGCTCGGCCGCGAACACGTAGTCGACGATCGCCGTGGTCGAGAGGATCTCGATCTCGATCTCCTTGTCCTTCATCGCGGCGGCGGCCATCTCGCCCTCGATCCGCGCGGCGGCCGTGGTGATCTCCTCCCGCGCGCGGCCGAGCTGGATCTCTTCCTCGGCGAGCTGCTTCAGGCTGGTGCGCGCGGCCATCCAGTCGGGCGAGTCGGCCGGCGGCACCGAGCAGAGCTCGGCGGGGAGCGCGCGCTCGAGCGGCAGCGCGTCGGGCCAGGTCGCGGTCGGCTCGCAGCCGACGAAGCCATAAAGCGAGCTGATGGCCTTGCGCAGGAAAGGCACGCAGGTCTGATAGACCTGATCGACCTTCGCGGCGTAGCGCTTGTACTCGTCGCCCGCGGTGTCCGCCGACGAGAGGTCGGGGATCGGCACCGCGCGCGTCGCCTCGATCGTCTGGCGCGCGCGGACGTTGACGGCCTCGGCGAGCGGCTCGAACAGCGCTGTCTTCTCGCGCAGCTCGGTCGCCGCGCGCGTCGCCTCTTGCGCCGCGAGGCGCGCCGCTGCCGCGCGCCCGAGGCCCGGTAAACGAAGGAGATCCGTGACGCGCCCGCGCTGGTTGACGATCTCGTTGCGCGCCCCCGACACCAGCGACTGCACCCGTGCGAGGTTGCGGTTGTCCTCGCCCTGGAAGCTGAAGCGCCCGACGACCTCGTACACGTCGTTGAGCTCGGACAGCGCCGCGAGATCCTCGGGCGCCCACAGCTCGGCCAGGCGCTCGCGGAACACCGGAGCCGCCTTGAGCGCCTCGATCAGCGCCGTCGCCTCCACCGGCGCGAGCGGCTCCGCGAACGGCGCGAGCGCCTCTTTCAGCGCGGCATGAGTGCGATCGAGGTTCTCCCAGGCGGCGTTGAGCTGGGTCTTCACCGTGAGGTAAAAGCGGACGTAGCTGCCGAGGCGCTCGAGATCCCAGGCCATCGCTCAGACCCCCGACCGCGCGGCCGAGGCCTCGGGCGCGCCGTTCACCGGCGCCGCGGAGGCCTTGCGCTCGCCGCCGAACAGCTCTTCGAGCGACTCGATGTCGGCGCGCGCGCGGTCTTTCTCGGCGTCGATCGCCGAGAATTTGTGCGGCCAGATCCGCGAGCACTCGCTCCGCACCCAGCGCCGGAGCGACTGCTCGCCCTCGCGATCGATCCACGAGTCGTGGACGGTGCGCACCGCCTCCTCGTGATATTTCTGCAGGCCGCGCGGGTGCTTCGCCAGCGCCTCGAGGAAGTTGCAGATCCGCTCCACGTCCTCTTTCACGCGGGCGATCATCTTCGTCCAGTCGCGCGTCGACGTCGGCGCCGCCGTCGGCTCGGGCGACGTGACCCGCGTCGTCGTCACGCGCGTCGCGCCGGCCGCGGGCGCGGCCACGGGCTTCGCGGCGGCCATCGGCGTCGCGCTGCCCGCCGTGGGGAACCCGCCGATCGGCGCCGCCGCCGCGACGCCCTCGGCCGTCTCGCCGAAGCCGAGCTTGGCCTTGACCGAGCCGAGCATCCCGCCCGCCGACGCGGCCGGCGCGGCAGTCTGCGCGCCCTGCGCTTTGTCGGCGATCCCCATCCCGAAGAACTGCTCGAGCCCGCGCATCTCGCGCTCGCGGATCTCGCGATCGCCGGGATCGGTCGCGTCGAGGATGTCCACGATCTGCCGCGCGAAGTAGCGCGAGAGCACCTCGAACGCGACGTCGGCCTTGGCCATCTCGTTGTTCTGGTAGCGCACGACGCTCTCGGACACGTGGCCAGATCGCCCGAGCTGATCGATGCGCTCGATCAGCGCCTTGCCCGGCGGGAGCAGCACTTCCAGGCGCCCGCCCTCGTACGAGGCCTTGACGAACATCTCGGTCAGCATCCGCTCGACGCTGTCGCGCGCGGTGTTGCGGAAGTCCTCGCCGAGGCCGGCGATGCGGGCCGCGACGCGCTCGCGCATCTGCTTGCGCATCTCGATCTCGACGGCGGTCTCATTCATCAGGCCGGGGCTCGGCATCTGGCGACGCTTGGCCTCGGCCTCCTCGGGCGTGAGGCGCAGCAGGAGATCGGCGCGGATCTGATCGATGCGCACGTCGGCGCGCTCGGCGCGGGCCAGCCGCTGCGACTCGCTCATCTCGAGATCCATGAAGGCCGAGAGGCCCTTCCTGATCTCGGGCAGGAGCCCCCTCGGATCCTCGCCGGCCTGGATGTGCTCGAAATGAAGGTCGAACACCTGCTCGGCGCGCCGCTCGAACTCCCGATCCGAGAGGCTGTCCTTGACCGTCACGAGCAGCCCGCGGAGGCGCACCTCGAGCTCGGCGAACTCGGCGTGCACGCCGGAGATCACCTTGCGATCGAGGGCTTCCACGTCGGTGTTGAGGTAGTGGAGCACCGCCTCCTTGAGGCGCTCGAGCCCGTGGACCGGCGTGGTCGAGCCGTAGAAATCCATGAGCTGCTTGGCGACGGGGTGCGCCAGCTCCGGGCCCTGGTGGACCCAGATCTTCGAGTACGGGAACACGCGCTCGACCCCCTGCTCGCGGAAGTTCCGCGCCGCGAGCGACCAGTGCCAGTTGCCGTTCTCGTCGGGCCGATCGAACAGATCGATCTTGGTCAGCACCACGAAGATCCGATCCTTGAGCGAGATGCTGCGGTCGGCCGACTGCACCGTGCGCAGGAGCTCGATCTCGTTCCGGACCAGCGAGGGCCGGGTCACGTCTTTCACGAAGATGGTGACGTCGACCTCGTTGGTGAGCGCGTCCTCGGTGTCGCGCCGCGCCTTGTCCGACGGCGCGTCGATGCCGGGCAGATCCATCAGCACCACGCCGGGCATCGCGCCCTCGACCGGGATCATCACCGCCACGAGCTTGACCGCGCGCACGCCGGGGTACGGCCGGTTCCCGTTGCGCGTGTCCTTCAGCGCGATGAACGGGCGGATCTTCTCGGCGAGCTCGTCGAGGCTGGTGGCGATGATCGTCTCGGGCGCTTTGCCGAGCCGCGATTTGATGTCAGACAGGCCTGCCGCGATGTCGTTGAGCTCGGCGAGCGAGGTCTGCTCGCGGCGCCCGGCGCGATCGGGATCGTCGACCTCGAAGCCCTCGCGGGCCTTGAACGCGGCCTTCATGCGCAGGATCTCCGAGGCGTTGAGCCCCTGCCAGCGCTCGACGCTGCCCGGCTCGAGCGCGTCGAAGTAGCTCTGGATGCGCTGCTTGAACTCGTCCTCGGCGTAGTAGGTGACGACCGCCTCGAACTGCCCGGCCTCGCTCGGCTCGACCACCGTCGTGCTCCACGTGCAGCGCTCGGCCTCGCTCGGGAGGAGCTTCTCGCTCTTGAGCCACGCCGAGAGGAACGCGCTCTTGCCCTGCTTTTCCAGGCCGACGACGCCGATCTTCACGACGCCCTTGGCGAGCCGCTTCTCGCGATCGAGGCTGCGCGCACGCAGATCCTCGAAGCGCCCGCGCAGCTCGCGGAGCTGGCGGGCGTTGTCGCTCTCGGCCTGGAAGTAGCTCGCGAACCTGTCGGTGAGCTGGCGATAGCGGAGGATCTTGTCTGCGACCTGGCGCAGCTCGGCGGCGTTCGCTTTACGGCCTTCGGGGCTCCACATGGCGAGCTACCGTAATCGACCCGCGGCCATGCTGGCCATCCCGAACGGATCGTTCAGGTCGCGGACGCGCTCGCGACGAGCAGCGCCGTCACCCGCCGCAGGAAACCGTAGTCGAGCGTCGCCGGCCGATCCCCGGATCCATGATAGTTGGCGTTGCGAAACTCGGCCGTGTCAGTCCAGAGCACCGAGGGGATCCCCGCCTTCCAGAACGGGGAGTGATCGCTCCGGTGCAGCACCGGGAGCAGCCGATCGACGGCGCAGTAGGTCTTCAACCCGACCACATGGAGATCGGGTGTCGCTGCCTCGGCGGTCCGCACGAGATCGTTCACCATCCGGTTGGAGCCGCCGCTGCCGAGGAGCCCGAGGAAATCGCCGACGTCGGGCATGGGGATCGGCACCTTCACCGGCCGGCGCTGCGATCCGCGCTCGTGCGAGCAGAAGCCGATCATCTCGAGCACGTGCGCGCGCTCGACCACCAGGCTCCGCGCGGGGAGAAAGGCGTCGACGAAATCGCTGCTGCCGAGCATCCCGTCCTCTTCGCCGTTGAAGGCCACGAAGGCCACGTTGCGCCGCTGCCCGGGGCCGGGGCGCGCGAGGGCGCGGGCG
This sequence comes from Byssovorax sp., assembly GCA_025362495.1. Taxonomy (GTDB): domain Bacteria; phylum Myxococcota_A; class Polyangia; order Polyangiales; family Polyangiaceae; genus JANYGI01. The sequence continues at coordinate 20,404 of JANYGI010000129.1, read as the reverse complement.
CAGGCCAGCAGCGCCGCGACCCCGCTTCCATTGTCGTCCGCGCCCGGCGTGAAAGGCACGCTGTCGTAGTGGGCGCAGATCAGCGTGCACGGGCCGGGATCGAGGGGATGGGCGATCACGTTGCGATACGGCCCCTGGATCTCCACCCGGTGACCGAAGCTCGCCAGGAGATCGCCGAGGCGATCCCCGATCCGCCGATTTTCCCGCGGCTGCGCCTGGATATGCCGTGGCGTCGACAGCCACCCCACGTGCTCGCGCAGCTCGCCTTCGTCGATCTCGACGGCCCCGCGTCCCCGCGCTGCCGACTGCATCTCACGCCGCCCGGTTTCGATCACCAGCATCCGTGCACCTCCGCATTGACTTACAGCGTAAACTTATGGTGTACGTCGGTGTGTCGTCAAGAACCAAAACGATCCCCGAGCCCACCCCGAGGCCGGCTCGTGGCTCCCTCTCGCGCGCGCGGATCCTCGAGACCGCGCTCCGGCTCGCCGACGAGGGCGGCCTCGAAGCGCTGAGCATGCGGCGGATCGGCGCCGAGCTCGGCGTCGAGGCCATGTCGCTCTACAACCACGTGCCGAGCAAGGCCGCGCTGCTCGACGGCCTGGTCGAGGTGATCCTCGACGCGATGCCGACGCCCGCCGCCCGAGGTTCGTTCCGCGAGCGCCTGATCGAGATGGGCTGGGCCTTCCGGCGCGCGCTCCAGAAGCACCCTGGCGCCCTCCCCCTCTTCGTGACGCGCCCCGCGGTGACGCCGGCAGCGCTGCGCCACGTGGAGTCGGCCCTCGGCCTGCTCCGTGGCGCGTTCTCGCCCGACGAGAGCGTGAGCGCGCTGCAGGTGCTGGTCACCTTCGTCGTCGGTCACACGCTCTCCCGGCTGAGCCCGCCCCGCGGAGACGAGGTATCGACACCCGGCTACGAGGCGCTCTCCCCCGACGAGTTCCCCCGGCTCGCCGAGGTCGCGCCGCTCCTCGCCGCGCACGACGGAGAGGCCGAGTTCGCGTTCGGGCTTGACGCCCTGGTGATCGGTCTGTGCCAGAAGGCGAAGCGCACGCTCAACGCGGCCCGCTGAGCGTACTCTCGACGCGAAAACGAAGGTGCTCCCTCCCCGGGTCGCGCCTGTTACCGTCGCTCACCCCACGGAGGCCTCATGTCCCCTGGGCCGATCGACTCCGCTTCTCGCCCGACGACAAGCAGCCCGCGGCGCGGGCGCGTCCATCGCGCCACAGCGGGGCACCAATGCTTCAATTGTCGGTCGGGCCACTCCGCTCCCAGAGGATGGGATCCATTCGAAGGCCCGGCGAAAGACAGCGTCGCGCCGCCGGCCACGTCGTAGACGCCGCGCGCCTCGCCGGCCGAAGCGGCGACGATGGCCCGCGCGAGATCGTCCTCGTGGACGAGCTGCGTCATCGGGTTGTACCCCGCCGGATGCGGTATCCGCGGCTGGCTCCGCAAAGCCCTGATCCAAACGACCTCTATCACGATACGCTCCGGCGATGACGCCGCACCGCCTTACCGCGAACGAGAAGGTGACCGAGCTCGATACCCCGATCGCGTCCGCCGCGATCCTCCCGGGCGCGCTGCTGCTCGGGGTGCTCCTGACGGGGCCGACGCGGCTGGCGCTGGTGCCGCTCGGCGGGGGCAGCGCGCGCGTCGTCGATCTCCACCTCGACTCCCCGCAAGAGGTCGCGCTGCTCGGGCCCGACGCGGCGCTGGTGCGCACGGCCGACGGCGCCGTGTGGGCCCTCGCGAACCTCGGCGGCGAGGTGCGCCCGAAGGTCGCCGCGCGCGAGATCCGCTCGCTCCACGCGCGGCCCGGCGGCGCGCACGCGCTCGGCATCGGCGCCGACGGGAGCGCGACGGCGTTCTCGATCTCGCGCGGCGAGGTCAGCGCGCGGACGTTCACCGCGCGCGGAGGGGCGCTGCGCGCCGCGGACGTCGACGAGCACGTGACGTATGTGATCGCCGAGGGCGAGGGCGGCGGCGTGTTCCGGATCCACCCCGGCGCGACGCCGGAGCTCGGGACGAGCGCGCGCGCCGAGCTGCCGCGCGAAGCCGCGGAACTCGATCGCGTGCGCGGCGGCGCGTCGCTCGCCGTGGTGTTCAAGCGCGGCGAGGCCGGCGTCGCCGTGATCACCGGAGGGCCGCGCCGCTTCGACGCCAAGCTCGTGCAGCTCGGCGCCAGGGTCGCGGACGCCGCGGTGATCGGATCGAGCCTCGCCGTGGTGTTCCTCGACGGGCGCGCGGCGCTCTACGACGAGCCGACGATCGCCGCGGCGAGCGCCGCGGTGCTCGCGCCGACGAGCGAGCTCGCCCTCGGGCTCCGCGGCCGGCCGCGCGTACTGCTCGCGACGTCGATCAAGGGCGCGCGCGCGCTCTGCGTCGGATCGACTTCAGGCGAGCTGCTCTCGATCACCGTGAGCGCGGCGGAGGCGCCGGCGATCGAGCCGGTGGCCGCGATCGAAGCGCCCGCTGCGAGCGCGTTGGCGGAGGTCATCGAGCCCGCCCGAGCGAGCGCTCCGGCGGAGACGATCGAGCCCCCCGCTGCGAGCGCTCCGGCGGAGACGATCGAGGCCGAAATGCCGCAAATCGAAGCCGCGCCGCCGATCGAGGAGATCGCGTTCGAGAGCCTCGCGGCCGAGCCGGCGCCCGCGATCGAGCCCGCTGTCGCCGCGGAAGAGCCCGCGCCGATCGCCGCGCCCGCGCCGGATCTCGCGGCGCGCATCGCTGAATTCGAGGCGGAGCTCGTCGGCCTGCGAGCCGCGCTCGCGGCGGTCGAGGCCGCGAGCGCGCGCGAGCGGCTCGACGCCGCCGACGACCGGGCTCGCTTGGTCAGCGAGCACGAGGCCGCCCGCGAGAACGATCGCGCCGAGGCGGCCCGGGACAAGGCCAGCGCGCTCGCCGAGATCGAGGCGACGCGGTGGAAGGATCGCGCGGACGCCGCGGAAGACAAGGCGCAAGCGATCGCCGCGATCGAGGCCGCGCGCGAGAAGGACCGCGCCGAGGCCGCAGCGGACAGGGCCCAGGCGCTCGCCGACGCCGCCGAGCGCGCCGAGCGCGAGCTCGCGGTGACGGTGCGCGTCGAGCGTGAAGAGGGCGAGCTCTTGCTCTCCAATCGTGGCCGCGAGCTCGAGTCGGCGAACAGCGCGGTGATCCGCGCGCTCCAGGAAGAGCACGCCGCGGCGCTCGCGCGGGTCGAGCAGTCCCACGAGCTCGCGCTGGCGTCGCGCGACGAGGCCACCGCCGCGCTGAAGCAGCGGTTCGACGAGGAGCAGCAAGCGCTGGCGGCCGAGCTCGACGGCGCGACGAAGCGCCTCGGCGTGGAGATCAATCGCGCGCTCGCCGCCGAGGCCGAGCTTCAGGTCCGCGCGCGGCACCTCGCGGGCGAGCACGCCGCGGCCCTCGCCCTGCAGGTCGAGGTCGAGCGCTTGCGCGAGGACGCTGCGCGCCACAAGGCGGAGATCACGGCACGCAAAGCCACGATTGACAAGCTCGAAGACGCGGTCGGCCGCGAGCGCGAGCGCGCCATCGCGGCCGAGCGCGCCGGCGCGGGCGTGATCAACGTCGATCGGGCGCGCGAAAAACTGGGCGGCGTCCTCGATCGGGTGCGGAGCGAGATCCAGAAGCGCCGCTGATCCGCGGCCCGCCGCGGAGCCAGGCTCACCCGGTCGCGACGACCACGCGAGGGAGCACCAGCGCTCCCTCGGTCCCGCCGCGGCGCGCGCCCGGGATCAGGCACTCGACCACGTTGCCCTCTTCGGCGGGCTGGGAAACGCTGCTGGCTTTATCCATCGCGGTCGCCGCGTAGCGCGTGCCCGGCGTCGGCGTGAGGAGCTCGCAGCCGGCCGCCGCGGCGATCCCCGGGATCGCGGCCCGCTCGCGCTCGAGCAGCGGCGCCTGGACCACGCTCCGCCCGCGCTCCTTGAACGTCGAGGTCACGATGTTCTCCAGCCCTCGCCCCTTGAGCGCCGCGTAGGTGGCAGGATTCGCCGTGATTTCCCGGCCGAGCGCGCTCTTCAAGGCCTCTCCCAGCAGGCTGCCTTCGAGGCCGGCGCAGGCGGTGACGAAGCGCTCCTCGGCGGCGAACTGCTCCGAGAGGGCGCGCGCCGTCTCGCCGGCCTCGCGGGCGGCGCCTTCGAGGGCCTCCGCGCGGCCGCGAGTCGCGTCGAGCTCGCGCGTGAGCGCCTCCACCTCGGCGCGGAGAGTGGCAATCTCGACCTTCTGCGCGCCGGCCTCGACGCGGAGCCCGTCGCGCTCGACGCACGCCGCGGCGAGCTCTTTGCCGAGCGCCTCGGCCTCGCGCGCCCGGATCGCCGACAGCGTCTCTTCGTGGGCGCGCGCCATCGCCTCGTAGCGAGCGACGACGGCGTCGATCTCGGCGCGCAGCGCCGCCGCGAACGTGAGAGGGGAAGTAGGTTCACTCACGAGCTCACCGCATGTACTTGGCAAGGTTGACCTGAGCGACGAGCGGCTCTTGCCCCTCGCGCTGGAGCGCCAGCGTGATCTCCTCCGGCGAGACGACACAGGCATAGAGTCGCCCGATCACGCCCGGCGGCAGGCCCGTGGGCACGAGCGATATCCGCGGATCGTTCGACGTCATCTGGCCAGGCACGTACTCGCGCGTGACCCGGAGCGGCGTCTTGGCGTCCCAGCGACCGAGATCGATGAAATGCGGGCCGAACGCCGAGGGATCGCCGACCTGGGTCCCCATCGGCACGAGGGCCTTGAACTTGGGCGGGAACCCGCGCAGATCGCCCAGGAAATAGCTGAACCCCTGCGTTCGCCGGACGAGGTGCACCTCGTGATTGGCAATCTTCAGCGCGCCGAGGGCCACCGCCGTCTTCGGCGTCACCCCGACGATGGTCGCGCCGCGATCGGTGCGCTGCGGCGTCTCGTAGAGGACCACCTGCTGGAACGGCCCCTCGCTGTCGGGCCGCCAGACCTTGAGGCCGGGGATCTCCAGCTCTTCGGCCAGCGCCTTCTCGACGAACTCGCTCCGCGACGAGTTGCCGGCGAGGAGGATGACGACGCCCTGCTCGCGCCAGTCGCCCTGCGCCCCCACTGCGGGTGATCCGCCCGCGGCCGCGGCGTCGCCCGACCACGGCGCGATGGCCAGCATGCTCTTCATCAGCTTCACGCCGTCGCGGATGCGGGTCTCGAGGTGGGCCTTCAAGCGCACATGCAGGCCCGGCAGATCGGTCTTGAGCGACTCGAGGCGCACCTCGCTCCCGTCGAGCCGCGCCGCCGTCAGCTCCTCGGCGCGCTTGGGCTCGTTGGCCGGGCCGAACTTCACCGCTTCCAGGCCGAGATCGCGCTCGAAGCGGAAGCGGTTCTGCCGCGCGGCGAGGCTGCGCTTGTAGAGGTGAGGCTTGTTGGCGAGCTGGTTCGGAGGCACCGTCTGGGGGCGCATCATCGGCACCTCTTTCTCCTCCATCTCGGGAAGGTGCTTGTCGTGCTGGTGGGTGAGCCACACCAGCTCGTGGGTGAGGTAGTCGCCGCCGAGGTGATCATCGCCGCTCACCTGGAGGGTCTCGATCACCGTCGCGCTGCCGAACTCTTCCTGCTCGGCCTCGGTCGCGGGGCGGAAGCGCCCACAGGCCACATCCAGAGTGCCTCCGCCGAAGTCGAAGACGGCGAAGCGCATCTCGCCGAACTTGGCGATCAAGGGCTCGAGCACCGGGTGCGCCGCGAGCTCGGGGCAGACCTCGGCCGCGAAGGCCTCTGGCTCGGTCGCGCTCATCGCCACGGTGATCTCTTCCGCCGGTATCCCCTCCGGGATGCTGAGCAGGATACCGTTCTTGATCTCCTCCTCCAGCAGCTTGCGCGCCTTCTCGTCGAACTTGGCCGGGTGCGTCAGCCAGTAGTGGAGATAAACATCCTGGCCAGGGCGGTTGATGGCCCGGCCGAGGAGATAAGCATAGGTGCGGACCAGGACCCGCACGCGGGCCTCGTCGAGGAGGAAATCGCGCTGCCGCTCCCGATCGCGGAGCTGCGGGGATTGATCGAGGTTCACCACCCGCTCCGGCAGGCTCTTGAGCTCGCCGAGCACGGCGCTGGGCACGTCGGCCATGGCGTCGTGGGCCGCGTGGCTGCCGCGGACGACGCGGAGCAGGTTGGGGAAGCGGGTCACGTCGTTGACGCGGCCCATCTCGCTCCAGAGGCGCTCGTGATCCTCGATCAGCAGATACGTAGGGTTCTCGGCCGATTTAGCGGCAAGGCTCGTGGAGCTGCCGAGTCGCATCAGCGAGCGATAGCCCTTCTGATAGAGCGCCGCGACGGTGGCTGTCGTCCCGAAGTCGATGCCGACGGCCGAGAGGCGCTGGAACGATTTCAGGAGCGGCTTCGGATCACGCAAGCGCACCGGGAGCGCGGCGAACCAGGCGCAGACGGCCGTGTGCTCGCCGAACGTGACCGGGTGCTCGACCCCGAGATCGAGAGGAAAGTCCTTCCCTTCCTGGGGGATCGGGCCGAGATCCGGGTGCGACGTGTCGAGGAGCAGCTCGGTGTAGGTGCGGCGCCCGCCGGCGCGGCGGGTGGGATCCTCGAAGACCACGTCGGTGGCGTCGAAGGCCTTCTGGAACGCGTGCGTGACCTGGGTCGGCCGCGCGTCGAGCGAGTAGGCGTCGCCCTCGTTCTTGGCCCAGTCGGCGAAGAGGCGGAGTCGCCATTTGCCGGTGCCGATCCACAGGCCCTCTTCCGGGTTCTGCAGATCGAAGAGGCGGCGCTCCGGCGCGTCGAAGAGCACCGAGTCGGTGGACTCGAGCAGATCGAGGGCCGCGAGGTGCGGGCCGTGGCCGTTGATGCCAATCAGCGTGAGCTTGACGAGGCCGACGCGGCGGCCCCCCGCGGCGGAGGCGCCGGGGCAGAGCAGCACCGCGAGCGCGAGCGGCGAGCCCGCAGAGGACGAGAGGGCGCGCAGCGGCACCGCGATCTCGAACGAGAACGCCGAAAGCGGCCCCGCCTCGCCCGGCGTGATCGTCGCTTGCGTGGGCGAGCCCAGCGCGGCCCCGCCGCCCTCGAGCGCCGCGGTGAACGCGCCGTCGCAGAGGCCGCGCGCGCGCACGAGCAGCTCGGCCCCGGGGATCCACCCCTCGAACATCGGCAGCACCGGATCGGTCGCGGCCGAGACGATCGCCGGCGGCCGGATCTCCATCCGCACGCCGTTGGGCGTGGAGCGGCGGATGAGCAGGGTCAGATCGTCGATGCGGATCCGGGGCGACAGAGCGGCGCGGCTCGGGCTCGATTTGGAGGCGTTGACGTTGTTATCCATGAGCTCAGAGGAAGAGGGTCGCCGGCGATTTGACCTGGACCAGGATCACCGTGATGTTGTCGCGGCCGCCGACGGCGTTGGCCTCGGCGACGAGGTTCGAGGCCGACTTGTCGAGGTTGTTCTTGTCGGCGAGGAGGATCTCGCGCATCCGCTCGAGGTCCACCATCTTCGAGAGGCCGTCGGAGCAGAGCAGGTAGAGATCGTTCGGCAGCGGGCGGGCGATGATCACGTCGACCTTCACGGCGGGCGCGATCCCGACCGCGCGCTCGAGGCGATCGGCGAGCGGGCCGGTGATGCCGCTCGCGCCCATGGTGTGATCCGTCGTCACCTGGCGGAGCTCGCCGTCGCGGAGGCGGTAGCAGCGGCTGTCGCCGACGTGCCCGATGTAGAGGCGCTGCTTGTTGGGCGAGAAGCGCGCGGCGACGACCGTGGTGCCCATGCCGGTGAGCTCGGGCTCGACCTTGGCGCGGCCGAAGATGGCCTCGTTCGCCATCTGCACGGCGACGGCGAGCTCGCTCCCGCGGCGCGGCACGTTGGCGTAGCGCTCGCCGTCGAAGCGGTTCGCCTTGAAGGCGGCGCCGATGGTGTCGACGGCGATCTTGCTGGCGATCTCGCCACCGGCGTGGCCGCCCATGCCGTCGGCGACGACGAAGAGGTTGTGATCGTCGAGGATGAGGTAGCTGTCCTCGTTCTTCTTGCGACGCTGGCCGGTGTCGGTGTGGCCCGCGGCGCTGACGAGGATCAAGGCCTCGATCCGCGTGGGCTCGTCGTCGGTCGCGTCCTGATCGTAGACGATCGGGACGGCCTCCGGGCCGGGCTGCGGCACGTCCTCGTCGTCGTCGAAGGCCGACATCGGGAAGGTCTGCATCATCGGGCTCGCGCCGCCGGCGAGCGGGCCGAGCGTGACGATGGTGATGTCGTCGTCGTCGTCGTCGCCGCTCAGCAGCGCGATCTCGCCCGGCGCCAGATCCGGGCTCGATTTCTTGGCGAGCGGGGTCTCGCGACCGGTCGGCATCGGGCGCGTTCGCTTCGCCGTCTCGAGGAACGAGGATGGCCGCGCCGCGCCCGCGGCCGGCGGAGGGGCCGGCACGCCCGGCGCGGTCGACGCTCGATCGGCCGGTGATTTCCGGCTGAACGCGACGACGAGGCTCACGTAGGTGATCAGGAACGCAGCGGCGGCCAGGGTCCAGGGCATGGGCTCACTCGAACGTCATGCAGAACCGCGCGCCCGGGGACGAGGGATCGATGACGTCTCTACCGAGACTTGTACACCGGACGGGGTGAGCGCGAACAGGCCCGCGTGGCCCGCGCGCTCGGTCCCGCGAGGGCGGCCCCGCGATCGGATCGAGGCCGACCGTCCACCGGCGTCGGCGAGGGCTACCCGATCGCCGCGTCGACTCCATGTTCGCGCCGAGATGGGAAGTGCCTATCCCAGGAGGGGACCACATGACCAAGCTGATGCGTAGAAGCGAGAAGACCCAGGCGGACGATCCGGCTTCGTGGGACCCGATGCGAGGCGCCCTGTCGCGGATGGACCCGTTCCGCATGGTGCGCGAGATGTTCCAGGACCCGTTCGGGGGAATGGGGCTGCTCGCGACCGAGACCGCGTTTCGGCCCAGCCTCGACGTCACCGAGGGCAACGATGCCTTCGTGATCAACGTCGATCTTCCGGGCGTGAGCGAGGACGATCTCGACGTCCAGGTGACGGGCAATCGCCTGACGGTGAGCGGCCAGCGCGAGGCCGAGGAGACGCGCGAGGGCGAGCGCTACGTGGCGATCGAGCGGTCTCATGGCTCGTTCAGCCGGTCGTTCGTGCTGCCCGACAGCGCCGATCTCGAGCACGTGCAGGCCCAGCTCAGGAACGGTGTGCTGGAGATCAAGGTGCCGAAGCTCCACGAGATGAAGGGTAGAAAGGTGGCGATCCAGGGCGCGACGAAGCCGGCCGAGATCGGATCGGCACCCGAGCAGACGCCGACGGCGAGCCAGGCTCCGGCGGCCGAGCCCGAAGCGCAGAGGAAGGCCGCCTGAACGGCGTCATCTCACGCGGGCACCTCGAGCACGACGGCGCGATGAGCCCGCGATCCCGGCGCGCCGGCTGCGATGCGACGCCGAGCCGAACACCTGCAGATAGAAAGCAGAGCCATGATGGGCACTCCCGGCCTCGAGGTGATCGACGAAACGAATCGACATGGTCGCCTGGTCAAGGCGCTCGATCCCGGCGAGCCGGGGACCGCCGTCGTGCTCGACGACGGCGCCGAGGTCGTGGTGCCGACCGCTCACCTGGTCTCGCGGCCGGAAGGTGGACTGCGCCTCACGACGCGGTTCCCCGCGAGCTCGGCCTCGCCCGACGGATCGGTGCCAGTCGTGATCCCGGTGATCCAGGAGCGACTCGAGATCGGCAAGCGAGAGGTCGAGATCGGGCGCCTCCGCGTGCAAAAGAGGGTGAGCGAGGAGGAGCAGACCGTTGACGAACCGTTGATGGCCGATGAAATCATCATCGAACGAGTGCCGATCAACCGGTTCGCCGAGGAGCCCACGCCGGCCCGGATGGAGGGTGAGACCACGGTGGTCCCGCTCTTCGAGGAGCGGATCGTGCTCCAGAAGCGCCTGATCCTCCGCGAGGAGGTCCGGATCACCAAGCGGCGAGTCGAGCGCCGCGCGCCGCAGACGGTGACAGTGCGACGGGAAGAGGTGACCATCGAGCGGGTGAGCGGCGACGACAACGAGAAGCATTGACGGAGGAGGTCAGGATACCATGGCGAAGTCAGTGGTAGGGCTGTTCGACGAGAAGACGAGCATCGACAGCGTGATCCGGGATCTGGAGCGGATCGGTGTGCCGAAGCGCCATGTGCACGCCCTCGCGCGGGCCGACGCGCGCGAGCGAGGGGGCCAGCGCTGGACCGATCGAGTGGCCGCGTTCTTCGGCTTCACCGGAGAAGCGCGGGAGCGCGAGCTCGGCGCCTCGTACGCCGACGCGATGAACGAGGGCGATACGCTGCTGATCGCCGACGTCGACGATCCGATGGCGGATCGCGCGGCCGCGCTGATGAACCAGTACGGCGCGATCGACATCAGCGGACGGAGCCGGACCCGCGAGCAGGCGACGGCCGCAGCGGCGACGACAGGAGCGGTCGGAGCCCCCGAGGCGCGGAGCATCCCCGCCGCGCCGGCGTCACGGTCGATCCCTGTCACCAGCGAGACCACCATCCCGGTGATCCAGGAAGAGCTCGAGGTCGGCAAGCGGACCGTGGAGCGAGGAGGGGTACGCGTCCACAGCCACGTGGAAGAGATGCCGGTGGAAGAGGTGATCCGCCTGCGCGAAGAGCACGTCGAGGTCGAGCGGCGCGCGGTGGATCGGCCGGCGAGCGCGGCAGATGCGTTTGAAGAGGTCACGCTCGAGGTGACCCAGACGGCGGAAGAGCCGGTCGTGGCCAAGCAGGCCCGCGTGGTCGAGGAGGTGATCATCGGCAAGACGGTGGAGGAGCGCGACGAGACGATCGAAGGGACCGTCCGGCGCCAGGACGTCGAGGTCGAGCCGCTCCCCAAGACGGGCACGGGCGGCCGCCGCTGAGCGAGCTCGACAGGCGCCCTCACCTCGCGCCTCGCGCTCCACCGGCGACGAACGAGCGACGCGTGAGCGCGCGCGCCCGACGTGCTACACCCGGCGCCGAGGTCGAGATAGACATGAGCTTCGGGCGAAATCCCCACATCGTGAAGGCCCAGGCGGCCGAGCAGAAGGCCCGCGACGCGGGCGATGACGGCACTCGCGAGCGCCACTGGCGCGAGGCCGCGCACCTGTGGGAGCGCGCCGTGAAGGGCGAAACGGACGGGAAGCGAAGGGCCGAGTACGCGAAGAACGCCGAGCGCGCCCGCGCGATCGCCGACGGCGGAGAAGAGACCACGGGCGAAGAAGAAGAGATGGCGCCGCCCGATCCGAAGACGCTCAACTGACCAGCTCGCGCCGGAGGCGCCGTCCTCCGGCGGGTGGCTATCCCCGCCCCGGAACGTCAACCGAGTTGTCCAGCCTCCCCGTGTTCCTCGGAATTTTCCGCTGAACCAACGGGGCACGCCGCTTGCGAGCTGGCGGACGGAAGGCGGACAACCCTCATGAATCGACTGTTTCGACCCGCGCGCAGGCTCGTGCGCGCTCTCCACCTCACGGTGGCCACAGGCATCGTCCTCGGCGGAGGCGCGATCGCCGGCTGCGGGAGCGTGGCGACCGCGCCTGTCGATCCCGTGCCGCCCGCGCACCCGGGTCTGGAGCCGTTCATCACCGCGAGGAGCGTCGACAAGATCGATCTCGTGCTGATGATCGACAACTCCCGATCGATGGCCGACAAGCAGATGATCCTCGCGTTCGCGGTGCCGGATCTCATCGGCTCGCTGCTGAACCCCCGATGCCTCGACTCCACCGGCGTCCCTGCGGCGATCCAGCCGAGCGACGCGCTGTCGACCTGCCCTCCCGGCACGCGGCGCGCCAGCACGCCGATCACCGACATCCATGTTGGTATCGTCACGTCGAGCCTGGGTGGCCACGGCGCCGACACGTGCTCCGTCACCGCAGATACGCAGTCGTGCCCCGGGGCGCCGAACCCCTCCAACAACGACGCAGGTCACCTCGTCACCCGATCCGCCGCCTGCGGCGGGGCGGCCCTCCCGACCTACGGCGGCAAGGGATTCCTCGCCTGGGATCCGGCGCAGAGGCTCTCTCCCCCGGGCGAGGGGCAGGCGGGATCCGTCGCGGTGAGCCCCACCGGCGTCGCGACGACGGTGACGCCTGGCCTGCTCCCGAGCCTGAAGGATCTCGTCGTCGGCGTCGGGCAGGTCGGGTGTGGCTTCTCGTCGCAGCTCGAGAGCTGGTATCGATTCCTCGTCGATCCCGAACCCTACCAGACGATCTCCGTGCAGGGTGGCAAGGCCACGCCCCTGGGCACGGACACCGCGCTCCTGAAGCAGCGCGCCGATTTCCTCCGGCCCGATTCGCTCCTGGCGATCCTGATGCTGACCGACTCGAACGACTGCTCGATCAAGGAGTCGGGGCAGTTCTACTTCGCCGCGCAGCAGCAGTCGCCGACCAACCCCGGTCAGGCCTTCCACCTCCCGCGGGCTCGCCAGGAGTGCGCGTCGAACCCCGACGATCCGTGCTGCAAGTCGTGCGGGCAGGCGGCCCCGAGCTGCCCTGTCGACGACGCCTGCGCGGCCTCGCCGACGCTCACGGACGCCGAGGATCCCATCAACCTCCGTTGCTTCGACCAGAAGCGCCGCTTCGGCATCGACTTTCTCCACCCGATCGATCGTTACACGAACGCGCTCCGCGAGCCGACCGTCCCCGACCGGCAAGGCGATCTGGTGCCGAACCCCATCTTCAGCGATCTCGACCCGACCGACACCAACACCACCCTTCGCGACAAGGGTCTGGTCTTTCTCTCGGGCATCGTCGGCGTCCCCTGGCAGGATATCGCCCGCGATCCCGCGGATGCGACGAAGGGATCCCGCAACAGCGAAGAGCTGATGGCCGTGGACGCGAACGGCAAGACCACCTGGGACAGGATCCTCGGTGATCCGGCAAAGCACGCTTCACCGGCGGATCCACACATGATCGAGTCGGTGACGGCGCGTCCTGGCATCCCCGGTCCGACGTCCGCGCCCGGCGCCGATCCCATCAACGGGCACGATCGGACGACCGCCGGAGACGATCTCCAGTACGCCTGCATCTTCGACCTCCCCGCGCCCCGCGACTGCTCGGCGCCCGGCGCGAACGGCTGCGATTGCAACGCTGGAAGCGATGATCCGCTCTGCGATACGACGACGCCGACGACGCAGCTCCGCGCCAAGGCCTATCCCGGCTCGCGCGAGCTGGCGACGCTGAAGTCCATCGGCAGCCAGGGCCTCGTCGCCTCGATCTGTCCAGTGCAGCTCAACGACGCGACGCGCGAGGACTATGGCTATCGCCAGGCTCTCCGCGGGATCCTCGATCGGCTCAGCTGGACGCCCGATGGCGAGTGTCTCCCCCGCACGCTGACCGCGGACGCCAGCGGGCAGGTCGCGTGCTCGATCATCGAGGCGCGCAAGGCGGGCCCGGTCTGCGCCTGCGATGCGAACCGCGCGCGGCGCGACGTGCAGGTCTCGAACCAGGCTTTCCTCGCCCAGATCGAGGCCTCTTCCATGGCCGCGAGCGAAGGCTGGGGCTGCTATTGCGAGCTGGTCCAGGCCGGAGATCCGGAGAACAGCACGCCGCAAGAGCTCGCCGCGTGCGTCGGCGATGCGAGCCAGATCCCGGTGATCGTCGGCGGCAAGGACGATGGCACCAACGCCAACGGCTGGTGCTACGTCGATCCGTCGCAGACTCCCTCCGAGAACCCCGACATCGTCAAGGACTGTCCCCTGAACGAGAAGCGAATACTCCGGTTCGCCGGAGATACCATGGCTGGCAACAACTCCACGCTGTTCATCACCTGCGGTGAATGACGAAGCGCTCGGCTGAGCCACCGCGGCGAGGCGCCACACCTGGGGCGATCCGGCTCGCCCCCGCCGCGCGGTCATCGCTCGATATCCCGCGAATCGGCCTCATTTCGCGAGATTGCCATGGCACATGTGTTGCTCATCGCTTCGGCCAGGAACAGGACAGCCCGCCGCGGTGGTCCGACTCGGAACAATCCCGAGTGAACATCTGATGCCCGAGGAGCCGCGACATGGATATCTACGTCAAGCCGACCTCGATTATGCGCGCCCGCCGGGAAGCCAACCTCGACGGTACGATGCCAAAGACCTGGCTGGAGGCCTACGGCCCGCCCCTGCTGCTCATCGCGGGAAGCCTGCTGCTCCTCGACGGGTGCCAGGTGGTCAAAGGCATCTTCGAGGCGGGCGTCGGCGTCGGCATCTTCGCGGTCGTCGGGATCGTCGCGATCATCGGCTTCATCGCCGCGATGGTGATGCGGAAGAAATAGCGCGCCGGCACGACCGCGCGGCTCGCGGCATCGGACCTCGCTCCGGGGTGTACAAATCCCTCGGATCGCCGTATAACACGGCGCGTCAGCCAGGCTTCTCTGCCGGGCTGGCGCGAGGTACGACCGACCGTGAAGCACACCGCGCCCCCGCCCGCTCAGGGCCTCTACGATCCGCGCCACGAGCATGACGCTTGCGGCCTCGGCTTCATCGCCCACATCAAGGGGCAAAAGAGCCGCGAGATCGTCACGCAGGGCCTGCAGATCCTGACGAACCTCACCCACCGCGGGGCGACGGGCGCCGATCCGCTCCAGGGCGACGGCGCTGGCGTACTCCTCCAGATCCCGCACGCGTTCTTCGTTCGCGAGTGCGCGAGCCTTGGCATCGCGCTGCCCGAGGTCGGCGAGTACGGCGTGGGGATGGTGTTCCTCCCGCGCGATCCGGGCGCGCGGGCGGCCTGCGAGCACGAGATCGAGCGCGCCGTCCTCGCCGAAGGGCAAGAGATGCTCGGCTGGCGCGACGTCCCCGTCGACAACCGCGGACTCGGCGAGGGGCCGAAGGCGAGCGAGCCCATGATTCGCCAGGTCTTCGTCGGACGTGGCCTGTCGACGCCCGACGTCGACGCCTTCGAGCGCAAGCTCTACGTCATCCGCAAGCGCTCCGGTCACGCCATCCGCGCCCTCGGTCTCACGCGCGCGAACGAGCTCTACGTGCCCTCGTTCTCGGCCCAGACCATCGTTTACAAAGGCATGCTCCTGGCGCATCAGGTCGGCGAGTTCTATCTCGATCTCCAGGATCCCACGCTGACGTCGGCGCTGGCCCTCGTGCACCAGCGCTTCTCGACCAACACCTTCCCCACCTGGGATCTGGCGCACCCGTTCCGCCTCATCGCCCACAACGGCGAGATCAACACCCTCCGCGGCAACGTCAACTGGATCCGCGCCCGCCAGCAGAACATCGCCTCCAAGCTCCTCGGCGAGGGCCTCTACAAGATCTGGCCGCTGATCTACGACGGCCAGTCGGACTCGGCCTCGTTCGACAACGCGCTCGAGCTGCTCTATTTCGGCGGCTACTCGCTGGCTCACGCGATGATGCTGATGATCCCCGAGGCCTGGGCCGACAACCCGCTCATGGATGACAAACGCCGCGCCTTCTACGAGTACCACGCGGCCCTGATGGAGCCGTGGGACGGCCCCGCGGCGATGGCCTTCACCGATGGACGGCAGATCGGCGCCACGCTCGATCGCAACGGCCTCCGCCCGGCGCGCTACATCATCACCGACGATGATCACGTGATCCTGGCCTCCGAGGCCGGCGTGCTCGACATCCCCGAGCGCAAGATCATCAAGAAATGGCGCCTGCAGCCCGGGAAAATGCTGCTCGTTGATCTGGTCGAGGGGCGGATCATCGGGGACCCGGAGCTCAAGAGCAAGCTGGCCAGGCACCGGCCTTACCAGAAGTGGCTCGACAAGACCCAGCTCCGCCTCGAAGACATCCCGATGCCGGACTACGTGCCAGAGCCCGACAGCGACAAGGTGCTCGACCGACAGCAGGCCTTTGGCTACACGCAGGAAGACCTGAAGCTGGTGATGGCGCCGATGGCCGCCACCGGGCAAGAGGCGATTGGCTCGATGGGCGACGATACGCCGCTCGCGGTCCTGTCGAGCCGGCCGAGGCCGCTCTATGCGTACTTTCGCCAGCTCTTCGCCCAGGTGACGAACCCGCCGATCGATCCGATCCGCGAAGAGACGGTGATGTCGCTGGTCTCGTTCATCGGGCCTCGCCCCAACATCCTCGGGCTCGACGAGAGCGGGCCGAACATGCGGCTCGAGGTCAGCCAGCCGATACTGACGTTCGAGGACATGGAGAAGCTCCGGCGCGCCGCCGAGCTCACCCATGGCTACTTCCACTCGGTCGTGTTCTCGATGTGCTATCCGGCCGCCTGGGGCGCGAGCGGGATGGAGGCGGCGCTGGCCAAGCTCTGCGCCGACGCCGAGGACGTGGTGCGCCGCGGCGGCGTCAACATCATCATCCTCAGCGATCGCGAGATCGACAAGGACCACATCGCGATCCCTGCGCTCCTGGCGACGAGCGATGTCCATCAGCACCTGGTCCGCGCCGGGCTCCGCACCCGGACTGGCCTCGTCGTCGACACCGGATCGGCGCGCGAGGTGCACCATTTCGCGCTGCTCGCGGGCTACGGGGCCGAGGCCATCCACCCGAACCTGGCTTTTGCCACGCTGGCCAAGCTGGGTGATCTCCTCCCGCACGGCGTCCCCCACAAGGAGGCCTGCGCGCGCTACATCAAGGCCATCTCCAAGGGGCTACTCAAGGTCATGTCCAAGATGGGCATCTCGACCTATCAATCGTACTGCGGCGCTCAGATCTTCGAGGCGATCGGCCTGGCGAAGCCGTTCGTCGATCGGTATTTCACCGGGACTGGCAGCGTGGTCGAGGGCGTCGGGCTGATGGAGATCGCCGCCGAGGCGGCCCGGCTGCACGAGCTGGCCTATGGCGACGCGCCCCTCTACCGCGACGCGCTCGATCCCGGCGGCGACTACGCCCTGCGCACCCGCGGCGAGGCGCACATGTGGACGCCGGACTCGATATCGAAGCTCCAGCTCTCCACGCGCACCAACAGCTTCAGCACCTACAAGGAGTACGCCCGGCTCATCAACGATCAGACCGAGCGGCTGATGACGCTGCGCGGGCTCTTCGTGATCAAGCACTCGAAGGCCCCGATCCCGATCGACGAGGTCGAGCCGGCGAGCGCCATCGTCAAGCGCTTCGCCACCGGCGCGATGTCGCTCGGATCGATCTCGCACGAGGCCCACTCCACCCTCGCCGTCGCGATGAACCGGATCGGCGGCAAATCCAACACCGGTGAGGGCGGCGAAGATCCGGTGCGCTACCTGCCGCTCTCGAACGGCGACTCGATGCGATCGGCGATAAAGCAGGTCGCCGCGGGGCGATTCGGGGTCACGGCCGAGTACCTCGTCAACGCCGACATGCTCCAGATCAAGATGGCTCAGGGCGCCAAGCCCGGCGAGGGCGGGCAGCTCCCGGGGCACAAGGTCTCGGAGTACATCGCGCGGATCCGCCACGCGGTGCCGGGCGTGGGGCTCATCTCTCCTCCGCCGCACCACGACATCTACTCGATTGAAGACCTCGCCCAGCTGATTCACGATCTGAAGAATGTGAATCCGAAGGCAAGCATCAGCGTCAAGCTCGTCTCGGAGATCGGGGTCGGCACCATCGCCGCGGGCGTGGCCAAGGCCCACGCCGATCACGTCACCATCTCGGGGCACGACGGCGGCACCGGCGCTTCGCCCCTGTCGTCGATCAAGTACGCTGGCAGCCCCTGGGAAATCGGCCTCGCCGAGGCCCAGCAAACGCTGGTGCTGAACCGGCTCCGCGGTCGGATCGCCGTCCAGGCCGACGGGCAGATGAAGACGGGTCGCGACGTGATCGTCGCTGCGCTGCTCGGCGCCGACGAGGTCGGATTCGCCACGGCGCCACTCGTGGTCGAGGGCTGCATCATGATGCGGAAGTGCCACCTCAACACCTGCCCTGTCGGCATCGCCACGCAGGATCCGGTGCTGACGGCGCGCTTCGCCGGGCAGCCCGAGCACGTGATCAATTTCTTCTTCTTCGTCGCCGAAGAGGTCCGTGAATACCTGGCGAGCATGGGGTTCCGCACCTTCGCCGAGGCCGTCGGCCGCTCCGACATGCTCGACATGGCGACGGGGATCGATCGCTGGAAGGCCAAGGGGCTCGACTACTCCCGGCTGCTTCACCGCCCCGACGTCGGGCCGGAGGTGGCGATCCGCTGGTCGGAGACCCAGGATCATGGGCTGTCGAACGCGCTCGATCACCGCCTGATCGCCGAGGCCAAGCCGGCGCTCGTCAACCAGGTCCCGGTGACGTTCGAGGTCCAGCTCCGCAACACCAACCGCGCCGTCGGAGCGATGCTGTCGGGCGAGGTGGCGCGGCGCTACGGCCACGCCGGGCTCCCGGACGACAGCATCCGGATCAAGGCCAAGGGGACCGCGGGGCAGAGCTTCGGCGGGTTCCTGGCACGCGGGGTGACGCTCGAGCTCGAAGGCCAGGCCAACGACTATGTGGGCAAAGGCCTCTCCGGCGGGCGGATCATCGTCTATCCGCCGCGCGAGTGCCCGATCGTGCCGGAGGAGAACATCATCGTCGGCAACACCGTGCTCTACGGCGCGATCAGCGGCGAGGTCTTCCTCCGCGGCGTCGCCGGCGAGCGCTTCGCGGTGCGCAACTCGGGCGCGACGGCCGTGGTCGAGGGCGTCGGCGATCATGGCTGCGAGTACATGACCGGAGGCACGGTGGTGGTGCTCGGGAAGTCCGGCCGCAACTTCGCGGCGGGCATGAGCGGTGGAGTCGCCTACGTGCTCGACACCACGGGTGACTTCAGCCTCCGCTGCAACAAGGCCATGGTCGCTCTGGAATCGGTGATGGCCGAGAAAGATCAACCCGCGGCGATACGGCACCTCGGCCGCGCCGACGCCGAGCTCCTGCGCAGCCTGATCGAGAAGCACCTCTTCACAACGGGCAGCTCGCTCGCGCGGGCGATCCTCGACGATTTCGCCTCGTATCGGGCTCGTTTCGTCAAGGTGATGCCTCACGAGTACCGCCGGGCCCTCGGGGAGATGGAGGCCCGCGCGGCCGCCGCCGCGACGATGACGCCTTCGCCGACGCAGATCATGGCGGTGCAGCATGGGTAAAGTCACTGGCTTCCTGGAGTTCACGCGCGAAGAGCCCGGTCACCTGCCGGTGGCGGAGCGGATCCAGCTCTACAAGGAGTTCTCGCTCCCGATGGCCGACGCCGACGTCAGCCGGCAGGGCGCGCGCTGCATGGATTGCGGCATCCCGTTCTGCCAGAGCGGGTGTCCCGTCAACAACATCATCCCGGACTGGAACGATCTCGTCTACCGCGATCAGTGGAAGAGCGCGCTCGAGGTCCTGCACTCGACCAACAACTTCCCGGAGCTCACCGGCCGGGTCTGCCCCGCTCCCTGCGAGGCGGCCTGTACGCTCAACATCAACAGCGATCCGGTGAGCATCAAGTCGATCGAGCACGCCATCGTCGACAAGGGGTGGAACGAAGGGTGGATCGCGCCCCAGCCGCCCGCGCGCCGCACCGGCAAGCGCGTCGCCGTGGTGGGCTCGGGGCCGGCGGGAATGGCCTGCTCGCAGCAGCTCGCGCGGGCGGGCCACGCCGTCGTCCTGTTCGAGAAGAGCGACCGGATAGGCGGCCTCCTCCGCTACGGGATCCCCGATTTCAAGCTGGAGAAGCGCCACATCGATCGTCGCGTCGAGCAGATGCGCGGCGAAGGGGTGGAGTTTCGGACCAGCGTCCACATCGGTGGACCGGACCACGCGGCGAGTCGGTTGCTGGAGGAGTTCGACGCGGTGGTGCTCTCGGGCGGCGCCGAGCACCCGCGCGAGCTCGACGTCCCCGGCCGCGAGCTGAGTGGCATTCACCTGGCCATGAGCTATCTGCCGCAGCAGAACCATCGAGTCGCCGGAGATGCGGTGACCGACGCCGAGATCAGCGCCGCCGGCAAGCACGTCGTCGTGCTCGGCGGCGGCGACACCGGCTCGGACTGCATCGGGACGGCGATCCGGCAAGGCGCGAAATCAGTCACCAACTTCGAGCTGATGCCGCAGCCGCCCGACCACGAGAACAAGGCACTCACCTGGCCCAACTGGCCGATGAAGCTCAGGACTTCCAGCTCCCACGAGGAGGGCTGCGAGCGCGATTTCGCCGTCGCGACAAGGAGCTTCGGCGGCGTCGATGGGCGGGTGAGCGTGCTCCGCGCCGTCAGGCTGGACTGGAAGAAGGATGAGAGCGGCGCGTGGCGGACCGAAGAGGTCGCGGGATCGGAGCTCGAGGTGCCCGCC
Organism: Byssovorax sp.; assembly: GCA_025362495.1. GTDB lineage: Bacteria > Myxococcota_A > Polyangia > Polyangiales > Polyangiaceae > JANYGI01. Next base: position 261 of record JANYGI010000129.1, on the reverse strand, counting down.
GATCTCGTCCTGCTCGCGATGGGCTATCTGCACCCGGTCAAGACAGGAATGCTGGAGCAGCTCGGCGTGACGCTCGATGGAAGAGGCAATGTGAAGGCTGATACGCTAGGGTATCGGACCTCGAACGAGAAGGTGTTCGCCGCCGGCGACATGCGACGAGGGCAGTCGCTCGTGGTGTGGGCGATCCGCGAAGGCCGCCAGGCGGCGCGGGCCGTGGATGCCTATCTGATGGGGAGATCGGATCTGCCGCGTTGAGCCTCA
>JANYGI010000082.1 GCA_025362495.1 Byssovorax sp. | reverse complement strand
CAGCGCTGGACGCTCGATCTCCACGGCGCCATCTCCTACCCTCTGATCGCCGGAGGCCGCGTCTTCGTCACCGTCACCAACGCTGACGCGAAGATGGTCCCCCTCCCCGGATCCAGGCTCTTCGCGCTCGATCAGGCCACGGGAAAGACGGCCTGGGGTCCGGTGGATCTCGGTGGCAAAGGCATGTCGCTCGCCGCGTACGACGACGGACATGTTTTCGTGGTCAACTCCGAGGGCGTGGTCCAGTCCTTCGAGGCCTCGACCGGCAAGGTGGTCTGGAGCCTCGATCTCGCGGGGATCCCCGTGTTCGACTCGCCTCCAGTGGCGACGATGGGGAAGATCTTCGTCGTCGGCGGGAAGCACCTGTCGGTGATCGCGCAGGCCACTGGCAAGCTGATATGGGCGCGGGAGGTCCAGGGGACCGAGTTCAGCTCTCCGATCGTGTCGGCGAACGCGGCGTTCGTGGCGGTGCCCGGATCGTGTGTCGAGAGCGTGGAGCTGGTGAAGGGGTTCCCGAACTGGCAGCTCTACGACTGCCACTCCACCACCGAGGGGCGCACGCCGGCGCTCTTCGACGGGACGCTCTACGTGCGCAACCCGATGTCGGTGTCGGCGACGAACCTGGTCCTCGACGCGGCCACGGGGACGCAGACGGGCACCTTCGAGGCGGACGTCATCCCGGCGTTCCACGACAAACGCGGCTTCTTTCTCTCGCAAGGCACGCTCTCGGCCAGGGATCTCCCGGCCCAGACCGAGGCCTGGTCGTTCACGGGCGACGGGATGCTCGCGTCGGCGCCGATCGTGGTCAATGGCAACGTCTACGTCGGTGGAAGCAAAGGGATGCTCTATGCGCTCGACGCGGTCACGGGGAAGACGGTCTGGTCGACCGACGTCGGCACGCCGATCCTCGCGCCGTTCGAGAGCCACGAGAGCCCGACGATCGCCGGGATCGCGGCGGGTGGAGGTGCGTTGATCGTACCGGCATGGCAGCACCTGGCCGCGTACTGGTGAGGCGAGCGAGGATGAATCGAAGCGCGGCGCAGGGCCTGGCGGCGGTGATCGGCGCCGCGGCGCTCGCGTCGTGCGCCTCGGTCGTGGTGATTGACGACAGCGCGGGCGCGACTGCGACGGCGGCGTCGGCGACGAGCAGCGTCGGCGCGGGCGGCACGATCGGTGTAGGGACGAGCAGCGTGAGTGTCGGCGGCGGCGGCGCCGGTGGCTCGACGGTCACGGCCGCGAGCGGCACAGGCGGCGCGATCGAGGTGCCAGTGCCGGATCAGGCCGTGGCGTACCAGATCGACGTCGGGCACTCCGGTGCTCAGGCCGACGATACGCTGACGCCTCCGCTGACGCAGCGCTGGTCGGTCGATCTCGGGGGGACCGTCTCCTATCCTCTCATCGCCGGAGGTCGAGTGTTCGTCCTCGTGGGCAAGAAGCCTCTCACCGGGACGCAGCTCTATGCGCTCGATCAGGCGACGGGGGCGATCGTCTGGGGCCCGGTCGAGGTCACGTCCTTGAGCTACGCCGCCAACCCGACCTACGGTGGTGGGAGGATCTTCGTCCTCAACCGCGAAGGCCGGGTCTGCGCCTACGATGCTGCCACAGGCGCGGAGAGCTGGTGTCACCAGTCCGACGACTATCCAAGCTGCTGGTTGCCGCCGGTGGCGTTCGCGGGTCGGGTGTACGCCTGCGGCGGAGCGGGCGTCGTCGCATTGAGCCAGGCGACGGGAGAGCTCCTGTGGAAATACACCTACGAAGCGTCGCTGTGGACCTCGCCGTCGGTCTCGGCGACCGGGATCTACATGTCGTTCGGGGTGCATCGGATCCACGATCTCGATCCGGCGACAGGCACGTTGCTGTGGAAGACACCCGAAGGCCCGACGACGATCGGCTCGCGCTTGACGGCGCTCGTCGATGGGGTGCTGTACGAGCGCGCCGATTCTCCGTTCACCGGCAGGGCGTACGATGCGACGACAGGCGCGGTGCTGGGGGATTTCAAGGCGAGCCGGAGCCCGGCGTTCCACGGTGCGCGCGGGTTCTTCCTGAACGACGACGTGCTGACGGCCACCGCGGTTCCGGCGTTCGTCGAGGCCTGGTCGTTCACCGCGCCGAAGGCGCTGGCCATGGCCCCCATCGTGGTGAACGGGCATGTCTACGTGGGCGATGATTCGGGCAAGATCTACGCTCTCGACGAGCAGAGCGGTGCTGTCGTGTGGTCGACGGATGTCGGCGAAATGCTCCCCGCGACGCAGCCCGCCTCGTCAAACGGGCCGCTCCAGGCGCTCGCGGCGGGCGGTGGGGCGCTGATCGTGCCGGTGAATCATCGCGTGGTCGCGTTCTGGTGAGCGCCGCGCACAGGTCGGATGGAGGGGCTGAACGGGTGACGTGATAGGCTCGGCGAGTCGGCGCCACCCTCGCGCCTCGCTCGCCGAAAGGATCTCCCCGCATGAACCTCCGCGCCCTCGCCCTCCTCGCGACCTTCGGTTGTGCCGTCGCCGCGTGCAAATCGTCCGACACCACGACCTCGACCGGAGCCACGACCACCACGGGCAGCGGCGGCGCGGGCGGCTCGGTCAACTCGGGTGGATCGGGCAGCGGCGGTGATCCGGCGACCACGGGATCGTCATCGACCGACGCCGCGAGCAGCAGCACCGGCATGAGCGAGCCGATGGAGCTGATTCACTATCTCGGGCGCTTCGACCGGACCAACGCCGCGGATGTGACCTCGTCGTGGCCTGGCAGCGCGGTCGCCGCGCGGTTCACCGGGACTGGCCTCGACGTCGATCTGCACGACGACGGGCAGAACTTCTTCGAGGTCTCGATCGACGGCGCGGCGCCGACGCTGCTCAAGACCGACGGGGGCAAGGACACGTATCCTCTGGCCACCGGCCTCGCCGCGGGAGAGCACGAGGTCGTGCTGTTCCGGCGCACCGAGTCGTTCCAGGGCGTCGTGCATTTTCACGCGTTCAACCCCCAGGGCGGAGGCCTGGTGATCCCGTCCCCCGCGCCCTTCCAGCGGCACCTCGAGCTGATCGGCGACTCGATCACCTGCGGTTACGGCAACGAGGGGATGGGCCCGGGCTGCGGCTTCACCCCCGACACCGAGAACGAGTGGCTGGCCTATGGCTCGATCGCCGCGCGGAGCCTGAAGGCCGAGCAGCACGTGATCGCCTACTCCGGGAAGGGGGCCTATCGGGATTACAGCGGCAGCACCGACAACCAGATGCCGGTGCTCTACGAGCGCACTTTTGCGGAAAACGGAGCGGTGGCGTGGGATTTCAGCGCCTGGAAGGCTGACGTCGTGGTGCTCAACCTCGGCACCAACGATTTCGCCAAGGGGGATCCGGGGCAGGCGTACATCGATGCTTACGGAGGGATGGTGAAGCAGATCCGCGGGCACTATCCCGACGCGTACATCGTCTGTGCCGTGGGCTCGATGCTGGGCGGCGGGAACCTGACCCAGGACATCAAGTACGTGAAGGGCGTCGTCGCGGCGGCCAACACGGCAGGGGACGCGAAGGTGTCGTTCGTCGATCTCGGGCAGCAGGATGGGAACGCCAACGGGCTCGGGTGTGATTATCACCCGAGCTTGAAGACGCACCAGATCATGGCCGACGCGCTGACGAAGGCGATCAAGGCCGCCGCCGGCTGGTGAGGGCTCGCGCCGTCGAGCCGCCCGAGTGCCCGGCGGCCCCGGCGGCCCCGGCGGCCCCGGCGGCCGGGCGGAGCGACGGAAAAATGCGCGCGCCGGCCGATCGTTTTTGGCATCCGGGGAGCGCCCTTGTAGCCTGGACGCCTCTCGTCGAGACGTCAGCGCACGCAGAAAGGTGAGCTCGTGACCACACCCAAGCAGCGACCCGCGGATCCGAAGGCGCAACCGGCCTCGAACAAGACGGTCGACGCGCTCGTGGCCGGTTGCAAGGAAAACTGTCCCCGCTGCCACGCGAAGATCACGTCGGACCAGCTCAAGACGATCTTCCCGAACGCGCCGGACGACCGCGTCACCATCGTGCGCGACATGTTCAACCAGTACATGGAGAACGTCGAGATCATCCGCTGCCTGCGCAAGGCGCACATCTTCGCGCAGATGCGGGGCGAGTCGGGCGACGCGCTGAACCCGGTGTCGGAGAACCTCAACTACTCGCGCAAGCGGATGACGCAGGTCTTCGGAGCGGGGGTCGACCGCCGCCACCCGGGCGCGCTCGCCGCCGCCGACTCGGGCGACCAGGAGGGGATCGGGAACGCCCTTTACGCCGGCTCGAACGGCAACGGGAACGCGGCGAGCGGCGACGGATACAGGTACCGCGGCCGCGGCTACATCCAGATCACCGGCAGGGGCACGTACTCGGGCACGCAGGGCGTGATCACCTCGAAGTGCGCGGGGAGCGGGATCGACGTGGTGACCGATCCAGACGAGGCGTCCACGCCGAAGGGCGGTATCATCAGCGCGATGGGATACTGGTACTGGAAGACGCCGAGCCTGAATCGCCTCGCCGATCTGGGCGACGCCGCCGCGACGATCAACATGGTCACTCACCGCGTGCGCGGCGGGACCGACGCGACGATCGACGCCGGGCGCAGGACGGCCTACCAGACGACGATGAAGGTGTTCCGTACCCCGGAGTGCGTCGACCGGGACAAGCCCTCGAGCGCGGCCACACCGTGGGTCCAGAGCGATGGACTCCAGAGCAGCGGCGCGTCGAGCATGGCCTGAGCGCGCCACGCTGACACGCCCGCTTCACGGGCGGAATCGCCATGGTCAACACACCAGGTGACCCCCTGCAGGAGCGGGGATGGCAATCTGCCTCCCCGGCGAGCTCGATCGAGGTGTCCTGCGGCGTATCCATGATCTGGATATCCTCGCTCTGCAGGTCGACGAGCTGACCCGTCTCGAGCTTGCCTGGCGCGGCCGCGCCGGCGTCGGTCAACTGCTGCTTGAGGAGCTTGGTGTAGGCGTCGCTCGGGTGCTGGTCCGCCGGGAAACGTGCATCAGTTGCGCTCGGAAGGGAGATCCGCGGGCAGGTTGCTGCCTGCGGGCTTCTTGCGCGCGGCGGGTGGCCGTGCCGTCGCCGGAGGAGGCGCGGCGGCGCGCTTGATCGCGGGCTGGATCTCCGCCGAGGGGACGATCGGGGGCTCGGCAGAGGGCGCCTCGCCTGCGTGAAATGAGCTTGAATTCGCGGGTGCAGCGGAGATCGCGGGCGCGGGCGCGGGCATCGCGACGTCGACCGGCGGGGGCGTCGAGGTCGACGCCGCGAGCGCCGCGACGGCGACGAGCGCCGCGACGAAGGCGCCGACGGCGACGAACGCGCGGCGGCGGCTGCGCTTCGGCAGTTCCTCCGGCGCGACGACCGACGATCGCGCCTCGACGAAGACCTCGGGCGGCCTCGCGGCGATCGTCAGCGCGGTCGTCGCCGCGGTGTCGTCGGTGTCCTCCGGCGCGAGCGGCGGTAGCGTCGGCGTCGAGATCCGCGACGGCGGCAGCAGCGGCGCGGCGCCGATGGCGATCACGCTGTCGATCGCCATCGGCGCGGCCTCGCTCTCGAGCTCGATCGCGGCGACGAGGTCGGCGCGCTTCTTCAGATCCGGCCCCGCGACAGCGGCGATCCACGCGGCGACCTCGTTCATCGACGCCACGCCGAGGCAGGCCTCGACGACGCCGGCCATCTCGCGCGCGTCGGCGAAGCGGCCGGCCGGAGCGCGCGCCAGGCCTCGCGCGAGGATCGCGTCGAGCGCCCGCGGCAGCCCCGGCACGTGGTCCGTCGGCGGCTGGAGCTCGCTGTAGAGCACGCGCTCGATGGTGGCCGCCTGGCTGTCGGCGGCGAAGAGTCGCTTCCCCGTGAGCATCTCCCAGAGGACGATCGACGCGGCGTACACGTCGACGCTGCGGGTGATTTCCTTCTCGCGGAACTGCTCGGGCGCCATATACGCGAGCTTGCCCTTGAGCTGCCCCGTGCGCGTCTCCTGCAGGCGCCCCGCGGCCCTGGCGACGCCGAAATCGATCCCGCGCGCGATCCCGTCGGCGCCGATCAGGATGTTCTGCGGCGACACGTCGCGGTGCACGACGTGGAGCGGGACGCCGCGCTCGTCGCGGGCCTCGTGCGCGGCGTGGAGGCCGTTGAGCACGCCGACGATCACCGCGCCGACGATCGGCAGCGGGATCCGCTCGCCGCGCGCGGCGACCAGGCGCGCGACGCGCGAGACCGACTCGCCCTGGATGTACTCCATGACGAGGAAGAGCTCGTCGTGCTCGGCCACGACGTCGAGCGTCGACACCACGTTGGGGTGGTGGATGCGCGCGGCGAGTCGGGCCTCGTCGAGGAACATCGCGACGAACTCGGGATCCTTCGCGAACTGCGCGTGCAGGCGCTTGATCGCCACCGTTCGCGAGAACCCGGCCTGCGCGTTGAGGCGGCCGATGTGGACCGTCGCCATGCCGCCCGCGGCGATCTCCCGGTGGAGCGCGTAGCGCCCGATGCGCTTGACGGCAGGCGCTCGTTGCTCGGGCTCGGGGTTCATGGATCGCGCTGCGCCCGGCGGCGTACGAGGTGGATGCAATCGGGGAGTGTAGCGGCACCGCGGGCGCGCAGGCAACGCCGCGTCTGTGCCCGAGCTCCGAGGGCGGTCTCGCCACGAGGCCTGGACGACCGCCGTCGCGGCGGAGGATCGCGCCCCCGCGCGTCGGGGCGCTGGATCCAAGGCTCGTCGGCCCCGCTGGTCTCATCCCCCACGATGCGCCATGCCGCCCGCCTCATCGCCGCCCTGGCTGCCCTCGCCGCGCTCCCCGCCCCTGGTTGCGCGCGTCCCACGGGGCGCCACGGGGCGATCGATGCGAGCAGGTTTGTCCCGCGCAGCGACGCGCAGCTCAAGGCGGAGCTCGGCGGATATCCCTCTCCCGGCCTCACGCCGTCCAGCGACATCCACGACGGGCTCGGTCACCTCGTCGCTCCGCCCACCGATTTTGCGGCCTTTGCCGACGAGGTGATTGCCTATCAGCCCGGGATACCCGCGGCGCTGCCCGAGGGCGAAGATCCCCTGTCGGCGCTCGGGCCGCCGGACTACCAGGTCGAGCGCTGGCACGCGCCGCGCGCCGTCACGCTCGGCAACGGGGGATCGATAACGCTCGGGTTCTCGCGCGCGGCGCTGGTCGACAACGACGGTCCCGATCTCTTCATCTTCGAGATCGGCCCCGGAGTCGAGGCGATGACGGTGGAGATCAGCGCCGACGGCAAGACCTGGATCAGCGTCGGTGAGGCGCCGGGCGGGCCCTGCGCGATTGACATTCACAAGTACGTCGAGCCGGGGGAGGCCTTTCGCTACGTGCGGATCCACGATATCCCGTTTCAAGGGGCAGAGAGCGACTCCTGGCCGGGCGCCGACATCGACGCTGTCGGGATCCTGGGCGGGGCCGAGCGCGTGGCGCTCCCGAGCGAGGTGCTCTTCGACCACGCGAGTGACACGCTCGCCGAGGGCGCGGGGCCGGCGCTCGATCGCGTGGTCGCCTCGATTCAAAGGCGCCTCGACGCGGCGGTGATGGTCGATGGGCACACCGACGATCAGGGGGCCGAGGACTACAATCAACGCCTCTCGGAGCGGCGGGCCGAGGCGGTGGCCGGATACCTCGTCTCGAGGGGGATCGATCGCGCGCGGATCACCACGCGGGGGTTCGGCGAGAGCCGGCCTGTCGGGCTCAACGACAGCCCGATCGGGCGGCAGAAGAACCGGCGCGTGGAGATCGTCATTCGCGGGCGGTGAGTGAGCGCGCCTGCACGTGAGGTGGCGCGCAGGCGGCCGCCTCTGATAACACGGGGCTCCGCATGGATCTCCCCGCCCTCGAACGACGCCTGCACGCCGCTGACGCGGGGGCGATCGTCGTCGATGGACGCTTGCTGCGCCGGGTGATCAAGGCGCACCGGGATCTCGCGGGGATCGGGCTCTCGGTTCCGCACGCGGGGTGTTACGTGATCCCGAGGGACGCGCTCGTGCGCCTGGTGCCGACGTCGGTGCTCGGGCACGAAGCCGCGAGCCTGCCCGAGCAGGTGATCCTCGTCGCGCGGCCCTCGGCGGCGGACCTCGTGGGGCGCACGCCCGACGAGGTGCTCGCGCGCCTGTGGCGAGCGGCATTTCACGCCGAGGTGCACCGCGAGATCGGCGCGCGCGTGCTCGACGACGCGGCGATCCGCGCGCGCATCGACGGCATCGGGCAGATCGCCTTCGACGAGATCCGCGCGGCGCTGCGCGACGATGATCGGCTGTTCGCGCGCTCCGATGATCGCGAGGCGTACGTGGAGTTCGCGGCGCTGTTCCTCGAGCTCCGCCACTTCGCGCCGCGGCTCTGCTCGGTGACTTTCCCTGGTTTGCCCGAGGATGGACGCGTCGACGCCATCCTCGCCGGCGACGTCGCGGCCGAGAAGGTCCTCGATCGATCGTTCCCCGAGGGGGCCGAGCGCGCGGCCACGGTGGCGCGCTCGCCCCGTCGCAACGGCACGTCGTCGACCGCGCGCGCGCCGACGACGCGCTTCGGTTTTCTCGTCGGCCTCGCGCCGGCGCGGCCGAGCGCCGCGCACGCTTCTAGCCTGGAAATCGAGGCTGAAACGGCTCGGCGTCGCGGCAACCTCGTCGGCGCGGCGATCGCGCTGTCGATCGTCGGCGCGGGCGGCGGGCCCGGGAGCGGCAGGGCGCTCGCGGCGGCGCGGGCCGATCTCGAGGCGCTCGGGGCGCGGCTCAACGCGGCGCTGGCGCCCCCGGGGAGCGCGCTCGGGCCGAGCGGCGGGGCCTCGTGGACGGCGCTCCTGTCGATGCTGGCAGAGCAGGCCGCGGCGCGGCGGATGCTCGTTTTCCCGGTCGAAGCGCGCCTGCTGTACGATCTGCAGCGCGCCGCAGTCGCGCACGAGCAGCCGGAGCGCGCGGTGGATCTCGTGGCCTGGGCGCTGTCGCTCGGGAAGACGCCGATCGTGCGGCCCTTGCCCGCGACGCGCGCGACCAGGATCGCGCGATCGATCCGCCGCGCCGAGCGCCGCGCCCGCCGGGTGCGCGTGCCGGCGCCGGATCGCAAGATGCTCGCGAAGCTGCTGCGCTGGGCCAGCGATCGCGCCGACTACAACGTCCGCACGGCGCTGCGGCCGGTGCTCCGCGACGCCCTCGACGGCGTCGGATTGCTGCCCGCCAACGCCCCCGAGCGCACCGCCCGCGCCAAGGTGATCGAAGAGATCCTCGATCAGGGGGTGAGCCGCGGCTTCATCTCGATTGGCCACCTCCGCGACGCGCTCTCGCGCAATCAGCTCAAGCTGCCGAACCTCGCCGGCGTGAGCGAGCTCTGGGCCGGCGATCCGCTGCTGAGGCTCGATCGACGGCTCGCCGACGCGCTCGACGGGGTCTATCGCGGTGGCGAGATCTACCTGCGCGCCCTGCAGAAGGTGAGCTCGGTGGGGTTCGGCACGGACGCGGGGCGCCTCGTGACTCTCTATGTCGTGTTACCCGCGCTCTCCGCGTACGTGATCGTCGTCGGCGTCGGCCATTTCGTCAGCGCCATCGCCGTGCTCCTCGGCTTCCACGAGGTGAAGCTGCTGAGTCCGGTGAGCTTCGCGGTGGTGGCGGCGATGATGCTCGGGCTGCTCCACCACGACGGCGTCCGCGCCGTGGCGTGGCGCGTGGCAAAGGCCCTGGGCGCGGCGCTCGCGCTGATCTTCATCCGCTTTCCGCAGTGGATCCTGATGCGGCCGCTGGTGCGCCGGATGCTCGGAGGGCCCTTGGCGCGGGCCCTGCTCTGGAAGGGCGCCTTGCCCGTCGGGCTCACGGCGGCGATTGTCTATCTGACCCCGCTCGCCGATCAGGGCACGATCGTCGCGGGGCTCGCCGCCGCGGTGATCCTCGCGGTGCTGATGTCGGTGATGCTCTCGCCCGTCGGGACGATGATCGAGGACGCGGTGCTCGATCGTGTCGGCCCGGCCCTCCAGGCGGTGAGCCGGCGGGTGCTCCCGGGGCTGTTTCGCCTCATCGTCGATACGTTTCGCACCCTCATCGATCTGGTGGAGAGGGTGCTTTACCGCGTGGCGGAGTGGCTGCGGTTTCGCGAGGGCGGCCAGCGGTGGACGATCCCGCTCAAGGCCCTCTTTGGCCTGGCCTGGTTCGCCGTGGCCTACGTGGTGCGGCTCTACATCACGCTGTTGATCGAGCCCGAGCTCAACCCGCTCAAGCACTTTCCGGTGGTCACCGTCGCCCAGAAGCTGATGCTCACCTCGGGCAAAGAGCTGGTGAGCGAGACGCATCACGCGCTGAACACGCTGCTCTCGCCGTTTCTGGGGAGGGTGATCGGCGAGGCCATCTCGGCGACGACGGTGTTCTTCCTGCCGAGCCTGGCCGGGTTCCTGTTCTGGGAGCTGAAGGAGAACTGGAAGCTCTACCAGGGGAGCCGGCCAAAGGAGCTTCGACCGATCGCGATTGGCCATCACGGCGAGACGGTGAGCGCGCTCCTCGTGGCCGGATTCCACGCCGGGACAGTGCCCAAGCTCTTCGCGCGGTGGCGGCGCGCGGCGCAGCGCGCGGACGAGGTCGAGCTCGCGGGCGCGGCCCCGGGGCCGGCCCAGGGCGGGCAAGAGGCCCGGTTCCGCGAGGGCGTGCACGAGGTGGAAGAGGCGATTGACCACTTCGTCGATCGCGAGATCGGGGCGCTGCTGCGGCGGGCCTCGCGGTGGACGCATGGCCCGGTGGAGGTCGCCGCGGTCGAGCTGGGGACGAACCGGATCCGGGTGCGCCTCCGGTGCGCGGCGCTCGATCAAGCCCCGTGCGAGATCGCGTTCGAAGAGCAGTCGGGGCTGCTGGTGGCGAGCGTGCCTGTCCTCGGGTTCCTGGCCAAGCTCCCGGCCGAGAGCGACGGACATCGCCTCTTCGAGAACGCCCTCGGAGGCCTGTATCAGCTCGCCGGGGTGGATCTCGTGCGCGAGCAGGTGGAGGCCGTCCTCGGCGCGCACACGCCCTACGATATCGCCGACGAAGGCCTCGTGATCTGGCCGGGCGAGGGCTACCGGACGGAGGTAGTCTATCCGCTGGAGGAGCCGAAGACGGGGCGGAGGCTCACCCCGCGGGTGCGGGGCGACGCGCCCCTCGGGACTCCGGCGGTGATCGACGAGGCGAAGATCCGGTATCGACTCCAGCCGATCGCCTGGATCGGCTGGGTGCGGGCCTGGAACGCGGCCTCGCAGGCGGAGGGGCCAATCCCGAGGCTGGTGCTCGGGGCGCCCCTCCTGCGCGGCTGACTGGCTATTTGCAGATCTTGTAGCCCTGGCCGAGGATCATGCTGTTGCCGCACTGCTTGCCGGGGGGGCAGGTGGGATCGGCGTCGCTGCAGACGATGAGGTTGTTCTGCGGGTTGTTGCAGGACTGCTTGCAGGCGATGCTCTTGTAAGGCGGGTTCATCTGGAAATCGACGTCGGCGCAGCAGACGCCGCCGGGGCAATCCTCCGGGCCGTTGCACTGGAGCTCGATGAAGCCGTCACCGCAGCTCCCCTCCTGGCCGCAGTGGTCGCTTTGCTGGCTGAGGTTGAAGCAGCAGATCTGCCCCGGGGCGCACTCGGCGTTGTTGCAGAACACGGTGTTCGTCGGCCCGCCCGAGCTGCTCGACGCGGGGCCGGGGCCGGTGCTGGAAGAGGCGGTGACGCCGGGGCCGCTCGAGCTGGAGCCCGCGGGGCCAGGACCGGTGGTGGTGGTCGGGCCGCTCGCCGTGGTGAGCCCGCTCGAGGCCGATCCCGATGCAGGGTTGGTGGCCGCGCTCGAGATCGAGCCGCCGCCGACGCCGGTGACGCTCTGCGCGCCGCCCTGGCCCCCCGTGGTCGTGGTCGTGGCCGCGGCGGCGCCGCCGCTGTTCTGGTTGAAGAGATCGTCGATGCTGGTGACGCTCCCGCAGGCGGAGAGGGAGAGAGCGAGAGCGAGCGCGATCGAGGCCGATGCGGCGAGCAGGGGGCGATTCATCGAGGTGTCCTCCGAGAAAGGTCGTGGACCATACCCCGCCGGACACGTGGCTCCAAGGCGTCGTGTGACGAGCACGGCGCTCGTCATGGGGGACGCGCCCTCATCGGCCTCCCCGTGCTAAGAGGCCGTCCGCCGCCCGATGGACCTCTCCCCCCGGCTCCAACGCCACGATCTCCGCGCCCGGGCGCTCTGGGCGGCCTTCTTCGCGCTGGTCGCGCTGGTGCTGGGTTTCCTGCGTCCTTCGCCGCCGCAGCGCTCTGCCGAGGGCGTGGCGTCGATGCTCGGCGAGGCCGCGGGCGGGGAGGTGCGGCCCGACGATTTCGTGTGGGAAGTGCGCGGCGGCTTCTTCATCGACGCGTTCCTGGGGCGCCGGGTGCTGTTCCTCGCGCGGCGCGACGCGAGCGCGCCCGCTGATCTGTACCGCGCCCGGGTGCGGCTGACGCGATCGGGGCGGCCGCTCCGCGTGGGCGAGCTGCACAACCTCACCTCGAGCCCGCTCGGTGATGATCGGGATCTGGTGGCCCACGGGCGCTACGCGGCGTACGTGACGCGCGCGGGCGGGAAGGTGCAGGGCGTGACGCTGCTCGACCTCGCCGGCGAGGGCGCGACCCGCGAAGCGGTGACGTGGCGCGAGCGGCTCGGGGCTTCGATTCGAGGCGTTCTCGCCACGGGGAGCCCTGCCGGGATCGGGCGGACCGAGGTGACGTTCGAGGCGCTGCCCGACGACGCAAAGGTCGAGCTGTCGGACGACGCGCTGGTGATGGCGCTCGGAAAAGAGGGCGCCGCGGCGGCGCTCGATCTGCGGACGTTCGCGCTCAACGCCGGCCCGAAGAACCCGTTCTCGGCGCGCGCGCTGCGGATGCCGACGCTCGCGCGGCCGCTCGGCGACGCGGTGATCGCCGCCGCGGGCGAGCTCGGCGGGCCGGGATCGGCGCGGGCCACGGCGAGCGTGATCGGCTTGTTTTCCAGGGCTCCCGGCGCGCGCGGGGCCTCGGCGCCGTTCCCCGGGCGCGAGGTACCCGAGGCCGTCCAGCCGGTCGACGACTGGCCGCCGTCGGCGATCGCGCCGGTGGTGAAGCCGGCGCTGCCCGGCGAAGGCGTGTGGGCGGCGGGCGGCGGCGGCGCGACGATCTTGCCCGGGGCGCCGCCGGCGCTCTACGAGGCGGCGATCCGGCCGCGCCCCGATCATCCCGAGGCGCTGGTGCGGCTCGTGGCGTTCGATCTGCGGCAGCTCGATCTGCGGCTCGAGGCGGGCTTCGCGGAGCCGCGATCCGCGACCGGGATCCACGGCGCGGCGCGGCTGCCCGAGGGGCCGATCGCCGAGCGCGTGGTGGCGGCGTTCACGGCCGGACCGGCGGCGTCGATCGCGACGGATGGAGCTTCCAATCCAGGCTTTGTGGTGAACCGGCGGGCGATCGCGCCGCTTGTGCCGGGGGCCGCGGCCGTGGTGCTGGGGCACGACGAGGGCGTGGTGCTGGGCCCGTGGCCGGGCGGCGTCGAGGCGCCCGTGGGCATCGCGTCGGTCCTGGAGACGCCGGACCCGCTGCTCGGCGGTACGGGCGCGGCGGTGATCCCGCTCGACGCGGCGACGGCGGCGCGGCCGCGCTCGGCGCTGGGCGTGTTGACGACGGGTCACGTCGTGTACGCGGAGAGCGCCGCGGCCGACGCGGCGACGATCGCCTCGGCGCTGCGGCTCGCGGGGTGTGTGTACGCGGTGCATCTCGCGGCGGGGCCGGCGCCCGTGGGCTTTGCGTATCTCCATCTCGCGGCGGCCTCGGGAGGCGCGAACGAGCGAGCCTGGGAGGCGACGCCGCTCGCCGCGGGCCTGTCGCTCGAGCCTTCGCGGCTGGCGTCGGGATCGCCGAACGGCTTCTTTTATGCGGTCGCGCGTGATCTGCGGCCGCGCGCGCCGCTGCCCGCGGGCGAGGCCGCGGCGAAGGGGTGGGCCGCCGATGGTGGCAGTCAGCCCGCGCCGGCGTGGATCCCGTCGATGCACATGGCCGTCGTCAGCAGCCTCGGCGCCAACGTTCACGTGACGACGGTCGCCCCGGGAAGGACGCTGTTTCGCCTGCGATCCGGCAGCAAAGAGCCCTCGACGAAGACGAGCGCGGCGCTCCCGGGCGCGCTTTCCGACGGCGAGCAGGCGCGCGCTCTCGCCGTGGTGAGCCTGGGATCGGCGCGTCGCCGCGGGGCGCGCGGCCTGGCGATCGAGGGCGCCGTGGGCTTTCCATTTCGTGGCGAGGCGAGCGGCGTGCTGGTGATCGACAAGGGGCGCCCGCAGATCGCCGCGGCGGCTGGGTTCGCGCTGCCCGACGGCGCCGACGCGACCGAGCTGCCGCTCACGGCCGACGACGGCAAGCTGCGGCCCGAGGCGCGCGAGGTCGGATCAATGCGGATCCGCGCGGCGGCGTGCGTGCTCACCGACGGGACGTTCGCCATGGCCTCGACCACGTTCGACAGCGACGAGGCGGCGACGGCGGCGCTGATCGATCTCGGGTGCTCGCGGATCGTCGCGCTCGATCGCGGCGCGCACGCGTCGTTCTTCCTCCACCGCGCGGGGACGGAGCCGGCGCCCGCCGCGCGCTACGAGACCACGGTGCTCGACCTGGTCGACGCGCCGATGGGCGGTCGAGCGAAGCGCTTCGCCAACTGAGCAGGCGTCGACTGCGCGGGCGGCTCGTGAAGGGCGGCAAGCGCGGCGGGTGAGGTCGGCACGAGCGAGGCTTCGGGGGTCGAGGTGGTGACGCCGACCATGATCAGCGCCGTCGCAGATGCGCTTGGCAAACCGCTGCTCATGTGTTGAGATTCGCTGTCTCGGCGATCACGCACACGCGATTTGCTCCAGGCGTTCCGAGCGTTCCAGGATAGCGTCGCCGCGCGTCGACCCGAGGCCGACACGACCGCCCTCGCGAGCGCCGGAGGGCAGGTCATTGCTGACCCCGATGTGCCCGCCGGCGACGAGGTAATTGCCCGTGCGGTCTAGTTTCCGCCTGTAAAATCAACAGGTTGCATGGGAGCTGCCTGGGGCTCCACGGACCCGGGGGCAGGCTCTCCGCCGCCGGACACCGGCTGGGCGCCGCCGTGCGGCTCACCATCGCCACTCGTGTCGTCACCAGGGGCCGGTGGGGCGCCTGACTCGTAACGTGGGGCCTCGCCGGAGCGGGAGTAGTCGACCCAGGTGGTCTTTGCCGATCGGACGTCCAGGTGAACGAACGTGCCGTTCGGATAGTAACCAACGCCCGCGTTGTGGAACGTGCGACAGAAGTCCCGGAGTGCGGTGTTCGGCACGCCCTCGATCGAGAAGTCCATCGCGCGGCCCAGGTTGTGGTTCGACTTCGGCGCGTACTGCACCGGCGAGTAGGGCCTGTAGCCGCTCGTGATGTGGATCGTGCGCCCGCCGAAGTGATCGCTGACGAGGCCGATCAGCGTCGCCAGGCGCGGATCGATCGCGATCTTCTCGTTGGTCGGGTAGTAGCGAAGCACGCGGCCGAGGCCCGGGAGCGCCGCGGGGACGAGCTTCCCGCGTCGCGTGAGGAGCTGCGCCTCGAGCTTCTCCGAGCCTCTCAGCATCCGCACGAAGCCCGGTCGCTTCGGCGGGTGCGCCAGCGCCTCGGCCTTCTCGCTCGCCTCTTCCTTCCGCGATTTGGCGCCCTTCGCGGCCTTCTCGGGCTTCTCCGGGGCGTCGATCGACGCGGGCGCCTTGCCCTTCGGCTCGCGCTTGCCCTTCGGATCGGCCTTGGCCTTCGGGTCGGGCTTGCTCTTCGCGTCGGCGGGCCCGCCAGCCGACGGGATCGTCAGCGACAGCCCCGGGTGGATCTGCTGCCAGCTCTTCAGGCCGTTGGCCTCGCGCAGGGCCGCGACGGGGACGTGGTACTTTCGCGCGATCGCGCCGAGCGTCTGCCCCCTCGCGACGACGTGCACGATCTCGGCGGCGTCGGCATGGGCCGGAGCCAGCGCGAGGAGGATCGCGGCGCAGAGCGGCGGAAAAACGCGGGCGAGAGGGAGCGTCATGCAGGCGGGTTCGAGGCGACGAACGCGCACTTCGATAAGCGCTCGTCGGCCGAAGGTAAAGCGGAATCTTGGCCGGGGCTCGGCGCCGATGACAAGCTTGTCAAGCGCATGAAAGGAGGCCTGGCGGACGTGCCCGGTCAGCCTCTTTTTTCACGATGGAGTCGTTCGCGACCCCGAACCCGGGCCCCTGCATTCAGGGGACCCACTGCTGCGAGCACCGGAGCCGCATGTCCGAAGGCAAGAACCTGATCGGGGTCGATATCGGATCGAGCTCGATAAAGGTGTGTCAGTTGAAGGAGAGCCGAAAAGGCTATGGGCTCGTGCGCCTCGGCTACACGCCGCTCCCCCCGCAGTCGATCGTCGACGGCCACGTGATGAACGCGCAGGCCGTGATCGAGGGGCTGGGTCGCGCCTTCAGCGAGGCCAAGATCCGCCAGAAAGAGATCGCCCTCAGCATCAGCGGCCAGGCGGTGATCATCCGCAAGATCTCGGTCCCGATGATGACGGCAGCCGAGCTCGACGAGCAGATCCAGTGGGAGGCGGAGCAGCACATCCCCTTCGACATCAAGGATGTTCACGTCGACTACGAGGTGCTGCGCCGGCGCCCCGAGGCCGGCCAGATGGACCTCTTGCTCGTGGCGGCGAAGCGCGACGAGATCAACGACTACACGCAGATCGCCCGCTCCGCGAAGCTCAAGCCCATGGTCGTCGACATCGACGCCTTCACCGTGCAGAACCTCTTCGAGCTCAGCCGGGGGATCCCGCCGGATCAGACGTTCGCGATCATCAACGTCGGCGCGAGCCTGGCGTCGATCAACATCATCTCGCGCGGCGCCAGCGCCTTCACGCGCGACATCGCCAACGGCGGCAACTACATCACCGAGCAGATCCAGCGGCAGCTCAACGTGTCGTTCGATCAGGCCGAAGAGTTCAAGTGCGCCAGCGTCAGCGCCGACGCGGGCGCCGTGCCCGCACAGGTGCACCAGGTGATCGAGACGGTGAGCGACTCCATCGCCGGCGAGATCCAGCGCTCGCTCGACTTCTTCATGGCCACGAGCGGCGAGCCCGAGATGCACCGCATCTACCTCACCGGCGGCACTTCGAATTTGCCGGCCCTGGCGCAGGCCATCGGCCGTCGATCGCGCGTCGCCGTCGAGGTGCTCCAGCCGATGGAGCGCATCAGCGTCGAAGCCAAAGAGGTCAGCCAGGAGCTCTTACGGGCCCGCGTCGCGCAGTTCTCCGTGGCGCTCGGGCTGGCGATGCGGAAAGATCGAGAGAGGCGCGTGTGATCAGGGTAAACCTCCTTCCGCAGAAGCGCGGGGCCCGCTCCGCCGCGCCTCAGCAGAGCCAGCGCTGGCTCCTCATCGTCGCTGGCGTCCTCGTCGTCGAGGTCGTCGCGCTCTTCCTGTTCTACGAGAAGAAGCGCGAAGAGCTCGCCGATCAGAAGGCCAAGAACGCCCGCATCCAGGGGCAGATCACCGACATCAACAAGCTGGTCTCGAACCACGAGGACATCAAGAAATCGCTCGCGCTCCTCCGCGCGCGCGAGGACGCGATCGCCAAGCTGCAGTCGGCGCGCAGCGGCCCCACGGCCGTGCTGCTCGAGCTCGCGCAGCTCCTCACGCCGGGCAAGGGCCCGACGACGGATCCCGATCGCCTCGCCACGCTGCGGCGCGAGAACCCGAACCTGGTGTATTTCCCCGGGTGGGACAGCCGCCGGCTCTGGCTCACGAGCTACCTCGAGTCGGAGCGCACCGTGCGCTTCGAGGGCCTCGCGCGCGACGGCAACGACGTCGCCGAGCTCGCGCAGCGCCTCAAGCTCTCGTCGTATTTCTACGACGTGACGCTGCTCCCCGGGAAAAAAGAGGCCGAGAAGAACGCCAAGCTCGAGGTCGTCAACTTCGCGCTGCAACTGAAGGTCAGGTACTGAGATGGCCCCCAAGCCCCAGGCCCCGGCGGGCGGCTCCACGCTCGACCGCCTCTCGCCCATCGCCAAGGTCGGCGTCGGCTTCCTCTTCTTCTTCCTCGTCGGCATCGTCTACTTCGTGATTTTTCACGGCGATCTCGAGACCGAGATCGAGTCGGCGCAGAACAGCCAGCACAGCCTGGAGGCGCAGCTCGACAAGGCCGAGACGTCGAAGGCCGAGTACCAGAAGGACCTCGACGAGAAGACGCGCCGCGAGCAGCTCGCCCTCGAGCAGAAGAAGATCCTGCCCGACGATCCCGAGACGCCCGCGTTCCTCGCGGCGCTGCAAGGGGTGGCCACGCTCTCCGGCGTCAACCTCACCTCGTGGACGCCGATGGAAGAGCAGCCGCAAGAGTTCTACGCCAAGGTGCCGATGAAGCTCACGCTGGCGGGCAAGTTCCACCAGGTCGCGAAGTTCTTCCACGGCGTCGGCCAGCTCGATCGGATCATCAACGTGGAAGACATCCACATCAAGAACCCGAAGACCAGCGGCGACGAGGTCCAGGTCGAGGTCGAGTGCCTCGCCACCGCGTTCCGATCGAGCCGGCCGGGCGAGGCCGCAGCGAAGCGACGCCCCGGCGCCGCACCAGGAGAAGGGCATTGAAGCGCACCGTCCGGCACCGCCTCTTCTCCGCGCTCGTCGCGCTGCCGCTGGCGACGGCGCTCGCGGCGTGCGGCAGCGATCCGCCCGCGGGCGGCATCACTCGCCCCGGCTCCGCCGCGCCGGTGGGCGGCATCGTCGCGCCCGCGCCCGCGCCCGTCGCGGCCGCGCCGGCTGACGCCGACGCCGGCGCGCCCGTCGCCTCGAAGCTCCCCGCGCTCCCGCTGCGCGAGTTCCAGGAGCGCGATTTCGCCGAGACCGATCAGAGCCGCGATCCGTTCCGCAGCTTCGTCCAGGTCTTCGTGCAGCAGGCGGCGTCGCACAGCGTCCTCCAGCGCAAGGTCCTCGTCGATCGGTACGCGCTCGACGAGCTCAAGCTCGTGGGCATCGTCCTCGGCTCGCCGTCGCGCGCGCTGCTGATCGATCCGGGCGCGCTCGGCTGGGTCGCCAAGGTCGGCGACTTCGTGGGCAAGTCCGAGCTCGTCCACGCGGGCGGACCGACTGGCACCGACGTCGCCGTCAACTGGCGCGTCGACCGCATCCGCGACGGGGACGTCGTCTTCATCCGCGAGGACCCGTCGCACCCCGAAATCCCGCCTACCACGCGGGTGATCGCCCTCCGTACGCCGGAGGAAGAGGCTGGCCAGAAGGCCGGCAACCGGTAGCGCCGCGGAAAACTCCGCCACGAATTGGGCCCGTTCGGGGCCGCCGATCTAGGCTCGCCCCCGGTGACGACAGAGCCGTCATCCAGCGGGAGAGCGATGAAGATTCAACTGGTCCGCGCGCGCCGATGCCCCGTCGGCCTCGCCTTGCTCGTGAGCGTGCTGTCCGCGGCCATCCCCGCCGCGGCCGCGCCGCTCCACGTGAAGAATGTGACGCTCTCGTCCCCGCGCGAAGGGGCGGCCGAGATCACGATCGCCACGACGGGCTCCCCGCATTTCGCGGCCCGGGTCGCCGACGGCGGGATGCGGCTCATCGTCGATCTCGACACCGCCGACGTGCAGGGCGCGCCCGCGGCGATCACCAAGGGTAACCCCGTCGTTGCCGGCGTGATGACCCAGGCCTTCCGCCAGCAGGGGCAGGGCGAGACGACCACGCGGATCCTGATCCAGCTCGCGCACCAGGCCGAATACCGCATCTCGGCCGGCCCCGACGGCCTCCAGGTCGGCCTCGTCTCGGCGGACAAAACGGCGCCGATGGGTACCGCCCCCGCGCGCGCGACTGGCAAGGCGCTGGCGAAGGCCGAGGCGGCCACGCTCACCGACGTTCGCTTCGAGCACCAGCCCTCGCGCGATCGGATCATCGTCGAGCTCTCGGGCCCCGCCGACTTCTCCGCGGGCGAGGGCAAGACCGGTCGATCCACGCTTGATTTGACGGGCGTTCGCCTCCCCGAGTCGCTCCAGCGCAAGCTCGACACCGGGGCCTTCGGCGGGCCGGTTCATGCCGTCTCGACCTACCGCAAGAACAGCGATCCCAACCACGTCGTCCTCGAGATCGATCGCGCCTCCGACGCGTCCGGCACGGCCGCGCGCGAGGGCAACGCCATCGTCTACACCTTCTCGACGGGGCCTGTTCCCTCGGCGGTCTCGGGCGTCGCGTCCGACGGCGGCGCCGCGCGGAAGTCGCGCACGGTGGCTCGCGAAGCGTCGTTCGACAGCGAGGTCCCGCGCGTCGAGACGACGTTCGAGGCCTCGGCCGGCGCGCGCGAGTCGATGACCGAGGCCGACCAGGCCGACGCCTTCCTCCCGACCACGGCGAGCCAGCAGCGCCGCTTCAACGGCCGCCGGATCAACCTCGATCTCAAGGACTCTCCCGTCCACGAGGTGCTCCGCCTCTTCTCCGACGTCGGCAAGGTCAACATCGTCGTCTCCGACGCTGTCACCGGCACCGTGACGATCAAGATGAGCAACGTCGCCTGGGATCAGGCCCTCGAGACCGTGCTCCAGGCCAAGGGCCTCGGCATGATCCGCCAGGGCAACATGATCCGCGTCGCGCCCCTCGCCGATCTCAACAAGGAGCGCGAGCTCGCCATCGCGCGGCGCAAGAGCGAGCTCCAGCTCGCGCCGGTCGAGACTCGCCTCATCCCCGTCTCGTACGCCGAGGCCAAGGAGCTGGTCGAGCGCGCCAAGGATCTGATGTCGCCGCGCGGCTCGGTCGCCGTCGACGAGCGCACCAACGTCATCGTCGCCCGCGACGTGGCCGGCAACCTCAACCAGATCGAAGAGCTCGTCCACTCGCTCGACACGCAGACGCCGCAGGTGCTGATCGAGGCGCGCATCGTCGAGGCCACGAGCAAGTACCTCCGCGACGTCGGCATCCAGTGGGGCGGCGACGCCACGTTCAGCGCCGCGACGGGCAACCCCACCGGCATCGCGTTCCCCTCGTCGATCGGCCTCGTCGGCGGCGCCAGCGATCAGCAGACGCCGACGGCCGGCCTCTCGCCGTTCTCGAACTCGGTCTCGACGCCGAACTTCGCCGTCAACCTCCCGGCCACCGTGGGCACCGGGCAAGGCGGCGCGATCGGCTTCAACCTCGGCTCGATCAACAACGCGGTCAACCTCTCCGTCCGCCTCTCCGCGGCCGAGTCGAGCGGCATGCTCCGCATCATCTCGAGCCCGCGCATCCTCACGCTCGACAACCGCGAGGCCCGCATCAGCCAGGGCACGTTGATCCCGTTTTCGCAGATCAGCGCGCAGGGTGTCCAGACCACGTTCCAGGAAGCCAAGCTCCAGCTCATCGTGCGGCCCCACGTCACGTCGGACGGCAGCGTCGCGATGCACGTGCGGATCAACCGCGACGAGCCGGACTTCAACCAGACCTCGGCGCGCGGCGATCCGACGATCCTCAAGCGCGAGGCCGAGACCGATCTCCTGATCATGGACGGCCACACGGCGGTCATCGGCGGCATCTTCACGCGCAACACCGGCCGCAACCTCGACCAGCTCCCGCTGCTCGGCGACATCCCGATCCTCGGCGTGCTCTTCCAGCGCCGCCGCGCCTCGGACAGCCGCAGCGAGCTCGTCATCTTTCTCACGCCCCGCATCGTGAACCGGGCCGAAGCGCTCGGGAAATAGTCCCCGGATCTTCGCCCGCGCGCGCGGCTCGGTGTACGAACCGCGCATGAACAGGAAGAGCCTCTCAGCCAAGGGAGGCAAGCTCCTCACGGCTTCCGCCCTCGGGCTCGCCGCCCTCGCTTCGTGCGCCGGCGCGGCGCCCGCGAGCGGACCCGCGCCGATCGTCGAGCCCCTCACCGGCTCCACCGCGGCGAGCGACGACGCTGTCGAGGCCGCGCGCCGCGACAAGCACGACGCGCCCGATCGATCCGCCGACGCCGGCGCGCCCTCCGATGGAGGCCCCGGCGCAGCGCCGCGCTGCCCGTACGGCGAGCTCTCCGATCCTCATCGCGGCTTCGTCCGCTGCCTCGCCCCCGACGAGCGCGACGCCGGCTGGCTACCTCCGCAACCGCAGCCCACGCCGCCGTCGACCGACGCGCCCGCGCCGAGCGCAAAGGCGCCCGAGCCGCCGCCTGTCGCGCCGCCGGCCGTCGCGGCCCCGCCGCCGCTCGTCGACATCGGCGCGCCCAAGTTCGAAAATGGCGAGGTCCCGCGCACCGAGAAGGCCCTGACGAAGGCCGCCGCCGACATCGCGAAGTGCGTCGCCGATCACGGCGGCCTCACCGCCGCGACGGGGTCGATCAAGATCCAGTTCCTCGTGCGCAACCGGGGGCGCGCCGAGGGCGTCGAGGTGCTCTCTGCAAAGGGCGTTGGCCCCGACGCGACCGCCTGTGTCCGCGTGCTGCTGAAGAACAAACCGATCGGCCCGCCGACCGCGGATCCCGTCGGCGTCACCGTGACGATCTCCCTCAAACCGCCGACGAAATAGCGCGCCGGCGAAGCTTCTCCCTCGCCTCGCGCGAGCGCGCGTATGCTCGCCCAGCGTCGAGGCGAACGAGCCGCGCCGGGGCGCAGCAGCAGCGGATCGACGCGGGGGGCGCGAACGCACGAGGATCGACGGCGATCCGTGCTCCACGGCCCACGCGTCGCGCATCGGCTCCCTCGCGAACGCCGTGGAAAGGGGAATTTAATGTTCATCGCACGATGGCAGCTGTCGACCCGCTTCGGAAAGACCGACGAGTGCGTCGCCGTCCTTCGCAAATGGGAGATCGACGTCGGGCAACGCATCGGCTGGCGGCCCGGCTCGGTGCGGATCGCGAGCGGCCTCATCGGCGCTCGCGAGACCGACATCGAGTTCGAGACGCGCGTCGACAACCTTGCCGATCTCGAGAGCTCGTGGAGCGACATGGCCCAGAACCCGCACCACAAGGACTACCTGAAGAAGCTCGAGCCGCTGATCGTCGACGGCGGCAGCCGCTGGATCGTCCTCCGCGAGGCCGACGTCCGCGCGCAAGGCGACTGAAGATCGGCGTCGCGGCGTCCACGCGCTATCCTCGCGCCCCGAGCTGGACGTCCGGCTCGGGGAGCGCCGATCGGCGGCGCCGTGGAGATTGCCAATGACGACCAAGGAACCGAGCCCGCCGCCGCCTGCAGACACCGTGTTTCGCGACCGCCTCTACGCCCGCTACCTCGCGGTCAACGGCGGCGCGGCGGCGGCCGCCCGACCTCGCTCGACGACGTCGAACCCCTACCTGGCCAAGCTGATCCGCGATCATTTCCCCGCCGAAAGAGCCTCCAAGATCCTCGATCTCGGCTGCGGTGAAGGCTCGTTCCTGCGCGAGCTGCGGCGGGCCGGGTTCTCGGATGTCGCCGGCGTCGATCGGTCGCCCGAGCAGGTGGCCGAGGCCGCGCGTCAGGGCGAGCCGGGCGTGCGCCTCGGCGACATCCTGGTCGAGGCCGCCGCGCTGCCCGACGCCTCGCACGACGTGATCATCTCGTTCGATGTCCTCGAGCACCTCCGCCGCGACGAGATCCTCGACCTCGCCGAGAACGTCCGTCGCGCCCTCCGCCCCGGCGGCCGCTGGGTGATCCACGTGCCCAACGCCGAGTCGCCGTTCTTCGGGCGGATGCGCTACGGCGACGTCACGCACGAGCAAGCGTTCACGCGCGGCTCGATCCGCCAGCTCCTCGCCGACGCCGTCGGCTTCAAGGCCGTGCGCTGCTTCGAGGACGCGCCGGTGATCCACGGCGCGAAGAGCGTCGTCCGCCTCGCGATGTGGAAGGCGATCCGCCTCGGCCTCCGCGCCTACCTCGCCGCCGAGACGGGCGAGACCGGCCCCGAGGTGATCTTCACGCAGAACCTCGTCGCCATCGCCGAGCGCTGAAGGGCCGCGTCAATCGCATCCGGACTTGTCGTTTGATCCGCTCGCCGAGTACGCCTAACGTGGATCGGTGAACCGACTCGTCCTGGCGATGCTGCCGCTGCTCCTCGCCGCCGAGGGCTGCTCGGTCGTGCTCCAGCCCGGCGAGGCGCAGTGCGAGACCACCGCCGACTGCGAAGCGCGCGGCTTCGCCGGATCGATCTGCACGGCGAACGTGTGCGAGAAGGCGCAGGTGATCGATCCGGTGTGGGGCTGCCTCGGCAACGTCGTCGAGCCCGTCCCCGATCCGACGAAGAAGGTCACGCTCTCCGTCAACCTCACCTTCGCGGCCGACAAGAGCCCGGTCGCCGGCGCCACGGTCGACGTCTGCGAGAAGCTCGATCTCGGCTGCACGGGGACGAACCCGGACACGCCGAAGGGGCTAAAATCCGCGGCTGACGGCCTGATTTCATTCAAGGTCGCCCAGGGCTTCGACGGCTTCATCCGGGTCACGAGCGACCAGACCGTTGACTCGCGCATCTTCGTCGGCCGCCCGATCATCACGCCTCCCGCGGTGAAATCGGTGCGCCTCCTCAGCCCGAACGACTTCTCGCTCCTCGTCAGCTTCGCGAAGGAGACCGTGGATCCCACGCGCGGCAGCTCGATCTTGCTCGCCGTCGACTGCCAGGGCCTCGCGGCCGGCGGGGCCCGCTTCGAGAGCCCGAGCGTCGACACCAAGAGCCGCGAGTTCTACCTGATCAACCAGGCTCCGACGACGCCGCCCGCGGCCACGCAGACCGACGTCGACGGCTTCGGCGGCTTCTTCAACATGCCCGTGGGCTCGGCGGTCGCGCGCAGCATCCGCGCCGCCGACGACGCGCACATCGGCGAGTCGAGCTTCCACGTCCTCGCCAACACCATCTCGTACGTGCAGATCGCCCCGACCCCGAAGTGACCATGAAAGCCGATCGCGTCGGAAAATACCGGATCATCGCCCTCCTCGGACAGGGCGGCATGGCGTCGGTGTACCTCTCGGTCGTGGCCGGCCCCGGCGGCGTCAACAAGCTCCTCGTCGTCAAGCTGCTGCGCGACGAGCTCTCGCAGGACGAGGACTTCGTCGCGATGTTCCTCAACGAGGCGCGCCTCGCCACGCGCCTCAACCACGCCAACGTCGTGCAGACGTACGAGATCGGCCACGAGGGCGGCCACCACTTCCTCGCGATGGATTACCTCGACGGGCAGCCGCTCCACGCCGTGCTTCGCAAGGCCTCGCGCACCGGCGTCCCGCTCGACGTCCACATTCGCATCCTCGCCGAGATGCTCGCGGGCCTGCACCACGCGCACATGCTGAAGGACTTCGACGGCACGCCGCTCAACGTCGTCCACCGCGACGTCAGCCCGCAGAACGTGTTCCTCACGTACGACGGCCAGGTGAAGGTCGTCGACTTCGGCATCGCCAAGGCCGCCGGCGCCGCCAGCTCGACGCAAGCGGGCGTGTTCAAGGGCAAGCTCGCCTATGTCGCGCCCGAGCAGGCCAGCGGCGATCCCGTCGATCGGCGCGCCGATCTCTTCAGCGTCGGCATCATGCTGTGGGAGGCGATCGCCTCGAAGCGCTTCGCCCAGATCGACAGCCAGACTGCCATCCTCGCGCGGCGGATCTCGGGGCGCGAGCCGCGGATCCGCGACGTGGTCCCCGACGCCGATCCCGAGCTCGCCGACATCTGCGATCGCGCCATGGCGCAGCGCCCGGAAGATCGCTTTGCCACCGCGCAAGAGTTCCGCGACGCCCTCGAGACCTTCCTCGAGCGCTTCAGCCGGCGCATCGGCCCGCGCGAGGTCAGCCAGTTCGTCTCGTCGCTCTTCGTCGACGAGCGCGAGAAGATCCGCGTCGTGATCGAGGAGCAGATGAAGCGGCTCCAGCGCGAGACCGCGACCGAGATGCCGATGCCGATGCTCGCGGCCTTCCCGGGCGTGATGGATCCGACGCCGGTCACCACGGTCGAGCGGCGCGCCGAGATCGAGCGCGCCGCCATCGCGCGCCGCGACGGCCAGGCCATCCCGCCGGCGCCCGAGAGCATCACCGGCACGCACTCGAAGAGCCAGGGCACCCTCGGCGCGGCCAACCTCAGCCGCCCTCCGCCCGCCGAGACGTCGCGGCGCATGATGTCCGTCGGCCTCGCGATCTTCGCCCTGGCCCTCGGGATCGCCCTGGCGATCGGGCTCGGCGTGATCTTCCTGATCAAGCCCGCCGCGCCGCCGGAGGTCGCCGCCACGGCCGATCCGGGGGCCGCCGCGCAAATCAAGCTCTCGATCACCTTCGGCCCCGCGGGCGCCGTCGCCAGGCTCGACGGCGTCCCGCTCGCGGCGAGCCCGTTCGTCGCGCAGGTGCGCCGCGACGGCTCGATACATCGCCTCGACATCGAGGGTCCGGGGCTCAAGCCCGACACCCGGATGGTGAGCTACGACAAGGACGTCGTCGTCGCGCTCGCGCTCCAGCCCGCGGATCCCGCGCCGCCGCCCGTCGACTCCACGCCTCTCCTGGCAACCGCGGACGCCTCGGCAAAGCGCCCTCCGGCGCTCTCCGGCCCGCTGCCCAGAGGCCCGATCAAGGGCCGCGGCATCGACGAGAAGGACCCGTACAAGCAGTGAAAACCATCGCCCGCGCGCTGCTCTCGCTGCCGCTCCTCGCGCTCGTGCCCACCGTCGCGACGGGCGAGGCGCGGGCCGACGACGACAAGAAGGTGGCAGCTCCGCCGAGCGAGGAGGCCAGTCAGCGCTTCCGCAGCGGCGTCTCGTTCTACAAGGACAGGGACTTTGCGGCGGCGATGGTCGAGTTTCGCCGCGCGTACGAGCTCGTCCCGAACTTCACCGTGCTCTTCAACCTCGGCCAGACGGCGCGCGAGCTCAAGGACTATGCGGTGGCGCTCGAGGCCTTCGAGCAGTACCTCGACGAGGGCGGCGCGAAGGTGCCTGCGGCCCGCCACAAGGACGTTGCCGCCGCGATTGAAGAGCTCCGCCGCAAGGTCGGTACGCTGAAGATCACCAGCAACGTCGAGGGCGCCGAGGTGCTCCTCGACGACGTCTCCGCCGGCGTCACGCCCCTCGCCGCGCCGATCGTCGTCAACGTCGGTCGCCACAAGCTCTCGGCGACGTCGACGGGCTACACGCCGGCGATTCGCGCGGTCGACGTCGCGGGCACCACCGAGACCCCGGTGGCCCTCGATCTCGAGAAGATCGCCCCCGTCGTCACCACCGTGATCGAGGCCCCGACAGAGCCCCAGAAGCTCGGCACTCCCACCCTCGTCTGGGTCATGCTCGGGATCACGGCCGGGAGCGGCGTCGCCGCCGGCGTGACGGGCGGCCTCGCCGTCTCGGCCCGCGGAGGCCTCAAGTCGGCTCTGGCCACCTTCCCGGGCGATCCCGCGGCGATCACCGCCGCTCAGGGCAAGACCCGCACTCTGGCCATCACCACCGATGTCCTCGGCGGCATCACCCTCGCCGGCGCCGCCACCACCGTCGTCCTCTACCTGCTGGCCCCGAAGACCGCCGCGAAGGCCGAGAAGGCCACCGTGAGACTCGATGTCTCCCCGGCGGCCCTCGGCCTGCACGGCGTGTTCTGAGCCGGCCTCATCACGGACCGGATCTCGATCGTCGGGCGCAGACACGGCGCTGTCCTCGCCGCTCTTCCACGATCTCCATCCCGGTGGCGCGGGAGCGCCCGGACTACCCCTCTTCGATGTCGATCGACATCAGCTCTTCGGTCCTCCCCGGCGCCACCTCGGGCGGGCGCACCGTCGTCGCGGGCACCCAGCCATCGAGTCCCAGCGGGGCGAACACCGCGCGTCCCTCGCGGGGCAAGGGCTGGAGTCCTTCGAGCAGGTTATCGCGCTTGAGGTAGAACTCCTCGCGGCGGCCGTCGCTGCTCTCGCGCTTCAACGACAGCTCGTGCTGGTTGGGGCTGCGGCGCGCGACCTCGAGCGTCGTCGGCGCGAGGACGGTCACGAGGCGGTCCACCAGCTTCTCGCCGAGCCTGCGCTCGAACACGTCCTCGCCGTCGAGCGTGACGGCGGTGATGGCCGCGCGGTCCTCGAGGATGCCGTCGAACGTCGCGGCGAGCGCGGTCCACAGGCGCTCCAGGTGCACGAGGTCCGCCGCCTCGGCGGCCGCGGGGACGCTCTCGGCGTTGGGATCGCCGGGGTGCTCGACGTCGGCCGCGAACCCGCCCTGCTCGCGCCGCAGCTTGAAGATCAGCGTGTCCTTCTGGTCCGGCTTCTTGCGCACGGCGATCGTCGCGGTGGTGTCGTCGAGCTCGGCCGAGCCCACCACCCAGTCGTCGAGGCGCAGCGGCTCGAGGCTGATCTTGCCGCCGATCCAGCTCTTCTTGATGCCCACCATCAGCTCGAGGTGGCCGCCGAGCTCGGACAGCTTGCGCGGCGCGCTCCACGCCGGCGCCTTCGCCGTGCCGATCGTGAACGACACGCCGATGCCGCCGGGATGCACCAGCGAGGCGCGCGCGTCGGGGCGGCCGTCGACGAGCGTCGTCGCGAGCCGCGTGCTCTCCACGGCGAGGCGCGCCGTCTGGAAGAACGTGCGGAAAAGCGCCTTGCTCTCCTCGCCGGCGCGCTCACTCTCGCTGCGCAGGCGAGCCTCGCCCTGATCGTCGGCCTCCTGCACCGCGCGGCGCTGCTCGGTCACGAGGCCGACGGCGCGCTCGGCCATCCGCTGCGCGTACGCGACCGCGAAGGCGTGCTGCGGCATCGCCGCTTCGCCGAACGATCGCAGCACCGTGTCGTGAAAGCGACCCAGCGTCTCCAGGCCCTTGGCGCGCGCCTGCTGCTTCGAGAACGTCTCCTCGGAGAGCTTGCGCGCCTGGTGCTCGAGCAGCACGACGCGCGTCGCCGCCGACATGAAGGCCTCGAGCGTGCGCAGGAAGTCGAAGGGCAGGGGGAAGGGCGTCGAGTCGCCGAAGAGGTATCTCATCGCCGCGCCAGCCTATCGACACCGGGCGCGTTCCGGCAAAAGCCGTGCGACGAATCAGCAGGTCCCGCCGACGGAGAAGCAGAGATCGGCGTTCGTCGACTTCCAGATGCCGCCGGTGCAGGTGACCGAGCAGCCCCCGCAACCATCGTTCGACGCGCACACGGCCTGGTCCGGGATGCAGGCCTTGCCGACGAGGTCCATGACCGCGGGATCGCTGAACGACGCATCGCTCGGGCACGCCACCGGGGTCGGCGGCGCGCCGCCCGCGCCGCCCGTGCCGCCGCCGCCGCCGCCGTTCCCGTCGACGACCACCTTGCCGCCGCACGCCGTCATCGCCAGCGCCGCCGCCATCCCGATCGAGACAAGAATCCACTTCATGCGCGCGGAGATAGCATGGAGGCTGCCTCTGCGGATCGCTGACGGCTCGCTCGCGGCGGTCGAGCCGGCCCACCGGCGGCGGGGGTGCTAGCCTCCCGCCGCTCGCGCTCCGCGAGCGTGGCCACGAGTCGAGCAAGGCAGCCTGAACATTGATTGAAGAGCGCCTTGGATCACCGGATCAGTTCGCGGACGCGCTCGGCGCTCACCTCGACGGACCGGGCTTGCCCTCCGCGCGCGAGCTCCGGTTGCTGGTGCAGATCGCCTTCTTCGCGAGCCTGAACGAGGAGGAGGGGCAGCGGCTGGCGTTCACGATGGCGTGGATGAACGACGTCAGCGCCGATCGCGCGGTGTTCGCGATCGCCCGGCCCGTGCACGCCACGCCGAAGAACGTGGCCAAGCTCGCGCCCGCGACGGCGCGCGACGCGACGGCGATGGCGGTGCGCCGCGAGGGCGACGATCTCGTGGTGTGGGCGCTCCTGCAGCAGAACGAGGCGCAGGAGCAGCCGCTCACGATCCGCGCGCTCGCGCCCGGCGTGCTCCGCGTCGAGCTCGGCGGGATCCCGCGCGCGCTCTACACGCGCGGCGAGATCCTCCTGCTCGGCGGCGCGCACGAGGTGAAGTCGTCGGCGCGGCGGCTCACGGCGGCGTTCAAGTGCTGGAGCAAATCGGCCGACGCGACCACGCGGGTCGATCCGCGGGCGGCGATCGTCACGCGCATCGCGGCGCGCGCGCTCGAGCACGGCCACGGCGGGATGATCCTGATCGTGCCGGCCGAGGCGCGCGAGCCCGCGGGCGTGCGCGTGCACTACGCCGTCGGCGCCGGCTGCGACGTGCTCGCGCAGCGCTACGCCGAGCTCGTCGCGAGCGTGACCGCGGACGAGCGGCTCGCGCGGATCGCCACGACGCGCGCGCGGAGCGCCGACGGTCACGTGCACGTGCGCGACGCGGCGCAGCTCCGCGCCGACGACGCGGTGGACTTCGTGGCGCGCTTGACCGCGATCGACAACGCCCTCTTGCTCGACACCGATCTGCGCGTGCGAGGCTTCGGCGTGCAGGTCGTCGAGGCGGACGCGCCGCAGCACAGCTTCGAGCACGTGAGCCCCTACTCGGACGACGTGCACATCGACGATCTGTCGACGTTCAAGGGCACGCGGCACCCGGCGGGCGTGATCTTCTGCCTGCGCCAGCCGGGCGAAGCGGCCGCGATCATCGCCTCGCAGGACGGCCGGTTGAGCCTCGCCGTGAAGGACGCTCGGGGCGCCGTCGAGGTCCTCGGGAGCTACGAGCGCGCCTTCGGCTGGCGCTGATCGTCGCGCGAGATCGCTAGTTCTCCACGGCGCCCACCCACTGCGACGAGGCCGCGCCGAGCGAGCTCGCGATCTCGAACGTCGTCCCGCCCATCGCCTCCGCCATCGCGGTGATGGTCAGATGGAGAACCTCGCCGTTCTGCCCCGAGGTCTTGTCCCACTGAAACGCCAGCGTGGTCCCGCCGAGGGACTCCTTCGCGCTCACGTCCCACGGCCCCGGCGTCGGACCATCGCTGAAGAGCTGAACCTCGATGGTCTGTGACGAGCCGACCGGGATCTTCACGCCAGGCACGCTCGCCTGGAGCAGAGTCACCATGTCGGGCAACACGGGAGCAGCGGCGAAGTACGGCATGCTCGCCGCGGGGATGCAGGGATCGTGGTACGCGAGCGCCGCGGCGTTGGACCACATGGTCTGGATGGCATAGCCGATGTCCGTGGGCGTGCTCTTGGCGTCGGTGCGGTGCTCGCACATGTCGCCGATCTCGCCCCCCACGAAGGCGTGCGACCAGGCCGCGCCAACCTTGAAATAGGCACGATTCGGCGCCGCAAAGGGATCGGCGCAGCCCTCGACGATCTCGTGCCAGGCCGTGCGCGTCACCTGGTCGATGACGTCGTTGCAATTGGCCACCACGGCATACGGCACGTGCGTCGCGCCCACGACGACCTCGTTGTGATATCCGACCGGCCCACCGTTGCAGGTGTTCTTGCCGATCGGGAGAGCGATGCTGACCACCTTCGGGAGGAAGAGCACGTAATACTGGCTGCCAAACTCGGTCGTGTCCGGCGTGCCCCAGGCCCCGCTGCCAATCTGCTGGACGATGAACGCCTCGAGGTCGGCCTTCGTGATGTTCTTGCCCGGGAGCGCCGCGGCGGCGATCGGGTCCACCGACGTCCCCGCGCCGACTCCGTACTCGGCGAGCTGCGCCATCCATTCCGTCGAGGTGACGGCCTTGCTCACGAAGTCGGCAGTCTCGGTCTCGAAGCTCGAGGCGGGGAACACGATGGGGACGATCTGCGGCGCAGCGAGCACCGGACCACCGTTGCTCAGGACCTGTTGCACCTTGGGCTGGAACGCCGGATAGACGGGCGCAGCGTCGTCCGGCGGAGGCGCGGCATCGGCACCCCCGGCACCCCCGGCGCCCGCGGTGACGGTGGTGCCCGTGGACGCGGTGGTCGCGCCGGAGCCGCTGCTCGTCGACTGCGGTGCAGCGCCGCCCGCGCCGCCACCGCCGCTCGTGGTCGTCGTCAGCGGATTTTGCGGGGACGATCCGCAGGCCATCAGCGCGGCGCCGCCCGCGCCGCCGAGGCCGACACCGACGATCGCCATCGTGCTCATCATCCGGAACAGAGATCGCATGGATATGCCTCGTGGAGTTGAACTGGATCCGTCACGCCGGCTCACGAGGGAGAGAGAGGCCGTCGAGAGACAGGCGTCAAGCGCGAACGGTGTGGCCGACCAGCGCCAGCGTCCGCTCCCGGACCTCGCCGCGCGCGGCTCGCAGGATGGCATTCCCGGCGATACCGTGCCTCCGCGCGACGTCCTCATCGATGCCGGGCGCGTCGCCGCGCTCACCCGGGTCCATCAGCGCCTCTTCCTCGTCGCGCCGCGTCTCGAAGCTCTCGACGAGGGCGTCGCGGATCGAGCGGCCCCCCGCAGACAGGCAATGAGCGAGCACGTGCCTCGCCAGATCGGCGTGGCCCTGCTCGTCGCGAGCGATGATGGACAGGGCTCGATTCGTCGCTTCATCGCGCGCGAGCGGCGCCGATCGCCGCGCGACGGCGGCCGCGACTCCCTCGGCCACGCATCCGTCCCAGAGGGCCTCCGTCGCCAGACGCAGGAGGAGCGCCCGGCGATCTCCATCGGTGTTCGGCGGCGTCAGCGGCGTCGAGGCGGTGACCGGCACCGGCGATTGCGCGCTGGCCAGCTCGGCGCACAGCTCGGTGTGATTCGCCTCCTCGCGCGCGGCAGAGAGCGCGTCTTCCACGAGCCGGGTCGGCGCCGAGGCCAGCCGCAGATCGCGCGCCAGCGCCAGGAACGCCGGGACCGACGCGCACTCCGCGCTGGCTTCGCTGGCCCAGTGAGCGAAGATCCGCGCGCGCGTCGCGTCGTCCACCGCGTCTGCGGGTGATCCGCTCTCGCGTCGCCTCGCCGTGCGCCCGCGCGGATCGAGCCGCAGCCGGGCGCGCACGGCCGCAGCCTGGTCTCGCACCCGCAACGGGCGGCCGCTGCCGAAGCCGCCCGTGCTCGCGAGGATGGCAATCGCGATCCCCAGGGTCGCCGCGGGGACGCCGAGCCCGAGGCCGACCGACAGGCCAACCGTCTTGCCGACGGAGAACCTCCGCGCCTGGACCGAGGCTGTCCGCGCGAGGTTGACGGTGATCGGCGCGTTGCTGCTGCGTTCCACCCCGACCAGCAGCGGCCCGCGCACGTCGACCGAGCTCAGGCGCGCGGCGACCCCGCGGCCGTCGATGTCGAGGATGCGAAGCTCGGTGTCGGCGTTGAACTCGACCTCTCCGTCGCCGTCGGCGCGCTCGATCTGGCGTGTCTGGCCGGCGCGAAAGCTGTCGAGTCGCACCAGCGACCGCGGCGCCACATCCCACGTCGAGTAGCAGCCGGTGGTCGTCGAGGTCGCGACGGCGGTGACGATCGCTAGCGCAGTTTCATATCGCATCGATGCAGCAGAACATCAATCCGACGTGAGCGCACGCACTTCCGGCAGCATCATTGCTCTTCGTTCCACGACGCCTCGTCGACCGCGCCGTGCTCTCCGACGAGCGGCACGAAGCGCGCGGCGATGAGCACCTCGACCCGCTCCAGCGCCGTAGCCGTCTTGCGGAAGAGGACAATCTCGCCCCGGCCTTTCACGGCCAGGGGCAGCACCATCCGCCCTCCCGTGGCGAGCTGATCGACGAGGCACCGCGGCACGTCGCGGGCCGCGGCGAAGCACACGATGGCGTCGTAAGGCGCCTCTTCCGGGAACCCCAGCGAGCCATCGCCCAGGACCAGACGGATGTTGTCGAAGCCAGCCAGGTTGCGGCCGCAGGCCTCGACCAGCTCGGCAATGCGCTCGACGCTGACGACGCGGCGGGCGAGGTGAGCGCAGAGCGCGGTGGAGTAGCCGTGACCCGTGCCGATCTCCAGCACCTTCTCCGTGCCGACGAGCTCGAGGCCTTCGAGCATGCGCGCGGCGCGCCAGGGCTGCGTGGTGAGCTGCCCTTGCGCGATGGCGACGGCGCGGTCGCGGCCGGCGAGGTGCTCGGAGCCAGCGGGCATGAAGCGCCGACGATCGACCAGGCGCGCGGCCGCGAGCACCCGCGGATCGCGGATGCCCTTCTTCTCCATCATGTCTGCCAGCGTCGTGATGAGGGCATGGACACCTCATCTTCCCGGGCGCGTCAAGCTCGCTCTACGGCCCGGCGAGCTCGGCGGCCAGCAGATCGAAGACCACGCGGATGCGCCGGCTGGTGTTCACTTCGCGGTGGGCCACGAGCCAGATCGGGAACGTCAGCGGCTCGAGATCCGGCAGGACGCGACGGACCCGTGGCTCCTCGTCGCCGAGGACTCCATCGAGGATGCCAATCCCGAGTCCGTGCTTCACCAGCTCCCACATCACGAGGTGATTCTCGGTCAGGATGGGGAAGTTGCGCTCGGTCAGCTCGAGGCCGAGGGCGCCGAGGCCCTTCATGTACGCTCCCGCGCCGTCGATGTTGATGAAATCGGCCTGCCGCAGATCGCGGGGGAGCCGGGGATTGCCGATCTTCTCGAGGTACGCGGGAGAGGCGTAGAGCCGCGCCGGGATGTCCCGGACCTTCTTCGCGATGAGATCCGGCTCGGTGGGTTGAAAATTGCGAATCGCGATGTCGGCCTCGCGCCGGCGGAGATCGCTGGCGCGGGTCGACGCGACGAGCTCGATCCGGATCCCCGGCTCCGCCCGCCGCAGCTTCGCGAGGATCGGTGGCAGCGCGAGCGCGGCGTGGATCTCGCTCGCCGCGATGCAGACGGTGCCCTCGATTGACTGGGACTGTCCGGCGGCGGTGAGCGAGACGCGGTTGGCCGCGTCGCCCATCGCGCGGACGTGATCGAGCAGCTCGAGCCCGCCGGGCGTGAGCGTGAGTCCCCGTCCGACGCGCTCGAACAGGACGACGCCGAGCTCTTCTTCGAGGGCGTCGACCTGCCTGCCCAGGGTGGGTTGCGCCATGCCCAGCGCGCGCGCCGCCGCGGAGAGCGAGCCCTCCTCCGCGGTGACCAGGAAGGCCCGGGCCCGGTTCCAGTCGAATTTCACCGAGCGCCAATCCATGCAGGAACGCATATCAGACGGACCAATTTGGTCAATTCATCTCGGCGCGCCGGTGGAGCATGCTCGGGACGAGATGAACATGAAAGCCATGGTTTACCACCGCTACGGGGCTCCCGGGGTCGTCGCGCTCGCCCGGGTGCCGAGGCCCGCTCCCGGGGATCACGAGGTCCTGATCCGCATCCACGCAACGACGGTGACGACCGCCGACTGGCGCGCTCGAAGCCTGACGATGCCGCCGGGCTTCGGGCTCCTCGGGCGCCTCGTCTTTGGCCTCTTCGGCCCGCGAAAGCCGATCCTCGGCACCGAGCTCGCGGGCGTGATCGAGTCCGTCGGCAAGGCCGTCACGCGCTTCCAGATCGGCGAGGAGGTGTTTGCGTTCCCCGGCGCGAGCTACGGTTGCCACGCGGAGTACCGCACGATGGCCGAAGATGGCCTGATCGCGCGCAAGCCGGCGAATCTGTCGTTCGGGGAGGCCGCGGCGCTGTCGTTCGGCGGCGGCACGGCCCTCCGCTTCCTGCGGGACAAGGGGGGTATCCGGCGCGGAGACCGGGTGTTGATCGTCGGCGCGTCCGGCGGAGTCGGGACGGCGGCAGTCCAGATCGCCAGGCACTTCGGCGCCACGGTCACCGGCGTCGGCAGCACGCCGAACCTCGACGTCGTTCGCTCGATCGGGGCCGACCGCGTCATCGACTACACCCGCGTCGATTTCGCGACCGAGGGCGAGACTCACGATCTCATCCTCGATACGACCGGCACCACGTCGTTCGCTCGCTGCGAGAGGGCGCTCGCGCCCGGCGGTCGACTGCTCCTCGTGCAAGCGTCGTTCGCGCAGAGCCTGGGCCTCGGGCGGCCACCGAAGAGCAGTGGCAAGAAGGTCATCGCCGGGGTGGCCGTACCGACCGTGGATGATCTGCGTCTGCTCGGCGAGATGGCCGGGCAAGGCGCGCTCCGGCCGGTCATCCATCGATGTTATCGGCTCGAGAGCGCCGCGGAGGCGCATGCGAACGTGGACAGCGGGCGCAAGCGAGGGAATGTGGTGCTGACCGTCGATGGCGCCGGCGCCGCGTCGAGAGCGTGAGTGCCCGCATCGACACCGCGGATCGCGCTCGCCCGGCGCGAGGCGGGAAGACCCGAGCGCGGACCTCGCCATCCTGTGCGCTTTCCGCTAGCGTCCACGCCGCACAGGACCCTGCTCCGGGCCGGCGTACCGTCACCGCGGTCCGGCGCCGAGCAGCACTGTCGCATCCCCTCGACGACCCGCTCGGAGCACACGAATGAACAGGCCACTGACGTTTCTCGGGTTTCTCGGCGCGAGCGGGCTCGCCTTCGGCTGTGAGACCTCGAGTCCCGCGCAGACCACCGGCACCGGCAGCGGCGGGGGGAGCGGCAGCGGCAGCGCGGGCGGTTCAGGCGGCATGACGGTGAGCAGCTCGAGCGAAGCGGCCACGAGCGGGACGGGCGGCGCGCCCGCGGCGGCCCTCGTCAACGACGGTGACAGGTTCACCGTCACGTACCCCGCTCACTCCGGCGGGCCGGTCTCCGAGTACCGCCTTTACTCCATGCGAAACGCCGCCGATCCTGCCCGGATCATGGTGGCCAGCACGACGAGTGGCCTGTCGATGGTCGATCCGTTCGTCTACGATGGAGTGCACGTCTACTATCGCGTTCACGCCGTCGTGAGCGGGGTGGAGGAGCTGGTCCTCTCCGTCGATGGAGTGCAGCCCGACCGCACCTGGAGCGCGCCCATCACCATCACCGCGCCGGGCACGTACAAGGGCAACTGGCGCTCGCTGGATCCGACGACCGCGGCGGTGACCATCGCCAAGGGCGTCACCGGCGTGATCATCGAGGGCTCGCGGATCGCCTCGGCCACCGACGGTATCCGCGCCACCGCGGGCGGCAACGAGGTCGAGGTGCGCGGCTCGCGCGGCTGGGGGCTTCATCCGATGAAGAAGGACTCGGCTCACGGCACCTTCCTCGCCGCGTATCAGCCCGTGTCCGTGATCGTCGAGCACAGCTACGCTGAAACCTGGCTCTTCGACGTCTACGTCAACGGCGCCAGCACCACGACGGCGAAGGTGGTGCGGGTCCGCTACAACCGCATGCGCAACCTGCAGGGGCGGACCACCAACGCCGACGGCACCTACCAGCCGCTCCGGTACTCCACCGCTGCGCACGCCGTCCAGCTCAACCACGTGTTCGGGTGTCCCGGCACCGAGATCGCCTGGAACGAGATGTCCCAGGAGCCGAGCATCGGTGTCGGCGAGGACATCGTCAATCACTACATCTCCTCGGGCACCGCCGCGAGCCACGCGACCATCCACGACAACGCGATCTACGGCGGGTTCGCGATCCTCCCCGGCGACACGACGCCCGGTGGGTCGGGATCCTACGCCGGCTGCGGGATCATCAGCGACGGTCCCGAGACCGGGGATCTCACCCAGCACGGGTTCCTCGACATCTACGGTAACATCGTGATCAGCACGACGAACGCCGGGATCGGCCTCGCCGACGGCTCCAACGTCGACGTGCACGACAATCGCACCATCAGCGCGGGTGTGCTGGAGGACGGTACGAAGATCTGGGCGACCAACGTCGGGATCTACGTCGACGAGCAGGGCGGCCACATCAGCGGTCACTACCAGAACAACAAGGCCACCAGCAATTACTCGGGCTGGCTGCGCGCGCCGGGCACCCAGGCCAACCCCGGCCCCACGGCGTACAACAACAGCTACGACTTCTACTCGGACAAGGTCGAGGGGACGCACGCCTCCTACATGGAGCAGCAGTATGCGCCCGATCCGACGCTGCAGGCCGAGCGGGACGAGTACCAGCTCTTCTGGACGCGGACTCGAGCCGCCATGCTCGTCGTCGGTCCGTGACGCGCCGCCCGCGCGGCGAACACATCGTGTCTCCGGCGCGGGCGGCTTCAGCTTGCGGGTAGCGGGCAGAGGGTGTCTTGCGGGGAGGAGCGAGATGAGCTGCCCGCTCCGGCGGGCGCCCTGGTAGCGTGGCCCGATGACCGACTCCGTACTCAACCTGCCGGACGACACCCGTATGCTCGACGTCGTACGTCGTGGCTTGCGGGACGCCGACGAGGTGCGGATAGCCGTCTCGTTCACTCGCTGCAGCGGGCTCGGGCTCCTGGTCGATCCGCTGCGCGAGCTGGCGGCGCGCGGTGGGCGAGCGCAGGTCCTGACGAGCACCTACCAGTGCATCACCCAGCCGGAAGCGCTGGAGACGCTGCTCGGCTTACCGAACGTCGACACGCGCGTGCAGTCGGGCGCTGTCGCCTTCCATGCGAAGTTCTGGTGGTTCAACGGCCGAGTCGGCGCCGAGTGCTGGGCTGGGTCGTCCAACCTCACCAAAGGAGGCCTGGCGACGAACCTCGAGTGGAACCTGCGCAGCGTCGATCCGGCGCGGATGGCGCAGACTCGCGAGCAGTTTCGACAGCTCTGGACTCGACCGGACGTGAGCGGG
>JANYGI010000021.1 GCA_025362495.1 Byssovorax sp. | reverse complement strand
GCTCTAGAAAACAAGCTCTTTCAGAACAGGTGGTGCTCCGCTTCCCGGAGCACCACCTGGAGCACCACCTGGCGTCACGGCTGGACCGCCTGAGTCACGCCTGCGGTTGAAATTCCTGGCAAATTCACGGCTTGACACCGCCAGGGACCTGTCTATAGAAGCCGGACGCATCCCCTATGAAGCTTGACACGGTAGGGGTCGCCGGTTCGAAACCGGCCGCGCCTACAAAAAATTGATGGAAAAAGACGACGCTTCGGCGAAGGTGACCTTGCGCGAAGTGCTTGCCGACGCGATGGCGCGCGACAAGACCATCGTTGGCGGGAAAGTCGACGGAAAAGTCCGGGATGTTCACACCCCGTTTCTCCGTACCCCCACGACGGTAATCGAACCCATCCGCAGCTCGGACGCGTTTGGCCTGCGCGTGCTCCGCCACTCGGCCGCGCACGTGATGGCCGAAGCCGTCCAGCGCATTTTCCCTGGAACCAAGGTGACGATCGGTCCCGCGACCGACGCCGGGTTCTACTACGATTTCGCCAAGCCGTCGGGCACCTTCACCGAGGACGACCTCGCGAAGATCGAGGCCGCGATGGTCGAGATCATCGGCGAGAAGCGGTCGTTCCGGCGCACCGTCGTGTCGCGTGACGAGGCTCAGTCGCTCTTCGCGGGCATGAGCGAGTCGTACAAGACGCAGATCATCGACTCGATCCCCCAGGGCGAGGAGATCTCGCTCTATCACACGGGCGAAGGCTCGGCCTGGGTCGACGTCTGCGAGGGCCCGCACGTGCCCACCACGGCCTCGATCGGCGCCGTGAAGCTCATCAGCGTGGCGGGCGCCTACTGGCGCGGCGACGAGCGCAACGCGATGCTCCAGCGCATCTACGGCACGGCGTTCCCCTCGCAAAAGGCGCTCGAAGCGCACATGAAGCTCATCGCCGAGGCGAAGGAGCGCGACCACCGCAAGCTGGGCAAAGAGCTCGAGCTCTTCATGTTCCACGAGTACGCGCCGGCGATGCCGTTCTTCCTGCCGCGCGGCGCCTTCGTCTACAACGGCCTGCAGAGCTTCGTCCGCGATCTCTACACGACGCACGGCTACGAAGAGGTCGTCACGCCGCAGATCTTCGACAAGAAGCTCTTCGAGACCAGCGGCCATCTCCCGAACTACCGGGAGAACATGTACCTGCCCGTCACGGCCGAGCACCTCGACGAGCTCCGGCTCGCGCTGCGCGAGGGCGTCGTGCCGGAGTCGGAGGGCGCCGAGTCGTACCGCACCGCCGATCAAGCGCGCGACAAGGTCGTGATCCAGAAGCTGCAAGACCTCGAGCGCCTCGGCCAGAAGCCGATGAACTGCCCGAGCCACTGCCTGATCTTCGGGCATCGCAACCGCAGCTACCGCGAGCTCCCCTGGCGCGTGGCCGACTTCGGCCGCCTCCACCGTTACGAGCGCGGCGGCGTGGTGCACGGCCTCGCGCGCGTCCGCAGCTTCTGCCAGGACGACGCCCACATCTTCTGCACGCAGGAGCAAGTCAAGCGCGAGACCAGCTCGTTCCTGCACCTGTTCTACGGCGTCTACGCCGCGTTCCAGTTCAAGAAGATCGACATCAAGCTCGCGACCAGGCCCGAGAAGCGGATCGGCACCGACGAGCAGTGGGACGTGGCCGAGAAGGCCCTCGCCGACGCGCTGACCGAGGCGAACCTGCCCTTCGAGATCACCCCGGGCGAGGGCGCGTTCTACGGCCCCAAGCTCGAGTTCCACATCGAGGACG
Source organism: Byssovorax sp. (assembly GCA_025362495.1). Lineage (GTDB taxonomy): Bacteria > Myxococcota_A > Polyangia > Polyangiales > Polyangiaceae > JANYGI01. The sequence continues at coordinate 36,288 of JANYGI010000021.1, read as the reverse complement.
CGCTCAAGCGCAGCTGGCAGCTCGGCACGCTCCAGCTCGACTACATGATGCCCGATCGCTTCGAGCTCGATTTCACGGGGCCCGACGGCGCCAAGCACCGGCCGGTCATGCTCCACCGCGCCATCCTCGGCTCGCTCGAGCGCTTCTTCGCGATCTACCTCGAGCACTGCGGCGGCGCCTTCCCCGCGTGGCTCGCGCCCGAGCAGGCGGTGATCATCACCGTCGGCGAAGGGCAGAACGAGTACGCGCAGAAGGTCGTCGCGCACCTGAAATCCAAGGGTTTGCGCGCTCGCGCCGACCTCAGCCACGAGAAGCTCGGCTCGAAGAAGCGCGACGCGCGCAACCTGCGGGTGCCGTACATCCTCGCCGTCGGCGATCGCGAAGCGCAGGAGGGCAAGGTCGCCCCCTGGTCGCGCGACACCAAGGCCGACCTTGGCGCGATGCCCCTGGAGCAGTTCACGGAGCTGCTCGTCGCCGAGGCGATGGTCCCCCGAATCATTCCGAAGGACGCTTGATAGCGCCCCGACCGGAAAATGACGCCGGGGGGCGCCATCCGCACCCGCCGACTCGGCCGGGATCGGTCATTGTTTGCGCGGGGGACGCGCTCGGCCGTTGCCTTGCGGCGGCGAGTCGGGTGACATTGCATCTGCGCAATGCGCCCGGGCGCTCTCGGCAACGAGACGACCAGCGCGCGTCGTGCAACGGTTCACGCTCGATTCGATCGAGCGCGCTCGCGGCCCGCATTCTCGCGGCCCCGAGCCCTATCAACATTGGCTCCCCCATCGGGAGCCCAAGGAGGCACCGAAACACCACATGGCGATGAGACGCTTCGACCCGCGACAGGCCCAGAGGGGGCCGCAGATCCGTATCAACCAGCGTATCAGGGTGCCCGAGGTCCGCGTGATCGGGAAAGACGGCGAGATGCTCGGCGTCCTCCAGACGCAAGAGGCGCTCCGCCGGGCCCAGGAACAAGGGCTCGATCTCGTCGAGGTCAACCCGAAAGCCGAGCCGCCGGTCTGCAAAATCCTCGACTTCGGCAAGTTCAAGTACGACGAAAAGAAGAAGGCCACCGAGGCCAAGCGCAAGCAGAGCGTCGTCGAGATCAAGGAGATCAAGCTCCGTCCCAAGACGGACGATCACGATCTCGAGTTCAAGACGCGCGCCGCCATCCGCTTCATCGAGGCCGGACACAAGGTCAAGTTCACCGTGCGCTTCCGCGGTCGTGAGATCACGCACCCGGAGAAGGCGCAAGAGCAGCTCGACTGGATCGTGCAGCAGTGCGAAGCCACGGCCAACGTCGAGGTTCGCCCGGCGATGGAGCAGCGCACGATGACGCTGCTGATGGCCCCGAAGCCCGCCGTGATGCAGAAGGTCGCGCAGGCCCGCGTCGCCGCCGAGAAGGCCCGTCAGAAGGCCATCCACGAGGGGCGTGTCGTCGATAAGCAGACGCACGAGGAAGCGGAAGAAGCGGCCATCGCCAAGCTCGAGGAAGACCTTCTCAAGCGCGACGGTGACGACGACGACGACGACGACGAGGACGAGGCCGACGCGACGGCCGAGCCCAAGCCGGACGCCAAGGCCGAGCCCAAGCCGGACGCCAAGGCCGCTCCGAAGGTCTGATCGCCGCTCGGGGGAACATCGACCCTCGCTCCCTTCGGGGGGCGGGGGTCGATTCGTTGGTGCTCCAACGATCTCGCCGCGCGTGGATCGCCGCAGCGACCTCAGTGCGGGATGAGGCCGCCGAACCAGGCGCCGGCCGCGAGGATCACCAGCGCGACGAGCACGGCGATGATCTTGACGCCGCCGCCGCGCGAGGCCGGCGCGATCGGCGCGCCCTTCGACGACGGCGGCGCGAGCGAGCGCGACGACGCCGGGGCCACCGGCGCGAGCTGCGCGGGAGGCGGCGGCGCCGACGAAGGCACGAGGGGCGCCGAGCCGGACGAGTCGGGCTCGTCGTCCTCGAGCGCGGCGAGGTTGCCCTCGACGAACGCGCCCATCGGGAGCGAGTTGCGCACGAGATCGCGCGAGGTCGGGCCCGACGCGACCGAGTTGGCGATCTCGTCGGCCCAGCCGCCGATGTCCTCGAAGCCGCCCAGCTTGAGCGGCTCGTCGACCCTGGCGGCGGCGGGCGCGGCCTTGTCGTCTTGCAGCGAGGTGAACTCGAGCAGCGCCTCTTCGATCAGCTTGTCGATGATCGAGCCCTTGTCGGGCTGCGCCTTCTTGCGCTGCGCCGTCGCGCCGCGCACGAGCTCGGCGATGTCGTAGGCGCTGACGGGGCGGCCCATCCGGTAGAGCTGATCGGTGAGATCGCGGCCGAGGTCGCGCGCCGAGTGGTAGCGCTTGGCCGGATCGCGCGCGAGGGCCCGGGCGAGGATGGCCTCGAGCTCGGGCGGAATGCCGGGGTTGTCGGCGCGCAGCGAGGGGATCTGCGCCTGCTGCACGAGCTTCACCGTCCCGAAGTCGGTGTCGGCGAGGAAGAGCCGCTTCCCCGACAGCATCTCCCAGAGGATGATCCCCACGGCGAAGATGTCGGTGCGCGCGTCGACGTCTTGCCCCTGCGCGGCCTCGGGCGAGAGGTAGCTGAATTTACCCTTGATGATGCCGGCCTCGCTCTTCTCGAGCTGGCTCGTCGCCTTGGCGAGGCCGAAGTCGACGATCTTGATCTCGCCGTGCTTGGTGATGAGCACGTTGGGCGGCGACATGTCGCGGTGCACGATCTGGAGCGCCGCGCCGTCGGTGCCGCTGAGCTCGTGCGCGTAGGTGAGGCCCTCGCAGATCTTGGCGGCGATGAAGCACGCGGACTCGACCGGGAAGCGCTGGCCTTCGCGCTTCATGTACTCGATGACGGCCTTCAAATCGGCGCCGTCGACGTACTCCATGACGATGAAGTAGGCGTTGTCGCCGACGCCGATGTCGAAGACCTGGGCGACGTTGGAGTGCGAGAGCGACGCCGAGAGGCGCGCCTCGTCGAGGAACATCGAGATGAAGCGCTTCTTCTCGCTCAGGTGCGGCAGGACGCGCTTGATCGCCACCTGCTTCTTGAAGCCCTCGATCCCGGCGCTCTCGGCCAGGAAGACCTCGGCCATGCCGCCCGAGGCGATGCGCGAGAGGACGCGGTATCGCTGCTGCTGGTGGGCTTCCGTCATGCGTGTTTGCCTGTTCTCGAACTGGATGCGGCGTGAGGGTGCTCAGCGCAGGCGACGGCCCGGGCCGATGACGTTCCGACGAGGCAGCGGCGCCGCAGCCAGCGGATCGGGGCGGTAGAGCGGGATGGTCAGCGTCACCTCGCTGAAGGTGACCAGCTCTTCCACGTCGCCTTCGTCGAGGAACTCGCCGTCGGGCTCGAGCTCCGGTTCGATCGTGGGATCGGGCATGCGCGGCCACGCGTACGAGTGCGGCGCCGGCAGCGGCATGCGCAGCGGCGCGAGCGGCAGCGTGTCGGTCGACGTCGCGGGCAGCTCGGCCTCGGGGTACGCGGGCGGCGTGTGATCAGGCACGGGGTACGCGGGCAGCGCAGCGCTGACGGGCGGCGCGTACACCGGCGCGCGGTACGCAGGCGCGACGTACACCGGCGCGGCCGGCGCGGGGCGGCGAGGCGGCGTCGCGGGGATCGGCGGCGCGGGCGGCGCATACGCGGGCGGCGTGTACTGACGAGGCGCTGGGGCAGGCGGCGCCGCGGTCGCGCGCGGGGCGTACGCCGGCAGCGGCTCGGCGTAGGGCGCGTACGCGGGCAGGCTCGGCTCCGGCGCGACGAGCAGCGGGGCCGTGGTCTCGGGCGCGGCGTCGGCGCCGTCGTCGCGGTGCTCGACGAACTCGATCGCGGGCGTGCGCAGGAGCACGAGGCGGCCGTTCTCGGAGCGCGCGAAGAGCGCCGCGGCGCCGATGCGCAGCTCACCCACGAGGCCGCCGATCTCGCGGACGTCGAGGCAGGCGACGAACTGCGCGCCGAGGTACCGCTCCGCGCCGGCGACGGGCACCCCCGTCGGCGCGAGCGTCCAGCGACAGACCCCGTCGTCGTCGAGCAAATACGTGCAGCTGCGCGTGTGGACGGCGTAGGCCATTCGGTAGGATCCCGCCCTTCGAGTATCACGCCTGCGCGACGCCGGGGAGGGCGAACGAGGCTACGCCGCGTGCGCGCCGGGAGCGTGACCGGCGCGGCTGCGTCCGAGCGCCATCCCCCACGGATCGGCGACGCGGCGCTGCAGCCCCGGCTCGAAGAACCGGCGGCGCTCCTCGACGTCGGCCTGCAGCATCTCGATGACGAAATCGAGGAACGCGGCGAACCCGTCGAGGCGCACGCCGATCTCGTTCATCCACAGCAGGATGCCGGGCTCGCCGGTGGGCGCTCCGCAGTCGAACGCGAAGATCGTCTCGGCGGTGCTGTCGATGCCGAACGGCACCAGCGCGGGGCGGCGCCGGGAAGCGCCGATGGGCCCGGGCTCACCGAGATCGATCATCATCCGCGCGACGTCGACGAACGAGCCACGTACGAGCTGCGAGGTCGAGAGCAGGCTCGCGCCCTGGTAGAGCTGGGGGAATCCATCGTGCAGCTCGAGGAGCTCGCGGTACGCCGCAGGCAGCGCGCGCCCGAGCTTGCGCTCCACCGCGAGGAAGGCGGCCGGCGTCGCCCCGGGGGGCGGCAGCACCGGCATCCCGGCGCGCGGATCGAGGCGCGCGAGGTCGAGCTTGAGCGCGCGGATTTCGGCGAGGCAAGAGGCGACGGACATGGGCGGAAACTAGGCTCTGCGCCGGCGTCAACGCAAAAAACGAGCAGCGGATCGGGGCGACAATGTAGGCAAACCGAAGCCGCGGACGCGAAAGCGCGGGGTTCTGCGGTGAACCGTGACCCGGCCCGCCATCTGATATTGACTTGTGTTTTCAACAAGGCATTGTGGCGGGCGATGAACCCCGCTTCGCGCTCGCCCTGGGCCCTGGCCCGCACCGTGATCGCCGCCGCGGGGCTCGGCTTCGTCGCCCCGGCCCTCGGCGGCGCGTGCCTCGACTACGCCGGCGAGAGCTTCGGCACCTGCGCGGCGACGCCGTCGTCGGGCACGTCCGGCAACGGCGACGGCGCGAACAAGGCCGGCTCCGGCGTCGGCAACGGCGCGCCGGCCCCCGCGACCACGCTCGATTGCGGGACGACGGCGCCTGGCGTCCCCGAGGCGGGCAGCGGCTCCGGGTCGGCGGCCCCGTAGCGCGCCGCTCGTGAGCCCCGCGCGCCGCGATCGCGCCGGCCTGCTGGCGCTCGGGCTCGTCGCGCTCGCGCTTCGCCTCGCGTACCGCATCGACCACGACGAGGACCTCGACGCGCTCCGCTTTCGCCTAGCCGTCGACCGCTTCGACATCGCCTCGCTGCGCCCGCACGCGCCATTTTATCCGGTGTACATCGGCGCGGCGAAGCTTGTCGCGGCGCTCGGCGCGTCGGCTCACCTGGCGCTCGCGATCGTCTCGGCGGCCGCTGGCGCCGCGCTCGTCGTGCTCACGGCGCTGCTCGCGTTCGAGGTGCTCGGCCGCCGCGCCGCGTGGATCGCTGGAGCGCTCGCGCTCGCCTCGCCGTTCCTGTGGCTCTCGTCGGAGAAGCTCCTCAGCGACGTGCCCGGCGCCGCCGGCATCGCGCTCGCGCTGTGGCTCCTCGCGCGCGCGCGCCGCCTGCCCGCTCGCGCCGCGTCGCTGCGCACCTCGGCGTTGCTCGCGCTCGGCGTCGGCCTCGGCGTGCGCCTCTCGTATTTCCCGTTCGCGATCGTCGCGACGGTCGTCGTCGCGCGCGCCGAGGGCGGCCACGGCGCGTACCTCACCCGCGCGCGCGACCTCGTCGTGGGCGTGGTGCCGTGGCTCGTCCCGCTGGTGATCGTCGCGGGAGCGCGGCCGCTGGTGATCGCCGCGCTCGGCCAGGGCACCGGTCATTTCACGCGGTGGGGCGGCTCCGCGCTCACGGTCACCTCGCCCGTCGATCGACTGCACGGCGTCGTCTGGGGCCTGTGGGCCAACGTCCTCGGCGGGGCCTGGATCGACGCGCCGCCCGCGCGCTGGCTCGGCGCTCCGCTCCTGGCGATCCTCCTCGTCGTCGCGGCGCGGCGAGCCTCGCTGCCCGCGCTGCGACGGCAACCCGAGCTCGTCGTCGGCGCCCTCGCGTACTTCGTCTGGGCGACGCTCGGGCAGAACACCGCGTACAAGCCGCGCCACTGGGTCCCGCTCGCGCCGATCCTGATCGTCGCGCTCGCGGCCGGCGCCGAGGCCCTCGCGGCCCGCTTCCGCGGCGGGATCGCCGTCGTCGCGCTGCTCGCCGCGCAGTGGATCACCGACGGCGCCGCGCTCGTCGCCGCGCACCGCGTCCCCTCGCCTGCCGCGGCGCTCGTCGCCTTCGTCGCGGCCGCCAGCGATCACACGCCGATCATCACCCTCGATCTCGGGCCGCTGCTCGCCGAGGGCGCCCCGGGACGCCGCGTTCTGCCCGCGCCGACGCTCGCGGATTCACCTCCTCGCGCCGCGTGGATCACCGGCGAGGCGCTCTCGCCGGCGCTCCTGCGCCAGCTCGCCGAGCACGGCCTCGAGGCGCGCCCGATCTTCGCCCGACCCCGCTCGCGCTACGTCGACTCCCTCTGGAGCGATCTCGCACTCTGGGACATCACGCAAAAAAGACCCGACAAATAGGTGACAAAGTCTATCGAATTCGTGAAGACGCCTCGTCGTTGAAATTGATATTGACTAACGTTTTCAATACGGCGAAAACACCTCCCGTCCATGCCGTGTTTGCGCTTTCTCCCGGCTGCCGCTGTCGCGCTCATCCTCGCTTGCTTCGCCGCGGAGAGCGCGGCGGACACCGCTGCGCCGGCCGGGCCGACCATCGACCTCGCCCCCGAGCACGCGGCCCCTCCTCCGCCGAAGCAGCCGCCGATCGCGCTCGGCGCGGGTCGCGCGCCCGACGTGGACCTCGTGCGTGGCCTCACCGAGCAGCGCTTTCACGCGGCCGAGGGCAGCGCCTCGAACACCTCGATCGGCGGCTACGGCGAGGTCCTGATCCGCGGCCTCGCCTCCGGTCGCGACGGTGAGACGCGCTGGTCGGCCGACGTCGCGCGCCTCGTCGTCTTCGTCGCGCACTCGTTCACGAGCCGCATCCGCGTCTACACCGAGCTCGAGATCGAGCACTCGCTCTCCTGCTCGACCTGCAGCGGCGCGTTCGAGCTCGAGCAGGCCTACCTCGACTGGAAGCTCTTCGGCGACGCGCTCGGCCTGCGCGCGGGGCTCGTCCTCGTGCCGATGGGCATCATCAACACGGTGCACGAGCCGCCCACGTTCAACGGCGTCGTGCGCCCGCGCCTCGACACGGTGGTCATCCCCTCGACGTGGCGCGAGATCGGCGCGGGCTTCTTCGGCCGCCCCGTCGAGGGCCTGCGCTACGAGCTCTACGGCATGACGGGGCTCGACCCGCGCGGCCTCTCCGCCGACGGCCTCGCGGGCGGTCGCCAGGGCGGCTCGTTCGCCGCGGCCAAGGCCTGGTCGGTCGTCGGTCGCGCCGAGGTCGAGCCCATCCTCGGCTTCGTGATCGGCGCGTCGGGCTACGCGGGTGACGCCGGCGGCAACTCCGACTTCTACCTCCGCGATCACTCGCGCGTGAGCCTCAGCGTGCCGGTCCTCGGCTACACGCTCGACGCCCGCTTCCACCGCGCCGGGCTCGAGTGGAAGGCGCTCTTCGCCGAGTGGCATTTGCCGCAATCCGAAGCCTTGATGCACACCTTCGACGCCACGGGCGCGGCCCTGTTTCCCGACGCGACGAGCCCCGTGCCCACGCGGATGCGCGGCGCCTATGTGGAAGGCGGCTACGACGTGCTGCGACCGCTCGGCGTCTCGCACCAGCTCGTCCCGTTCGCGCGGCTCGAGTACTACGACACGCAGTCGGCGGTGCCCGACGGCTTCGATCGCAACCCCACGAAGAGCGTCCGCGAGTACACGTTCGGCGCCTCGTACCGGCCGATCCGCGAGATCGCGTTCAAGGCCGATTACCAGCTCCGCAACCGCAAGCTCGGCCTCGACGAGCGCCAGATCAATTTCGGCCTGGGGTTCATGTATTGAGCGGCGTAGCGACCGAGACGCTGATCGTCGGCGGCGGGCTCTCCGGCCTCTACGCGGCGTTGCTCCTCGCGCGCCGGGGCCGACGCGCTCGGGTGATCGAGCGCGCTCCGCGCCTCGGCGGTCTCGCGGGCGCCGAAGAGTTCCGGGGGATCCCCTGCGATCTCGGATCGCACCGCCTCCACCCCGCTGCCCTCGATCGGCCCCTGTTCCGCGAGATCCACGCGCAGACGCCGTTCCTGCAGCGACCGCGCCGCGGGGTGCTGCTCCTCGGCGATCGCCGCGTCCCCTACCCGCCGAACGCCCTCGCCCTCGCTCGCGCCATCGGCCTGCCGGCGAGCCTCTCCACCGCCGCGGGCTTCCTCGCGCGCGCCGGGCGACGCCGCGCCTTCGTCGGCTGGGACGCCGATCGCGCCGTCACCTCGGGCGATCAAGGGTTCGAGCGCTTCGTGCGCGATCGCGTCGGCGACCGCGCCTACCACGCGTTCTACCGCCCCTACGCCGAGAAGGTCTGGGGCCTCGACGCCGACGAGCTCTCGCAGACGATCGCCAAGAAGCGCGTCAGCACCACGCGGCCGTGGGCCCTCATCGCCAGCGCCGCAGGCCGCGCCGCTCGCTGGATCGCCGGCGACGACGAGCCGGGCGACGACGGCCCCTCGGGCTCGTTCGTCTACCCGGAGCGCGGCGCCGCGTCGATCATCGGCTGGCTCGAGGCCGAGCTCGCGCGCGCCGGCGTCCCGATCGAGCGCAGCCGCGCCTTCGAGCCCGGCGATCGCGATCGCGGCCCGGTGCTCTTCGCCGGCGATCTCCGCGATCTCGTGCCCACCAAGCTCGAGCATCGCGGCCTGTACCTCGTGTACATCGCGCTCCCGGTAGAGCGCGTCGGCGCCGCCGAGACGTACTACTCGCCCGACGCGCGGCACTGGTTCGGCCGCGTCGCCGAGATCCAGAACTACTCGCCCGCGCTGCGCACACCGGGCGAGACGATCCTCTGCGTCGAGATCCCCGAGGGCGCGTGGGGCCCGCGTCGCGACTTCGGACAGGGCGAGCTCCTCGCGGCGCTCCTCGCGCAGCTCACGTGGGCCGGCATCGTCCCGCGCGGCCTGAAGCCGATCGAGGTCCGCCAGCGCTTCGTCCCCAGCGTCTATCCGCTCTACCGGCGCGGGTGGATGGCCGAGTGGCGCGCGACGATGGCCCGCGTGGCAACGATGGGCAACATCGTCCCCATCGGGCGCCAGGCGCTCTTCCTCCACGTCAACCTCGACCACTGCGCCGACATCGCCGAGGCCGCCGTCGACCACGTCCTCGCCGGCCTGCACCCCGCCGCATGGATCGAGAAAGCCGAAAATTTCCTGGAGATCCGCGTCCGCGATTGAAGCCTTTCGCAGCCGTTGCGTCGAACGGAGACCCATGTTGACTTTGACTTTCAACAATGACAGGTTCGCTCGACCTTCTTCGATGAGCACCCTCTTCACGCACCGGCCGAGCCGGATCCTCGCCGCCGCGGTGCTGCTCGCTGCCGGCGCTGCGGCGCTGCCCGCGTACGCCGCGCAGTACTGGACCTCGGGCTCGGTGCTCGGCAGCTTCTTCGCGACGTCGAAGCACGTCGGCAACAAGGCCTTCTCGCTCTCCGACGCCGACGCGACGGCGATCGCGGCCAAGCTCGGCGCGCCCAGCGTCGCGAAGGACTGGCACATCTACATCGCCGACACCGACGGCAAGCGCGACGGCTACGCCATCGTCCTCGACCGCGAGCGCGGCCTGCACGAAGACATCGACTTCGCCGTGCAGTTCGACCTAGGCGGCGCGGTGCAGCGGGTCGAGATCATGGAGTACCGCGAGGCTTACGGCGACGAGATCCGGAGCCCGCGCTTTCGCAAGCAGTTCGCCGGCAAGACGGCGAAGGACGCCATCACCGCGGGCAAGGACATCGACATCGTCAGCGGCGCCAGCATCTCGTCGCGATCGATCGCGCTTGGCGTGAAGCGCGACGCGCTGGTGCTCGACGCGGCGCTCAAGAGCGGCGCGCTGTGAGGGAGTTCCAGGCGGCGGTCCCGGGCCGCCTGCGGGCCGTCTCGCTCGGCTCGAAGATGCTCTACACGGCGTTCGCGATTGCGGCGGTGATCGGCCTCTTCGTCTCGTGGCGCCTCTACGGCGCGGCGGTCGGCGACGCGGGGCCGGCGGCCTACTACGCCGGCGCCGAGGTCGCCGCGCCCGCGAGGCTCGACGTGAAGCCGGCGACGGGCGGGCCGCAGATCGATCTCGCCCCCGAGGCCGAAAAACCGCGCGCGATCGTCGTCCAGATGTCCGAGCGCAAGCTGCTCGAGGTGACGCACTTTCACCTCTTCACGATCCCGATCTACGTCCTCGTGCTCGCGCACCTGTGGCTGCTCGCGAAGCTCCCGCTCTGGCTCCAGCACGCGGGCGTCGTCGCGGCCGTGGCGACGACCGGGCTGCACATCGCGGCGCCGTGGCTCGTCCGCGGCAGCGCGGGGATGGCGATCCTGATGCCCATCTCCGGCGTCGCCATGCTGCTCACGCTCGGCGGGATGGCCGTCGTCACCACCATCGACATGTGGCTCCCGCAGCCCGCGGCGCCGCCGTCGCCGTCGCCGTCGGTCGGCGCCGATCCCGCGGCCGCCCTCGCCGAGCTTCGCCGTCGCCGCGCCGAGGCCGCCGAGAAGGCCCCGCCACCCTCGGCGGCCTGAAGCACCTCGAACCGCTAGCGTCGCCGACGCGGCGGGACGCTACCCGTGTTGCGCTCGGTCGAGGCCACGCGCTCCTCGTCGGTCGACGGTGTCGCGAGCGCGAACGCGGCCACGGGCGCCTCGTCTTCGATCCCGTCGGGATCTTCCAGCAGCTCGGGCACCAGCCACAGCACCCCGAGCGGCGGCAGCGTCAGCACGATCGATTGATCGAATCCATGCGACGGAACGGCTTCGATCGCCGCCGATCCGAGGTTACCGAGGCCGCTCCCGCCGTACTCCTTCGCGTCGGTGTTGAGCACCTCCACGTAGCGACAGCGCCGCGGCACGCCGACGCGGTAGCCGTGGCGCGGCAGCGGCGTGAAGTTGCCGACGAAGACCACGTGCACGCCCTTCGTCCCGCGCGGCGGGAGCGGCGCGGGTGCGACGCTCGGCGCCGGCGACGTCGCGTCGACGGAGGCCAGCGCCGGGCGCGGCTGCGCCGGGAACCGGATGAACGAGGCCACGCTCTGGGGCGCGTCGTTGGCGTCGATCCAGCGGAAGCCCGCGGGCTCGTCGTCGAGCTGGTAGAGCGCCGCGTACTTCTTGTAGTGCGCGTTGAGATCGCGCACGAGGCGCTGCATCCCGGCGTGATCGGCCTCGCCGAGCAGGCTCCACTCGAGCTCGCTCTCGAAGTTCCACTCGCCCCACTGCGCGATCTCGCCCCCCATGAAGAGCAATTTCTTCCCCGGGTGGGCCCACATGTACCCGTAGAGCGAGCGCAGCGTCGCGTGCATCTTCCAGCGATCGCCGGGCATCTTCGACACCAGCGACTTCTTCAGGTGCACGACCTCGTCGTGCGACAGCGGCAGCAGGAAGCGCTCCGAGTACGCGTACATCAGCCCGAACGTGAGCTTGCCGTGGTGGAAGTTGCGATGGATCGGATCGAAGCCGAAGTACGCGAGCGTGTCGTGCATCCACCCCATGTTCCACTTGAGGTCGAAGCCGAGGCCGCCGAGGTACGTGGCCCGCGTGACGCCGGGCCACGACGTCGACTCTTCCGCGGCGAGCACGGCGCCCGGGACGCGCTCGTGCACGGCGTCGCAGAGCTCGCGCAGGAAGGCCACGGCGTCGAGGTTCTCGCGGCCACCGAACTTGTTGGGCACCCACTCCCACGCGTTCGACGCGCCGTAGTCGAGGTAGAGCATCGAGGCCACGGCGTCGACGCGGAGCCCGTCGACATGGAACTCCTCGAGCCAGTAGAGCGCGTTGGAGATCAGGAAGTTCTTCACCTCGGGGCGCCCGTAGTTGAACACGTAGGTGTTCCACTGCTTGTGCTCGCCCTGGCGGGGATCCATGTGCTCGTAGAGCGCGCTCCCGTCGAAGCGGCCGAGCGCGAAGGCGTCTTTCGGGAAATGCGCCGGCGTCCAGTCGAGGATCACGCCGAGCCCGCGCTGGTGACAGCGATCGATGAAATACCGTAAATCGTCGGGTGATCCGTAGCGGCTCGTCGGCGCGAAGTAGCCCGACACCTGGTAGCCCCACGAGCCGTCGAACGGGTGCTCCATCACCGGCAAGAGCTCGACGTGGGTGAAGCCGAGGTCGGCCACGTAGTCGACGAGCGCCGTCGCGAGCTCGCGGTACGAGAGCCAGCGCTCGGCCGGATCGCCCTTCGTTTCGCCGGTGGGCTTCGGCCGGATCTTCCACGAGCCGAGGTGCACCTCGTAGATCGCCATCGGCCGCTTCGACACCGGCGGCTCCCGGCGCGCGGCCATCCACGCGGCGTCGTCGAACGTGTAGTGCGAGGTGACGACCTTCGACGCCGTGTTGGGCCGGAGCTCCATCGCGCGGCCGTAAGGATCGGCCTTCAAGATCAGCACGCCGTGCATGGTCTTGACCTCGAACTTGTAGAGCGCGCCCTCGCCCACGTCGGGGACGAAGATCTCCCAGATCCCGCGGCCCATCCGGCGCATGGCGTGGAGCCGGCCGTCCCACCCGTTGAAGTCGCCCGAGACGCTCACGCGGCGCGCGCTCGGCGCCCACACGGCGAACGCGGTGCCCTTCACGCCGGAGACCTCGCGCACGTGGGAGCCGAGGTGCCGGTAGAGCTCGCGGTGCGTCCCCTCGGCCGCGAGGTGCAGATCGAGATCGCCGAGGGACGGCGGGAACGCGTACGCATCGCGCCCCACCGTCGTCCCGTGGTCGCCTTGCACCTCGAGCGTGTAGCGGAGCGGCGACGTCGCGCCGGGCAGCGTCGCCTCGAAGATCCCGATCGGATGGATGCGCCGCATCGGCGTCGCGGGCCCGCCGCCGTCGAGCTGCAGCGCGATCGATTGCGCGTCGGGGCGGAACGCGCGAACGGTGACGCCTCCCGCTTCTTCGTCGGCGTGCGGCCCGAGCACACGGTGCGGATCGGGGTGCTCGACGGAGGCGACGAGCTCGAGCTCTTCGGCAGAGATCATGGGTCCTCGTTCGTGACGCCGCGTCCAGCGGAGCCGGTCAATTCATGTCCCGGGGCTCACGGCGCGTCACCGTACATTTCGTCGCGCTCGACACTGACTGCCCGTGACGGACTCGATGACATCGAGAAGGCCAGTCGATCTCGGCATTTGACGAATTGAATGGAGGGCCGGGCGGGGCTAGGGTTGGGCCTTCGAACGGGGCGATGCGCGAGGCTGCGCGCGACCTCGCGAGGGGCGACACACGGCGCGCCCACGAACATCCGGCGCGCGCGAACACCACGGCGTGCCACAGAGTCAACGGAGGACGACGATGGGTCACATGGCGAGCGTCGTGGGGAATGGGGTCGTTTCGAACGGGCAGGCGAGCACCAAGATCCGGAGCTACGCGCCGGCGACGGGCGAGCTCATCGGCGAGGCGCCGAACACGTCGGCGGAAGAGGTGCGGCTCGCGGTGCAGCGCGCGCATCGCGCGCAGGAGGCGTGGGGCGCCCTGCCCGCAGAGGAGCGCGGCGCGCGCATCCTCCGCTTCCGCGACGCCATCGTCGATCGCTCGGACGAGATCGTCGATCTGCTGGTGCGCGAGTGCGGCAAGCCGCGCCACGAGGCGCTCTTGCACGAAGTCATGGTCGTCGCCGACCTCGCCACCCACTTCGCCAGGGTCGCCCCGAAGGTCCTCGCCCCGCGCGAGATCCCGCTCCACCTGATGAAGCACCGGAAGAGCACCGTGCACCACGTGCCCCGCGGCGTCGTCGCGGTGATCTCGCCGTGGAACTACCCGTTCCAGCTCCCCCTGCGCGACGCGATCATGGCGCTCGTCGCGGGCAACGCCGTCGTCCTCAAGCCGAGCGAGGTGACGCCGCTGATCGCCCTCAAAGCCAAGGAGATCTGGGACGGCGCCGGCCTCCCCGAGGACCTGTTCCAGGTCGTCACCGGGTACGGCGCGACGGGCGCCGCGCTCATCGACAGCGGCATCCAGTTCCTGGTCTTCACCGGCGGCGTCGCCACCGGCAAGCGCGTCGCCGCGGCCTGCGGCGAGCGCCTCATCCCCTGCGTGATGGAGCTCGGCGGCAAGGCCCCGCTCATCGCCTGCGCCGACGCCGAGCTCGAGAAGACGGCGCGCGCCATCGTCTTCGGCGGCTTCTCCAACGCCGGCCAGGTCTGCATCTCGGTCGAGCGCGTCTACGCCCACCGCGACATCCACGATCGCCTGCTCGATCGCGTCGTCGAGCTCACCCGCGAGCTGCGCCAGGGCGATCCGAGCCAGGAGTTCGTCGACGTCGGCGCGATCATTTTCCCCCACCAGATCGAGATCGCCGAGAAGCACATCGCCGACGCCGTGAGCAAGGGCGCCGAGCTCCGCATTGGCGGCGAGCGCGGCCCGGGCCCGGGCCAGTTCTTCGCGCCCACGGTGCTCGCCAACTGCAACCACACGATGACAGTGATGAAGGACGAGATCTTCGGGCCCATCGTCCCCTTCATGCGCGTGTCGACCGAGGAAGAGGCCGTCCGCCTCGCCAACGAGTCGCACCTCGGCCTCAACGCCTATGTGTACTCGGCCGATCGCGAGCACGGCCGCCGCCTCGCCGAGCGCATCGAGGCCGGGAGCGTGCTCGTCAACGACGTGCTCAACAACGGCGCCACCAGCGACGCGCCCTTCGGCGGCATCAAGCAGAGCGGCTTTGGAAGGGCCATGGGCGACGACGCTTTGCGCGAGATGTGCGCGACCAAGCACATCAGCGTCGACCGCATCCCCATGGGCGAGAAGGATCCGCTGCAATTCCCCTACACGGAGAAGAGCTATGCGTGGTTCAAGAAGGGTTTGCGCCTGATGTTCGGCGGCGGGAGCCTGGCCAAGCGGATTGGCGATCTGTTCTGAGCGAGAGCGCGGTGCGGGGCGGAGCTACGGAGCCCGCTCCTCGCGGCGCGGAGGTCGCTCTTGGCGAGGGCGCGCTCGGGGTGGTGGGGCGCGGAGGGCGCTGCCGGCGGGGGCGCGTTCGGCGGGGAGCGGCGCGGAGGGCGGCGGGCGACAGCGCGGCGGTCGGGGTTCGGGCCGGCGCGGCCGCCCTGCGATGCGCGTGCGGCGGGCGTGGAGCGGTGCTGCGGTCGGTCGGTACGGTGCTGCGCTCGGGGTGGCGGGGTGCTGCGCTGGGTCGGTACGGTGCTGCGCTCGGGGTGGCGCGGTGCTGCGGGCGGGGTGGGATGGAGCGCGCGAGCCGCCATCCCACCTCGCTCGGGTTCACGGCAGATCGCGGGCGCAGCGGAGGCCGAGCCCTACGTCGTAATATGTAGCGGGCTCGGAGATCATGTACTTCCCAGCGTTGCTGAGAAGCTGAAAGAAGGACTGGTTTCGCAGCGAGCGCCAGATCGCAATTGGACTCTCTGCCTTGGCGCAATCATGACAGGGCAGCGGAAGATCGACCTTGCTGCCGGGATCCATCGTGCCCTCGGCGTCGAGCATCCACTCGAAGCGGTTGCCGTCCAGATCGAGCTGGCCAAAGCGGCCGACGCCGGCAGGCTTGCTCCCCACAGGTGAGAACGCCTCCAGCGCGCCGTTTTCCGAGACGCGCAGCACCGCGAACGAAGGGTCCGGGGCCACGTCCCCCCACGGGTACGGACGCTGTTCGGCGCCGCCGACGGCCGCATAGTTCCACTCGGCTCCGGTGGGGAGCCGACCGCCGTCCCAGGCGCAGAATGCGAACGCGAGATACCACGACATCATGTTGCCAGCCGCCTGCTCGTGGCCCGCCGGCTCGTCGGACCAGGCAATGTAGGCCGACAGCTCCGGCTGCGGTGGTATCGACTCCAGCCGGGTTGCGAGCCACTTTCGCAGATCGGCCTGTGTCGCCGGGAGCTTCGAATCCCACGACTCGCGCCAGCCGGATCCCGCGATACTCGGGTGCTCGCCCGCTCCCGCCTTCGGCTTCGAGCCGGGATAGGACTCGACGAATGTGCGGAGTCGACCGACAGTGACCTCGAAGGCGTCGAGCTGGAACGAGCTCACCGTCGCCGGCCACTTCGGATCGTTGAGCCGGTTGAAGGTGCCCCCTTCGACGACCGGCGAAGCGCAGCAGCTCTGTGCCGGAGTACCGCACGGCAGAGCCGTCGTGCAAGACGCAGGGACGACATCCGGCGGCACAGTGGTCTCCACGGAGGGAGTGCATCCGGCGAGCAGCAGCGTCAGAAGAGCAGCCTCAAGGTGTACAGTTACTGACACAACAGGCTCCATTCTGGCTCGGGTGCCAGCACGCGTAACTCGACGGGCAGCCCATGTTGACGTGGCACGTCGTCATCGAGGTCCCCATATCCGCGAAGCAGGTCGACCCAGGAGTGCAGAGGCCGAACGTTCCGCCGCAATGCTGGCCGCCACAGGCACCGCACGACGTGCCATTCGCGAGCACCACGTTGCACGCGCTCCCGGCGCAGTAGTCGACGTTCTCCGTGCCGACGCACACCTGAAGCCCGTCCTTGCACTCCTTGTGGCCACCGGAGACGAAGCCCGACTGGCACGTATCCGCGCCGGCGAACGTATGAGCATTGTCACAGGGCGACTGCACGATGTTGTCGATCTTCCCGTCGCAGTTCTCGTCCTTCCCGTTGCAGGTCTCGGTTGCCGTGGCGAAAACGGTCTGTTTGCAGATCGGCCCCGTCTTGGTGCAGCTGATCTTCCCCTTCTTGCACTCGCCCAGCAGGCCGGTGTCACAGTCGGTCACGCCGTCATCGCTCGCGCAATCCGCGACGCACTGGCCTCCGCTGCACTTGCCCATGCAGCAGTCGTCGTCCGCGCCGCACGAGTCGAGCAGGTTCCTGCAGGTGCCGCAGATGCGCGTGACGCCCGCGAGGCAGACCTCGGTCGGGCCGCAGCAATCGCTCTGTGCGGAGCAGGTCTGACCGGGTTTCTTGCAGCAGGTCCCGGAGAACGCCCCACACTTGTTGTTGGCTTCATCGCAGCACACGTGCTCGTCGTCGCACTCACCCCCGAACGAGCGACACACGTAGCACTTGCCGCCCGAGCAGGCGTTCGTCTCGCCATTGTCGTTGCACGGGCACGTGGCCGGCGTCGAGCACGGCTTGTGGCAATACCTGAGACCGTCACTGCCGGCCGGCATGCACACGGTGCCTGGCATGCACGGAGAGCACTTCTTGTTCACGTGCGACGGGTCGTAGGCATCCGTCCAGTTCGAGTCGCAGACGTACCCTTCCTCCACGCCGACGGCGCAGAACCCGTTCAGGGCCGAGCCACCCGCGCACTGGGTCAAGTCCTTGCAGAACGTATCCGCCGGGCAGTCGAGTGAGCTGCTCGGCGTGCACGCGGCGAGGATCCCCTTGCCGGTCGGAGCGGCAGCGCACTTGAAAACTCCCATGACCGACGTCGGCTCGCAGCTCGCTCCGAAGTGCGGATCACACACGCTGTTCGACAGGCAGTCCGTCTGCGAACATACTCCGCCGACGGCGACAGGCGTGACGCAGACATCGCCGCACGTGCGAACTTGCCCGGCGGGACAGGCGGCGGCCATGCAGGCTGGGTTGTTCTGACCGGGCACGTAGGCCTGCGCGACCGAGGTGATGTGCTCGTCTTGCGGTGGAGATTCGGACGTGCACGAGCTACCGATGGCGAGAGCCACGAGCAGTAACGCGGCACAAGCCAGCCAGTGTCTGGCGCGCGATCGATCTACGAGAATCGGCGGGGGGGGAGTCGCTCATTACACCACCCTATCGGGTTGCTCGAAAGCGTGTCCAGGGGATCCGACTCGATGTCGGAATTGGCTATCACATTGTGCCATGCAAACGCAGACGCCACCCGAAGGTGAGACACGTCGGTTGCTGCGGCACACGGATATCAAGTGGCGGCAGATCTCAGCTTTCAAACGATCATGGGCTCCCCCTGAGCTCGCGGAGCGAGCGATTTGGGGGAGACGGCCGCGCGCAGGCCGGAGGCCGAGCACGGCCGAGAGGGGGCAACCCCTCTTCGCGATGCGCGGGCGACCAAGCACATCAGCGTCGATCGCATCCCCATGGGCGAGAAGGATCCGCTGCAATTCCCCTGCACGGAGAAGAGCTATGCGTGGTTCAAGAAGGGCCTGCGCCTGATGTTCGGCGGCGGCAGCCTGGCCAAGCGGATTGGCGATCTGTTCTGAGAAAATGCCCGTCGCGAGGTGGGATGAAGCGCACGAGGCGCCATCCCACCTACGCCGACGAGAGGGCTCTTCACGCGCGCAGCAGCCGCACCGCGCGCCCCTTCGGCGTCTTCGTGTCCTCGAAGCGCGGCTGGACGATCCGGTCCGGCTTGCGCCGATCGAAGATCACCAGGACCCCACGCGCGAGCCGCAGCTGGCCCAGGTAACCGTCGAGCTGCTCCAGACCGCGCTTGCGTGGATCCACCTGTCCGGGCCGCCAGACCTTGACCTCGAGCGCGCGCCGCTGCACGGCCTTCGTCCCGTCCGCGAGGTGATACGGCCAGCGCACCAGCAAATCCACCCGGCCGCGGCCGACGCCGTACTCGCGATCGATCTGGCCACCTCCGTTGACGAGGCGTTGCAGCCAGGCCATCAACACGAGCTGCGGCGCGGCCTCGTGATACGGAACCGACGCCTGGAGGGACAGGCCGTGCTCGGCCCAGAAGCCCGCGAACTCGCGGAGGAGCTTCTTCCAGGCGAGGCGGCCGTCGGGCAAGACGAAGCTATGCGGCTCGGCCGTCACGCTGCCCTCGGCCGCGCCCGCGAGTACCCGGACGATGATCTCGCGGTAGATCGGGTTGGCCACGCGAACGGGGTTATCGATCGCGATGAGGCCGAGGGCGCGGACGTAGGCGATGTCGTCGTCGAGCTCGTCGCCATACAGCACGTCACCCACGATCAGCGGCTCGATGATGCGACGAACCCTGGGCTCGGTCAGCCGAGCGAGCAGCGAGTCGAGGTGGGTCGCCCGCGCGCGGATCAGCCGCTCTTTGGCCCGGTCGACGTGGTCAATCGTGATCGACTCGGGCGTGGGGACACCCATCTTCTCGACGATCTCTCGCGCCAGGGCGTTGACGAGCCAGGGCTGTCCGGCCGTGAGCTCGAAGGCGCGGGCGATCGCGGCCTCGGTGAAGGGTTGACCCGTGTCGGCGGTATGCTGAGCATAGAGGCCGCTCATTTCAGCGAAAGAGAAGTCCGCGAGCCGGGTCGACTCGACCTTGATGTTGAACGGGCTGGACGAGCCGAGCCGAGGGGGGTTTCCGCCGGCCGCGAGCTTGTAATCGCGTATGTCGCGCAGCCCGCAGAGGATCACGGACCAGGGGAAATGCTGCGGGCGCTCGGTGAAGCCGGCCCGGAGCTGGCGGAGGACGCCGATCACGGTGTCGCCGACCATCGAGTCGATCTCATCGAAGAAGAGCACCAGCGGACGCGGGCACGCGTGCGTCCAGGCGCGGAGCGCGGCGTGGAGCAGCTGCGAGTCGGGCGCGTCCGGAAACGGCGGCGGCTGAAGCTCCGGGGGAAGGCTGTTCTCCGCGGCGTTGCGGAGCGCGTGGAGAACCGCGCGCATTCCGGCGCCATAGTCGTCGCGCGTGACCGAGGCCTCTTCGCAGGTGAAGTGCAGCGCCGCGTAGCGCCCTTCGGCGGTGAGCGCGGCGGCGAGGGCGCGGAGCGTCGTCGTCTTGCCTGTCTGGCGGGGCGCGTGGAGGACGAAATAGCCCTGCTGGTCGATGAGCCGGCGCGCCTCGGGGAAGCGCGCCGCGGGCGGCACCAGGTAGTCCCGCTCCGCTTCGCACGGGCCGGCGGTGTTGAACCTCCTCGACATGCGCGCAGCTTTGCGCCGGGAGCGCCATTGCCGCAAGCCTCGCGCCGGGCCAGCTCAGCGCGGCGAGCGCGGCGAGGGCGCGTGGCAGCCCGCGACGAACGCCAGCGCAGCGACGGAGCAGAACATCGTCCGCGTGATCTCGTCTCCCGGGCGATCGCCGACGATCGATTTATCCGCGCCGCACCGGATGCCCTGCTGTGGCCACGAGCTGACCGACAGCATCTCGCAGTGCGCTCACCCGCCCGGGACCCCCGCGCTCACCAGCGCTTCCTTCAACGCCGCGAGGAACAGCGTCACTCGCTTGGGGCGCGTCTTCGCCGAAGGCAGCACGGCACAGAGCGTGATCTGCTTCCAGATCCACTCCGGGCAAACCCGCACGAGCGCGCCTCGCTGGAGGTCTTCGGCGATCAGGTGCTCTGGCAGCGCGCCGAAGCCCACGCCCGCGAGGAGCAGCGCGCGCACGCCGTCGCCGGTGTTGGCTTCCGCGCGCACCGCCACGGCGATCTCTTCCTGCTCGCCGCGCGGGCCGCGGAACGTCATCACATCGTGCCGCGCGAGGAGCGAATGGCGCGCCCAGGGAGCGCCCGCGAGATCGCGCGGGCGTGACGCCTGCGGGTAGCGATCCGCGAGCGCGGGCGCGGCGACGATCGGCTCCACCGTCACGCCGAGTCAACGCATCACGTAGCCCGAGTCACCCGGCGCGCCGAGGCGCACGCCGAGATCGAAGCTGCCGGCGATCAGATCGTGCGCGGCGTCGTCGGCGACGATGTCGACGCGGAGCTGCGCGTGCCGGGCGACGAGCGCCGCGGCCACCGGCGCCACGAAGCGCGGGCCGAGGTGCTCTATGGCCACCAGATGGACAAGCTGACGACGTACATCAGCACGGACAGCTACCACCAGCATAACCCCGGCGTAGGCGACGGGCTCGCCGGCTTCGGCGAGGCGATGGCCGATCTGGCGAAGGCCGGCCTCAGCATGGTTTACGCGAAGACTTACCGCTACGTCGCCGAAGGAGATCTGGTGTTCACCCACTCGGAGGGCACGTTCGCCGGGCGCCACGTGGTGTTCGCCGATCTGTTCCGCGTCGAGAACGGCAAGATTGTCGAGCACTGGGACGTGATCCAGGACGTGCCGGCGACGACCGCGAGCGGCCTCTCGATGTTCTGAGTCCCACGGCGAGGGCACGCGCCCTCGCCGCCCCGCCGAGCAAAGCTCGTCGGGGCCCCACCACTCCGCGAACCGCACGAGCCTCGTCAAGCCTCGTTCAGCTTTGGCAAGACGAGCGAGACTACCTGGCGCCTGCATGAGCGCCTCCGCGCGAGCAGCACGAGAGCGTGGCCATCGCGGGCTCCCGGCGGGCTCCACGGGTGCTACGCTCTCGCGCCTCAGCACTGGCCGGAGAGGAAACCATGTACGAGCCCGCCCGTTATCCGCAGCACGCCGTCCCGCAAACCCGGGCCGCCGGCGAGCACGCCGCGTTCTTTCGCCAGGTCTATGCCTTCATGGCCCTCGGCCTCACCGTCACCGGGGCGACCGCGATGCTGGTCGCCAGCTCCGAGGCCGCCCGCCAGATCATCCTCGGCAACCGGATTGTGTTCTATGGCCTGCTCCTCGGCGAGCTGGCCATGGTGTGGGCGTTCTCGAGCATGGTGAACCGCATCAGCAAGGTGACCGCAGGGGCGATGTTCTTCGCCTACGCGCTGATGAACGGCCTCACGCTCTCGGTCATCTTCCTCGCGTACACCGGCGAATCGATCGCCTCGACGTTCTTCATCACCGCCGGCGCGTTCGGCGCGCTCAGCGCCTATGGCTACGCCACCAAGCGCGATCTCACCGGGGTCGGCAGCTTCGCGATGATGGGCCTCTTCGGCCTGATCATCGCCTCGGTGGTGAACATCTTTCTCCAGAGCACGATGCTCTACTGGCTCACGACCTTCGTGGGCGTGATCGTGTTCACGGCCCTCGCGGCCTACGATACGCAGAAGATCAAGCAGCTCGACGTCGGCGGCGAGGCCGGGGACAAGGGCGCCATCTTCGGGGCGCTGATTCTCTATCTCGACTTCATCAACCTGTTCCTGTTCATGCTCCGCCTGCTCGGCCGCCGGAAGTAAACCTCTCCGGACTCGATCCGGGCCGGCTCGCCGGCCGACCGCTCCGCGCACGGTTTCGAACCGCGCGGCTCCCCCGCCCGACCGCCCCGCGCACGGTTTCACTCCGCGCGGCTCCCCCGCCCGACCGCTCCGCGCACGGTTTCATTCCGCGCGGCTCCCCCGCCCGACCGCCCCGCGCGCCGTTTCACTCCGCGCCGCTCCCCGACTGACCGCTCGGCGCACGGTTTCGAACCGCGCGGCTCCCCGCCCGACCGCCCCGCGTACGGTTTCACTCCGCGCGGCCCCGCTCGCGAGCGGCCGCCGCGCCGCCTTCGCTTCGTGGTACATCGGCGGAGAAATGAGCAACCTCGTGGAGTTCGGCCTCCCCAACGCCGCCCCGGCGACCTCGCAGCGGCTGCTCCTCGTCTTCGACGGCGGCAACGCCCCGGGGTACTCGTCGGTCGCGGTCGCCCTCACCGAGGAGGGCGAGCGCCGCGGGTACGAGGTCTGGGCGGCCACGCAGGGGTTCCGCTCGCTCACGGGGGACGCGACGTCGAACCCGCCGTTCGAGCGGCTGATCGTCAGCCGGAAGGAGCGGTATGCGCTGCTGGCGAAGGGGATCCCGGCGCGATCGATGGGGCGGCGCGTGCTCGACGCCGGCAGCGATTTCCGGAGCGAGCGCTACCTCGGGTTCTTCCAGCCCGAGAACCGCAAGCAGGCGGCCGCGACGGTGCTGGCGCAGGGCTTCACCCACGTGATCTGCGTCGGCGGCAATGGCACCTTCGAGGGCGCGAAGGCCCTCGTGAGCGAGATGAATCCGGCCCTGCCGATCGGCTTCGTCAACGTCTCCGTCGACAACGACGTCGGCGGCGATCGCGCCATCGGCTTCAACACCGGCGTCGAGGCCGGCGCCACGATCGCCCGCGGCCTCAACGAGGACGCCTACACCCACAAGCGCATTTACGTGCTCGAGATGATGGGCAACCGCAGCGGGCGCCACGCGCTCCACTGCGGCGTCGCGGCGCGGGCGCACCTGATCATCCTGCCGTTCTTCAAGCTGCCTTCGAGCGTGCTCACCGAGATCGCACGCGCCCTGAGCAAGACCGACTACGCCCTGGTGGTCGTGGCCGAGGGGTACGAGCTCCAGCGCCGCAAGAACCAGTCGGATCGCCCCTCGGCGAGCGTGTTCTTTCGCCAGCAGCTCGCCGACGCCGGCCTCGTCGACTCGCCCGAGAAGCGGATCATCGCCGAGCCCTTCAGCCGCTACATCCGCGGCGTGCGCCCCGCGTTCCTCGACGTCTCCGCCGCGTACCTCAAGGCCTCGCTGCTCTTCGACGCCTTCGATCAAGGCCGCACCGAGATCATGCCCTTCGTCCTCGCCGCCCACGACGTCGGCGTGCGCGCCTTCACCGACATCCACCGCGAAGACGGCATCGAGCCCGCGTTCTTGCCGCTCCTCGATCGGCTCGGGTTGCCGGGGTTTCGCGGGTGGATCCGCGAGAACTTCATCGCCGGATCGCCCACGCCGTCGACGTTCCCCGCGCCCTGAAGCGGGCTCTGCGCGATCCGCGGCGTTGACCGTGTCGCGCGGACGCTCGTAGAGTGCAGCCACAGGAGCGCGGCCCGGCGCTGCGCTCTGCCCTTGCCATGAAGACGTGCCCCCAGTGCCACCTCGCTTACCCCAGCGAGAGCTCCTTCTGCTTCGTCGACGGCGCGAGCCTGGTCTCGCCGAAGGATCCGCGCATCGGATCCACCGTCGCCGGGCGCTACGTCATCGAAGAGGCCCTGGGCAAGGGCGGGATGGCCATCGTCTACCGGGCCCGCCACAAGCTCGTGGACCGGCCCTGCGCGATCAAGGTCCTGAACCCGCAGTTCGCCCAGGACCCGACGACGCGCGAGCGCTTCCGCCGCGAATCGCGCCACGCGCAGCGCCTCGCTCACCCGAACATCATCGAGATCTTCGACCAGGGCGAGACGGAAGAGGGCGTCCCCTTCCTGGTGATGGAGCTGCTCACGGGATCGAGCCTGGCCGACGTGCTCGAGAAGGGCCGCCTGCCCATGGCCCGCGCCCTCGTCATCGGCATCGAGATGGCCCGCGCCCTCGCCCGCGCCCACGATTTCGAGGTGATTCACCGGGATCTCAAGCCCGAGAACGTGTTCCTGCTCCCGGGCGATCACGTGAAGCTGCTCGACTTCGGCATCGCCCGCTGCACGCAGGACGCGCGCCTGACCAACCTCGGCGAGATCTTCGGGACGCCGCAGTACATGGCCCCGGAGCGCGGCAGCTCGATCGACGCGGGCCCGCCGGCCGATCTCTACGCCCTCGGGATCATGATCTTCGAGATGCTCACGGGGAAGCTGCCCTTCACCGCCAGCGATCCGGCAAGCTGGCTGATGAAGCACCTGAAGGAGCCGCCGCCGCACCTGCGCGAGACCTTCCAGGACGCGCCCGAGGCGCTCGATCGGCTGCTGTTCGATCTGATGGCCAAGGCGCCGGAGCAGCGCCCCGTCGACGCGCACCGGGTCGAGGCGCAGCTCACCGCGATCGCACAGAACATCGGCGTGGCGATCCCCGCGGAGGTCGCGCCGCCGCCCCCGCCGCCGTCGGCCTCGCTGCGCAACACGGCGCACCCGTGGGAGCGCCGCACCGAGATCTTCGATCGCATGATGGCGCGCGCCTTCGGCCCCGCGGCGCCCGCCGACGTCACGCGGATGCTCGACGCGCTCAAGGGCCACCTGCGCGAGATCGCCTCGCTCCGCGCCGGCGCCTTCGAGGAGCAGCAGCGCCTCGAGACCATCGAGAACGAGGGGCGCGACGGTCGACTTCGCCTCGGAAAAGCGATGGATACGCTCACGAGCGACGTGTCGCGGACGCGCGAGGAGGCCCGCGGGCTGCGCCTCGCCGTGGCCCCGCTCGCGGTGCAGTCGAAGCTGTTCCCGCCGCAGGTGATCGCCGCCCACAAAGACCTGATGGGGTGGGAGGGCCGCGGCGGCTTCGCCGAGCCCACGCGCGAGCTGGCGGCGGCGTACGGCAAGCTCTCGGACCTCGTCGGTCGCTGGTACGACGTGCGCCGCCACGAGCTCGACGCCGACGGCGAGGCCGTGAAGAAAGAGCGCGTGATCGCCGACGTCGACGCCCAGATCAAGGCGCTCCGCAACAGCCTGGCCTCGCTCGACAAGAGCCTCGAAGATCGCCGCCAGAAGAGCCAGCAGAAGATCGCCGAGATGGGCCGCCGCACCGAGCTGCTCGAGGCCGAGCTGCTCCACGTCGCGAGCCGCTTCTGCGCCCCGCTCCGGTCGAAGCCCGAGCTCGGGCAGCTCTTCCTGGAGCTCGAGAAGGTCGCGTAGAGCCGCGTCTGCCGGGCATTTCTGACGAGTTGCTGCGCGGAGAGGGTAACCGCGGCAAGGAAGCACTAAGCTCGGTGCCGTGTCCGCTCTCGCCGATCCGACGCCGCCGCGCCCGCCTGGCCGGCTGCGACGCGCGCTCGGCGGCGCCCTGGTCGGGCTCGGGTTCAGCGCGATCTTCCTCGCGGCCACCGTCGGCGCGGTCGTCATTCACCTCGATCTGCCGCCGACGCGGCGCCTGATCCTGTCGATCGTCAACAGCGCGCTCGGCACGGTGTTCGAGGGGCGGATCATCGCCGAGGAGATCGAGCACGCCGGCCTCCGCGGCGTCGACATTCGCTCGGCGATCGTGCTCGATCCGAGGGGCGCGCAGGTCGTCAGCGCCAGCGGGATCCACGCCAAGGCCGACGTGCTCGGCATCGTTTACAACATCTTCAAGAGCGGCGGCCCGCTCTGGATCGATCTGCCGTTCGTGCGCGTCGACGACGCCTCGGTGCTGGTCGAGCGCGAGCCCGGCGTGACGCTGCCGACCATCGCCGAAGCCTTTCTTTTACGGCCTTCCGCGAAGCCGGCAGCGCCCGGCCAGCGCGGGGTGCGCGTCGATCTCGGCCACATCGAGGTCGGCCACGCCTGGGCCCACGGGATGATCGCGGCGCCGCGCGCGCTCGACACCGACGCGCGCAACGTCGTCGGCGCGCTCCACCTCGGCGAGGCGGGGCTCACCCTCGATGTCGAGCAGACGGGGATCACCGATCGCGCGCTCCTGCCCGCGACGCTGTCCGGCTCCGCGAACTACCACCTCCGCCTCGGTCCGACGCCGCTGGTGGCGGCCGACGGGGGCGCCCCCGCGCCCGCGACGATGAAGATGTGGACGGTGTTCTCCGGGCAGATCGGCGCGGTCGAGGTGCAGGTGCGCGGCGGCATGGATGAGCGTCGGCTCACCGCGACGGCCGAGATCCCGCGGGCGACGCCCGACGATCTCGCGACGGTGATCCCCGGCCTCCCGATCCACGAGGCGCTCTCGGCGACGATCGATCTCGACGGCGACCTTCCCACGTTCGCGATCCACGGCGACGTCACCTTCGATGGCCCGCGCGGGCCGCGCGGAAAGGCGGCGATCGAAGGGCGCCTCGACATCGAGCAGGGGCTGCGGTTCGAGGCCGACGTCGCGGCGAAGGCCGTCGATCCGGCGATCTTCGTGGCCCTCGACGCCACGCCGCTCGACGTGGCCGGGCGCGTGAAGTTCGAGCTGGGCCCGCTCCAGCGCCTGCAGGTCGACGCGACGACGACGGCGTTCGCGATCGGCGCCGACGCGGTGCCGCCGGCCGACCTGCATCTCGTGCTCGATCGGGGCGTGCTCAGCGGCAACGCGACGCTGTACGAAGACGGGGCGCCGATCGACGCGACGTTCGCGCTCTCGCCCGGCGGCGCGCTGGCCTTCGCGGCCACCAGCGACATCGCCTCGCTCGGCGCCGTGCCGCGGATCAAGGCCGCCATCGGCGGGAGCGCCCACGTGCGCGTCGTCGGATCGCTGCGCGCGGGCGTGCTCGACGCCAAGGTCAACGCCCTCTACAGCGGCCTCCGCGCGCCGGGCGGCGTCGCCGTCGATCACGGCGGGCTCGACGGCCACCTCAACGGCAGCACCTCGGCGCCCGGCGCGATCGACGTCGACGCCACCGTGTGGGGCCGGCAGGTCCAGGCCTCGGGCTACGCGTTCGACCGCATCACCGGCCGCGCTCACGGCCCGCTGCTGAGGCCGCAGATCACCGCGACGGCGCTCACACACCCGCCGCGCGAGGGCGCGCCCGACGACGATCCCGCGGCGGACGGCGTGCGGATCTCGGGCGAGCTCGACGCGGCGGCGCGGGGCGCGCGCGGCGTGAAGGTGCGCGTGCGCCGCGACGGCACCGAGGTGAACGGCTCGATCGCGCGCATCGGCGCGGGCGACGGCGGCGTGCGCCTGGAGGGCCTCGATCTGGAGGGCGCGGGCACCGGCAAGATCTCCGGCGGCCTCACGGTGCGGAACCGCGAGCTGGTCGGGAAAATCCACGGGGAAGGCGTCGATCTCGAGCGCGTCGGCAAGCTCGCGGGCCTCCTACAGCGCGTGCGCGGCCTCGCCGATTTCGACGTCGATCTCCAGCCCTCGGCGCGCGGTCGCAAGGGCCACGTCTCGGTGCAGCTCGAGAACGGCGAGATCTCGGCGCTCACCGGCGTGTCAGCGCTGGTGACGGCCACGTTCGACGACGACAGGGTCACGACGGACGGCGTGATCCGCCTGATCGCGCACGCCTCGGAGAAGAGCTCCGATCGCGAGCCGTGCAGCGGCGCGTTCGCCGAGGTCCGCCTCTCGGGCGGCGAGGGCGAGCTCCCGGGGCACCTGCTCGATCCGGCGAGCCTCGCGCGGCTGAGCGGCAAGGTCCACGTCGCGGCGGACGACTGGGATCTCCGCTGCGTGGCGCGCCTCGTCCCCGCCGCGCAGCTCTTCGTGTCCGACGTGCGCGGCACGCTCGCCACGCGCTTCGACCTCGCGCGCAAGCCCGGGGAGCGCTTCGTGTCGGTGCGCGATCTCTTCGCGCGGACGTCGGGGCTCGAGCTCGCCGGGCCGCAGCCCTTCGGCAGCGAGGCGCCCGCGTGGGAGTCGCGCAAGGTCGACGTGCAGGTCAACGGCGACGTCGACGGCGCCACGGGCGAGTCGACGCTGCGCGCGGCGCTGTTCGACGGCGAGCTGGTGACCGAGGCCGCGATCAAGGCCACGCTGGATTTCGCGGGGCTCGTCGATCGCCCGAAGGATCGCTGGGCGCTGCTGCGACGGGCGCCGATCTCGGGGCGCATCTCGGTGCCGCAGCGGCGGTTCTCGTCGTTCGTCACGCTGCCGAGCTTCATGCTCGACCAGCTACCGGCGCTGAGCGGCGAGATCCGCGCTGATGCGTACCTCGACGGGACGCTCGATCAACCGTTCGTCACGGCGCGCGTGTCGACCTTCAAGCTGGCCGTGGCGCAGCGGCTCACCGGCGACGAGGCCACGCCGTGGTCGCTGCCGATCGACGCCGAGCTGCTCGCGACGTACGACGCCGAGAAGGCCACCATCGATCTCCACGCCAAGGATGGCGCGAAGGAGATCGCCACGGCCAACGGCGAGATCGCCTTCGATCTGCGCAAGCTCCTCGCGGGCGGCGCGCCGACGTACTCCGCGGGCTTCTACGCCAAGCTCGATGAGCTGCCCCTCGGCGAGGTCCCGTGGTTCGCCGATCACGACGTCGGCGGCCACATGAGCGGCACCATCGCCATGAGCGGCCTCCACGAGCACCCGGCGATGAAGGTCGATCTCGATCTGCCCGATCTCCAGATCGGATCGGATCTCTTCTTCAGCGAGGGCTCGCTCAAGGTCGACATCGCCGCCCCCACGGGCGCCGCCGGCGATCACTCCACGGCGCGCGTGCAGGCCCACCTCGCGGCTCAGGACGGCGGTCTCCTCGACGCGTCGGCGTTCGCGGGCGTCGTCTGGCGGCGCGGCCTCGTGCCGACGATCGACGCCGAGACCGCGGCCGACTGCTACGCCAAGGCGCAGAGCCTCCGCCTCGCCGTGTTCCATCCCGGCGTCGCCGACATCCTCAGCAAGCTCGACGGCTACCTCGACGGCGACGTCCGCGTCGGCTGGAAGCGGCTCGCCGCGGGCGATCAGGCGAGCATCGACGCCCGCATGAAGGTCAAATCCGGCGTGATCCACGTGCCCCAGATCGGGCAAGAGCTCCACGACCTCACCGTCACCATCGCCAGCAAGCCCGACGGCACGATCGAGCTCTCCGACATCCGCGCCGAGGGCACGCGCGGGCGGATCACCGGCTCGGCGACGGCGCACCTCGACGGCCTGCGCTTCGAGCGCGCCGACGGCGCCTTCGAGATCGCCAAGGGCGAAGAGATCCCCCTGACGCTCGAGGGCGTGCCCCTCGGCAACGCGCGCGGCACGATCAAGATCGCCGCAGAAAAAAAGGACAACGAGATCAAGGCGACGGTGAGCATCCCCCAGCTCCACCTCGATCTGCCGGCCGACTCCGCGCGCGGCGTGCAGCCCCTCGACGACAACCCGCGCATCAGCGTCTCGCACCGCCTCGGCGCCGGCAAGGAGCCCCGCGCCGAGGACGCCCTCGCGTGGAAGCTGATCTTCGACGTGGGCCGCGTCGAGGTCGCGGGCACCAACCTCGACGTGACGGTGTCGGGCTCGAAGACCTCGCCGCCGACGGTCGAGCTCACCGATCGGGCGCGCGTCAGCGGCGACATCGAGCTGCTCCCGGGCGGCACGCTCCAGTTCTTCGGCAAGCAGTTCGCCATCGAGGAGAAGGGGCTCGTGCGGCTCCGCGCCGAGGACACCTCGAACCCGTACCTCAACGTGCAGGCGCGCTGGCGCGGCGCCCCGGAGGGCACGAGCGTCTTCGTCGAGTACATCGGCATCCTCCAGCCGATCACCTCCGACAAGCTCAAGTTCCGCTCCGACCCGCCCCTCGCGCAGCCGCAGATCCTGGCGATGCTCCTCGGCGCGGCCGACAACTCGGGCACCTTCGCCGGCGGCGTGCAGACGGGGCCGAGCGCGTCGGCGCAGCAGGTCGCCGGCGGCGTCGCCGTCGAGCTGGCGTCGTCGCAGGTGAACGCGCTGCTCTCCGGCACGGTGTTCAAAGGGTTCTCCACCCAGTTCAGCACCAACGACGACGGCACCCTCCGCCCCGGCGTCGCCTACGCGATCGGCGATCAGCTCCACGCCACCGCGAGCTACACGACGACCACCGGCGGCACATCGAGCACGGCGTCCTCGGGCAGCAGCCTCGGCGGCAACGCCAGCGCCCAGACGCAGCAGACGGTGCTGACGCTCGACTGGCGCTTCCTCCCGCGCTGGCTCCTCCGCGGCTCGGCGGCCGTCGGGGGCGAGCAGCCCGCGGGCGGCCTCGATGTGCTCTGGCAGTATCGCTATTAGCGGCTTTACCGGCAGGCGATCCGCGCTCTACCCTCGCGCATCGCCATGACGACCACCGCCCCTCTACGCGCACCTCACCACGCCCCGAAGGTCCGCGTCGTCGGCGGCATCAGCGAGGTCGTCGGCGAGATCGAGTCGCCGTACATCAACGAAGATCTCGCGCCGACCACGCTCGCGCAGCGCAAGTGGGCCACGAAGGACATCGCGGCGCTCTGGATCTCGATGTCGGCGTGCGTGCCCACGTACATGCTCGCCTCGTCGCTGATCGCCGAGGGGATGAGCTGGTGGCAGGCGGTGCTCACGATCACGCTCGGCAACGCGATCGTCCTGGTGCCGATGATCCTCAACGCGCACGCGGGCACGAAGTACGGCATCCCCTTCCCGGTCTACTGCCGCGCGGCGTTCGGCGTCCGCGGCGCCAACGTCCCCGCCGTGGCGCGGGCCCTCGTCGCGTGCGGATGGTTCGGGATCCAGGCCTGGATCGGCGGGTGGGCGATCTACAAGATCCTGGCGATCTACCTGCCGTCCTGGGAGGCGCTGCCGAAGTCGTACTTCGGGATCAACCTCCCGCAGCTCGTGTGCTTTCTCTTCTTCTGGGCGATCAACATGTGGGTCATCCACAAGGGGATCGACTCGATCCGCGTGCTGCTCAACATCAAGGCGCCGCTCCTGATCTTGCTTGGCCTCTTGCTGCTCTACTGGGCCTACAGCAAGGCCGGCGGCTTCGGGCCGATGCTCGACACGCCCTCGGCGTTCGCGGCCGGGCAGCCAAAAGACGGTAAATTCTGGGCGTTCTTCTTCCCCGCCCTCACCGGGATGATCGGCTTCTGGGCGACGCTCTCGCTCAACATCCCCGACTTCACCCGCTACGCGTACTCGCAGAAGGATCAGGTGGTCGGCCAGGCCGTCGGCCTCCCCGCGACGATGGGGCTCTTCTCGTTCATCGGCGTCGCGGTGACGTCCGCCACGGTGATCATCTACGGCGAGACGATCTGGGACCCGGTCGTGCTGATGACGCGCTTCAAGAACCCGGTGCTGCTGGTGATCGCGCTCGCGTCGCTGTGCATCGCCACGCTCGCGACCAACATCGCCGCCAACGTCGTCAGCCCGGCGAACGATTTCGCCAACCTCTGGCCCTCGAAGATCTCGTTCCGCACCGGCGGGTTCATCACCGGGATCATCGGGATCCTGATCCAGCCGTGGCGCCTCGTCTCGGACCCGACGGGGTACATCTTCACGTGGCTGGTCGGCTATTCAGCGCTGCTCGGCGCGATCGGCGGCGTCTTGATCTGCGACTACTACGCGCTCCGCAAGACCAGGCTCGATCTCGTCGCGCTCTACAGCGGCAAGGGCAAGTACTGGTATCAGGACGGCTGGAACGCCGAGGCGATGATCGCGCTCGTCTGCGGCATCCTCCCCAACATCCCGGGCTTCATCGGCACGATCAAGCTCGCCGAGGTGCCCCGGTTCTGGATGGAACTCTATCACTACGCGTGGTTCGTCGGCTTCGGGATCGCGTTCCTCGTGTACTGGGTGCTGACGGTGAACAAGGCCCAGGAGGCGCGCTACCGCCGCGCGTGATCACCGCCCGATCACGGGGCCCAGTGGCCCACCACGAAGTGCATCGCCCAGTTCACGAAGGTCACGCCGAGCGAGGCGAGGATCGCCGTGAGGCAGCCCGAGATCTCGACGCCGGGCACCACGGCGTCGGCGAGCAGGAAGAGCAGGCCGTTGATCACCAGGGCGCCGAAGCCGAGCGTGAACACGGTGAAGGTGATCGACAGCGGCGCGAGGAACGTCCACGCCACGGCGTTGAGCACGGCGATGACGAACGCGAACACCACCGCCGAGCCGAACGACTTCACGCGCACGCCCGGCAGCACCTTGCCGACGATGAGCACGCTGAGGCCCGTCAGCAGCAGGTGAACGACGCCGACCATCAGAGGGGAGTGTTGCACGGTGCGAAACGTGCGCCGGCTCGCCAACGCGCGCAAGCGTCTAGCGACCGAGCTCGACCCGCATCACGCCGAGGAACGCCGACCACAGCTCGCGCGGCGTCTGGAAGCGATCGTCGGGCTTGATCGCCAGGGCCTTCTGCACCCACGCGTCCACCGCGGCCGGCAGCTCGGGCCGGAGCGCGACCAGGCTCGGGCGCGCCCCGCGCAGCACGGCGATCAGGATCCGATCGATGGGCTGACGCGGATCGAACGGCGGCGCGCCCGCGAGCGCGCGGAAGACGATCGCCCCGAACGAGTACACGTCGATGCGGTGGTCGAGCAGATCCGGCTTCCCGCGCCAGACCTCGGGCGCCATGTACGCGGGCGATCCGGCGATCATCCCGTCGGCCGTGAGCGGATCGGCCTTGAGATCCTTGGCGAGGCCGAAGTCGAGCAGGCGCACCGGGCCGCGGCCGGGCGCGTCGAGCACCATGATGTTGCCGGGCTTGAGATCGCGGTGGAGGAGGCTTATCGCGTGCGCCGCCTCGAGCGTGTCGACGATCGAGCCGAGCAGCTCGACCAATTTGGTGACGCCGATCCGCCCGCCGTGACGCTCGATCTCGCGCAGGTAGGTCTCGAAGTCGCGGCCGCGCACGAGCTCCATCGCGATGAACATCCCGCCGTCGTCGGTCTTGCCGAAGGCCAGCACCTGGGCCGCCGCGGTGCCCGAGAGCGCGCCCATCGCGCGGGCCTCGCGGGCCATGCGCGTCTTGAAGCCCGGCTCGGACGCGACGTCGCCGTGCAGGCACTTCACCGCGACCTGCGAGCCGAGGAGCAGGTCTCTCGCCTCGTAGACGACCCCGTGCGCGCCCTTGCCGATGACGCCCACGATATCGTATCGCCCGTCGATCACATCGCCCGAGGTGTAAGCCATCACGACCACGATACCATCATCGTCCGCCGCGCAGCGCCGGGCTTCGCTTGCGACGGGGACACGCGCGCGCCTACCATCGGCCCCGCGTGATCGGCAGCCTCATCCACGGGAAGTACCGCCTCGATCGGCTCCTCGGCGAAGGCGGGATGGGATCGGTCTACCTCGCGCGCGATCTCGACCAGGGCCGCGACGTCGCCGTGAAGGTCCTCACCGGCCTCGCCGCCGAGACCGCCACGATCATCGAGCGCTTTCACCGCGAATCGAAGGCCGCGCTCTCGATCGACTCGCCCCACGTCGCGCGGGTGCTCGACGCCGGCACCGACGCGCGCGGCCCGTTCCTGGTGATGGAGCACCTCGAGGGCGAGGACGCCGGCGACCTTTTCCAGCGCCTCCTCCCGCTGCCCCCGGCGCTGGCCCTGCGCATCGTCGGGCAGGCCTGCGCCGGGCTCGCGAAGGCCCACGAGGCCGGCGTCGTTCACCGCGACATCAAGCCGGCGAACCTCTTCCTCACGCGCGGCGAGGGCGGCTCGCTCACGGTGAAGATCGTCGACTTCGGCGTCGCCAAGGTGCTGCCGACCTGGGCTCGCAGGGACATCGCGCCCGAGGTGCTCACCCGCACCGGCGCGGTGCTCGGCTCGCCGCTCTACATGGCGCCCGAGCAGGCGCGCGGGGCCAAGGCCGTCGACCATCGCGCCGATCTCTGGTCGCTCGGCGTGGTGCTCTACCAGGCCCTCGCGGGGCTCGCGCCCAACCAGGAAATCGAGGCCCTGGGGGAGCTCATCGTCACCATCTGCACCCAGCCGCCGCGCCCCGTCGAGGAGTCGGCGCCGTGGATCTCGCCGGGCGTCGCGGCGATCGCCCACCGCGCGCTGCGCCTCGATCCGGGCGACCGCTTCCAGACCGCGGCGGCCATGCGCGACGCCATCGTCGCCGAGCTGGGCGAGCCGCTCGACCTGCACGAGAGCATGCTGGTGCGCCTCGCCGACGAGGATCGCGCCCCGGCCTGCGAGCCGATCGAGGCGGTGCCCTCCACGGTGCGCGATCCGCCGCCGCTGACGACGTCCCCGCTGCGGTGATCGCGTGCGCGATGACGCGCATGTGCTGCGCGGGCTCGCCCCCGTTGCTGCCCGCGTCACGGAGGCCCACACTGCGCCGACCACCGAAAGGACGTCGTCATGACCGAGAAGAGCCCGAGCGCGCCTCCCCCTGCCGTCGATGCCGAGCCCGCGGCGCCCGAGCACAAGCCCGCGCACCCCGCGAAGAAGCCCTACGATCCCCACGTGTTTCACCCCGAGAAGTACCGCGGCTCGGGGGTGATCTCGCCCGCCTCTGGCGAGGGGCACAACCACACCCCGGGATCGATCCCGCTCAGCCCCGAGACCCACGATCCCGGCGAGTGATCGCCGCGCGGACGATCACGCCGCAGCGACGCGTCGCGCGGGCAGCACCCGCTCCCGCGCGCCGACTCGCACCGTCGGCGGATCGGCGCTCACCAGCAGCGGCGCGAGCTGGGTCTGCGCGTGCCGCGAGAAGCGCGCCTCGAACGCCCCTTTCTTCACGCGCGCGTAGACGACGCCCCCTTCCCCGATCGACAGCGTCTCGAGATCGAGCGGCTCCTCGGTCTCGTCGAAGAGCGCCAGCGTCGGCGTCGCCCCGTCGTGGAGCGCCGTGACGATGAAGGGCGCGTCCTCGACGCGGAAGTAGCACCAATCGTAGCCGTTCGAGAGGATGAGCTCCCCGTCGTCGGGGTGCCGCGCGATCCAGCTCCGCAGCGCCTGTTCGAGCCTGGGGTTGTCGATGGGATCGCCGTCGTGAGTGAAGCGGCCCTCGCGATCGAGGACGATCGTGCTCTGCCGGGAGGCGCCGGGGGGCGGGGCGAAGCGGTAGAAATCGGGGTGGTCGCCGGGCTTCATGCCCGTCACTCTAGGGCCGTTCGCGGCGACCGGCGCCCCGCGAGAAGTCGCTATCCTCGGGGCATGAACGCGCCCGCATTGAAGATCCCCCCCGCCGCCTCGCTGGCGGATCTCCTCGCGATCCCCGAGGAGACGCGGCGCCACGAGCTCATCGACGGCGTCATCGTCGAGAAGGGCGCGGCCTCGGGCGAGCACGGCGGCGTGCAGCGCAGGCTCGCGGCGCGCATCGATCCGTTCGAGCGGCGCCCCGGCGGACGCTGGCCCGGCGGCTGGTGGTTCGCCACCGAGGTCGACGTGTTCTTCGACGCGGCCAACACCTTCCGCCCCGACGTGGCCGGCTGGCGGCGCGACCGCTCCCCCGAGCAGCCACGGGGCGTCCCCGTGACTCTCCGCCCCGACTGGGTCTGCGAGATCCTCTCGACCAACCGGCGCAACGATCTGGTCAAGAAGAAGCGTGCCTATCACCGGCACCAGGTCCCTCACTCCTGGATAGTGGATCCCGCCGAAGAGACGCTGTCCGTGTACCGGTGGGCTCCCGAAGGCTATCTGGAGATCCTCACCGCCGAGCGCGGCGACCGGATCGCGCCGGAGCCCTTCGAGGCCATTCCCCTCCTGGTCGGGGTGCTGTTCGGGGACGAAGACGAGGAGGGGTGATCGCGCCGGCCGGGAGGCCGCTCAGGCCTTCTTCTTGTCCGTCAGCGCAGCGAGTCAGGCCTTTGCGGTCGCCGATGGCGCGAAAGTCGCGATTCTGCTGCTCGGCGACGAGGCGCGCTGCAATGGCCGCGTCCGCGGCAGCGACGGCCTTCGCGAGCCGGGTGCCGAGGGCGCTGAGGACCGGATTTGGAGATGCCGTGAGCGAGGGGATCCACCCGCGCATCATCTCCAGTTGCCCCGACAGGATGAGCTTCTTGAGCAGACTCGCAGTCTGAGCCCCGAAGTAGAGCTGGTAGAGCGCCGCCGTGCGATCACTCTTGGGTGCAGACACCGGTTTGCATCGGTGTCGGCGGCTGAATTCTGATGATTTAGCCGGCTGAATGGATGGACAAAGGCTTCCTCGCGATGGATAATGCGATTGTTCACACCGCAACATCCACAACCAGAAAGCCCGATGCC